>NZ_LKBC01000005.1:135050-215892 GCF_001400005.1 Pseudoalteromonas sp. P1-30
TATTCTTACAGGGATGTAAGTCATTAGAATAACGCAGGAGCAGTTATCGAGCCCACTAGGTTACAAACCTCGCGCCGCGATTAAATCGCCCTTAGATTGAACAAATTTCAATCCGTAAAGTTCAACACGCCCTAACCTAAATAGCGCTTGGCTTTATTTTCTTTTACGTTTTGTAAATCTACCAGCACTAACCCATCAATACAGTTGTTAAAGTCGGGGTCGATACTAAAGCTTAAAAACTTTACGCCGCCTGGCTTGCACAGCTCAGTATATTGCTTAAATAGCGTAGGAACTTGTGCCCCCATATTGGCCAGTACATGTTTTAATTCTACAAAGTCTTCTTTTACATCGTTACCACTAAAAACAGTTTTACACTGAGTGAGTTGTTGCTCGCTTAATTTAAACTCGTTATTGGGGGTGGCGAGGTGTTGCTCTGATTTATAATAATGTTGATAGTAATGCACAAGCATGGCTTTTGCTTGTTCAGGCAAGGCGTTAGAGACGCTCACCGCGCCAAATAAGTAACGATATTGCGGGTAGTTTTTAATAAATGCGCCAATACCGTACCATAAATAGTCTAAGCTTTTACGCCCCCAATATTTAGGTTGCACAAAGCTGCGGCCAAGTTCTATACCTTGCTCTAAATACGGTTTCATTGCTTGTGTGTAACTAAATAAACTATCGGTGTATAAGCCTTCTCGACCATGTTTATCTATTATCTCCTTTGCACAAGCAAGGCGATATGCCCCCACTAATTCTAGCTGCGTAGGATCCCATAGCACTAAGTGTTGATAATCCATATCATATTTGTCGATGTCGCGGCGTTTTCCGCTGCCTTCACCTACCGCTCTAAAGGCAATTTCTCTCAGTCGCCCAAGCTCTCTAAACACTGGTGAGCTGCCAGTGTATTGATATAAATGAATATGCATGCCATCTTGTGTTTTGCCTAATAACTGACAACTCTCTATGGCTTTTTTAAGCTCTTTGCGGCACTCAGATATTGCAATAGGGGTTTGGGTTTTAAGGGGAAGGGGCTTTTTAGTGGTAAGGCGATAAAGTTGCTTGCGAATGAGATTAACGATTTCTTTATCTTTTAAGTTTTCGATTAAATATGACTCAGGCGGAATGGAAGCACCAATTTCAAATTCTAATGACTTTTGTCGCTGCTTAAACATTTCTTTTACTAATAATAAGCTCGCAAGTGGTTTGTAAATCATTGAGGTGCCATAAAAAAGCGGGCTGTTTTTGGCCTTTATATAAATAGGTAAAATAGGGCTGTTTGCTTTTTTAGCCATGCGTAAAAAGCCACTGTTCCACTTGCAATCTTTTATACCGGTAGGGCTTAAACGCGAGACCTCTCCCGCAGGGAAAATAAGTAACGCACCTTCATCTTTTAAGTGTTTTTGTATATTACTTAATTCTTGTTTTTTACTGGTTCCCGATAAATTATCTACTGGCAACAGCAATGAATGCATAGGGGTGACCGACATTAGCATGCGATTGGCAACCACTTTTAAATCTTGCCTAACGCTGGAAAGTACTTTTATCAGCGCAAGTGCGTCGAGCGAGCCAATGGGATGGTTAGCCACAATAACTAACTTACCTTCGCTGGGTATGTTTTCAATTTGTTTTGGTTTATAGCGGGTATCAAAGTCAAGCTCATCAAGCACTTGTTCAACAAACTCTAGCCCTTGTAAATGGGGGTAAGCATCGCCAAAGGCGACAAATTCTTGTTCATGTAATAAGTAGCCAAGCCCCTTTTTAACTAAACCTTTTACTTTAGGGGAGTTCTCTAATTGTGGTAAGTTTGCTGCTATTACTTTATCAACGCTTATCATATTAACCTCATTTACAATTTGGCCTATTCGCCATCCTGTTTAGAGTAAAAAAAGGGTGTGACATTTACTTTGCAGTTGTGTGACTTTTTAAAGAGCACATAACGAGCTGCTCAGTTGTTTATTAGTGTAGATAAAATTTATTCAATAAAATTAGGAGCTTCTATGTCGGTATTAGTAGCCATTACCGGGCGAGATAATACAAAGCTAATTGCAAAGCTAAAAGAGCTATTACCCAATGAAGAAATAATCCAATGGCCAGAGTGTCAAAAGCTCAACAATGTAGAGTTTGTATTAGCCTGGAATGCACCAGATGATTTGTGGCAGCAATTACCAAATTTAAAAGCGGTGTCATCGTTTGGGGCGGGTGTAGATAGTATTAATATGTCTTTATTGCCTGAAGAGGTAGACGTGGTTCGCATTGTTGATACTGAGCTTGCTCAAGATATGGCAGAGTACGTGCTAGGCCATGTACTTGCGCACAAGCTGCGTTTAAAAGAGTATTTTGTTAAGCAATCACAATGCAATTATAAACCTAAGCGCGCATATAAATATAATCACGTGGGTATTTTAGGCTTTGGTGAGCTAGGTAAAGCGTGCGCCAAAAAACTAACCCTGAATGGCTTTACGGTAAGCGCTTGGTCAAAAACTGAAAAAAGCGATGAGCAGGTGCATCTATATTCTCAGCAGCAAGGCCTTAATGAAATGCTGCCCACAATTGACTACTTGGTATGCCTACTGCCGCTAACAAAAGATACTAAGGGTATTATTAATGCCGATTTATTAGCTAAGTTACCGGCCCATGCCTGTGTAATTAACGTTGCCAGAGGAGAGCACCTAGTAGAGCAAGATTTAATAAACGCACTTAACAGTGAAATGTTAAGGGCTGCCACGCTCGATGTATTTACCCAAGAGCCGCTACCGCACGACCACCCATTTTGGCGTAACGCTAAAATAACGATTACACCACACTGCGCCGCGTTATCTGATTTAAATAGCGTAACAGCGCAAATTGCAGAAAATATTAATCGCCTAAAAAGCGGCCTTACATTAAATAATCGGGTTAATAGAACAAAAGGTTATTAATAGATAGCAAAACAGTTTAACAAACAGCTTGTTAACATTTGTAATTTTAATTATTGTGAAGTTTAGTCACTAAAATAAAAATAATAAGAGTAACGTATGAAATCAAGTCAAGGCGGAGTAAAACTAAGTTTAGTAGTGGTTTCTATTATAGTGCTAGGCGTGTCTGCTTGGTTTAACCAAGCGAGTGCCGATCAAGTGCCACAAAGCAAAACTTCACAAAGTGAATAGGCGTATTTGTAGGCACATTATAAAAAAGGGGGCTCTGTTAATTTGTTTTTGGCTTAATAAAGCCAGATAATTAAAGAGAACCCACCTTTCATTAGGTCATTTAATTACTAAAGTGCGCTTCGTTACTGGTATTTAGTAAAATAAGTTAATTAGTACCGTTTAGCATGGATCTCTCGGTTTTCATGCTTTTTCTCATCACTTTTTTTAAGCAACACATACGTTGCGCCACTGCCACCATGGTGCTTTAAAGCGGTATGATACGCTAATACCGCGGGTAGAGCCTGTAGCCACTTATTAACATAGCTCTTTAGTATACCGGGCTTAGCTTTATTTTTTATACCAATGCCATGGCGAACTAGTACAACGCGAATGTTTCGCTGGTGGCAATCAGTAATAAAGTTAAATAATGTTGTGCGTGCGTTTTTAAGTAATTGGCCATGCAAATCTAATGTGGCATCAACTTGGTATTTAGCTAAGCGTAAGTTTTTAAATACTGCGCTTTGTACGCCATCTTTTTTAAAACTGAGTAATGCATGTGGGTCTAAAAGCTCTACATGCTCAGATTGTAAGTAATTTTCGTCATTCGCAAGGCTAAGCTCGGCAGCTTTGCGTTTTTCTTGTTGGGCAAGGGTGGCACTGGGATTACTTGCAAGGGGAGTTACAGTATCGTGGTTTATAGGTTTTACATCTTCCATAGAAGATAAAAATAAATCGAAATCAGATAAAGACATAGTAAGACCTAAATGAGGATTAATACGAGATAAATTTTATCTTAGTTCAATCTGTTCCCCAAGCCTTTTAATTTTTCAAATAAAAAAGCCCAGCAAGGCTGGGCTATAAAATATTCTAAGGGGAAATGTTAACTCTGCGTTACATTAAATTGTCCAAACGTATATACTTTGAACAAGTAAAATGTATTGATCAACACTAAACTCATATTCGAAATAACACTCGACGACATTAAATCCAAGCTAAAAGACAAAAATAACAGACCACATGCACTAATCGCTGCAACACGCAGTATTGTTATGTGGTTAATAAAGAATGCACCTAAACCTAGTGCAAGTAATACAGTGTTTAAAAGCCAATCTAGCTCGTTTAGCATGGTCGTTTCAATAGTTCAGTTGTTGAAAAAAGGAGCGCCATTATGTTGATCTTTTGCACACCTTTCAACCAAGTAATTTTAAATTTTCAGATTAGTTTTTTTAATGCTAAATATAGCTAGCAAGTGCAGCAAAAAAGCCATTATTTTTTATTAGTTGGTACTTTTGACAGCTTTGCGGCGCCTTCATATCTGCGCATAAATAAAGGGCATTGCGCTTCTCGTCTAGCTGCGGGTGTAAGTTTGAATCAAGTAATGTACGGCCATACCCAAAGACCCCAGGCCAATAAATACTTTCGCTCACTAACCCTAATTTTTTATAGGTGAGCAAAGTAGGTTTTGGAAAAATAATGGCTACGGAAAAAATGACAGCCAGCGTAATAAGTAACCCTTTTTTAGACTTTACAGGCTGCTCTGCTGGGGTAGATGTTGGGTTAGCTGAAGATTGCGGTGCTGTTTGCGGCCTATTGCGGGGCTTTTTTACAGGGGTTTTTCTTTTTTGTGGTGTTTTACCAAGCAATGATTGTTTTTTTGTGTTGTTTGACATAAAGCAAATCTGGCCTTTTGAGCGTAGGTCTCTATAATAAAATGATTAAATATCTAGTTATATAATAACTTATACAATGCTTTTAGCCTACGAGGAAGATACATGGATACGCAGCTATCAATTTTAATAGTAGATGATGTTAGCACAGTGCGTAGTTTTTTGAGCCAAACGCTCATGCACTTAGGAATAGAAAACGTTAAAGAGGCTTCAACGGCTAAACAATGCATTAACGAATGCCAAGCAGCTAATTACAATATGATTTTTTTAGATATTGAACTGCCTGACGGCGATGGTAAAGAGTTAATCGCGCAAATTAATGATATTAACCCTGAAACTAATGTGGTGATGGTGTCGGCCCATTCAGCAGTCGAAAATGTTAAAGAAGCCATTGATAAAGGTGCTAAAGGATTTGTGGTTAAGCCATTTACGCCTAAAAAAATTGCGGCCATGTTGAAAAAGTTTTATCCCGATTTGGAAAACGTTTAACCAGCTTTAATAGTAATGCGTTAAATTAGCTTAAAGTTTAGCGGATTGCTAAATACCAAATTTTAGATATAAAAAAACCGGCCTAGGCCGGTTTTTTAATCATAAAACAAATTATAGCGCTTTAATTTTAGCTGCTAAACGGCTCTTATGACGAGCTGCTTTGTTTTTATGAATTAGACCCTTAGTTGCGTAACGGTCTAGGATAGGTGTAGCAACAGAGAAAGCTTGCTGTGCAGCTTCTTTATCGCCAGCTTCAATAGCAGCGGTTACTTTTTTGAAGTAAGTACGCATCATTGAACGACGGCTTGCGTTGTGCTGACGGTTTTTTTCGCTAGTGATAGCGCGTTTTTTTGCAGACTTGATGTTAGCCAAGGTTTGCTCCTAACAATCTTAAATAAAGCTTAAATTAAAGGCCGTGGAATATGCCTGTTTTTATCATGAATGTCAATTTAAATTTAACAACTCAAGAAAAACTGCTCCTTATAACGAACATCAATTTGCCGCTTTAGCAGTTAATATCGCTATTGTAACAAAGCACAGACGCCCAGCCTAGTGCTTTAAAGCGATTTATAAAAAAGACTGTGGCATAATTGCGCTAACTAAAGGTTTTTAAGTAGGTTTAAGGTGTCAAAAGGATTATTTCGCTCCGGTATGATTGTAAGTTGTATGACAATGATATCGCGTATTTTAGGGTTAGTACGAGACGCTGTCGTTGCAAACTTATTAGGTGCTAGTGCAGCTGCTGATGTTTTTTTGTTTGCTAACCGTATTCCCAATTTTTTACGCCGTCTATTTGCAGAGGGGGCTTTTGCTCAGGCATTTGTGCCTGTACTTAGCGAAATTAAAGAACACCATGGCGATGATAAAGTTAAGTTATTTGTAGCACAGGCTGCCGGTACGCTGGGCACTATTTTGCTTTGCGTGACTATTTTTGGCGTTATTGCCTCGCCTGTTATTGCCGGGTTATTTGGTACTGGCTGGTTTATAGATTGGTGGCAAGGTGGCCCTAATGCAGAAAAGTTTGTGCTGGCAAGCTCCTTATTAAAGTTAACTTTTCCGTATTTGTTATTTGTTAGTTTGGTAGCACTTAGCGGTGCAGTAATGAATGTGTATAACCGCTTTGCAGTGGCTGCTTTTACGCCCGTATTACTTAATGTTTCAATTATTACCTGCGCCATTTTATTGCACGACAAATTTAGCGTGGGGGCGTATGCGTTAGCTATTGGTGTATTTGTGGGCGGGGTGGTGCAATTGTTGTTTCAGTTACCATTTTTATACCGAGCAAAAATGCTGGCACGTCCTCGTTGGGCGTGGCAAGACGAGAACGTTAAAAAAGTGCGTAAGCTTATGCTACCGGCATTATTTGGTGTTTCAATAAGCCAAATAAACCTCCTGCTCGACACCATGATTGCCTCGCTATTAATGACGGGCTCTATCGCATGGCTTTATTACTCAGATAGGTTAATTGAGTTTCCACTTGGTTTATTTGGTATTGGTATTGCCACTGTTATTTTACCCGCACTTTCTAAATTGCATAGCAGTAAAAAGCTCAGTGATTTTCAGCATACGTTAGATTGGGGTGTGCGTTTTGTGATTTTTTTAGGCATACCCGCCATGGTTGGTTTAATGATTATAAGCCCGCTTATCATTACTGTGTTATTTGATCACGGCGCATTTAAAGACGCTGATGTTGATCATGTCAAAGCGGTAAGCTTAGGGGTGGTTGCCTACTCGGTAGGGTTAGTTAGCTTTATGCTTATTAAAGTATTAGCGCCGGGTTTTTACTCGCGTCAAGATACCAAAACACCTGTGCGCATTGGTATTATTACGCTGGTGCTTAATATGGTATTTAATATTATGTTAGCCCCGTTTATAGGATATTTAGGGCTTGCTTTAGCAACGTCTATGTCGGCCAGCTGCAATGCTTTTTTACTTTACAGGCAACTTAAAAAAGAAAGCGTGTATCAGTTTTCTGCAATGAGCCTGCGCTTTAGCGTAAAGTGCATAGTGGCAAGCTTGGTAATGGGCGCTCTAACGTGGTACGTCAGCAGCCGTTATTATTGGGCTACATGGCATTTTTCTGAGCAAGTAATGTTGTTAATTGCATTGCTAGTAATTGCCGCGATAAGTTACTTTGCGGTGCTGTTTTTACTTGGTGTAAGACTAAATACGATAAAAAGTGTAGCAACTACTGAATCAAACTAAAAAAAAGATTATAATCGGCAGCCCTGTGGTTTTGAACGATTTTAAAGTCGTTAATAATACTCGCTGAAAAAGGCATTTGGTGGCATGGAGTTAATTAGAGGTATACACAATATTCGAGCGCAACATTATGGTTGTGTGTTGACTATTGGTAATTTTGACGGTGTGCATTTAGGCCATGGCGAAGTGTTAAAAGGGCTGTTAGCGGATGCCAAAGCACATAACTTACCCAGTACTGTGATGTTATTTGAGCCGCAGCCGCAAGAGTTTTTTGCTAAAAACAATGCGCCAGCTCGACTTACTCGGTTACGTGACAAACTCAGATTACTAAGTAACTTAGGTATTGAGCGGGTTATTTGTATTAGCTTTAACCAACAATTTGCCAATATGCACGCTGAGCAATTTGTTAGTGATATTTTAATTAAAAAGCTAGGCGTTAAAGCACTCACAGTAGGTGATGATTTTAAATTTGGTAAACAGCGCCAAGGGAATTTTAATTTACTGCTCAGTATGGGCAAACAAGCGGGCATGGATGTAAAAAGCACCGCGAGTTTTCGCCAATTAAATGCTAGAGTAAGCAGCACACTAATACGTGAAGCATTAGCCGCAGGCGACTTAGAAAATGCTAAGTTAATGCTAGGGCATAATTATGCTATTTCAGGGCGTGTAATACATGGTTGGAAAAGAGGGCGAGAGCTTGGTTTTCGAACTGCAAATATAGCGCTTAAACGCCAAGTTTGCCCTGTAAATGGGGTGTTTGCCGTAAAAGCAAACATTGCCGGGAAACACGTTTATGGGGTAGCCAATATTGGTAACAAGCCCACTTTTAATGGAACTCGTGCTTTGTTAGAAGTTCATCTTTTTGACTTTGCACAAGATATATATGGACAGTTTATGCACGTGGAGTTAATAAAAAAACTTCGCGATGAGAAAAAATTCGAGACATTAACACAGTTAACGGCACAAATTGCAACCGATGTTGCCGCCGCAAAACAGTGTTTTGGTTTAAATTAGGTAGCCGATAGATACGGAAAGTAGGATTAATGAGCGACTACAAACATACTTTGAATTTACCGGAAACACAGTTTCCAATGCGTGGCAATTTGGCACAACGTGAACCAAAAATGCTTAAAGCATGGTATGAAGACGACCTGTACGGTCAAATTCGCAGCGCTAAAAAAGGTAAAAAGACCTTTATTTTGCATGACGGCCCTCCGTATGCAAACGGCGATATCCATTTAGGCCACTCAGTAAATAAAATTTTAAAAGACATAATTGTTAAGTCTAAAACTTTATCTGACTTTGATGCACCTTATGTGCCTGGTTGGGACTGTCATGGTTTGCCAATTGAGTTAATGGTTGAGAAAAAAGTAGGCAAGCCAGGCGTTAAAGTAACCGCGAGCGAGTTTCGTGAAAAATGCCGTGCTTACGCTAAAAAGCAAGTTGAAGGTCAAAAAGTAGACTTTAAACGTTTAGGTGTGTTTGGCGATTGGGACAAACCTTACTTAACAATGAACTATGACTTTGAAGCAAACGCTATTCGCGTGCTTGGTCGTATTATTAAAAATGGCCACCTTCATAAAGGTGCAAAGCCTGTGCATTGGTGTACAGACTGTGGTTCTGCATTAGCAGAGGCCGAAGTAGAGTACCAAGATAAGCAATCTCCAGCGATTGACGTACGTTTTACATTTGCAGATCAAGACGCAGTTGTTAACGCCTTTGATTTAGCCGATGGCCATAAAGGCCAAGGCAGTGTAGGTACTGTTATTTGGACTACAACACCGTGGACCTTACCCGCTAACCGTGCGGTAGCAGTGCATGCAGATTTAGAGTACGCCTTAGTACAAGTAGATGATGAAGGCTCACAGCAACGTTTAATTTTAGGCTCAGAGCTTGTTAAAGATGCAATGGACCGTTATGGCTTTAATCATTTCCACGTACTAGGTTATGTTAAAGGTGCAGCACTTGAAAACTTACACGTTGCTCACCCATTTTATGATTTTGATGTACCGGTAATTGTAGCAGACCACGTTACTACTGACTCAGGTACGGGTGTGGTACATACCGCGCCAGGCCATGGTCAAGAAGATTTCGCGGCAGGCTTAAATTACAATCTTGAAGTAGCAAACCCTGTAGGCGCGAATGGCGTTTACCTGCCTGATACAGAATTATTTGCTGGTCAGCATGTATTTAAAGCAAATGCCAGTGTAATTGACGTACTAACAGAGCGCGGTGCTTTAATGCATCATCATGCGCTTACGCATAGCTATCCGCATTGTTGGCGCCACAAAACGCCTATTATTTTCCGTGCTACACCGCAGTGGTTTGTAAGCATGGATCAGGCTAACTTACGTCAAGACTCGTTAAGCGAAATTAAAAACACCCAATGGTTGCCAGAGTGGGGCGAAAGCCGCATTGCGAACATGGTTGAAGGTCGCCCAGATTGGTGTATTTCACGCCAACGTACTTGGGGTGTGCCAATTGCTTTATTTGTTGATAAAGACACTGGTGCTTTACACCCAAATACGCAAGCGCTTATTGAGCAAGCTGCAGAGCTGGTAGAAAAATCAGGCATTCAAGCATGGTATGACCTAGAGCCTGCCACCTTGTTAGGCGAAGAAGATGCCAAGCAATACATGAAAGTACAAGATACGTTAGATGTATGGTTTGATTCGGGCGTAACACATGCGTGTGTTGTTGATGCACGTGAAGAGTTAGTTGGCCCAGCCGATTTATACCTAGAAGGTTCTGATCAGCACCGTGGTTGGTTTATGTCATCAATGATGACCTCAGTTGCTATTAACGGTCACGCACCTTACAAGCAAGTACTAACGCACGGCTTTACCGTAGATGAAAACGGCCGCAAAATGTCAAAATCGTTAGGCAACGTTATTTCACCACAAAACGTGATGAATAAACTTGGCGCTGACATTTTACGTTTATGGGTAGCTTCTACCGATTACACCGCCGAAATGACGGTATCGGATGAAATATTTAAACGCTCTGCAGATCGTTACCGCCGTATTCGTAACACTAGCCGTTACTTGTTAGCTAACCTAAGTGGTTTTGATCCAAAAACAGACCAAGTTGCTGTTGATGATATGGTTGAGCTTGATAAGTGGATTGTTGGCCGTGCAGCCCAATTACAAGAAGAAATTTTAGCAGCTTACGATAGCTACCAAATGCTATTAGTAACGCAAAAGCTAATGAACTTCTGTACAGGTGAGCTTGGTTCGTTCTACTTAGATGTAATTAAAGACCGCCAGTACACAGCAAAAAGCGACAGTCATGCACGTCGTTCTTGTCAAACTGCGCTTTATCATATTGCTGAAGCAATGACTCGTTGGATGGCGCCAATTATGAGTTTTACAGCTCAAGAAATTTGGGAAGCACTACCGGGCGAGCGTAGCGATTACGTATTTACATCGGTATGGTACGACGGTTTACATGCACCGACAAACAGCCAATTTAGCAACGATGACTGGCAAGCGATTCTAAATGTACGTGACGAAGTGAACCGCGTACTAGAAGCAGCCCGTAAAGAAGAAGTAATTGGCGCAACGTTACAAGCAAGCGTTAACTTATACGCCGAAAAAGCACTGGCTGATAAGTTAGCAGCATTAGGTGATGAACTGCGTTTTGTATTACTAACGTCTGCGGTCACTGTATCTGCAGTAGATAGCCAGCCAAGTGATACACAAACAACCGAAATTGAAGGTTTGTACATTAGCGTAGCAGCCACAGATGCAACTAAATGTGAGCGTTGTTGGCATTACAGCGATGATGTAGGTTCAGAGCCTGCACACCCTGAAATTTGTGGTCGTTGTGTAAGCAATGTTGACGGCGAAGGTGAAAAGCGTCAATTCGCTTAGGAGCTTTACTCAGTGAGCAAACTAGCCCAAAAAAGTGGTTTAGTGTGGCTTTGGTTAAGTCTATTACTGCTTGTAATAGACTTTGCCACTAAAACACTTGTTGTAAATACCATGGCTTATCAAGAGTCGATTAATTTACTGCCTGTTTTTAGTATTACCTACGTACATAACTATGGAGCGGCCTACAGCTTTTTAAGTGAAGCGGGTGGCTGGCAACGTTGGTTTTTAAGTTTTATTGCCATTGCTATTAGTGCGCTATTAGTGTGGTGGTTAAAGCGTTTACCAGCGACAAATAAAATATTATGTAGTGCTTATGCGTTAGTGCTTGCTGGCGCTATTGGCAATTTATATGACCGTGTTGCTTATGGTTATGTAATTGACTTTATACATGTGTTTTATAAAAACTCGCATTTTCCAGTATTTAATATTGCCGACTGTGCAATTTGTATTGGTGCCGCATTATTATTATTTGATGCCTTTACAGGCGAAAGTCCGAAGGAGCATAAAGCATGAGCCAAGCTTTAATTGGTGAAAACTCAGAGGTTATTTTTCACTTTTCTATTAAACTAGAAGATGGCTCTGCCGCAGACTCAACCAAGGTGCATAATAAACCAGCCAAGTTAACGATGGGTGATGGCAGCTTAACGGCTAATTTTGAAAAGTGCTTACTAGGTTTAAGTGCAGGCGAAAGCAAAACGTTTGAGTTAGAACCAGAGGACGCCTTTGGCCAACCTAATCCAGATAATATTTACTACGTAGAACGCAGTAAATTTGGTGCAGAAACGCCAGCTAAAGTCGGCGCAATTATTGCCTTTACTCAGCCAGATGGTACTGAGCTGCCAGGACTGGTACGCGAAGTACAAGGTGAGTCGGTTACTATAGATTTTAATCATCCGTTAGCAGGTCAACGTTTAACGTTTGAAGTAGATATTATTGAGGTGCAAGGCTAATGGATATTTTATTAGCGAACCCGCGAGGCTTTTGTGCAGGGGTAGACCGTGCAATTAGCATAGTAGAGCGCGCTTTAGATATTTTTGAAAAGCCAATTTACGTACGCCACGAGGTCGTTCATAACCGCTACGTAGTAGATGGTTTAAAAAACCGTGGTGCCGTATTTGTTGAAGAACTAGACCAAGTACCTGATGACAGCATTGTTATTTTTAGCGCCCACGGTGTATCGCAAGCAGTACGCTCAGAAGCTAAACGCCGCGATTTAAAAGTATTTGACGCAACATGCCCATTAGTTACTAAAGTGCATATGGAAGTAACGCGTGCGAGCCGTAAAGGTATTGAGTGTATTTTAATTGGTCACCATGGTCACCCAGAAGTTGAGGGTACTATGGGGCAGTATGACAATAACGACGGTGGTATTTACCTTGTGGAAACCGCAGAAGATGTTGCCAAACTTAACGTTAAAAATGCTGATAACCTATTTTATTGTAGCCAAACAACGCTCTCAGTAGATGACACTGCAGATGTAATTGATGCGCTGCGCGAAAAATTCCCAGCAATTGATGGCCCGCGTAAAGATGACATTTGCTATGCGACACAAAACCGTCAAGATGCTGTGCGTGATTTAGCAGACAAGGTAGATGTGCTATTAGTTGTGGGGGCAAAAAACAGCTCTAACTCTAACCGTTTACGTGAACTTGCAGATAAAATGGGCACAACCGCTTATTTAATCGATGATGCAACAAATGTTGAAGCACAGTGGTTTGGTGAAACTAACGCTGTGGGAGTAACTGCGGGGGCTTCTGCGCCAGAAGTGCTTGTACAACAAGTTATTGCACGCTTAAAAGAGCTAGGCGGCAAGCAGGTAGTTGAAAACCCAGGTGAAGAAGAGAATATCGTATTTGCCGTTCCTGTTGAGCTGCGTTAATCTATATAAATTAATTATTTAGATTACAAGGAGAGCCGTTATGAGCAAGGTGCCGCAAGGTGAAACATTGCTTTTTTCGGCTCTTTTTAATGAGCGCGGGGTACTTGCCACGCTTATTGTTACCCAAGTTGTAGCTACCATCTTAGCGTTTGCTCCTTTTGTTGAAGGGGATAGCTGGCAAAGCCTTGGCGTAATTAGTTTATTTTCTCATATGACCGTTTTGGTCAGTATTTCTGCTTTATACTCTTTTCGGGGTGTTTTAAAAAAAAAGCCGCAAACCACCCAACTTTTTGCTTTTTTTATTTCCTTTTTAGTTAGTACCGCTTTATTTAGTGTGCTGTGTGCCCGCTACTTTTTAGATATTACAAATAATGAAACGAGTATTTATTTTGTATTACGAAACTGCTTAATTGTTTTTTTGATCACGGCTTTATTTGTACAGTTTTTACTGATTTACTTTGAAAAAGAGCAGCAAACAAAAGCGCTCTCGCGCGCGGAGCTTGATGCTTTGCAAGCCAGAATTCGCCCTCATTTTTTGTACAATAGCCTTAATACCGCCGCTGAGCTAACACATCATGATGCCGATGCTGCAGAGCAAGCAATACTTGCGCTTGCGGCGCTGTCGCAAGCGGCTATGCGCTCGGGACAGCGCGTTTCTCTCGAAGATGAGCTGACCTTATCAAAACAATATGTTGCGCTGGAAACTTGGCGCTTTGGCAGTCGTTTAAAGCTTAATTGGCAAGTGCCTGCTGATTTACCAGATATTAGTATTCCGTGCTTAACCCTTCAGCCGTTAATAGAAAATGCGGTGTGTCATGGGGTAGAGCCCAGTGAAACAGGGGCCGTTATTAGTGTAGAGCTACACGTAACAACAGGGTATTTAACATTGATTGTTTCTAACCCTATCACTCATAATGAGGCGTTAAAAAGACCAAATAACGGCATGGCACTTGAAAATATTCGCCAACGATTGTTTATATATTACAAAGAAAAAGCACAACTAACGATCACACAAAAAGAGGATGTATTTAGAGTAAAAGTGGTGATCCCTAAGCAGTTTGAGAACCCCCAATGAATGTTGTAATTATTGATGATGAACCGCTAGCTCGCGCTAGAATAAAGCGGCTACTGCAGCACAACGAGCATATTTTAGTTAAAGGCGAAGGTGATAACGGCGCGCAGGGGCTTGCCATTATCAAGCAGGTTCATCCCGATTTGGTTTTTTTAGACATAGATATGCCGGGTATTAATGGTCTAAAGGTAGCGCAGCAACTCAATACGCTGAGCGTGCCACCTGCAATAGTATTTGTAACGGCTTACCCCGAGCATGCACTTGATGCGCTACAGCTCAGTGCCGCAGGATACTTAATAAAACCCGTTACTGAACAAGCATTAAATAAAGTGTTAGCGCAAGTAGGGCGTTTAAATAAAGCGCAAATGCAAAAGCAGCAATCTACAAAAATTAGTTATCAGCTTGGTGGCACAATAAAAAGTATTGAACTTGATCAAGTGTATTACTTTAATGCCCAAGAAAAATACACCAATATGGTATTTAAAGAAGGCGAGGCCCTAATTGAACAAAGCTTAAAACAACTTGAGCAACGCTTCCCAACGCAATTATTACGTATTCACAGAAACACGCTCATAAACAAACAAAAGCTTGTTGCCTTGCATACTCAAAGCCCTGGTGTACATAGCGTAGAACTAGCCGGATGTAAGGAGCAATTAAGCGTAAGTAGGCGAGAGCTAAAAACAGTAAAAAATGCGCTAAGTTAGAGCCTGTTATGTTTTAGGTTGAATTTTTAGTAGGTTGCTTGGCTTTTTAAGTAAGGCAGAGGCCGCTATTGAGCCCACTAAATTAGCAGCATTGCGCTGGAGTTAAATCGCCTCCAGATAGAGTAACTTTAATCATCAATTAGCTTGATGCTGTTAACCGTTTATCAACAAATTTAACCGCTTGTCCTAGTATATATTGCATCTACATTTTCAATGCATAAACTTATAATCAGATAAAATTTATTTGGTTTTTACTATGCATTCACCTCACAAAAAACCTCAAAAAGGCTTTACCTTAATTGAAGTGCTGATTGCGTTTATTATTTTAAGCTTTGGCTTATTAGGCGCTGTTGCACTGCAAGCAAAAGCTAAGCAGGCAAGCTTTGACTCTATGCAGCGGGCAGCCGCGGTAGCGTTAGGAAATGATATTATTCAGCGCATTAGAGCAAATGATACCGCACAGCTAGTTGCTTTATATACGCAAACTTTTACCAGTAAAACATCAACGTCTACCTCTACGGCTTGTTTTAGTGGGTCATGCACTGCAGCGCAAGTTGCAGCCCTTGATTTACAGCAGTGGAAACGCGCCATTCGTGCACGCGAAAACACCGGCTCTCTCGATGATGCCACTGTATGTATAAACCCTACGGCTGCAGCAGGTACGGGTGGGCGTGGGTTTAATATTGAAGTAATAGTGTCTTGGCAAGGCCGCCAAGAGTTTAATGCCAATGATGAAACCAAAGCGCTTAAATGCGGTACTGACGATAAAAAACGCCGTTTGGTTGCATTAAATAGCTATATATACCTAAGGAGCTAACATGAGAGAAAAAGGTTTTACACTAATAGAAATGATGATTTCATTATTTATTGGTGGGCTTATTTTAGGTGGGGTGATGTTTACCTATATTGGTATGAAAGTAACCACAAAAGACACAATGACAATAGGCGAGTTACAAGAGTCAGGCCGCTTAGCCATTAATATTATGCAGCGTGATATTGAGCAGGTGGGCTTTTGGGGAACTTATTATGATGATTCGTTTACTGCAGCAAACACACAAACGTTACCTACCCCCAGTGGTGATTGTTTTGAAGGGCTTAATAACGGCAGCTTTCCGGATTTAGCATCTTCAAGCAATTTCAGGACTATTTATGCAAAAGAAGCCAGTTCAACAAGCGAGCTTAATTGTATAAGTAAGCCAATTGCAGGGACTGACATTTTACAAATCAAGTTTTTACAAGGTGAGCAGCTCACCGTAAATGGCACCACTAATGAAACACAAGCGGATGAAAACTATTTTATAGCTGAGCAAGAAAGCGCTGAGTTTGCTCGAGGCGCTGTAGATTCGGGGAGTTTAAATGTTAATGCCACGGTGTGGCCTTATAGCCATCATGTTTATTACCTCGCAGAGCAAACTTATACAGTAAATAATAAAAGCCTTACAGTACCTGCATTAATGCGTAAACGCTTAAATGGTGCCAGCATGAAGGCCGAAACCATAATGGAGGGCGTTGAAAACATGCGCTTTGTATTTGGTTTAGATACAGACAGTGATAGCCGTGTTGATTCGTACCGAAGCATTGAGGACATGCAGCACTCTGACTGGGAAAACCGCAAAAGTATTCTAACAGTGCAGGTTTTTTTATTAGTTAGAGCATTGCAACCAGATCCGGGTCTTAAAATAAAAAATCAAACATATATTTTAGGTGAAGATGAAGACTCCCGAGAGCTCACTTTTACCGATACTTACAGAAGAACAGTATTTACCACCACCATTCGTTTAAATAACGTGGGAGCAAATTTATGGCGTATCTAAGTAAACACGCAAATAAACAACAAGGTGTAGTGCTTATTACAGCTCTTATTATGGTCATTGCTGTAACGGGAATTGCCGTTACATTAATGAGCAGCAGTAGTGTAGATATAAAAATTACCAATGCAGCTCAAGAGCGAGAAGTCGCTGAAAATGAGCTTATTGGAGAAGTACAGCGAATGATTTCTGATGAGGCAAGCAAAGGTGCTGCTAATCAGTTTTTTTTAACGCCAGATGAAGTATCAACTCATGCAGGCGCAGATGATGAAGGGATGGTAATAGCCACGCACGACGATATGCAAAGCAAAATGATAAACCTAAATCAGGGGGCGCTTGATTTAGAATGCCCACGTCGATTTAATTTTACTGCGGGTATATCGTGTAACATGCTGCAAATTTCTACCACTATTCAATATGGCTCTAAAGCAAAGCACGAACTTACAATTGTAACAGGTGTAGCTCAAGAAATGGCCAGTATAAGTAAGGGGATTTAAAATGAAATTTAATCTTAATAAGCCATTGGTCTATTTACTTGGTCTAGCACTGAGCGCCTCAGCATTGGCTGAAGACATAGAGCTTTATGTAAACCACGATGTAGATGTGGAAGAAAAGCCAAGGGTTTTACTTATATTTGATACCTCAGGCAGTATGGCGTTTTCATCTAACACAGGTCTTAGTTGTGGTTTCAATGAAAGTAGTAACCTGTATATTCCTTGCCCAGATAGCCGTCTTGCTGCTGCAAAGACTGCAATGAAAAAAGTAGTGAATGACAATGAAGGGATCGATTTCGGCTTAATGCGTTTTGTAGGAGCAGCTGGTGGCTATGTGGTTGAAGGCATAGGAAGCCCGCACTCGGATATTACTTCATCAATCGACAGGCTTCCTGCTAATGGGGGTACGCCATTAGCCGAGACTCTGTGGGAAGCATATCTGTATATTACAGGTGGCGGTTTAGAGTATGCGGAGCCAATAGATCAATCAGATAGAGACACCTCAATCGAAAACGAAGTATTAACTGGAAGAGAGCGTGTTCGTAAATGTAATAGATGGAGATGTTGGAACGAGTGGGAAAATACATATAGTTATAACTATATTTCTCCTTTCGCTGACTCAAATGCAGAGGCAAAACGTTGTGATAATTCAGTAAATATAATTTACATGACGGATGGAGACCCTTCACCCCGATATGTATATGATCGTTGGGGAAGACGTTACATTAACGAAAATAGCGATAATGGCAGTGATGCTTCAATAAGCGCAATACACAATAATTATTTTGGGCAACCTTTGGTCGAGGGGGACTACGTTTATAATAATTATTTGCATCAATTAGCTAAAATAATTCATGGCACCAGTAATACGACAGTTGATTTGTATCCATCAACACCTGATATTCATGAAACAGGCCGCATATACACCATAGGTTTTGGGTCAGGCATGAGTGACGAAGGGCAAGAGTTGTTGCGGCAAACAGCTTTATTAGGTGGCGGTGAAAACTTACCAGCGAGTACACCCGATGAGCTTTCTAACTCGCTAAATAGCGCTATTTCTCGCATTCGTGAAGTTAACGATAGTTTTTCTTCGCCTTCAGTTGCGAGTAACAACGTAGACCAAACACGTAGCCGTGATGCTATTTACTTTGCCATGTTTTACCCAGAAACAAACACTCGATGGGGTGGGAATTTAAAAAAATTAAAAGTATCAGGCAGTGAAATAGTTGACTCTGAAGATAATACAGCGCTTGATTCTAATGGCTTAATAGACACAGATGCTAAAACGTTTTGGCTGCCAGATGGCCAGTCTGCCGATGGTAACTTAGTTGCACAAGGGGGCGTAAACTATCATTTAGCTTCGCTCACAGGGACTCCAGCTGAAGATAGACGCAACCTCTATACAGATAAGCAAGGCGATATAGTTGAGTTTACTACTAATATTGTGAGCGATATTTTAGATTTAGTCACCAATAACCCGATTAGCCTAGCTAGTTCAGATATAAAATGGGCAATGGGGATAGATGTTGACGATGAAGATAACGATGGCTCAAACACCGATCAACGCAGCGATATTTTTGGCGACCCTTTACATTCTAAGCCCGTAGCAATCGACTATGGCAATGACGACATACGTATATTGATTGGTACTAATGCCGGCTTTTTACATATGTTTAAAGACGATGATACCAATAACCAAGTGACCGAAAGCTGGGCGTTCATTCCCTCTGATCTGTACGATATTATTAAGCCTTTACGCAATGAAGACACCGGTAAACTCTACGGGATGGACGGCCCAATCAGTGTTTACTTTAGTGATAAAAGCTTAAATGACGAAGGCATTAACGATGGTATTGTTGATGCAAGCGATGGTGATGACGTGTGGGCATTTGCAGGTATGCGCCGTGGTGGAAAAAACTATTACGCCTTTGATATTACTAACCCCGATCAGCCTAAAAAACTATGGGATAACCCTATAGAAGGCGGTACTGGCGATTTTAAAGAGCTAGCTCAAACGTGGTCAAAACCCCAAATAGCGTATATAAAAGCATTTGGCGATAAGCCATTACTCGTTTTTGGAGCAGGGTACGATACAAATAAAGATGCCGTGGTAAGAAGTGAAGACTCTGTTGGTCGCGGTATTTATATAGTAGAAGCTGAAACAGGTAAAAAAGTGTGGGCTTTAACGCCAAACGAAAATGGATTTAAAGGTAAGCACTCGATTGCAGCAAATGTTTCTACGCTTGATTCAGATTACGATGGTTACATTGACAGAATTTATGCTGCCGATACCGGGGGCGATATTTGGCGTATAGACATGCCAGGCACAAGCTCCAGTAATTTTACGCACTTTAAACTTGCAGAACTAGGTAGCAGTTTAGCAAGCCAAGACCGTCGCTTTTTTTACCAGCCGTTGGTGGCACGTACACTTTATAGCAAAGTAAGTGAAACAACAATTAATGGTGAAACAGTGATTACACGTTTAGATACGCCGTATGACGCTATTGTAATAGGCAGCGGAAATCGCTCAAAACCAACAGGTACAAATGAAGACGATCAGCTGTTTATGATAAGAGATGAAAATACAGTAACTCAGTCATTCACTAGCGCCCCTACAGCGATTAAACCAGCAGATTTAATGCTAATGAACAGCGACCCGTTTGGTAATGCACTTGATGATGTAGATGAGTTTGTTGATTTAGAAGTCGATTTAGCCAAATTTAAAGGCTGGCGCTATGAATTAGGCACAGGCGAAAAATCTTTAGCAGCAGCCACAGTGGTGGGCGGTGTCGCTTACTATACAAGCTTTACTCCATCATCAGAAACCTCTACAGAGAACCAATGTTCGTTAAGTGGCGGTGGCGGCTCGTTGTATGCGTTCCATTTACATTATGGCACCAAGGTATATGACGACTTAAAGTTTACCACTAGCTATGATGTACCTGATACACCACAATTGTACTTTGGTGAAGGCCCCTCTTGTGCCGATGGAAATGGCGACGGCTTTTGTGATGATAACCCAACCATTGAAGTGACCGAAGAAAGCCAGTTTTACCTAATTGGGCCGGGAATAAAAGGCGAAGATGCACAAAACCCAATGAAGCCAGTAGAAATAATGGGCCCAGGCTTAACGGTTGTAGATGGTACCGTACAATTAGTGAGTGACGATGATAGTGTAGGGTTTGGCTTTAAAACCCAACAAACCTATATTTATAAACGTGAAGAAAATGATGAAATTGATGATTAAGGAATGTTAATGAATAAACAAGCACGCGGATTCACGTTGATAGAGTTAATGATAGTCGTAGCTATTGTAGGTATTTTAGCCTCAATAGCACTGCCTAATTATACTGAGTATGTAAAACGCTCTTCTCGAGCCGAGGCCGCAGCGGCGCTTTTAGACGCTGCAAACAAACAAGAGCAGTACTTTGTAGATAATCGTGAGTACACAGAGACATTCTCAGACTTAGGTATACAAGAAACCACAGAAAACGGCCATTTTAAGCTGTCGATTGATGTGGGTGATGACGATAATACGTTTACAATTACTGCAAAACCTATTGCGGGTGCTGTAAAAGGGGATACTGATTGTAAAGAGCTTTCAATTACTGATATCGGTTTAAAAGGTGCAGAAGGCACTAAAGGAGATTCCGATGTTGGTTATTGTTGGGGCCGATAGTTCGAGCTACTTTTTCTGACATTTATCAGTTGATTTAATACGTATACGGCCTGTTTGACTGACAGATAAAGCCAGCCCCTCAAGGTTGGCTTTATCTTTATTTGGGCAATATATAAAAGTTCCATTTTGAAAACCATTTAAAGAGCCGTCGGGCCGAAAGGTAATTGCACTTCGGGGGTATTGAATAGAATCTGCATCATGGATTTTTTCAAATGTGCTTATTAATAAGTCGTCGGTGTCTAATGAGGTAGATTTGTCGTTATCAATAAACAGCGACATTTTCCCATCCCACTCATCTTTAGTGCATTGATTATCTTTTAAAGCACACAAAGTAACATAAGTGCCATTTTCAATGGCGTAAAGGCGGCCATAATTAATGTTTCTGTGTAGCAAACTAACATGATTGTCGGCTCGGGTTTTTGCTAAAAAATCAGGAAAAACCGATAGAGAAATTTGACTAACAATACTCACAATAGCAATAGATGCCATTAATTCTAAAAGCGTATAGCCAGCCTGAGTTTGGGTAGATAACCTCATCCCTGAAGCCCTGAATTAAAAAATGTATTAGCTCAGTGTAGTAAATGATACGAATATGACAAGATATGCCTGTCTGTTTTTTAATCACAATCCTCGGTGGTGTCACCAAGGTAAAAAGCAGTGCCAGATACTGATACATTTAGCGCTTTATTGTTTTGATTATCATTATTGGGGCAATATACAAAGCCAGAAAAGTTATCGCTGTTGCTTAGGGTTGTTGTAATGCGCCCACTAGTATTAAAGCGAAGGCTACTATTCCCAGTAAATTTAACCTTGTCGATACTATTTATTTGCTCCATTGTGCGTAAAATAGTGTCTTTTTGCCAGTTATATATTCCGTTATTATTGGTATCTACAAAGAGAGTAATTATGGACTCCCCCCCCCAAGAGCTCTGGCATTTAAAGTATCGATTACTCTCAACTTGATTTATAGGAGCTGGGCATATGATAACAATCTCATCTGTACTGGCGGCTTGGGCACGAGCAAAGCTAATATTGCGTTTTAGCTCAAGCAAAAAATTCTCAGCGCGGTTTTCTTCAAGCATATCGCTACTGTCCCAAAGAGCTATAGAGGCGATAATACCTACTATGGCTACTGCCACCATGAGCTCTAATAAAGTTAAACCGGTTTGGAATTTTTTCATAATATTTATACCTACTACATTTGTTATTATTATAGCTAGTTGAGAAAGATTTATAATTCAGACTTATAAGTAATTATACCACGCTTGGTTGTTTTATCATCGAATTCAATTGCTTTGTTTGCTATGAACTCCATGATTGTCTAAAATCGAGGCAACTAAAGCTTTAATAAGTAGTGAGCATGAAAAAAATAGAAGCAATCATCAAACCGTTTAAGTTAGACGACGTACGCGAAGCCCTATCAGATGTAGGTATCACGGGTATGACTGTAAGTGAAGTAAAAGGTTTTGGTCGTCAAAAAGGTCACACAGAACTTTACCGTGGCGCTGAGTACATGGTGGATTTTTTACCTAAGGTAAAGCTTGATATTGTGCTAACCGATGAAGATGTTGAACGCGCTATAGAAGTAATAGTAAAAACAGCGCAAACAGGCAAAATTGGTGATGGTAAAATATTTGTCACAGATGTTGAGCGTGTAGTACGTATACGCACCGCAGAAGAAGATGAAGAAGCGATTTAATTATCGTAATAAGCGCATAAATAAAAAGGCTGCAAATAATGTTATTTGCAGCCTTTTTTTGTAAATACTATTTAATACCAATCAGCAATAATAATTAAGTATTTTAAGGGGCTAAGCCCCACGCTAAGTGCGTTAAAAATGCTTGTTAAGCACACCTAAGTAGCAATTTTTACTTACTAAACGATGTTTTTACCTCAAAGCAAATTACTTAATTAAATGAATTAATATCAATAATATTACTGTTTTTCAGCGTGTTCTTCACGTGCTTCTTCAATTTCTTCAGCGATTTCTTGCGCTTTTTGCTTTGTTTTTTCGGTTAATTCACCCGCGGCTTCTTTGCTTTTTATCCATGCATCAACGGCAATCTCTTTGCCATCGTCGTACATGTCTAAGCCCATTACTTTACTTTGTTCAAGCAACTCATTTAATGACTCATCATTTTTAAGCTCTGTGGCTTTGTCTTTTACATCGTTCCATGTGTCACCAAGCTGCTCTTGCATTTGCGCGCTTTTATCTTTTGCATCTTCTTGTACTTCCTGAGCATCTTCACAGCCCGTTAGTGTAATTAAAGTGCCTAATAAAGCTAAACCTGCTAATTTGTTCATGTGCTATCTCTCCTTAGAGACAAATAATTAATTCCACTTAATAATAGAACAGCGAAGATGAACACACCTGTAACAACACGCTTAAATTTCAAATTAATGAATGAACACGATTGGCCGCTGCTGCATGAACTAGATCAAGACCCCGCGGTAATGAAATACATAAACCGAGGAACGCCTTCTACATTAAAACAAATTAAAGAAATAGGGATCCCCAGAATGCTTGCCTATAAAAATGCAAACAAAGGCTGGGGGCTTTGGAAAATCACCCTTAAAAAAGAGGGCTCTTTTATAGGGTGGGTGCTTGTTAGGCCTATGCACTTTTTTACTCAAACTCCCGATTTTACAAATATTGAAATAGGGTGGCGCTTTAAGCAATCTAGTTGGGGACAGGGTTATGCAACGGAAGCGGCTAGTGCATTATGTAACGCCTTAAAAATGCAGCCAGAGATAAAAACACTATCAGCAATGGCACTGGCCGATAATAAAGCCTCAATTAGCGTCATGCAAAAGCTGGGGTTTACCTGGGTCAAAAACTATATACACACTGATGAACAAGGCGATTTGGATGCCGTTTTATACGCAAAGGCGTTATAGCATACAAAAAATTACTTGTATAAACATTGACCTAACATTCTATGGTATGCATAAATGAGCCAAGCGAGATTCAAATAATAAAGTAAGGATGTTTTATGGGGTTATTCTTTCGACCAAGCCGGCTCATTGTTAAGAGTGTGTTGATTGCACAATTTTGTATATTTAGCGTGCAGGCAGAGCAAGTTACTAAAAGCGCTGTCGCAATGCCTGACTCGTTTAGTGCAGATACAGCACAAGCAATTTTAGAGCAAGGTGGAAATGCCGTTGATGCGGCTATTGCTGCGCAATTTGTATTAGCGGTAACGCTTCCCGAAGCCGGAAATATTGGCGGGGGAGGCTTTATGCTTATACAAAAAGAGGGAAAAGGCGACTTTATAGACTATCGCGAAACGGCTCCCCAAGCAGCGCACAGAGATATGTATTTAGATGCCAAGGGCGATGTAATTAAAAACAAGTCAATTTATGGTATTCACGCAAGTGGTGTACCAGGGAGCGTAGCCGGTATGTGGCTGGCGCATCAAAAACACGGCACCTTAAAATGGCAAACATTAGTACAGCCAGCGGTTACCCTAGCAGAGCAAGGCTTTAAAGTGCCGCCCAAATTGGCTCAAGGGGTCGCACAATACATTGCTCATTTAGACAAACAAAATATAAATGTAAATTTTAAACACTATTTTGCAGATATAAAAGCAAATCGGGTTTTTAAACAGCCCGAGCTAGCCGCTACTTTAAAGCGCATAAGAGATAACGGTCAAGACGGGTTTTATAAAGGCGAAACAGCCCGCATTATTGCCAACTTTATGCACCAGCACGGCGGCATTATTAACCAAACTGATTTGGCTAATTACACGGCTGTGTCGCGCACGCCGATTAAAGCTAACTGGAACGGTTATGAAGTATTAACCTCTCCACCACCAAGCTCTGGCGGAATAGCTATTTTGCAGTGGCTAAAAATGTTTGAGCTTAAAAAAAGTGAAATGGGGCTGGTACATAACTCTACTCAATACGTACATTTACTTGCTGAAATAGGTAAACGTGTGTTTGCCGATAGAGCAGAGTATTTGGGCGATCCGGACTTTTTTGATGTACCAGTGACTGAGCTTACTCATATTGATTACCTAAAAGCGCGCAGTAAAGATATTTCTTTAACAGCTATTTCAACGACCGAAAACATTAAACCAGGCCTCAAAGAAAGTGAGCAAACCACGCATTTTTCTATTATTGATAAAATGGGTAATGCGGTGGCCAATACCACAACGATT
Source organism: Pseudoalteromonas sp. P1-30 (assembly GCF_001400005.1). Lineage (NCBI taxonomy): Bacteria > Pseudomonadati > Pseudomonadota > Gammaproteobacteria > Alteromonadales > Pseudoalteromonadaceae > Pseudoalteromonas > Pseudoalteromonas sp. P1-30. The sequence goes on from NZ_LKBC01000005.1 coordinate 160,205, forward strand.
AATTTAAGCTTTGGTAGTGGCGTTGTGGTTGAAGGGGCAGGCTTTATATTAAATGACGAAATGGACGACTTTAGCGCTAAACCTGGGGTAATGAACGCCTTTGGTGCGCTCGGCGGTAAAGCCAATGAAATTCAGCCACAAAAGCGTATGCTTAGCTCAATGTCGCCAACCATACTGCTCAAAAACAACAGCGTTAAAATGGTCACAGGCTCGCCTGGGGGCACAACAATTATTAGCTCGGTGTATCAATCTATTTTAAATGCGGTTGAATTTAACATGGGCGCCAACGATATTGTTAATAGCACGCGGTTTCATCATCAGTTATGGCCTAAAAACGTGATCAGAACACACGCAGGGCTCAGTGAAAACACACAAGCTGAACTTATAAAAATGGGCTACACACTGGATGAGCGCCGCTTTGGTGATTTGCAGGTTATTGTAAATAAAGACGGTGAGTTACAAGCAGCTTCTCAGGCTACAGGCCGTGGTGAGGCTCGGGTATTTTAACATTTTTAACTAACCCCTTTAGCTAAAGGGGTTAGATTTTTTATTAACCAATAGCGGGTACTAAACCCAGCATTTGCATAAATTGGGCGACAATAATTACAATGCCGCACAGCCCTGCAACCGCTAATCCCATATTACCACTTCGCACTTGATATCCCGTTTGAGGGCCCGATTTACGCTGCCTATACACCATAGAAACCGGTAAAAATATTGCTAATACCACAAGGGCGATGGCTGCATAGCCTAGCGCCATTATAAATCCCTGAGGGTAAAATAACGCAAACCCTAAAGGGGGAATAAAAGTAATTAGTGCGGTTTTTATTCTTTCTGATTTGGTGTCGCCTTTATTAAATGCATCAGCAAAAAAATCAAATAACCCTAAGCTAACACCTAAAAAAGAGGTGGCCAATGCTAAGTCGGCAAACAGTGTAACAGCGCTTGTTACCTGCGGATTATGCGCAATATTTGCCACACTCTCTACAAAGCCTGTTAAGCCATTACTATTGAGTAAATCACTTTGCTGCATAATCCCTTGGCTAAGCAGTTGCCAAAAAATATAAATCACTAAAGGTAAAGCAGCCCCTGCAATCATTACCTTACGCAATACTTTTGTTTCTAGCCCCACATACTTAACAATTGACGGAATAGAGCCATGAAAACCAAACGAGGTAAAAATAACGGGTAAGGCAGATAAAATCAGCCCTTGCTCAACGGGCATTTCAAGTAAGTGCTTACCTTGTACATAGGGTGTAAGCATATAAAACAAGCTGCCTAGTACTAAAATTTTAATCGTAAATAACACGCGGTTAAGTTTATCTACTTTACTGGTGCCTAAAGTAACCACGCTACCTATTACAATGGCCAAAACAATAGAGGCAATTTGGGGCGCTATGTTTATGCTCAAATCACTACTAATACGCGACTGCAACTGCGCGCCACCCCCGGCTATATAGGCTGCGCACAGGGCGTAAAACAAAAATATCATCGAAAAGTTAGCAACGTACTGGCCGCGTTTTCCTAACCAGCGCTTTGCTAAGGTGTTTAACGTTGCATCTCTAGGGGCGTATTGGTGGAGCTCTAGCATTAATAAAGCGGTGTAGGTCATCAATAACCAACTGACTATTATCAGTGCAAGCGCGGTATTAAATCCAAGCCCTGCAGAGGCTATTGGCAATGCCAGCATACCTGCGCCTATGGTGGTGCCTGCAACAATTAACATGCTGCCTATTGTTTTATTTTTAAGCACTTAACTATCCTAAAATGTGTGAGAGGCACTCAAGATATAACTAGTTACTTAAAACATAAATAGTTTTGTAATAAATGCCGGTAAATAATAATGTAACTATGAATTTACAGCTGTATTTAGACGTTTATATATGTACTGCGTATTACTTTCGCGCGTATAATTTACTTTAATAGGGTTTCTACCTCATCAGTGCAAAGGAATGGCGTGTGCCAGTTAAATTATCTTATTTACTACTTGTCATTATTTGGTGTACTACGCCTTTAGGTATTGTATGGAGCAGTGAAACTGTAGCACCAACGCTCGCCGTTTTAATGCGCATGATTATAGGCTTATTTGTTGCTGGGTTAATTGTTGCTATAGCCAATATTCGTGTACCTTGGAGCAAAAACGCGTGTACGTTATATGCATACTCCAGTTTGGGTATTTTTGGCGGTATGTCATTAAGTTACATGGCTGCTACCACAGTACCTTCAGGTATTATTTCATTAGTGTTTGGCCTTGCGCCTATTCTCTCTGGCTTTTTAGCACAAAGGTTACTTAATGAGCCTAAATTTAGCCCTATTAAATTAATAGCACTGAGCTGTGCATTAATAGGTCTTTATTTTGTAAGTTATAACCAGCTACAAACCTCACAAACTCAGGGCATAGGGCTGATGTATGTGTTATTGGCGGTTACTTTATTTAGTCTCAGTGGGGTGATGATCAAACGTGTAAAAATTGCTATTCATCCTATGGCAACCACTTTTGGAGCGCTGGTTTTTGTTACTCCTTTATTTGGACTGTTGTGGTGGCTGGTAGATGGGCAAATAAGTATGGACTATTGGAGTGCTCGCTCGTTATGGAGTATTGCGTATTTAGGTATTTTTGGCTCGATTGTAGGGGCTTTAGCGTATTTTCATGTATTACAAAAGTTAAACGCCAGTACTGTAGCATTAAGTAGTTTAATTACACCTAGTTTTGCATTAGCGCTAGGCGCATTACTTAATAACGAGCCTTTAAGTCAGGAGCTTATTATAGGAGCCATAATTATATTTTTGAGCCTAACGTTTTTTCAGTTTGGCGATAAGCTCATAAAGCGGCGCAGCAGTAGTTAGCAGTTTAGGGCGGTTACATTTTTGCTATTTGAATAATTAAACGACGGTTTTTATTTCGCCCTAAAATATTTTCGTTAGTATCAACAAAACGTTTTTCACCTAGGCCTGTGGTTTCTACTTTGCCCTCATCAACCCCTAAGCTGACCATATAATCTTTTATAGCTTTAGCACGCTTACGCGATAAATCTAAGTTATTCCAACGGCCACCGTAGCTATCGGTATACGAATCAATACTTATAGACTCAATACTGGTATCATTTTTTAAATACTCAGCAATTTTATCCAAGCGCTTTTGCGACTCTTTAGTGAGCTTACTGCTATTTGATTGGTAGTTCATTACAGTAAATGAAATATCTTCAAAGCTGTATGGTAAAAGTTCATCGCGGCACTGTAAAAACGCCCAATAGGCTTGTTTAAAATTAACGCTTGAAATACCAACGGCAATTTTGTCGGCACTATTTTGCCAGTCCTGGTAGTAAAAGGTAGGATGAAACCCTTTTTCAAGTTCAGTTAGCATTTCCCATGCGGTTTTATTACCAAGCTCACCATCAAACTTTTTAAGTAACTTCATCGTGGTTATATCACGCGCGGGCAGGCCTGAACGCCATGCTGGTGGCACCGCCTTTAAACCGGCTATATCGTAATTGTCGGGGCGCACAACCATATCTAGATTAAAAGTTAGGTTTTTGTTTTTACTGGCCGATGCCTTAAATATGGCCTCACCGTAGTAGGGCACTTCGTGGTTTAATTGACACTGTAAGCGCGTTGTTTTTATAACTTCCCAATTGGAGTTATCTTGATTTGCGCTGTATTGGCGCATAGCCGCTTGCGATGAATAACTCATCAAGGCGGTGCCAAGGCTTACGCTAATAAAAAACAACTTACACTTCATAAAACGCTCCGGTTAATCTACTAAGCCAATATTTTGGCGTACGGCTAAAGTAGGGCTCTATACCAACTTAATTAAAAACATAATCTTTGTATCGTATTAAATAGCCCACTCACTGCGTTAAACTTACTGATGTAAAACAAAGCTATAAATAATTTCGCCTTGTTATTGCGCTATTTTTTAAGCGCCATACTGGTATCCGTAATTTAATGCGATGGGATTAATAACAGCCAATACAATTAGCAGTTATTTAAAAGCAAATAGCATGCCTACAATATATTAATTAAATAATTTATAAAGCCCTAGCCGAGTAGCCCCCAATTTTGACATAATAGTGAGCTTATCCTCATAAACCAAGAAGACTATGGCAAATACTGAGCAAACACTTTTCGCACAACGCTTTCGCGGCTTTTTTCCTGTTGTTATTGACGTAGAAACCGCCGGCTTTAATAAAGAAACCGACGCCTTACTTGAAATTGCCGTATCAATTTTAAAAATGGATGACGAAGGGTTACTCAGCATAGATCATACCGTTCATTATCATGTAGAGCCTTTTGAAGGCGCTAATATTGAACAAGCCGCAATTGAATTTAACGGCATAGACCCGTTTAGCCCGTTGCGCGGCGCTGTACCAGAAGACGAAGCAATTAAAGAAATTTGTAAAGCAGTACGTAAAGCGCAAAAAGCTGCTGGGTGTCAACGCTCAGTTGTAGTGGCACACAATGCCGCCTTTGATCATGGCTTTTTAAACGCAGCCATTGAGCGTAACAATATTAAGCGTACGCCATTTCATCCATTTGTGAGTTTCGACACAACCTCGCTTGCAGGGTTAGCGTTAGGCCAAACGGTACTGGCTAAAGCATGTAGAGCCGCGGGGATTGAGTTTGATAACAGCCAAGCACACTCGGCACTTTACGATACAGAACGCACAGCAGAACTATATTGTTTAATAGTAAACCGTTGGCAAGAACTAGGGGGCTGGCCACTAGCGCCACTACCTGAAAGTGACGCCCAAGAATCTGTAAACACCGAAGAGGATACTAAAACGACTGAGTGATTTTTCCCTCAGAAAGCTTTACTAAGTGGGGTGGGTAAATACGCGAAAACTGTTTTGTGTCTTTTGCTATTTTAAGCTCCACACCTGGGTGCATTATTTCGTTAATTTTAAGTCGGCTAGTTGCCAATAGCTGAGAAATTTTTTGCTTCACCAATCTTTTTTGACGTTGTACGTGCATAGCGCGAGTTTTTATATGCTGCTCATTAGCGGCAATTTTATCTAGTAGCTGTTGGCGTTGAGCAGCAACTGGAATTTTTATCGCTTTTTCTTTAGCTTGTTTAAGTGCAGATGTTTTACTTGCTAACACTTTTTCAAAATCAATTATTTGAGACTGCTTTGAGCGCAGTTCATGCCAGTTTTGAGCTAAAAACACACGGGTCTTAGTCCCTGCCGGCGCACCTAGCTCACCTGTTTCTATACGCATAGCATCAAGAATATTGCCCCCAATTATTTTGCCGCGAGGGTTACCTGCTTTACCAACACGTATTAAGCGCCTTGCACTTAAATTACAATGTAATGCTTGGCGTTCTATAAATAAATCTTGCGCACTTTTAATATTACAGTACTGGGCATAGCCAATAGAAATAGTACGCTGGGCTGAAATTTCGCACGTAAATGCTTCTTCATTTTCACGCTTACGGCCAATAGCGCCGAGCATAATAGTTACCGCGCTTTGGCTTTCAATCGTGCCTGATTCAACAAACCCCAATACAGTAATATCGCCATTGGCTTTAACCCGCATACCGTCTTTTACATCACCAGATATAATTACACTGCCATCAAAATCAACGTGGCCTGTACTTACATCTACGTTATGAAAACACAAAACATCGTCAACCCGCATGCCTCTAGGTAAGGCCACAGGCACACCTTTACAATCGGCAATGAGCATGTTTGGGTTATTAGGATCTATTTTTGTGCCTTCAAAGGGCTGTAATTGATGTTCTTTACCAGGTGTTGCCTTGATCATATCGCCAAAAACCGTATAGCCATCTTCACCTGGTGTAGCAGCTACTCGCTGCATTAAAGGGGTACCGGGTTTTACCGTAATAATCGCGCCAAGGTCTTTCATATCGACCTTGCCACCTTCTTTTGCTTGGGGGCTAAGTACGCGGTCTTGCGCAGTAGAGCAAAGACGAACAAACCTCGCATCACTGCCTTCTTTAGGGTTTCGGCCATGAGCCACAATAGCGCTGTATGATGTACCTGCAGGGTGAGAAAATTGTTGACCTAAAAACGTATCAAGTGCACGAGGACTAATGCCTTTTTTTACACCGGCTTTAACTAAAGCTGCTTGAGCTGCCTCCATAGAGAGTAATGCGCCGCCTTTGGCCGTGGTAAGCGTAGCCTCTGCAACCATGTTTTTTTCATCAACGTTAATAACAATGCTCGCGTCCGTAGCTTTGGCAATTACTAATGATTCTTGCTGATAATTTTTACTCGGTGAAAATAACTTACCAATATTGCCAGAGAGTACTTCAAACTCGCAATAATCCGACTGTTCAAGTAGCTCAATAAGTTGAGCACTCGTCACCGGAAATCCATTATCAATAGGGTGTGCAGATAACGCCAGCTCGCCCGTTTGTTCATTAAATAAAAAAACCGACATTTATAAATTCCCTACGTAATATGCCTGTTATTATGATTATTACTTTTACTACTAAAGCCTTATAGCTAGTGTAAAATTTAACTCCTTATTTGAGCACAACTTGACCGACATGTTAAGTAAATGTTCAGTATTTGTTTGCTTTTTTACAAACTTGTGCTTGTTTACTGTTCAGTTGATTCAGTTAGCTAAAATAAAAGTGTCACACCCCTTGAGTATCAGTCGTTTACTCAGCTATACTGCCCTCACTGAAAGAAATTCATATTTCAGGGGCTGATTAGGATTCGACGGAATTCAAGAAGCCTGAGGTGCATGTCGAGGTGCGGTTTGCCTCGTAAAAAAGCCGCAATTTAAAGTAATCGCAAACGACGATAACTACTCTCTAGCAGCTTAGGCTGGCTAGCGCTCCTTCCATGTATTCTTGTGGACTGGATTTTGGAGTGTCACCCTAACACCTGATCGCGACGGAAACCCTGGCCGGGGTTGAAGCGTTAAAACTAAGCGGCCTCGCCTTTATCTACCGTGTTTGTCCGGGATTTAAAGGTTAATTAAATGACAATACTAAACATGTAGTACCGACGGTCGAGGCTTTTCGGACGGGGGTTCAAATCCCCCCAGCTCCACCAATACAGGTATTTAAGTTCGTTACTTAAAAACCATAAAAAACCGCCAATTTGAGCAATCAGATTGGCGGTTTTTTTATGGTTTTAATTTATTATTTGCTTGCAGTGGCTAGCTTCATTTTTATCGACCTTACTTTCATTTTAATACTAATAATAATAAGCGTTAAAAACGACATTAAGCTAATTAGTAGAGTTAAATCTAATATCGGTGACTTGGCGAGTTGTGTGTTTGTAGGTGTGACGGGCAAAGCGTCAGGCTTATTTTGTTGTTGCCTAATGTAGCTTTGGCTTATCCAATCAACGGCGTTTATCCATTGAATTTTATCAGGGTTATCATTACCAAGCTTGCTCATTACATGGGCGTCGTTATTAAGCGATTTAGCAAGGTTAATTAATTGCTCCCAAAATACATGTTCAGTGCCTAGCGCATCTATTTCTTGTAGGTGCTGCTTTAATCTTTCTGCGCCCATGCTGTTTATATTTGGTTGCTTTAGAATTTTTGCGTAACTGTTTATATGCGTTGAAAATCGAGCAAAATAGCTATCAATTTTTCGCTGCGCCCCTTGGTTAAGCTCATCTGTGTTGTGGGTGTTAGGCAAGGTGACTTCTGGGTGCTTTTTTTGATTTGCTAAGTACTGCTTATAATGAACGTAATTTAATGTTGTTGAGGGCGAAGCTGATGAGCTGTCTATCATACTCATTTTAAGTGTGTTAAAGCTTATTACTGCTGAGCAAATAAGGCAGATGAATAATAAGCTATAACAAAAAAATAATGCGCTTTGCAGCGCTAATTTGGGCAAGGCGGTTGGGCTATTTACGCTGGACTTTTTAATGCTGGTTATTGTATTAGCTATGTTTTTTACTGCTGGCTCATTGCGAGCAACAACCAGTTTAGTACCCGCGGCACTTTGGGGTGCCCTTACACTTGCGTGCGGTTCTACTTTGGTGATTAAACCAAAACTTTTTAGTTTAGATTCTGTTTTAACTGCATCAATACTCGATAGGTCTTTGACGAGTGCGTAGGCTCGGCCATCAAATAATTTTACAGCGACATTATGGGGAATTTTTAAAAACTGACAGAGTTGCTCTTGTACGGTACTAATGTCAGCATTTTGGTGTAACTGACCATTAAAAATAATTTAAATGAGGCGCTCACGCTATGTCCTTATTCGTGCAACTTCCATTGAGGAATTTTTATTATTGTTTTAACACGCTGTTAATTTACCAGATAAAATAAGGGGTTTCTAGTATTTAACCTTATTAAACTAGTAAAAAAGCCTGAACAAAATTTACTCTGTTGAGTTTTTAACGCATTGTTTTGCGGTGATTTTAGTGGAAGTGCTTGTTTTTCATGTTGTTTTATTAGGAACGCGGTGTGTAGGCTTTTATAAAGCGATTTAAACGTGTTGTTTACATTTAATAAATATAGTGAAGCAAGAGAGGGCGCGTGCGATTTAGCATTTAAATACGTTGCCCTTTGTAAGGGGGTTTACAAAGGGCAACCAGAGTGTTTATTTTACAGCTGCTTTAATGGGCGTTTCGCCGTCAAATAGTTCAAAAACACGGTTGCCATTAAATGCGTTAGTAGCAATATGTAATAGGGCATTGGCAACGTTTTCGCGGCTAATTTTAGCTTTAGAACGATCGTTTGGTCGCTCGGTGGTTACTTTCATTGAGGCGCTTTCATCGGTCAGCCCACCAGGGCGCACTATGGTGTAGTTTAAGCCACTGTTGATAAGGTGCTCATCGGCCATATGTTTGGCAACTAAGTAAGGTTTTAAGTCGCTTTCAATTGAGTCTGGATCGTCAGCGCCAATAGAGCTAATCATAATAAAATGCTTTACGCCATGCTCTTTAGCATACGTTGCTGCTTTGGTGGCTGCCCATAAATCAATAAGCACGGTTTTGTCTGTGCCTGTACTTCCGCCCGAGCCAGCAGCAAAAATAACTTGATCGCAATCTTTTAGCGCGCCAGAAAAATCTCCTTCGAGATCTTGCTCCACAATGCTTAAAAATGGACTATCTAAATCATCTAACTTACTTTTATCACGCACTAATGCAGATACATTTTGCTCATTGTTTAAAAGCAACTTGGTTGCCATTTTACCAATTTGTCCGCTAGCGCCAATAATTAGGGTCTTACTCATAATTAATTCCTTCTCAATTTAGTGTAAAGGTATTTAGTACAAATAGACCTTGGGGTAGGCATTCGTTTTTAAAGGGTAAAATGCTGTTTTTCTCTACAAAGTGGTTATTTAAAAGTAAATAAAAATTGAGTCTGAACTGAGCATGAAAATTAGCCGCTTTTTACTGTGTTTATTCAATCATTATACTGACTTCGGTAACATAATTATGATGGTATAAACTGATGCGAACAGCATGGTTTTGGTAGTTATAGTAAAGGGTGCGGTAGTTATTATCGCCTTTGCTGTTAATGGGGTCACCAAGGGCCTGCTGATAAAATTTAGAAATAGCATCAATAGAAGCAGCTAAATACCCTGTTCTAACCAGCGGGTATTCGCCAGTTACATCCATGGTGGTTATGAATTCTTCAGGTAAGGGGATGGCGGTTACGTCTTGGCTAAATGTGCTAAACGATATAGCGGCGAGTAATATTACAGCACAAGTTAAAGCTTTCATTGTTATCCTTTTATTGATACCCATCCGCATTCATACATATGGTGCGCATTGGTTATATAATACCAGTGCGCAATAATACTTAATCATTTTGCGGTGCTAACCGTGTCGTTGCCTGTTTTAAAAAATTCTTATTTGGAACAACTAAATAGCGAGCTTTTTACCTAGCCATCAACACGTTTTTCCAGCCTCAAAATTGATCACTTAATTAAGCGGATTGGTATAAATTCCTTTTATGGTTATTATTTTACGCAAAAAATGAATGATGTCATTTAAATTTTATTTCGTATTAAATCACGCACAATAAAACGCGCAGGGTGAATGGCCTGGCTTACACGCTCGCTGAGTGGGCGTGGTTCATTATTTAACGTGCTAATAAAGTGCTCGCTTAATAACGGTGCGCTGCATAATGCACGCGCTCCAAACCCGGTAAAAATATGTAAGCCTTGTTGTGGCTTGCATAGAGGTGAGTATTGATAGCGTTTACCTAGGCGTAAATTAGCAAAGGCGGTGCTGTAATCGCTTTGCTCACACCATTGTCCTGCCATTGGTAAGTGATCTATAAACGTGCAGCGCACAGCTGCTTTAGCGCAGGTGATGTCACCTAATGTGGTGGCAAAGTCGCTTTGATGGTAAAAGCTAAGTAATTGCTCGTGGTTTAGCTGGTTGTCTTTTTCTGTAACGGCGCGACTTTTTGTGTTTTTTTCAAATGTAGCGCCCATACAGTGTTTACCTAAATAGGCGGGGGTAAAATAACCTTTATGGCACAACACGGTTTTAAGCTGCTTAGATTGTTCACTCGCTTGAATATGCGATACTTGACCACGTACCCCTACAATAGGTAATGCGTTTGTTTGTTCAAACGCATCGCTATGCTCACCTGCACATATTACTACATCACTAAAAGGGCCATATTGGGTATGCTTGTGGGTTAAATACCAGCCTGCATCGGTTTTAGTAAGCTGCTGTATATGGCAATTAAAATAGCTATTAATGGGGTTAAGGCTATTGGCCGCTTTTAGCATTGCCTCAACTAGCTGGGGTGGGTTTACCCAACCGCCTTGCTCAAAATAAACGCCGGGGTAGCCGGTTTTTACGCCTGCCAGTTTATCTCCTTGCTCTATAGTTACATTGCGCATTAAGGCTTGAGGCCATAACTGTTTTTGTTCTAAGTTTTGATGTTTATCGGCAAGAGGCTTTTTTACCGCATGTTGCAGTACACCGCACCAGCTATAATCAAAATTAAAGCCATTTTTTAGTAGTTGCTGGTAACTGCGTTTAGCGTATAAAAAGCTGTGCGCAAATAATTCACTATGAGGTGAGTTTTTAGCTTGCAGATGGGGGTAAACCGCGCCTTGTACGTTATGCGAAGCGCCCATAGCTGGTTTTTCATCTTGACAAAATAGGCTACTTTTAATGCCACGCTTAGCCAAACTGTGCAAAATACAGTTACTCGCAATCCCACCGCCAATTACAGCAACATGCTCTAGCTTGGCAGGGGGTTGTTCAAAGTACGGGGGTGATGACTGTGCACTATTAGCGTGTGCTAATTGGCCTATCAGCATTTCGCGTTTACGGCCAAAACCTTTCGCTTTTTGCATGCTAAAGCCTGCAGCTATTAAGCCTCGGCGTACAAAGCCTGCAGCGGTAAATGTGGCAAGTGTTGCATGCTTGCGCGATATATCAACCATGGCATTAAACACACTTTGTTGCCACATGTCAGGGTTTTTACTCGGTGCAAAGCCATCTAAAAACCACGCATCGACCACCCCTGATTGCGGGTAGCTCATTGCATTTATTGAATCAAGCACGTCGCCAAAATACAAATCAAGAATAACTTGGCCGTTATTAAATTCTATACGATGACAGCCGCCTAAGTTTATAGGGTAGTGCGTTATTAATTCGTCACTAAGCTTGTTTAATGTTGGCCACGCTTGCAGTGCTTTTTTTAGATCATCAGCATTAAGCGGGTATTTTTCAAACGAAATAAAATGCAACCGCTTAACCCGTTTGTCTACTTGATTTTGAACTTGTTGATTGGCAAGGTGGTCATTAAAGTGTTGCCATGCATTTAAAAAGTTTAAACCAGTACCAAAACCGGTTTCGGCAATAACAAAATGCGTTTGGTCATGATTTTGTAACCGCGCCTGTATATTGTTTTGTTGATAAAACACGTAATGCGATTCAGCAAGGCCGTCGTCATTAGAAAAATAAACATCGTCAAAGTTATCGGCTACTGGTGTGCCTACTTCATTAAAGTGTATTTGGGCGTTTTTTATCATGACTTATTAAATTTTTAGACAGTATTTTTTAATTATTTTACGGGTTTTCTTTGAAATAGTCTGGCGTTATTTATAAGCTATTAAATTCAGAGTACAGGTGTACGCTAGAAAGCTGACCACTTAACACCTAAAAACAGCGTAAAATACACAGTAATTTAGTATCAAGCTAAGGGAATTACCCATGAGAAGAGCCGTAATTACGGGTATCGGTGTTGTATCAAGCATCGGTAATAACAAACAAGAAGTATTAGAGTCACTAAAAGCGGGCAAAAGCGGTATTGCTTTTAACCAAGAATTTGCCGATTACAATTTACGTAGTAATGTATCGGGCAAAATTGATATTGATGTTAAAGAACACGTAGACCGTAAAGCAATGCGCTTTATGGGTGATGCTGCTGCTTACTCTTATATTTCTATGAAGCAAGCTATTGAAGATGCTGGCTTATCTGATGAGCAAGTATCTAATGAGCGCACGGGTTTATTAGTTGGCTCTGGTGGTGGCTCTTCAAAGTGGCAAGTAGAAGCGGCCGATATTTTGCGCGAAAAAGGCGTAAAGCGTGTAGGTCCTTATATGGTTCCGCGTACGATGGCAAGCACGACATCGGCTTGTTTAGCCACGCCATTTAAAATTAAAGGCGTTAACTATTCTATAAGCTCTGCGTGTGCAACATCTGCACATTGTATTGGCCACGCTGTTGAGCAAATTCAATTAGGCAAACAAGATGTTATTTTTGCCGGTGGTGGTGAAGAGCTCCACTGGACTCTTGCAATGGAATTTGACGCAATGGGCGCGTTATCTACCAAATATAATGAAACACCAGAAAAAGCATCTCGTACGTACGATGCAAACCGCGATGGTTTTGTTATTTCTGCTGGTGGCGGTATTGTTGTAGTAGAAGAGCTTGAGCATGCACTTGCTCGTGGCGCACATATTTACGCAGAAATTGTAGGCTACGGTGCTACATCTGATGGCTACGACATGGTAGCACCTTCAGGTGAAGGCGCAGTACGCTGTATGCGCCAAGCAATGCAAGGCGTTGATACACCAATTGATTATTTAAACACGCACGGTACATCTACGCCAGTAGGGGATGTTAAAGAGCTAGGCGCTATTCAAGAAGTATTTGGTGGTAACTCGCCGCTTATTAGTGCGACTAAATCATTAACGGGTCACGCACTAGGTGCTGCGGGTGTTCACGAAGCTATTTTCTCAATTTTAATGATGGAAAACGACTTTGTAGCGCCATCTATTAACGTAGATGAGCTAGATGAGCAAGCACAAGGCCTTAACATTGTAACTGAGCGCCGTGATGCACAGCTTAATACTGTTATGTCTAATAGCTTTGGTTTTGGTGGTACAAACGCCACATTAGTTATGAGCAAATATAAAGGTTAATTCGTTTTCTCTTTATAGTGATTAAAAGCCGAGCATTGCTCGGCTTTTTAGTTTGTGTAATGGCTCGGTTGTTCGTTACAATAGCGCCTCATTTTGCCATACGGACTCCCCAATGAAGATTCTTGCCGATCAAAACATGCCTTTAGTTGAGCAGTATTTTGCAGACTTTGGTGAGGTAACGCGCTTTGATGGACGAAACTTAACAGCCGATGCGTTAATTGATGTTGATGTATTACTTACGCGTTCGGTTACTAAAGTAAACAGTGACTTGCTTGCCCACGCTAATAAATTAAGCTTTGTAGGTACCGCCACTATTGGTGTTGATCATATAGATACACAGTTACTAAACGATAAAGGCATTGCCTTTAGTAGTGCCCCAGGTTGCAATGCAGTGGCGGTGGCTGAGTATGTAATAAGTAGCTTGTTTGCCTTAAGCCAAGAAAACGCAGCCCCTTTAAGTGGTCAAACAATAGGTATTGTTGGGGTGGGTAACATTGGCAGCTGTTTAGCACAAAAACTAAAAGCACTTAATGTTGATGTTTTATTATGTGACCCAATTAAACATGAGCAGGGCTTATTAGCCGAGCATGTTGAGCTTGACGAACTACTTGAGCGCGTAGATGCGGTTACCTTTCATGTACCGCTGATTAAAACCGGTGAGCACAAAACGCATCATTTAATTGATGAAAAACGCCTTAAAGCGTTAAAGCCTGGGTTAGCAGTTATAAATGCGAGCCGTGGAGAAGTAATTGATAATCAAGCTTTGTTATCGGTTATGGAGCAAGGGACAGACTTAGATTTGGTTTTGGATGTTTGGGAAAACGAGCCTAACATTTTAATTCCATTGCTTGATCATGTGCGCTATGCCAGCGTGCACATTGCCGGCCATACCCTTGAAGGAAAAGCCCGCGGCACACAAATGCTGTACCAAGCATTGTGTAAATTAGAAGGCGTAACCGCAGAAAAATCTCTCGCTGATTTTTTACCACAACCTGCTGTTACAAGCCTAAGTTTACAAAGCAGCTTTACTGAGGCTGATATTGCGCGTTTAGTACATTTAATTTACGACGTACGCCGTGATGATGGCATTTTGCTGCGTAACTTAGCAAAAGACGGGTTTGATAGTTTACGCAAAAACTACCCAGTCAGGCGTGAGTTTAGCACTTTAACGGTAAAAGGGAGTGCACAGCATACAGATGCACTCGCTCAGCTTGGCTTTAACACCGCAAACTAATTTAACTAGTAGTGTTGTTTTAACACTACTTAAAGAGGATAAAATATGTCGCAAAAATATAACGTTGCTGTACTTGGCGCTACAGGCTTAGTAGGTCGTCAAATTATTGAAACCCTGGAAGATCGTAAATTTCCGGTAGACCAACTTTTTTTACTAGCCAGTAGCCGCAGCGCAGGTGAAGACATAAAGTTTCGTGGCGAAACCATTGAAGTGCAAGACGTAGAAGGCTTTGACTTTAGCCAAGCACACATAGGTTTGTTTTCAGCTGGTGGCAGTGTATCAGAAAAATACGCGCCAATTGCAGCCGATGCGGGCTGTGTTGTAATTGATAACACCTCACATTTTAGAAATGATTTTGAAGTACCGCTAGTGGTACCAGAAGTTAATGCAGCCAGCCTTGAAGACTTTAGAAATCGCAATATTATTGCAAACCCTAACTGCTCTACTATTCAAATGATGCTAGCGCTTAAACCAATTTACGATGCTTATGGTATTGACCGCATTAATGTATCTACATACCAAGCTGTATCTGGTGCAGGCAAAGAAGCCGTAGATGAATTAGCAAAGCAAACAGCTAATTTAATGAATGCTCGCCCAATGGAAAACGAAATTTTTCCTAAGCAAATTGCATTTAACGTTATTCCTCAAATAGATACCTTTGAAGACAACGGCTACACGCGCGAAGAAATGAAAATGGTAAACGAGACGCATAAAATTTTGGGCGATACCACTATTGCTGTTAACCCAACCTGTGTACGTGTACCTGTATTTTTTGGCCACTCTGAGTCAATCAACATTGAAACACGCATGCCGTATGACTTTGAACACGTTAAACAGCTTTTAAATGATGCCCCAGGAGTCGAGCTTATTGAAGATGAGGGCGATTACCCAACCGCGGTTTCAGACGCCAGTGGTAATGATACAGTTTACGTAGGCCGCTTACGCGCTGATATTTCACACCCTCATGGTTTAAATATGTGGGTTGTAAGTGATAACACTCGTAAAGGGGCTGCCACTAATAGTGTGCAAATAGCAGAAGAGTTAATCGCTAACTACTTATAAATACCCGCTAATATTGTGTGTAAATTAAGCGGCAAACTTTTATAGTTTGCCGCTTTTGTATTTAAGGGAGCCAAATTATTGCCGCTTAGCGTTGCTACTAAACTAAACGCCTTGATCTATCACGATAAATAGTATTAAGAATAAAGTTTTAAGGTATTTATTTTCAAAGCGTTGCAATGGATATTAGGCCGCAACTGGTTTATAGTTTGTAACTGGAATAGAGCTTGCAATAAAAATAGATTGTAATAACAAATGTAGATCAGCTATTTGGCTGGTTACGGCAAGAATAATTAATGTTGAGCAGCTAAATAAATAGCAAAGCATTTAACATTTACACATTAAAGGATCAGCATGCGCGGTTTAGCTTCACTTATTATATTAGCGTCTGCATTGGTAGTAACTCCAATTTACTCTCAAGACAGCACCCAATTAAAGGGGCCAAAAGGCGCTGACTATGGTGCGCAAGGGCGATCAATAGGGCCTATAAAGCCAACCGATACACTATGGCGTATTGCTGCCAAAGTACGCCCAGATAGCTCAGTTAGTATCTATCAAGTTATGCAAGCCTTGTATAACAAAAACCCTAATTCTTTTTTAGAACAAAACCTAAACCACATGCAAAGTGGTGCATATTTAAAAATACCCACTTTAGCGGAAATTAGACGCGTAAATCCACAGCTTGCTAAACAACGCTCAGAGCAAGATGACGCGCTGTGGGAAAAAAAGAAAAATGGCACACTAACCACCAGTGAAATTAACGCCGCGCAAACTAAAGTAACACAAGCTCGTAAAGCCGATGTTGACGACGCTAAAAAAGAAATCCAAAAAGAATTAAATGAAATAAAAACGCAGCAAGGTAATAAGCTTGTAGAGCTGCAGCAGCAATTTAAAAGCTCGGTTAATAATGTAGAAGAAATATTAGCTGAAAATAATAATCTCAAAAAACAATTGTCGGGTATTTCAAAAGAGCTTGCCAATGTAAAAGAACAGCTAGGTCAAGACAGCGAAATTCAAAAACAGCTAAAAGAGCTAATAGAAAAACAAAACGAAATAATAGCTCAGCAAAAAGTGCAAGAAGTACCAAAAGAAGAACCTTTTGACCTAGGCGCTTTAATGTCTAACCCACTTGTGCTTATTTTATTAATGACCATTCCTGCGTTATTAATTATTTTTGCAGTGGTGATGTTTTTACGAAAGCGCGCCAATAAAGACGAAGAAACTCAAGATGACAATGATTTTCTGCCACAAACGCCCAGCTTTACCGAAGACGAGCCGCAAAGTAATGATGCGTTAGACGATCCAATCATTCCTGACCCTCTTGATGATTTAGATATTCAACTAGATGACAATCATAGCAACGATATTTTGCCAGAGGATGATATTGCATTTGATGATTCTCTCGATGATGCGTTAGACGATGAATTTTCTGATTCAGAAAACTTGCTCGATCAAGACGAATTAGAAAGCCTATTAAGTGATGATATTGTTTTTGATGACGAAGGCAGTGAAGGGGACGAGTTAGACGTTTTCATGCAGCAGGGCTTTGATGAACCTGTAGATGAAAAACAAGATGATGAAATTGACCTTGATTTAGATGATACAAAAGATTCGGGCGATATTTTAAGCAGTGACGACCTAGACGATTTATTTGATGAGGACGATAGCCTGCCTGAAATTGACTTGCCTGAGGTTGAGCAACCTACCGCAGATAGCAGCTTAGAAAGCAATGATGAGTTGGCCGCCTTAAGCGAAGAGCTAGCCCAAGAAGAGGATGATGACTTTGATATTGATGAATTATTAGATCAACAAGCTGATACAGAATCACCTAAAGACGATGACTTTGATTTAGACGACATAGACAGCTTAATTGATGAAGCGGGCGATACACCTGATGAAACCCCTGCTGATGCGCTAGTTGAAGAAAACGATGACTTTGATTTAGACGACATAGACAGCCTAATTGATGAAGCCGGCGATACAACCGAAGAAGCTCCTGCTGATGCGCTAGTTGAAGAAAGCGATGACTTTGATTTAGACGACATAGACAGCTTAATTGATGAAGCTGAAGATTCATCTGCCGCTCAAGTAGCAACAGATAATAATACTGAGCGAGATATTGATAGCGCATTAGCTGATTCAGTCGAAGATCTAGCTGATGCACAGGAAGATTTTGACGAAGATGATATTGAAACATTAGCGTCTTCACTTATTGATGAGCCAGAGCTTCTCGAGGAACCAGAGCTTGCAGAAGAGCCTGAGCTTTTAGAAGAGCTTGACCTCGAAGAGGAGCCAGATTTCGAAGAGGAGCCTGAACTTGTAGAAGAGCCTGTGCTTGAAGAGGAGCCTGAGCTTGAAGAAGAACCCGAGCTTGTAGAAGAGCCTGAGCTTGTAGAAGAGCCTGAGCTCGAAGAAGAACCAGAGCTTGAAGGTGAGCCAGAACTTGCAGATGAACCAGAACTTCTCGAGGAGCCTGAGCTTGATGCTGACTTGCTTGAAAACACTGACTTTACGGATAGTTCAGAAACGTTACTCGACCCAGAAGATGCACAGGAAGAGTACACTGACGATACCCTAAAGAGTGTTGATGAATTACTCAACGAGCTACAGCAGGCTACAGACGAAGACTATGTTGAAAACCCTGATTGGGCGTTAGATGATCTTGATGATGACATTGAAGAGGTAGAGGTTGATTTAGGTGACGATCCGCTTGATTCACAAGAAACACCAGCGAGTCCGCTTTTAGATACCCAACCTGAAAATGATGCTGTAAATGATACGCTTAGTGATGATATAGACTTTTCAGATGATAAGCCCGCGACGTTAGATGTAACAGAGCAACAGCAATATCTTCCTGATGAGTTATTGGGAGATGAGCTTGATGGTGATGCAATAGGCATGCAGCCAAGCCAAGCTGAACAAGACTTAGCAAACGCACTTTCAGGCAGTGAATTAGATAGCTTAGAAGACGACTTTGATGATGAGTTACTCATTGATAACGATTTTTCAGAGCCAGAGCTTGAGCCGAAGCATACCGATGATATAGGTGCAGATGATAACCACGCTCAAGTGACGTCATCACTAGATGAATTAACTGATGATGAAAGCCAGCTAGATTTATCTGAAAATACGGATGAAGACGAAGGGGTTTTCGATGATGATTTATTGCAAAGCGTTGATGAGCTAGATGACGAGCTCAATGCTTTATTAGATGAGCAAGTAACTCCAAGTGAAGAACTTGACGAGTACCCTGAGTTAGAGCTTGATAACGATGACGAAATTGATTTAGATGATCAGCAATCATATAGTCCGCAAGAGTTACAAGGTGATGAACTTGATGGACAAGCAAGCGGTATGGCGCCAAGCCAAGCTGAGCAAGACTTAGCAAATGCACTTGCTGGTAACACTGGTATTGATGCGTTAGAAGCCGACCTAGATGACGAGCCGCTGATTGACGATGAGCTTGATGCGCCTTTACCGCAAGAGGAACCTTTAGGTGAGGCGAAAACAACGGATAGTGCGCAGGAACAGCCTGATTTTGACGATGCAATTTTAGAGCAAGCACTTTCAGAAGACGTTGAAGATGAAATAACAAATTCGCAATTAGAAGCCGAGCTAACACAGGCTGCTGATGATCAAACTAATGAAGACGTTATACCCGACGAGCAGCTAGACGATGAGTTTATGGCTGACCTAACGCAAACCGATTTTGATGCGTTGCTTAGTGAGTTAGGTGAACCGGATGAGTTAAATTTAGAAGATAGCAGCGAATTTGATGTCGACTTTGATAGCCTATTAAACGAAGACTTAGACACTGAAGTTGAAGCGAAAGCGGTGCAAGAAGAGCCTTCGCAAAATGAACCGCAGGCTACAACCGATGACTTTGTTGATATTGACGCGCTACTTGAACAAAGCGATGACTCAGTACTTGAGCACGAACCCTATGACGAGGTTAATATGGACGTAGGGTTAAGTGACTTTGATTCGTTACTTGCAGGCGATAACCCAACAGATGTTGACTTAGAAAGCGGTGGTTATTCTGCCAAGCTTGATTTGGCACGAGCATACATTGAAATTGACGACTTTGACTCAGCCCTTAAAGTGATTGAAGATGTTATTGAAAGTGGCCCTGAAGATGTACAAGAAGAAGCGCAAAGTTTAAAAGCTAAACTTAACTAGAGCATTCATGATTATAAAAACCGCATTAGCTTTGTTAATGCGGTTTTTTTATAGGTACGAATAACTCTAACCTATAAAAGCACTTAATTAGTTTTAGATGTTTATTAAACCCAAGACGTTAAAAGCTCACTAACTTATCGCTGTGTTTTATTGGGGTAAAATAAATTACTTAATTTTGCGAATAACTATAAATAGACGAGGTTACTTTTATTGCACCGCGAGATAGCATAAAATGCCCCGTTCATTAGCACAGTAGGTAAAGCAGTAATTATGCGAGTAGCACTTGGAGTTGAATACAACGGCGCACGTTACAGTGGGTGGCAACGTCAGTCTCATGTAAATAGCGTACAACAAGAAGTAGAAAAAGCGTTGTCGAGCATTTGTAATCATCCGGTTGAAATAGTGTGTGCGGGCCGCACAGATGCAGGTGTACATGGCACTGGTCAAGTTGTACACTTTGAAACCCATGCTCCCCGGGAGATGGTTGCATTTACTATGGGAATGAACACGTTACTCCCTAAAGATATAGCGATTCGTTTTGCACAACCTGTTAGTGAAGACTTTCATGCACGCTTTAGCGCAACAGCGCGTCGTTATCGTTATGTTATTTATAATTACGCTTATAGAGGCGCAGTTATGAATGAAGGCGTTACGCATTTTCATCACCCACTTGATGAAACAAAAATGCAAGAGGCGTGTCAGTACTTAATTGGCGAGCACGACTTTACCTCTTTTAGAGCGCTGCATTGCCAAGCTAATACAGCAAACAGAACTATTCATCATTTATCGGTACAACGGCAGGGCGATTACGTTATTATTGATATTAAAGCGAACGCTTTTTTACACCATATGGTGCGTAATATTACCGGCTGTTTAATGGATATAGGCCTTCACAAGCACCAACCTGTATGGTTAAAAGAACTATTAGATTTAAAAGAACGTGCTAAAGCCAGTGCCACAGCAAAAGCCGCGGGTCTTTATTTAGTAGATGTAGATTACCCAGAACACTTTAATATTCCTAAAACCCCACTAGGGCCATTATTTTTACCTGACTCGGAATGTTAGTGTTGAATTTATAAGCGTTTATCTAACTACTAAGACCAGTTTTTTATACCGTGTTTGTGTAATTCATGTTTTAATTGAAAAAATCTGTCTGCTACTTATTAGCAGACTCGCGACACAGAACAGCATTAAGAGAGTTGCAAATGAGTTGGTTAGAAAAAATCTTACCTAAAACGACTAAGTCGTCAGGTCGTAAAGAAATTCCAGAAGGCGTTTGGGCTAAATGTACAGCTTGCGATTCAATTTTATATAAAGCTGAACTAGAAAAATCATTAAACGTATGTCCTAAATGCGACCATCACATGCGTGTGAGCGGCCGTAAACGTTTAGAGCACTTTTTAGATGAAGGTGACCGCACGGAGCTTGGCACTGAGCACGAGCCTAAGGATGTATTAAAGTTTAAAGACTCTAAAAAATACTCAGACCGTATTAGCGCAGCCCAAAAATCAAGTGGCGAAAAAGACGCGTTAGTAGCAATGAAGGGCCGCTTAAAAGGTATTCCTGTTGCCGCGGTTGCTTTTGAATTCTCATTTATGGGTGGTTCAATGGCTTCGGTTGTAGGCGCACGTTTTGTTGATGCCGTAGACCAATGTTTAGAGCATAACATGCCATTAGTGTGTTTTTCTGCCTCAGGTGGTGCACGTATGCAAGAAGCACTTATGTCGCTTATGCAAATGGCTAAAACCAGCGCTGCGCTTGCTAAAATGAGCGAAAAAGGCCTGCCGTTTATATCAGTAATGACCGACCCAACCATGGGTGGTGTATCTGCATCATTAGCGATGTTAGGTGATATTAACGTAGCTGAGCCAAAAGCCTTAATTGGCTTTGCGGGTCCGCGCGTAATTGAGCAAACAGTACGTGAAACCTTGCCAGAAGGTTTTCAACGCAGTGAGTTCTTATTAGAGCACGGTGCAATTGATATGATTATTGACCGTCGTGAAATGCGCGACACATTAGCACGCGTACTTGCTAAATTTATGAACTTGCCTTCTACCGAACAAGAGCATAGAGTAGCGTAAATTTCAGCTTTACTGATTACACGCTATGACAAATACAATTCCTAGCCAATCATCAAGCCTTGATGATTGGCTTTGTTATTTAGAGAGTGTTCACCCTGCAAATATTGAAATGGGACTCGAACGCGTTGCTACTGTTGCAAATAACATTGGCTTATTAAACACTTCCAGCAAAATTATTCTTATTGGCGGCACAAACGGCAAAGGCACAACTGCACGCTGTTTAGAATCGCTATTACTTGCGCAAGGTTACAGCGTAGGTACGTATGCCTCTCCTCATTTAATTAGATACAACGAGCGTGTGCGCATAAATGGCCAAGAGCTTGATGATCAATACCATGTGGATGCCTTTAACACGCTAGAGCAAGGTCGCGCTAGCACGGCGCTTACGTATTTCGAATATGGCACACTAGGTGCGCTGGCTATTT
The DNA here is from genome assembly GCF_001400005.1 of Pseudoalteromonas sp. P1-30. NCBI lineage: Bacteria > Pseudomonadati > Pseudomonadota > Gammaproteobacteria > Alteromonadales > Pseudoalteromonadaceae > Pseudoalteromonas > Pseudoalteromonas sp. P1-30. The sequence goes on from NZ_LKBC01000005.1 coordinate 182,520, forward strand.
TTAAACGCTTTGAAGTTGATTATGTGCTGCTTGAGGTTGGTTTGGGCGGGCGCTTTGATGCCACCAATATTGTTACACCTTATGCAAGCGTGATCACCACCATAGATTTAGATCATAAAGAATACCTAGGCGATACACGAGAGTTAGTTGCTTATGATAAAGCAGGTATATTTCGTCAAAACACGCCGGCTATTATTGGTGATTTAAACATACCACATACAATGACCGATTACGGTGCTGAGATTAAAGCAGACATGGTTATATCCGGTACTGATTTTATATTCAAAGAGCACGAAGCGCATTTTACATGGCAATATAAAAATTATAATTTGCTTTTAGATAAGCCAGCAATCCCTGCACAAAATGCAGCAACGGCCTTAACAACCCTAGCTGTGCTAAATTTATTGCCAAGTGATGAGGTAATTAAGCATTGTTTAGATAACTTAGTTGTTGAGGGGCGCTTTGAGCAGTTAAGCACTGCACCTTTAGTGTTTACCGATGTAGCTCACAACCCCGAATCTGCTCGTTATTTAGCACTAAAGCTTGCAAGCTATAAAGATAAAGGCTTTAAAATTCATGCATTAGTCGCTATGCTTGCTGATAAAGATAAAGCGGGTGTACTTAAAGAGGTAAGCCATGTAATTGATCACTGGTCTCTTACTAGCTTGCACATACCGCGTGGCGATAACGTTGAAAATATGGCCGCGGCGTTGCAAACTATACCTCATACAGGCACGCATGAACGCTATAATAGTGTGCACGATGCACTTAATGTAATTATGCCTACACAGCAAAGTGATACGCTTTTAATTGTGTTTGGGTCATTTTTTACTGTTGCAGATGCTATAAACTACTTTAAAAAATAGAGAGAAAGTCGGTGAACTCAGGTTTTATAAATCGTTTAGTCGGAACCAGTATTGTGGTGATCGCAGCAATTGTGTTTATTCCTAATATACTCGATGGCGAAAAGGTCCACTACAAAGAGGGCTTTAAAGCTATCCCTGAACGCTCTGAGTTTAAAACTATTGACCTTCAAGAGTCTATAGATGAAAAAGTAGCGCAGGCTGAGCCTTTAAAACAAGAGCAAATTGAAGACATAGCTGCCGATGACGATGTGCTGACAAGCAAACAAAGCCAATACGCAGCTGAGCCTGAAATAGTCGAAGCAAGCATAGAGCCTCAAACTGCGCCAGAGCCTGTAGCTAAAGCGCCAGAGCCGGTAAAAGCAAAACCTATTGCACCACGTAAAAGTGAAGAGAACCTCACTGATATGGCCTATGTAATTCAGCTAGGTAGTTTTTCCCATGCGGCTAATGTTAAGGCCTTACAAGCTAAGCTTAAAGCGAAAGGTTTTAAAACGTTTACAAAACCAATTAAAACGCCAAACGGCACATTGACTAAAGTGTTTGTTGGGCCCTCGCTTGATAAGGGGGAGCTGACCAAAAAGTTACCCGAGCTTAAAGCGCTTACCAAGTTAAACGGCAAAGTCACTCAATACAGCGTCTCTAATTGATTTTAAAAGGCCTTACTATAGTAAGGCTTTTTTTGTTTCTAAGGGCTAAAAATAGCCGTTAAAGTGATAAGTTTTTGTACGTGCTAGTTGCTGGTTATCTCCCGCTTTAACTTGCATATTAACGAGGTTTGGGTATAGAATGCGCCCCAAAATAGCGACTAATTGGTTAATATGATCTGGGTTGATTACGCCATTCTTGGCATCATTGCACTGTCTACCATCATCGGTTTAATACGCGGCTTTGTTAAAGAAGCTATGTCATTAGCAGTATGGGCTTGCGCATTTATCATCTCTAGTTTGTTTTACCAATATTTAGCTTCCTTCCTAACAAGTATTTCTGAACCCCTTTTAAGAAATGCGGCGGCCATTGCCATACTCTTCTTTGCGACGCTACTGTTAGGCGGTTTACTAAACTACATTTTAGGTGAGCTTGTACAACGTACTGGTTTATCTGGCACCGATCGTGTCTTCGGCATTGTTTTTGGTGCGTTACGAGGCGTGTTGGTCGTGAGCGCGTTACTCTTCTTTCTTGATGCTTTTACTGGTGCACCAAACACGCACTGGTGGGGCAATTCTATTTTGATTCCAGAATTTGGCTTTGTTGTTGAATGGTTCTTTTCGTACCTAGAAAACAACTCGAGCTTTTTAAATTCAGTAAACCGTTAATCGGCGAGGATAAATTACATGTGTGGTATCGTTGGGATAGTCGGAACATCTCCTGTTAATCAGGCGATTTATGATGGCTTAACTGTTTTGCAGCACCGAGGTCAAGATGCCGCGGGCATCATTACCATTGAAAACAATACGTTTAGCTTGCGCAAAGCAAATGGCCTAGTAAAGGATGTGTTTCACACCCGCCATATGAAACGACTACAAGGTACAATTGGTATTGGCCACGTACGTTACCCTACTGCTGGCTCGTCAAGTTCATCTGAAGCGCAGCCGTTTTACGTTAATTCACCATTTGGTATTGCGCTTGCGCACAATGGTAATTTAACCAATGCTGAAACTCTAAAGCAGCAACTGTTCTCAGAAGCGCGTCGTCACGTTAATACAACGTCTGACTCAGAAATACTACTTAATATCATGGCACATGAGCTAAGTAAGTCTGACAAATTACATTTAGACGCTGAAGACATCTTCACTGCAGTAACCGAAGTAAACAACAAAGTAACCGGTGGCTACGCCGCTATTGCGATGATTATTGGCCACGGTGTTTTAGCATTTCGTGACCCTAATGGTATCCGTCCTTTGGTATTTGGTAAGCGTGAAACCCCTAAAGGCACTGAGTACATGTTTGCCTCAGAAAGCGTAGCATTAAAGCCAGACGGCTTTGAATTTGTGCGTGACGTTGCGCCAGGTGAAGCGATTTACGTAACTGAAGATGGCCAATTTCATTCACAAAGTTGTGCTGAAAAAGCCTCTTATGCGCCGTGTATTTTTGAGTTTGTTTATTTTGCTCGCCCTGATTCAACCATCGATCGTATGTCGGTTTACGCAACGCGTGTAAATATGGGTACTAAACTGGGTGAAAAAATTGCGCGTGAGTGGAGCGATAAAGACATTGATGTTGTTATCCCAATTCCTGAAACCTCATGCGATGTGGCGTTAGAAATTGCCCGCATGCTTGATTTACCTTACCGCCAAGGCTTTGTTAAAAACCGTTATATTGGTCGTACATTTATCATGCCTGGCCAAGAAATGCGCAAAAAGTCAGTGCGTCAAAAGCTAAATGCGATTGACCGTGAGTTTAAAGGTAAAAACGTTTTACTGGTGGATGATTCAATTGTACGCGGTACAACCTCGGCACAAATTGTAGAAATGGCCCGTGAAGCCGGAGCAAAAAATGTGTATTTTGCCTCAGCAGCACCAGAAATTCGTTTTCCTAATGTGTATGGTATTGATATGCCATCTGCCGCAGAGCTTATTGCGCATGGCCGCGAAGTTGAAGATATTAACCAAAGCATCAGTGCTGATGGCTTAATTTTTCAATCGCTAAACGATTTAATTGCCGCTGTAAGCCAAGAAAACCCAGAAATTACTAAGTTTGAAACCTCTGTATTTGATGGGCAATACATTACCGGTGATATCGATCAAGATTACTTAAACCATATTGATCAATTGCGTAACGACTCGGCTAAAAGTAACCGCGAAAACGCCATGTCATCAGGCCTTGAAATACACAATCAAGATGCCAACGAAGCTGATTAATGTGTGATTAAACATAATCAGACATAAAAAAAGGAGCTAATTAGCTCCTTTTTTGCGAAGGAAAGAAAGGGAACACTTCATATCAAACAACGTGGTTGATTAGGTAAACATTGGACTCACAATGCCGTTAGTCCAAAGTATTGCGGTTACAGCTAAAATTATTACCAATAAAATTAGCCCGCAGGTAACAACAGAGCTGGCATAAATAAAGCCGCGCTCTTGTGGAATATGCATTAGTATTGGCACGCCTGTATAAAGCAAGTACACCGAGTAGGCTAGGGCAATCATGCCTACGCAAACAACAAACCACAGCTCAGGTAAAAAAGCGGCTAAGGCCGACATAAACACGGGTGTGGCAGTATAAGCGGCAAGCTCTAGCGTTTGTGTAAAGGTAGGTTTAGCACCAAATGTAACGGCCATCCAATGGGCTAAATAGGCCAGTGCAAACACACCGGCTATTAACGCACCATACATAGCCACGGCAATTAGCAGTGCGCTTTCATGCGTTAAAAATACTGGGTTGCCCGCACCAATACTCCAGCCTAAATACACCGATGAGTAATACCCCATAATCGATGGAAATAATGCAATAAGTAAAATATGCGACAGGCTATAAGTCAGGCTTTCGTGGCGGTTATCTATTGTTTGCCATTCTTCGAGTGGATGAGCATAAATGCCCCACAGGTGGTTCAGTATCATAGCGGTACTCCATAAAAGGAACGTATTACTGTTGGTTATAATTTAGTTTTAGTTAGTTTGTTTTTTATACAGTATCTATATTTATGGTTTAGTTCATATACAAAGTCAAGTTAACTGCTTATTAACATTTTAAAGAGGTTGTTTTAGCTCGTTTTATTCTTCGTTATTTTTCGTGTTAAAATGGCTTTTTATTATTTGAAGTAACGAGCAGCCCTGTGCCACATAGCGAACTTTTAGCCCCTATTAATAATTTTTTATTGTGCGAAACCCCAAATGAATGGGTTGTTGAGGCAGTAAAAAAAGAAAATTTATCGATTATTTTAATCGATCACTTAATTTGTGAGTTAAAAGCAGCGCAAAGTGCAATGTTTTTAATTCGTAAGTACGCGGTAGATAAAGACAGCAGCGATGCATTACTTGAATGGCTAAAGCCCTTTGAAACACTTATTTATAAACGCGAAGGTAATTGGCGTGATTTAGCGGCTAAAAATAAACTTACAAAATCTATTATCCCAAAGTCTAACTCACCTTACGGGCAAGATTTAATAGATAAAATGGTGATGCTAATAAAAGAAGAATTACATCACTTTTATCAAGTGCTCGAAATAATGGACGAGTATGGGGTAGAGTACCGCAGTATTACACCGTGTCGTTACGCTAAAGGGATGCTACGTAACGTTAAAACATTTGAGCCTAATGCATTAGTCGATAAACTAATTGTAGGTGCTTATATTGAGGCTCGCTCATGTGAGCGTTTTGCAGCACTAGCTCCACATGTTGATAAACGCTTAGGCGATTTTTATATTTCATTGCTTCGCTCTGAGGCGCGCCATTATCAAGATTACTTAACACTGGCACAAGAAATTGCTGATTTTGATATTACTGAGCGAGTCGACTTTTTTGGTAAAATTGAGGCTGATTTGATCACTAGCCCTGATGAAGACTTTAAATTTCACAGTGGCGCTCCTGCACTAGTTACTAATTAAAGCTGTGTTATTTAGCTCTTCAAGCACACCGGTTAGTTAGGTGTGCTACTTCTTTCTATAAAGTCTATGAGCTCAAGCGCCGTGCTTTGAGAAAAGCCATGTTTTACTAATAGCTCTTTTGCGGTGCCATTGTATAAAATAGTAGAAAAGCCTTGTTCAAGCGCGTCTCTTTTTTGTTTTGCATCAGGGTCAGACTTTGGAAACATAACATGCAGTTGATGATGCTCTAAATCGGGCGAAATATATTCAACTTGTGGCGCGCCGGGTTCATTAAGTTTTTCGGTGTTTTTTAACCAGTATTCACCCACTTCTTTAGTGCCTGCTACTAAGTCTATTCGTCCTTTTTGAAGCATATATAAACTGTTAATTAACCCGCGAGTTGAGGTTACGGCCAGGCCATTACTTTCAGAAAAAACTTCACTTACTGCGTAGCCAACGCCTTTACAAATACTGTATGGCTGTAAAGAGTCCATACTGCCGTCATAGTTTATTTGTCTGTCTTTGAGCTTAAATAGTCCAACGTATACGTTAGCAAGTGGGCGAGAATAATAAAAAAGATCAGTACGCGACTTTGTATAAAAAGCGCCTAAAATTGCATCTTTTTTATTTATTTTGGTAAGCTCCAGCGCCCTGTTCCAGCTGGTAAACTCGATGTCGTTATTAATATTTTGATTAGCTAAGGCCGCTTTAGTTAAGGCAGTAACCCAGCCGTTATCAATTAAGCGCTCACCAATATAGGGTGGGGAGTTTTCGGCGACGAGCTGCCAATTTTCTGAGGCATATCCTTTGGAAAAAATGCAACAAAGCACCAAACAATAAATAGCTTTATACATATATCCTTATCCTATTACCAAAAAGTACTTAAATAATAGTCAGGATTTGAGATTATGCGAAGGGCGTATTAATGAGTTTTTGACCTTGCGGAGTAACCACTAAATATGAGCCTTGAGTATACCAATCACCAAGCACAGTGCGTGTTAGTGTTTGCTTACCTACAGAGTAAGTGTGTACGTTAGGGCGGTGGGTGTGGCCGTGTATCATGTTGCTTACATTATACTTGGCAAACATCGCTAGTACTGCGTCATCTACTACGTCTAAAATTTCTATGGGTTTGTCGGCTTGGCTTAATTTGCTTTTTTCTCTGGCATTGCGAGCAATTTTTTTTCTGTACCATAGTGGCATTGCTAACATTAATTTAGGCCACCACCAACCGCGACTTTTTTTACGAAACTTTTGATACTCAATATCTTGGGTACACATTTCATCACCGTGCAAAATAACAGTGGGAGTGCCATATAAATCTATAACCGTTTGCTCGTTTAGCAATACCATACCTGCGCGTTTAGCGTATTGCTCACGCATAATAAAATCGCGATTACCGTGTATAAAGTACACTGGTGTACCGCCATCTTTAACGGCTTTTAAATGCTTTGCTACCTCACTAGCCAATTCTGTTACGTAGTCATCCCCAACCCATACTTCAAAAAAATCACCTAAAATATACAATGCATCTACGGGCTTACCAATAATGTGCGTATTTATAAAGCGATAAAAGGCCTCGCTAATATCTGGGCGGTTTTCACTTAGGTGTAAGTCTGCAATAAAGTAGGTTTGAGAAGTCATAGAGGCATCTAGTTAGGTTAAATAAAAGCGGGCGCATACATAATGTACCATGCCCGCTTAATTACTCAGTATATGAGTAAACGTTTAGCTTACAGTAACGTTTTCGATGATTACATTTTCAAGCGGTACGTCTTGGTGAAAACCAGCGCTGCCTGTTGCTACACCTTTAATTTTATTTACTACGTCCATGCCTTCAACTACTTCAGCAAATACACAGTAACCCCAGCCTTGCGAAGTTTCGCTGCTGTGGTTTAAAAAGTCGTTGTCGTTAACGTTAATAAAAAATTGGGCTGTTGCTGAATGTGGATCAGGCGTACGCGCCATTGCTAATGTACCTACTTTATTAGATAGGCCATTATTTGCTTCGTTTTGAATTGGGTCGTTAACGTCTTTTTGTTCCATACCAGGTACAAATCCACCGCCTTGCACCATAAAGCCGTCAATTACGCGGTGAAAAATAGTGCCGTTGTAAAAACCTGAGTTTGCGTACTCTAAAAAGTTTTTAACTGTGTTTGGAGCTTCTTGCTCAAACATTTTAATGGTGATGTCACCAAAATTAGTGTGTAGAACAACCATGTGGTTTCCTATATCTGGTTTAATTAGTCGCGCTATTTTATCTTAGTTAACTAAGATAAACAAAGTGCTTGTTCAATATATCCAAAGCTGCCCAAGGTATATACTTGTGCGTTTTACAGGGGGTTAATATCGAGGCGGTATTTGGCCCTTGTGGTATTTTCTCTCAATATATAACCATGCACAGAGCAAGAGTCTGTTAAGCAATAAACAGGGTGGTTTGAAACTGATTTTTACAGTGTTATTAATTTTAACAACAGAACCTCTATTACATACAATCAAGGCCTTGCCTAAATTGGTTTTAATTCCAACTTAAACACGCGCATTGAGGTGGTTTGGGTATAAAAAGCGCTAGAGCGGGGGCTTTTCAAGTGTTAACATAGCCAACTCAGCAAACAGTCAAGGACTAAAAGTAAATGGTACAAATATACAACACACTCACGCGACAAAAAGAGCAGTTTAAACCTATGGTCGAAGGCAAAATCGACATGTATGTGTGTGGTATCACCATTTATGATTTTTGTCATATCGGTCATGCGCGTACATTTGTCGGGTTTGATGTTATTGTCCGCTACCTTCGCCACATTGGTTACGACTTAAAATACGTACGTAATATTACCGACGTAGATGATAAAATAATTAAACGCGCAAACGAAAATGGCGAGTCAATTAATGACCTAACTCTGCGTATGACCAAAGCCATGCACGAAGACTTTGATAGCCTAAACATGCTGCGCCCAGATATTGAACCTACGGTTACAAATCATATGGATGAAATTATCGAAATGGTTGAGCGCTTAATTGCAAAAGGCCATGCGTACGTAGCAAACGACGGTGACGTGCTTTTTGATGTTTCTACGTTTGAGCAGTACGGCGCACTATCGCAGCAAGATTTAAGTATGCTCCAAGCAGGCTCTCGCGTAGAGGTCGCCCAAGATAAAGACGATCCGCTTGATTTTGTATTGTGGAAAAAAGCAAAAGCAGGCGAACCTTCATGGTCATCTCCGTGGGGAGAAGGGCGTCCGGGTTGGCATATAGAATGTTCAGCAATGAGCTCAAAGCATTTAGGTGAGCATTTTGATATTCACGGTGGCGGCTCTGATTTACAGTTTCCGCATCATGAAAACGAAATTGCGCAATCATGCTGTGCAAACAATGGCAAGTATGTAAATACGTGGATCCATACAGGCATGGTACAAGTAAATAAAGAAAAAATGTCTAAATCATTAGACAACTTTTTTACTGTGCGTGAGGTATTAAAAACATATGACGCTGAATCAGTTCGTTACTTTTTAATATCAGGGCATTACCGTAGCCAGCTAAATTACTCGCAAGAGAATTTAGATCAAGCACGTTCATCGCTTGAACGTATTTACACAGCACTTCGCGGTGTTGGGCCAATAACGTGCGATATTGAAAACAATGAGTACGTGGCTAAATTTAGAAAAGCCATGAATGATGATTTTAATACACCAGAGGCGTTACCGGTTTTATTTGAACTGGCTAAAGAGCTAAACCGTGTTAAAGACACCGATACACAGCAAGCAGGGCAATTAGCATTTGTGCTACGCAGCATAGGCGAAGTGCTTGGTGTTGCCCAGCAAGCACCTGAATCGTTTTTGCAAGGCGGGCAAGATGATGATGAAGTGGCCACTATCGAAGCGCTGATTGTAAAACGTAATGAAGCGCGCGCAAACAAAGATTGGGCCGCTGCAGATGAAGCACGTGATGCACTTAATGCACTCGGTGTTGTGCTTGAAGACTCAGCAGGTAAAACAACGTGGCGTAAAGCGTAAAGCGTAAATGCGTTAAAGTAGCTTTTAAACTAAAAGGGTTGCCAGTTGGCAACCCTTTTTTAATGCCAAGGCATTAAATTAACTGTGGTATTTTTCACATGCTTCGAGGGTGTTTTCAATTAAACTTGCTACAGTCATTGGGCCAACGCCACCCGGTACAGGAGTAATAAAATCAGCTTTTTGCTCTGCAACACTGTACTGCACATCGCCCACTAACTTGCCTGTATCTAAACGGTTAATACCTACATCAATCACAATTGCACCTTCTTTTACCCACTCACCAGGTATAAATTCAGGTTTACCTACGGCCACTACTAATAAGTCAGCGCGGCGCACATGGGTTTCTAAGTCTTGTGTAAATTTGTGACATACCGTTGTAGTACAACCGGCAAGTAATAACTCAAGCGACATAGGGCGACCAACAATATTAGAGGCACCAACAACTACCGCATGCATCCCTTTGTAACGCACGCCCGTTGAGTCTAATAAGGTAATAATCCCTTTGGGTGTACATGGGCGCAGCGCCGGCATACGTTGCGCTAAGCGGCCAATATTGTAAGGGTGAAAACCGTCTACATCTTTATGTGGTGTAATACGTTCTAAAATCTTTTCTGCATCTAGGCCTTCAGGTAGCGGTAGTTGCACTAAAATACCATCTACTTCGCCATCGTTATTTAGCTCATCAATTAATGTTAGTAGTTCTTCTTCGCTGGTTTGCGCAGGTAAATCAAATGACTTTGAAATAAATCCTACTTCTTCACACGCTTTACGCTTAGAGCCAACGTAAACTTGGCTTGCAGGGTCAAGCCCTACCAGTACTACTGCTAAACCAGGTGCACGTAAACCGTTTGCAACGCGTTCGCTTACGCGCTCAGCCACTGCACTACGTACTTGTTTTGCGATTGCCTTACCATCAATGATGTTTGCCGTCATGGGGGACCTTTAATTGGGGTTAAATAAACTTCGATACTTATATTTTAAAAGCATCTGCATATAAAGAGGGGTGTATGCAAAAAATTAATTTTATTAATGCTTTTTTAATATGCAGGCTATTTTCGCAGAAAAGGCCCGAAGCGCCAAGTTGCTTTTAGGTTATAAACCGGTGTTTTCAAAAAAAGCGTCTAAATTTCAGCTTAGTTTTGCAATATTTAACCATTATGAACTAAAAATGACCGATTGATTTATTTTATGCAAAAAACGTTTGACCTCTCCCAGGCAAATCACTATTATGCACCCCGTTGTCAACGAGGTCACTCGCAGGCAATCGTAAGCATCGGCGATTAGCGCAGTTTGGTAGCGCACTTGGTTTGGGTCCAAGGGCAAATCCTGCATCGCCGACCACTTCTTTTATTTTTATAATAGAATAGCTTACAGGCAAACTATGAAGTTTTCGATGCGCCCGTAGCTCAGCTGGATAGAGCAACGCCCTTCTAAGGCGTTGGTCGAAGGTTCGAATCCTTCCGGGTGCGCCATTTGAAAACAAAGTAAATACCGTGGTGATTGTAGCTCAGTTGGTAGAGCCCCGGATTGTGATTCCGGTTGTCGTGGGTTCGAGCCCCATCAGTCACCCCAATTTACTTCGAGTATCGGCGATTAGCGCAGTTTGGTAGCGCACTTGGTTTGGGTCCAAGGGGTCGCAGGTTCAAATCCTGCATCGCCGACCACTTTCTTAACCTTAAAGAAAGTAAACGAGTAATCACTAAGCAATAACTTCTATTTACTTCCTACTAAAATATCGCTTTAACGTACCAGTTAGTCTGTTTTTTACGCAGTTGGTCTCGATCGTAGCTAAACTAGTCCAAATAATTGCCCCCTACACTCGACTATCATAATTATTAGGTTATAATGCCGCGTCTATTGTTTAACATAGTGCCCGAAGGGCAGAGCAGCAATGGGATCTCATGGTAGTGACGGATGCTTTTTAGTGAAAAATCGCTTTAAAATTTATCAAGACTCATGAAGATTACTTTGTTTGTAAGGAAGGCGAACAGTCGCCAAAATTGAATATTGAGGTAAATCATGCAAGTTTCTGTTGAGACGACTCAAGGCCTTGAGCGCCGTCTGACCATCACCGTTCCTGCAGAGAACGTTGAGACCGAAGTAAAAAAACGCTTACAACAACTGTCAAAAACGCAGCGTATCGATGGCTTCCGTGCTGGTAAAGTACCAGTTTCAGTAATTAACAAGCGTTTTGGACCTGCGGTTCGTCAAGAAGTAGCTGGCGAAGTAATGCAGCGTAACTACATTGAAGCAATTGTTGCTGAAAAAATTAACCCTGCTGGCGCACCATCATTTGCACCTAAATCACTTGAAGCAGGTAAAGATTTAGAGTTTACAGCAACGTTTGAAGTATACCCTGAAGTTGAAGTTCAAGGTTTAGAGAAAATTGCAGTAGAAAAACCAGCAGTAACAGTAACTGACGAAGACTTAGCAAACATGCTAGAAACACTTCGTAAGCAACACGCTTCTTGGGCTGATGTTGACGCAGCTGCTGGCGAAAACGACCGTGTAACAGTTGATTTCGTAGGTACTATCGACGGTGAAGAGTTTGAAGGCGGCAAAGCTGAAGACTTCCCACTTGAGCTTGGCCAAGGTCGTATGATCCCAGGTTTTGAAGACAACATCGTTGGTAAAAAAGCAGGCGAAGAAGTAGTTGCTGATGTAACTTTCCCTGAAGATTACCACGCTGAAAACCTGAAAGGTAAAGCGGCTCAATTCACTATCACAGTGAAAAAAGTTGAAGCACAAGAGCTACCTGAATTAAGCGAAGAGTTTGCAACTAAGTTCGGTGTTACCGAAGGCGGCGTAGACGCGCTTAAAGAAGAAGTTAAAAAGAACATGACACGTGAGCTAGACCAAGCGGTTAAAGCTAACGTGAAAGACCAAGCGATTAAAGGTCTTTTAGAAAACAACGAAATCGAAGTGCCTAAAGCACTTATTGATCAAGAAGTTGACGCACTACGTCAGCAAGCAGCTCAACGTTTTGGTGGCGACGCTAAAAACATGCCTGAGCTTCCAGCTGAATTGTTCCACGAGCAAGCTGTAACTCGCGTTAAAACTGGCCTATTACTAGGTGAAGTGATCAAAGCAAACGATATCAAAGTTGATGATGAAAAAGTTGAAGCATTAATTGCTACAGTTGCATCTGCTTACGAAGATCCAACTGAAGTAGTAGAATACTACAAAGCAAATGATCAACTTATGCAGCAAATGCGTAATGTTGCAATGGAAGAGCAAGCTGTTGAAGCTATTTTAGCTAAAGCAAACGTGTCTGACGTTGAAAAAGCATTTGATGACATCATGAATCCTCAGCAAGGTGCTTAATAAGTCATTGACTTAAGCGCTCGCTAACGATTAAATGGCTCGTGTTACTCTGTTTATGCAGTGTGCCCGGGCCATTTTAGTTTGTGCCCCATAATTTGCGAAAAATGATAACTATGCTTCCTTTAGTAAGAAAAAGCATAAGCGCATAAGGAATTAAAAAAGTATGAACACTGGTATGACAGATCCCCTAAATGCATTAGTCCCTATGGTTGTTGAACAAACAGCTAAAGGTGAGCGCTCGTATGACATTTATTCGCGTCTATTAAAAGAGCGAATTATCTTTTTAACGGGCCAAGTTGAAGACAACATGGCAAACCTAATTTTAGCGCAAATGCTATTTTTAGAATCAGAGAACCCTGAAAAAGATATCTTTTTATATATTAATTCACCAGGTGGTTCGGTAACCGCTGGTATGGCAATTTACGATACAATGAACTTCATCAAACCAGATGTAAGTACAATTTGTGTTGGCCAAGCGGCAAGCATGGGCGCATTTTTGCTTACTGCTGGCGCTAAAGGTAAGCGTTTTTGTTTACCAAACTCACGTGTAATGATTCACCAACCGTTAGGTGGTTTCCAAGGTCAAGCATCTGACTTTGAAATACACGCTAAAGAAATTCTGTCTATTAAAGACAAACTTAACCGCTTAATGGCAGAGCATACAGGCCAGCCATTAGATGTTATTTCACGCGATACTGACCGTGATAACTTTATGAGTGCATCACAAGCTGTAGATTACGGCCTGGTTGACTCAGTGTTTACAAATCGCGAAAGCAAGTAAGCGTGTAGGCAAGCAAATAATTGCTTGCCACTTTGAGTTACTATGCGAAAACCAGTAAATTTTGGTATAGTTAAAAGCGAATTTGAAATAGTTGCCAACCTTATTTGGCAGCCAACGTATAAAAGAGGTAGCTGAATGTCTGACACTCCTACAGACGGCGACAAAAGTAATAAATTGTTATACTGCTCTTTTTGTGGCAAAAGCCAACACGAAGTGCGTAAATTAATTGCAGGTCCTTCAGTATACATTTGTGATGAATGTGTAGAGCTGTGTAACGATATTATCAGGGAAGAAATCAAAGACATTGCTCCTAAGCATAATTCGTCTGATAAACTACCTGTGCCAAAAGAAATTCGTAATCACTTAGATGACTACGTAATTGGTCAAGACCATGCTAAAAAAGTATTGTCTGTAGCGGTATACAATCACTACAAGCGCCTACGCAACCAATCTACAAAGCAAGAAGTAGAACTAGGTAAAAGTAACATTTTGCTTATTGGCCCTACAGGTAGTGGTAAAACATTACTGGCAGAAACACTTGCGCGTTTACTTGATGTACCGTTTACTATGGCAGATGCAACTACACTAACCGAAGCCGGTTATGTAGGTGAAGATGTAGAAAACATCATTCAAAAACTGCTACAAAAATGTGACTACGACGTAGAAAAAGCGCAACGTGGTATTGTTTACATTGATGAAATTGACAAAATTTCACGTAAATCAGATAACCCATCTATTACACGCGACGTGTCGGGTGAGGGCGTACAACAAGCGCTGCTTAAACTAATTGAAGGCACGGTTGCCTCAGTACCACCACAAGGTGGCCGTAAGCACCCGCAGCAAGAGTTTTTACAGGTTGATACCTCTAAGATTTTATTTATCTGTGGTGGTGCATTTGCAGGCCTAGATAAAGTAATCGAACAGCGTAGCCATAAAAATACCGGAATTGGCTTTGGTGTTAACGTTAAAGAGTCAGCGTCGAGCCGCTCTTTAAGCGAAACATTTAAAGACGTAGAGCCAGAAGATCTAGTTAAGTACGGCTTAATCCCTGAGTTTATTGGTCGTTTACCTGTTGTTGCTACATTAACTGAGCTTGATGAAGCGGCACTTGTACAAATATTAAGTGAACCTAAAAACGCCATTACTAAACAGTTCTCTGTATTGTTTGGTATGGAAGACGTTGAATTAGAGTTCCGTGATGATGCACTAAGCGCTATTGCTCACAAAGCAATGGAGCGTAAAACAGGTGCTCGCGGACTTCGCTCAATTGTTGAAGGCGTACTCCTTGATACTATGTATGAGCTGCCATCAATGGATGATGTAAGCAAAGTGGTTATAGATGAAACCGTGATTAAAGGTGAATCTGACCCAATCTTGATTTATGAAAACAATAATCAAGATAAAGCTGCATCAGAGTAGTTTTTAAGCTATTTGTATAAAAAAGGAGCCTTAGGCTCCTTTTTTTATAATTAATTTGAACGAGTTGGGGAAAATTGTTGAACTTTAATTAGATTATCCCCATATACTTGAGTAATCTTTTAAATAAATGAAGTGCGAAGAGAAACTATAATGACGCTTGAGAGAACCGATCGAGTCGAAATCCCAGTGTTAGCACTGCGCGATGTTGTGGTATATCCGCACATGGTGATCCCGCTTTTTGTAGGCCGTGAAAAATCAATAAAATGCCTCGAAGCGGCAATGGATAAAGACAAACAAATTTTCTTGGTTGCACAAAAAGATGCAACTGTAGACGAACCTGAGCAAGACGATATTTACCGTATCGGTACTATTGCTACTGTACTTCAGTTATTAAAGTTACCAGACGGTACAGTTAAAGTTTTAGTTGAAGGTACGCAGCGCGCACAAATTGAAGAATTTGTAGATAACGATGAGTTTTTTGTAGCGAATGCTCAGTTCATCGAATCTGATTCAGTGGATGAGCAAGAGCAAGATATTTTCATTCGCAGCGCTGTTAGCCAGTTTGAAGGCTATGTAAAACTTAATAAAAAAATTCCACCTGAGGTATTAACCTCTGTTTCAGGCATTGATGAGCCAGCACGCCTTGCCGATACAATGGCAGCGCATATGCCATTAAAAGTGCCTGAAAAACAAAAAGTGTTAGAGATTTCAAGCGTTACAGAGCGCTTAGAATACTTAATGGCACTGATGGAAGGTGAAATAGACTTATTGCAAGTTGAGAAAAAAATTCGTACCCGCGTGAAAAAGCAGATGGAAAAGTCTCAGCGCGAGTACTACCTCAACGAGCAAATGAAAGCCATTCAAAAAGAACTTGGTGAGCTTGATGATGTACCTGACGAATTTGAAGCGCTTAAAAAGCGTATTGAAGAATCAGGTATGCCAGAAGAAGCGAAAGAAAAAGCATCAGCTGAGCTTAATAAGCTTAAAATGATGTCGCCAATGTCTGCAGAGGCCACTGTAGTGCGTTCATACATTGATACGTTAATTAACGTACCATGGAAAAAACGCTCGAAAGTGAAAAAAGACTTAGCAGGCGCGCAAAAAATTCTTGATAGCGATCACCACGGCTTAGATAAAGTTAAAGAACGCATAATTGAATACCTCGCGGTGCAACAACGTACTAATAAGCTCAAAGGGCCTATTTTATGTTTAGTAGGACCACCGGGTGTTGGTAAAACATCACTAGGGCAGTCTATTGCACGCTCTACGGGTCGTAAATATGTTCGTATGGCATTAGGTGGCGTACGTGACGAAGCTGAAATTCGTGGTCATCGTCGTACTTACATTGGCTCTATGCCAGGTAAGCTGATTCAAAACATGACAAAAGTGGGCGTTAAAAACCCATTATTCTTGTTAGATGAAATCGACAAAATGTCATCTGATATGCGCGGCGACCCAGCATCAGCACTATTAGAGGTGCTAGATCCGGAGCAAAACAGCCACTTTGCTGATCACTACTTAGAAGTAGACTACGATTTATCGGATGTAATGTTTGTAGCAACATCAAACAGCTTTAATATTCCTGGTCCATTATTGGACAGAATGGAAGTTATTCGCTTATCGGGTTACACCGAAGATGAAAAGCTAAACATTGCAAAAGAGCACTTAATTACTAAGCAAGTTAAACGCAATGGTTTAAAACCTTCTGAGCTAGTAATAGAAGACAGTGCAATTATTGGCATTATTCGTTACTACACGCGTGAAGCGGGCGTACGTAATTTAGAGCGCGAAGTATCTAAACTATGTCGTAAAGCCGTTAAAAATATCTTACTTGATAAAGAGACTAAAACAGTCACTATCAATCAAGATAACCTAGAAGAGTTTTTAGGTGTACAGCGCTACGACTACGGTAAAGCTGAAGACGGCGACCGCATTGGTCAGGTAACAGGCTTAGCGTGGACCGAAGTAGGCGGCGATTTACTGACCATTGAATGTGCGGCTGTGCCAGGTAAAGGCAAACTAAGCTACACAGGCTCACTGGGCGATGTAATGCAAGAGTCGATACAAGCGGCCATGACGGTGGTTCGTAATCGTGCTGATACGTTCCGTATTAATAACGATTTTTACGAAAAACGCGATATTCATGTGCATGTACCAGAGGGTGCGACCCCTAAAGATGGCCCAAGTGCCGGTGCAGCAATGGTAACGGGTTTAGTATCGAGCTTAACAGGTAACCCCGTTAAAGCCGATGTAGCAATGACAGGTGAAATAACACTGCGCGGTGAAGTACTGCCTATTGGTGGTTTAAAAGAGAAACTACTTGCTGCACACCGTGGTGGAATTAAAACAGTCATCATTCCAAAAATTAACGAACGTGACTTAAAAGAGATCCCAGATAACGTACTGGCAGGCTTAGATGTTCACCCAGTTACATGGATTGATGAAGTATTAAAGTTAGCTTTAGTGCATCCTGTTGAGAGTTTTTCAGTCGAAACACCGAAAAACCAATAAAAAACCCAAAAAAAGTGCTTTAAAGGGCTTTTCAAATCTAATCGGTATGATAAGTTAAGCACTGGTTTTCGAGCCTAGCCCTTATGGGGCCTAGGCTTAAGAAAAATATAATCATGTGAGCATTAAAAGTTTGCTCTAAAATTTTCAAAAAAGTGATGTTAGTTTAAAAAACAATCGCTCTTGATAATAACAATGAAAGAGGATGATATTGTGAATAAATCTCAATTAATCGATCAAATCGCAGCTGACGCTGACATTTCTAAAGCGGCTGCAGGTCGTGCACTAGATTCATTCATCGAGTCTGTATCTGGAGCGCTTAAAGATGGCGATTCAGTTGCACTTGTAGGTTTTGGTACTTTCTCAGTACGCGAGCGTGCTGCTCGTTCAGGCCGTAACCCACAAACTGGTGAAACTATCCAAATCGCTGCGGCAAATATTCCTTCTTTCAAAGCCGGTAAAGCGCTGAAAGACGCAGTAAACTAATCACTGTTTAAATACAGATTAGTTATGGCGAGTGTATATAAACTTAATTATCCTAATCGATGAATTAAGTAACTTCACCGCCAGTTACTTCAAGTGAAAAAGCGTATCTGGTAAGATACGCTTTTTTTACATATGACAAGGTAAAATACCTTGATCAATAAGAGATAAACAAATGCTTGAGAAAATCAGAGAGGGCTCACAGGGTCCTGTAGCCAAAATAATTTTAGGCGCGGTGATTTTATCTTTTGCCTTAGCAGGGATCGGTAGTTACTTAGGTCAAACCCCAGAACAACCCGTTGCTGAAGTAAATGGAATTAAAATTAGCCAAACCGAATTTAATCGTGCTTATCAAAACGAACGTAGCCGTTTAGAGCAACAATTTGGCGAATACTTTGCACAAATCAGTGCAGATCCAAATTACATGGCGCAAATTCGTCAAGGTGTAATTGACCGCTTAGTACAACAAGAATTGCAATCACAATTAGCGGCAGATTTAGGCCTTCGCGTAAGCGACGACAGCGTACGTAAAACAATTTTAGAACTACCGTACTTTCAAATTGGTGAAAAATTTAATAACGACCGTTACCTACAAGTAATTCGTCAAATGAACTTTCAACCAGATGCTTTTCGTGAGTACTTACGTAAAGACATGACACGCAGCCAATTAGTGTCTGCGGTTGCTGGTACTGAGTTTGCACTTGAAAACGAGCTTAAACGCGCTGCAGCCCTGCAGCAGCAAACGCGTAGCATAGACTACCTTGTGTTAAGCAAAGAAGCGTTACAAGCAAACGTAGACGTATCTGAGCAAGAAATTGCTGATTACTACGAGCTAAACGCATCACAATTTTTATCGCCAGAGCGTGTATCGGTTGATTACATTGAGCTTAAAGCACAAGATATCACCGTAGAGTCGGTAACAGAAGACGACGTAAAAGCGTATTATGAGCAAAATAAAGCACAATACATCGAGCCTGAAAAACGCCGTGTATCGCACATTTTAATTGATAACAGCGAAGATGATGATGCCGCGCTTGAAAAAGCCAACGCATTACATGAGCAGTTAGAGCAAGGTGCTGATTTTGCACAGCTTGCAGAGTCATCATCTGATGATGTTGTGAGTGGCGAAATGGGCGGCGACCTAGAGTGGATTGAGCGCGATGTAATGGACCCTGCTTTTGAAGATGCTGCATTTGCGCTTCAAAGCAAAGGTGATATTTCAGAAGTTGTAGCATCAGAGTTTGGTTATCACATCATTAAACTTACTGACTTACAGCCAGAGCAAGTAAAAGCGTATGACGACGTAAAAGCCGACTTACGTGCAGAGCTTGAGCAAACTGAAAAAGTAGATGCGTTTTACGAAAAGCAAACAGAAATGGGTGCCTTAGCATTTGAGATTTCTGACCGTTTAGACGATGCAGCAGAAGTGGCAGACGTTGAAGTTAAAACCACGCCACTTGTTGCACGTAATGCATTGCCAGAGCCACTTAATACACCTGCGGTAATTTCTCAGTTGTTCTCAGTAGAATTACTTGAAGATAAAGTAAACTCAGAAGTGATTGAGCTAGGTGATGAGCACGTTATTGTAGTACGTGTAAATAAATACGAGCCATCTGCAACTAAACCGCTTGCGCAAGTGAGTGAGCAAATCAAAACACGTTTAGTTAATGAAAAAGCATCAACACTTGCTAAAGAAAAAGCACGTGAGTTATTTGCACAAGTCCAAGCAGGTAAAACGCTAAGCGATGTGGCCAGTGAGCAAAACCTAACGGTACGTGAAGAAGCGAGCTTAACGCGTCAAAGCTACACGGTTTCGCCTGCTATTGTAACGCAAGCGTTTAAAATGCCTCGTCCTAATGATGCACCAAGCACAGACGTGGTTGATTTAAACAACGGCGATGCGGCAATTGTTGCACTTAAATCGGTAAGCGATGCGCAAGTAACCGCAAATATCGACCCGCAAGTACAGCAAAACATTACTATGGCGCAAGCTAACAAAAACTACTTAGCGTTTATTGAGTCTTTAAAGGCAAAGGCTGAGCTAAACCTACCCGTGGTAGAGCAAGCAGCAGAATAATCGCGACACATTAAAAAAGGCGCGTTACTTTATAAGTAACGCGCCTTTTTTATAACTTCAATGTGCTTAGTAAAATGATTAGGCAGTATTGCTTATAAATATAAGCTTAGAATTAACAGCATATTAGGCGCTGTGTTATTTTTGATTGCGGATTTTGAAACACCTCTTCGGTACGCCCATATTCTACTACCTCACCTTTTTCAAGCACCACTAGCTGATCGCTGATATGGCGCACTAAACTTAAATGGTGCGTAATGAGTACATAAGTTAGACCGGTTTCTTTTTGCAGCTTAAGTAATAAGTTAACTGTTTGCGCACGAACGGAGGGATCTAAAGCCGACAGCGCTTCATCAAGCACCACCACTTTAGGGTCTAAAATGAGCGCCCGCGCCAACGCTACACGCTGCAATTGGCCTACACTAAACATGTGAGGGTAATAATGTTGATGATCGATTAGCAGCCCCACTTTAGAAAGCGTGGCATCTATTTTTTCTTGGCGAGCCAGTTGGTCTGTATCGGTATTATACTGCAAGCAATCATCTAGCATATCACCTATGGTGAGGCCCGGATTGAGCGAGGCAGCGGAGTCTTGGAATATCATGCGGATATGTCGACATTGATCATCGCGCACGCCGTCATCTTCAATAATGTTACTTTCTAATAAAATTTGCCCACTGTCGGCGCTATCGGCCCCTGCGAGTAATTTAGCGAGTGTACTTTTACCCGCACCGGTTTCACCGATAACTGCGATTGTTTCGCCTTTGCCCACACAAAAAGAGATATTTTTTAGTACCTCAAATTTTTTGCGGCTAAATAAACCGGCACGTATGTTAAAGGTTTTACAAAGCGCTTGGACTTTTAATACCGGTTGCATTACTTCATCTCCTTAATAAGCGGAAAATGACACGCATAGCTATGCCCATGGTGCTTAGTAAGTGCAGGGGTAATTACACATTCTTTTTGTGCTTGAGGGCAGCGTGGGCCTAATCGGCAACCTATAGGTAAATGTTGCAAAGTAGGGATAGTGCCTTTAAGTGCATAAAAGGGTTCTTTGTGTGCTAAGCCTTGCTCATAATTGGGTAAGCTTTTTAATAACGCTTGCGTGTAAGGGTGGCGAGGCTGGCGAAAAATACGTTGCGTTGGGCCGGCTTCAACCATTTGCCCACAATATAAAACATGAATACCGTGCGACCAGTCGGCTATTTCTTCAAGCTCATGAGAAATCATCAAAATAGACATGTTTTTTAATTGATTTAAGCTTTTTAGCAACCTAAATACCTGTGCACGGGTGGTGCTTTCAAGCGCTGTAGTCGGCTCATCAGCAATTAGTAGCTTAGGAGTGCGCGCTATGGCCATGGCAATCATGACCTTTTGGCACACGCCTTCTGAGAGCTCGTGCGGGTAACTATCAAGCACAGCGTCGTGGTTTTTAATACCCACTTTATGAATAAGTGCTTTCACGCGGTCTTTACGTTCTCTATTGCGCTTTAAAAAAAAGCCTTTAGTGGATGTTTCAGGCAGTGTTTCGGCTATTTGGTCAAATATTTTAGCGGTTGGGTCAAGGCAGCGGCTAGGGTCTTGGTAAATCATCGCAATGTCTTGGCTGACTGTTTTTCTGCGTTGCTCTGGGGTTAAGCGCATTAAATCAACACCGCGCCAATGCATTCTATCGGCTGTTATATGCCAGCGTTCGTTAAGTACCCCAACAATGGCTTTGGCTATTAAGCTTTTACCAGAGCCCGACTCACCCACCAAGCCATGTACTTCACCTTCTTTTAGGCTAAAGCTGACTCTGTCTACAGCGCGAATTACTGTTTCTGAGGTACGCAGCTCTATGGTTAAATTTCTAACGTCGAGTAATTGCATTTAATCAGCCTTACGTGCTTTAAGCACTTTTCGTAGGCCATCACCTACTAAATTGGTAGACAAAACCGCTAAAAATAATAATACACCCGGTAGCGCAACGGTCCAAGGTGCTAAATATATAAGGCCTAAATTCTCTGCCAGTATGGCGCCCCATTCGGTAGTTGGGGGCTGTGCACCAAGTTTTAAAAAGCCTAAGGCGGCAATATCTAAAATAGCAGTAGAAAGCGCGGTGGTAAAAATAACCACAATGTGTTCATAAATATTAGGAAAAATACCCCGCGACAAAATATGCCAGTTAGAGGCACCATCAAGCCTAAAAGCGGTAATGTAGTCTTTGCTTAGCTCATCAACAATTAAATTACGAATAGAGTGAATAAATTGCGGTAATAACGCCAGTATAATGGCCCACACTGTATTCATTAAGCCCGGCCCAAGCACTGCAATAATAATAATCGCCAATAGCAAAGACGGAATAGAGAGCGTGATATCAAGCAAGTGATTTAAAAAGCTTGAGCGAAGGCCGCGGCTAATGCCGGCAAAAGTGCCAACAAGCACACCAATAATGGTGGTAATAAATGCAGCCACCACCGATAAGCCAAACGTGTAGGTTGCGCCATTCATCAAGCGCGAGAGTACATCGCGTCCTAAATCATCGGTGCCTAAAATAAAGCGCACATCACCCATTTCTCGCCATGATGGCGGTATAAGTAAAGCATCGCTATGTTGCTGGTTAACTCCATACGGCGCTAAAAAGGGCGCACTGGCGGCCAATAGCGCAAACGCCATAAAAATCCATAATCCCACCAAGGCGGGGTGATTGTTTTTAAATTTGCGCCAAAAACGCGCCAGCGGCGATTTATTCGACTCTTCAGAAAATAATTTAAACTTTACCATGTGCCTGATTCCGCGAAATTGGGTCGAACAGAGTATATGTAAGCTCGGCAACAATAGTGGCAATAATAACAAACATAGACACCGCCATTAAACCGCCTTGGATAGCAGGGTAGTCTCGTTGGTAAATACTATCGATTAGCCAACGGCCAATACCAGGCCAAGAAAAAATAACTTCGGTTATCATGGCAAGCGTAATAAGCGTACTAAATTGCAGTCCTATTTGTTTTATTACCGGCAATAGCGCATTGCGCAGCGCATGATGCATGATTAATTGGCGGCGATTAAGGCCTTTTGCCCTGGCTGTTTTTATAAAGCTTTGATCCATTACTTTAAGCATTGAGTCGCGGGTAAAGCGCACTAAAACAGTGGTAGGAAACATGGCCAGTACTATGGTTGGCAGTGTTAAGTGATGCAGTGCATCTATAAATGCTTCACCTTTGTAGGGGAAGCCTGCGAGCATAATATCGATCAATATAAACCCGGTATTAGGCGGTATTTCAAATAGTAACCCCATTCTACCCGACATAGGAAACCAGCCCAGTTTGAGCGAAAAAATCATAATAAGTAACAGCGCTAACCAAAAAACCGGAATAGAGTAACCAATCATGGTGGTAGAGCTAATTAATTTATCTGGCCAACGGCGTGTGTACGCTGAGGCCAAAATGCCCGCTGGTACACCTACCACAACCGATACAATAAGCGCATAAACACACAGCTCTAAAGTTGCTGGAATTAAATCTAAAATGTGCTGAAAAACGTTATCTCCCGAGGCAAACGACACGCCCCAGTCACCTTGAAATATACGCCCTAAAAACGCTAAATACTGCATAACGTAGTTGCTGTCATACATGTATTTATCTTCAAGCTCACTGTGCTGAGAAAAATTACCGCTAGGAATACCACTTAGGTTGCTAAGCGGATCCCCTGGGAACAAGTAGCTAAGCGAAAAGGTAAATATGCTTAGCATTAAAATCATGAATAAAAATAAGCCAAGGCGGCGTAATATATAATCAAGTATCATTATTTTTTCCTCGCATTTGCGAGTGAAATAGCCCCAAATGGGCCAAGGGTTATCCCTTCTACATCGGCACTATTTGCTTGAAAACGCATACCATGAGCAATAGGCACTAACGGGAGCTGATCAACAATCAGCGCTTGAACCTGATCGTAATACTGTTTGCGTAAACTTAAATCGGTGGTGTCGAGCGCTTGGGTAAGCAGTAAGTCAAACTGTGGGTTACACCAATTGGCTGGGTTTTTACCGCTAAAAGTGGCAGTGCAGCTTAGCAATGGGCTAAAAAAGTTATCTGGATCGGGGGTATCGGCAGCCCAGCCGAGTAATACGCTATCGTGGCGGTGCTCACCTATACGCTGAATAAAAGTATTCCACTCGTACTCAACAATACTCACGTTAACACCTATTTTTCGTAAATCGCTTTGCATCAGCTCAGCCATTTTACGGGCATTAGGATTGTATATTCGACTCACCGGCATTGCCCAAATGGTCATATCAAAGCCATTCGGTAACCCCGCTTCTATAAGTAGTTTTTTAGCCAGCTCTGGGTCAAACATAGGCAAGTTTTCTTGTGGTTCAAAGCCCCACGAAGTCGGCGGTAAAATAGATTGCGCGCGTATGCCATTACCGTAATAAACGGCTTGCATTATTTTGTCTATATCAATTGCATGCGCAAGGGCTCTGCGCACTCTAATGTCATCAAAAGGGGCGCGCTCAGTATTAAAGGCCCAATAACCAATATTTAAATTGGTTTCTTTTTCAACGTTTATATCGTCTCGTTGCGCTAAAATACTCAGTTGTGCGCTACTTGGGTGGGCGGTTACATCGCACTCTTTAGTGAGCATTTTTGCTATGCGCGTAGTGCCGTTTGTCGTAATGTCGTAAACCAGCTGTTCAAGGGCAACATCGTGCTTCCAATAAAGGGGGTTGCGGTAAAAGCGCACTAAGTGATCGCGTCGGTACTCTTTATAAATGTAGGGGCCTGTGCCAATAGGGTACTGATCGAATAAATTAGTTTGATCTCGCGCTTTTAATTGCATTGCGTATTCTTGCGACAGCACCACGGCAAAGTCGGTGGCCATGTTCGTTAAAAAACTGCTTTCTGGGTGAAATAGCTCAAAGCGCACTTGATAGTCAGACACGCGCACAATTTTACGAATAAGCTGATCGAGCCCCACACTTTGAAAATACGGATAGTTTGCATCGCCTACAAAATGGTACGGGTTGTACACGTCAAATAATCGGCTAAAGGTAAAAATAACATCATCAGCGTTAAAATCGCGAGTAGGGGTAAAGTACGAGGTAGAATGAAATTTTACGCCTTTACGCAGCGTAAAGGTGACCGACTTTCCATCGTTGCTAATTTTCCAATCGGTTGCCAGCTCACTTTTAAAATCTGCAGTAACAGGGTCAATACTAATTAAACGGTCAAATAACTGATTAGCAATAATATCAATAGTTGAGCCAGTGGTTGTTACTTGCGGATTAAACGACACAGGGTTCGCTTCGGCGCAATAAACGAGGCCTTGGTTTTTCTCTTCTATTATTTCTTCTTTACTATCAAAGCAGCCTGTTAAGGTGCTGGCTAGTAAAACAAGTAGTATTTTATGCACTCGCATAACCTCTAACTATTTATCTTCTAATAAATTGTATTTTTTAAGATAACCACGTAATTGATGATACGTTAAACCGAGTACTTCTGCAGTTTTCTTTTGATTAAATTGACTATGCTCAAGGGCTTTATTAATCATATTTATTTCAAATTCGTTAGAGCGCTCTTTTAAGCTACACGGAAATTCAATTGGGGCGCTAAGCTCGTTACTAAGCTCGCTAATAGGTGTGGCTAGTGTTGTAGGCTCCGCTGGGGCAAGCGGTGTTGCAATAGGAGCTTTAATGCGTGCTTTGGGTCTAAAACGGCTTTCAAATGGGTCTAAAATAATCTGGTGAACGGGAATATGTTCATTACCATGACGATACAAACTTCGCTCAACTACATTTTTAAGCTCGCGTATATTACCCGGCCAATCGTAATTTAGCAGGGTTTCGGTGGCGCTGCGGGTAAAGCCACTAAATAACTCCCACTCTAAATCGCGTGCCATATTCATGGCAAATTGCTCAGCGAGTAGCATAATATCGTCTTGACGTTCGCGCAGTGGTGGCAGGGTAATTACATCAAAGGCTAAGCGGTCAAGTAAGTCACTTCTAAATTCGCCCTGTTCAGCAAGGTGGGGTAAATCTTCGTTGGTGGCACACACTAAACGAGTATCTACCTTTACGGTGTGTTTACCACCGACCCGCTCAAATTCACCATATTCTATAACGCGCAGAAGCTTTTCTTGTACCATGGCCGACGTATTAGCCAGTTCATCTAAAAATAAGGTACCGCTGTTAGCGCGCTCAAAGCGACCTTCATGACGTTTACTTGCCCCGGTAAAAGCACCGCTTTCATGACCAAATAATTCGCTTTCGAGGAGGTTTTCGTTAAGGGCTGCACAGTTAAGCTTTACGTAGTTTTGATCCCAGCGCTTTGATAAAAAGTGTAAACGGGCGGCTATAAGCTCTTTACCGGTTCCTCGCTCGCCAATAATAAGCACTGGCTTATCTAAATTAGCTAACTGCGATACCTGATCAAGTACAGCTAAAAAGCTATCAGATTGGCCGAGTAAATTATCCTGTTGGCGATATTGGCTCATTTTTCCTAACTCTTGGTCATTTTTGCTAACAGTTAGTGTATTTCATAATCAAGGATAACTAAAGGAATTTGTATATTTAGTTTAACTTAATGAAAATAAAGTGTATTTTAGATTTTAAAAAGTTGGCAAGCATATTGATACTAGTTATAGCAGACCAACTAAGTTTATATTACAGAGGTAAATGTTATGGGAATTTTTTCGCGTTTTGCAGACATTGTTAATTCTAATATCAATGCCATTTTAGATAAAGCAGAAGACCCAGAAAAAATGGTTCGTCTTATTATCCAAGAGATGGAAGACACATTGGTAGAGGTGCGCTCTACGTCAGCGAAAACACTGGCTGAGAAAAAAGAATTAGTACGTCGTGTAGACACACTAAAAGCACAAGTAAGCGATTGGCAAGACAAAGCAGAGCTTGCATTAAGTAAAGACCGCGACGATTTAGCGCGCTCAGCGTTACTTGAAAAGCAAAAGTCGGCAGAAGCAGTTGCAGCAGTAGAGTCTGAGCTTGAGCATGTAGAGTCTCATATTGAGAAACTTCAGCAAGAAGTCACCACTCTACAAGAGAAGCTAGCCGATGCTAAAGCACGTCAAAAGGCAATTATTTTACGTCAACGTTCGGCTGAGTCGCGCCTTGAAGTGAAAAAAGCCCTTGATAGCTCTAAAGTAGAAGATGCACTTAATCGCTTTGAGCGCTACGAAACTAAAATTGATGGACTAGAATCTCAAATAGAGTCTTACGATTTAGGTAAAAAGTCGCTTGCAGATGAAATTGCCGACCTACAAAAAAATGAAAAGATAGATGATGAGCTTGCCGAACTTAAAAAGAAGCTAGCTGATAAATAACTTATAAAGGGGTACTTAAAGTGCCCCACTGCTTAAAACATCGATTACGGATTGTCAGGAGAGGATTATGTTTGATCCAGAGATACTAATTGCACCATTTATCTTGTTCATGATTTTTGTTGCGCCACTGTGGTTAATTTTGCACTACCGTAGCAAAAAGCAAGTGAGCCAAGGGTTAAGTGAGCATGAACATCGCCAGTTATTGGAACTTGCCCACAAGGCCGAAAAAATGGCTGATAGAGTAGAAACCCTTGAAGCATTACTCGATCAAGAGTCACCACAATGGAGACGCAAAGTATGAGTGCCAAACGCGAATTATTAAGAGACCCACAGCGCGGTAAAATTGCCGGTGTATGTGCGGGATTAAGTGACTACTTTAATATGGAGTTATGGTTAGTTCGCATTATTTTTGTTAGTGCGGTACTGCTAACGGGTGGCCCATTATTTGTGGTAGCGTATATTGCAGCGTGGTTTATTTTAGATAAAAAAGACCCCACAACTATACATACTAGTAGCTCAACTAAAACTGACGATCCGCTAGAAGTTAAATTTAAAGTATGGCAAAAAGGCGAGCCACCGCGCCGCGCATTGCAAGACTTAAAAGAGCGTTTAACGCGAATAGACACGCGTCTTCAAGATATGGAGCGCCATGTTACTTCAAGCGAGTTTACGGTTAGCCGTGAAATCAACAAACTTTAAAGGATTTAATAGCACTTTGTTCGGTGATTAACAGCATCAATGAAGTGCTAGCCCATTATGAGTAGCACTTCATTTGCCAAAAAAACCTTTAAAAGTATTAAAGGTTCAGCCCAAAAAGCCCTTCATCGCAGTTTAGATCAACACGTAAAATTGGCCGTAACCGGCCTAAGTGGCAGTGGTAAAACCGCGTTTATTACCGCACTTGTTAAGCACCTTACAACACAAAGCGATGATAAAAACTTACCGTTTTTTGATGTAATGCGAGAGCACCGCCATATAGCCACTAAAGTGGTGCCGCAAGAGGCGTTAAAAGTTCCTACGTTTGACTATCCGCGCGCGCTTAATGCCTTGCTCCCAACTGATGGGATGCCTACATGGCCTGCATCAACTGAGCGTATTAATACCCTGCGTTTAGCAATTAAATACCAAAGCGCATCTGGGTTGCGTGGGCATTTTTCGCCGCAATCTACGCTGTATTTAGACATTATCGACTACCCTGGTGAGTGGCTACTTGATTTACCTATGCTTGAGCAAAGCTATAGTCAATGGTGCGAGCAACAATACCCGCTGTTACTACAGCACCCACGTGTGAATACCTCTACTGAATTTTTAAACGCGCTTGAACAGCTTGATTTAAATGCGCCTGTAGATGAAGGCTTGCTTGCACACATTGCAGCGCTTTATCAAAGTATGCTGGTAGGGCTTAAAAAAGATACTAAGCTTGCCATGTTACAACCTGGGCGCATGCTAATGCCTGGCGACTTACAAGGTGCGCCGCTTTTATTGTTTTTTCCGGTAAATGCGCAGCATATTAAAAGTGATGAGGTAGTGCCTGGCTCTAACTTAGCGCATTTAATTAAGCGCTTTAACGCCTATGTAAAAGAGGTGGTTAAGCCATTTTATAATGAGCACTTTAAACACTTTGACCGCCAAATTGTGTTGGTAGACGTACTCAGCGCTTTAAATGAAGGCCATGAAACACTCCAAGAGCAAAGTAGTGTAATAAACCAATTACTCGCACATTTTAATTATGGCGAGTCGGGCTTTTTTAAGCGTTTATTTAAACCCAACATAGATAAAATACTATTTGCTGCAAATAAGTCAGATCACATAAGTGCAAAGCATCATAAAGATTTAGCACTACTACTTGACTCGCTAGTGCATGAGCAAAGTAATCACTTAAAGTTTGATGGCGTACAAATAGAAACCATGGCAATGTCGTCAATTGCAGCAACGCAGCCGCGCCAAGTGGCCGATAAAGGCCAAACGCTTGATTGTATTTATGGTAAACCATTAAACGAGCAAGATTGGCTTACTTATTTACCCCCACAGCCACCAAAGCGCATGCTGAATAAAAATGAGTGGCCAGCGCAGGGTTTTGAGTTTTTATCGTTTGCGCCTATGCCAAACCCCGATAAGCAACTTAAGCATATTCGCCTTGATCATGTGATGCAGTACTTGTTAGGAGACAAATTATCATGAACGACACACAGCAAACTTTTCAAGCAGGTAGGCGAATTGATAGCCAAGCTGATGAGCAGGTTGAGGCGACGCTTGCTCCTGCAAAAATAATTACCCAGGGTCAAAGTGAATACATTGAAGAGCCTGAAGATGAACTTCTTGATGATGAAATAGACCTAGAGCCGGTATATAAAAAGTCTAAATGGCAAACGCTTAAAGGGGTGTTTGCTGTAAGCTTTTTAGTGTTAGTGCTTTTAGAATTTGCGTATTCGTTAGTGTTTGCGTTTGAGCAGTCGGTCATTTTAGGCGGCGTGTATTTAACGGCGGTGGTCAGTGGTGTGTTGCTAATTGGGCGCATGCTATGGCGCGAATACAGAATGCTGCGCAGTTTAAAGCGTAATCAATTACACCGCCAAGAAGCCGACAGACTCTTAAATAGTGAGCAAGTAGGTGGCGCATTACCCTGGCTTGAAAAACTAAATAAGCACCAACAACTAGACAACTTCGAAGCATTTAAAAATCAAGTGGCTACCCATCATAGCGATAAGGAAATAATGACCCTTTACGCAAATAGCTTGCTTATAACGCAAGACACGCAAGCTAAAAAGCTTATAAACCGCTTTGCGACAGAGTCAGCGTTGCTTGTTGCCTTAAGCCCCCTTGCGCTGGTGGACATGATGGCGGTGCTTTGGCGCGGTACTAAGTTAATAGAGCAAATTGGTAAAATTTATGGCATTGGTTTTGGTTACGCAAGCCGCATTAAGCTCTACCGTATGCTTATAAAACAAGTGATGTTTGTAGGCAGTGCTGAGCTTGTATCTGATTTAGCAGCCACAGCACTCAGCGCTGAGCTTTTAGGTAAGCTCTCGGGACGTGCAGCGCAAGGTGTAAGCGCTGGTATTTTTACAGCACGTATTGGTTACAAAGCAATGGAGCTTAGCCGCCCATTACCACGGCTTGAAAATAAACGCAGCTTGTTAAAAGGCACAGTGCAAAGTATTGCCAGCAAAATCATGAGCCGTAAAAAGGCCGAGCCAACGTCCTAAAGTAGTAGTGGCAATATTTGTGTACAAAACCGCGCTGAGCGGTTTTTGCACAAATAGCCATCTGAGCATCCGGCATGCTTGTGATTTAAACTGCGGTGCGTTTTATTTATGTAATTGACACACATAATAAAAACGAGAGCACACAATGAGCAAGCAGCATATTAATACCCAATGTATTCATGGCCCGCAAAAAGCAAACGATCCGCATGGCGCACTCACGTCGCCTTTGTATCAAACCTCTACCTTTCATTTTGAAAATGCAGCACAAGGTGCCGCGCGTTTTGCAGGCGAAGAGCCCGGTTATATTTACACCCGCCTGGGTAACCCAACCACCACCGAACTTGAGCAAAAAGTAGCACAGTTAGAGGGCTGCGAAGCTGCTGCTGCTACCGCCACAGGTATGGGCGCTGTATCGGCGTCGGTATTAAGCTTTTTATCGCAGGGCGATCATTTAATTGCATCAAGTGCATTGTATGGATGTACTTTTGCGTTTTTTGCTCACATGTTACCGCGCTGGGGAATTGAAGTTACTTTTGTTGATATGACCAACGAGGGCGAGCTTCGCGCTGCTATAAAACCTAATTCAAAAATGATATTTGTAGAAACGCCAATCAACCCCACAATGGCAGTCATTGATTTAGCCTTAATTGGCGCGCTCGCTAAGCAACATAATTTAATTAGTGTGGTCGACAACACCTTTTTAACGCCACTGCTGCAATCACCTAAGCAGTACGGCATAGATATTATTGTGCACAGTGCCACTAAGTACTTAAACGGCCATGGCGATGTAGTAGCTGGGCTTGTGTGTGGAACGCATGAGCACATTACCTTAATAAAAATGACGGTACTTAAAGATATTGGTGCCACCATAAGCCCGCACGACGCATGGCTTATTAATCGCGGATTAAAAACTTTAGCTATACGCATGGAGCGCCATTGCCAAAGCGCGCAAACGGTTGCCGAATATTTAGAGGCGCACCCACAGGTTAATATTGTTTATTACCCTGGGCTTAAATCGCACCCTGGCAACAAATATATAGGCAAGCAAATGAAAGCCGCAGGCGGCGTTATTGCATTTGAAATTAAAGGCAGCCTTGCTCAAGGAGCGCAGTTTATAGATAGCATGAAGCTTTGCACACTTGCTGTAAGTTTAGGTGATGCCGAAACGCTTATTCAGCACCCCGCATCAATGACGCATTCCCCTTACACACCCGAGGAGCGAGCAGCCGCAGGCATAAGTGATGGCTTAATAAGACTCTCTGTAGGGCTTGAAGATGTTAACGATATTATTGACGACTTAAACCAAGCTTTTACATTAATTTGTTAGGTGTATTTATTTGTGTACAGTTTAATTTGCCCTTAACGCCTTTAATTTAGTGTTTGTATAATATTAATGCCGGTGGTGTAATTTTAACTATACACTTTAGGGGATCGTGCTAAATGTAGATATCCGCCTAACTATTAAACTTTTCTTCACTTTTGCATAGTATGGCTGCATTAGATATTCACTAATCTTGAGTATCACACTGACACACATTTAGGGCTTAACCCCAAGAAGGTTATTATGGCTAAAGCAAGTAAATACACCTCTAAAACACCTGATGAAAACGGTGTTATTCATTGGAGCGAAGAAGAAAACAAAATTTGGTCTGAGCTTGTTACGCGCCAACTTGCGTGCATAGAAGGCAAAGCTTGTGATGAGTACATGGATGGGCTTAAAAAAATAAACCTACCACACGATCGTATCCCGCAATTAAGCGAGCTTAACGAAGTGCTTCTTGCCACCACCGGTTGGCAAGTAGCGCCTGTACCTGCGCTTATCGATTTTGATGAATTTTTTAGGTTATTGGCAAACAAACAATTTCCGGTAGCGACGTTTATTCGTAGCCGAGAAGAGTTTGACTACCTGCAAGAGCCTGATATTTTCCATGAAATATTTGGCCACTGCGCTATGCTAACAAACCCTGACTTTGCCGAATTCACACACAAATACGGCCAATTAGGGTATGCAGCGCAGAAAAAAGATCGTGTATACCTTGCACGTATGTATTGGTTTACGGTTGAGTTTGGTTTAATGCAAACCGAAAACGGCCTGCGTATATATGGCGGTGGTATATTATCAAGCCCAGGTGAAACCCAGTACGTGTATTCAGATACACCAGAGATAACGCCTATGAGCGTAATTGATGTGCTGCGTACCCCGTACCGCATTGATATTATGCAACCACAGTACTACACCATAAATTCGATTCATGATCTGTTTGATATATCGCAAATGGATATTATGACTTTGGTTGAGCAAGCTAAAGCGCTTGGTTTGCACGACCCAAAATTTCCACCTAAAGAAAAATTAGCCGGTTAACTTTAATTTAAAAAGAAACGCTAAAGTAAGGATTTAAAATGTCTTCATTAAGTGAACAAAAATGCGAAGCCTGTCACGTAGATGCGCCAAAGGTATCTGAGGAAGAGCTTGCCCAACTTATTACAAAAATTCCAGACTGGGTACCAGAGGTACGCGACGGCATTATGCAACTTGAGCGTGTTTATAAGTTTAAAAACTTTAAGCAAGCTATGGCGTTTACCAATAAAGTAGGTGATATGGCAGAAGATGAAGGCCACCACCCTGGTTTATTAACCGAGTGGGGCAAAGTAACCGTAACGTGGTGGAGCCATTCAATTAAAGGCCTACACAAAAACGATTTTATTTGCGCAGCTAAAACAGACGACGTATTTAACGCGCTGTAATTAAAAAATTAATTGAGCAGATTAAAAAGGCACTTTTAAGTGCCTTTTTTATTGCATCAAATGTCTTGTCCTGAAATGTGTTTACACATTTAGGACTTATTTTATGAAAACAACT
>NZ_LKBC01000006.1:0-163097 GCF_001400005.1 Pseudoalteromonas sp. P1-30
ACAGCTTACAGCTTACAGCTTACAGCTTACAGCTTACAGCTTACAGCTAACTTATTCCGCCGCTAAGTAATCTAAAACCACTTGATGATGATCTTTGGTTTTAAACTTATCAAATAAGTGTTTAATTTTACCGTCTTGGCCTACTAAAAAGGTTAAGCGGTGAATACCGTCATACTCTTTACCCATAAATTTTTTGTAGCCCCATACGCCAAATGCTTCAGCAATGGCGTGATCTTCATCGGCGAGCAAATCAAAGTTAAGCTCTTTTTTAGTTTCAAAGTTTTTAAGGCGCTTAATAGGGTCTGGGCTAATACCGACAACGCGGGTATTAAATTGAGCAAGCTGCGCTTGTTGGTCACGTAGGTTTTCGGCTTGAACCGTACAACCCGGCGTTGATGCTTTTGGGTAAAAGTATACCAGTACTTGTTGCTCTTTTAACAGCTCACTTAAGGTGACTGTTTCGTCGTTTTGGTTTTGTAAGCTAAATTCTGGTGCTGTATCACCGGCTTGTAATGGACTAATTTTGTTCATGCTGTGCTCCTTAGCGAATACGTTTAAAAATATAATCTAAGTTAAGACTGTGCGAAAGGTTTTCAAAGGTCACTTTAAATTGGTCTATATCAACCTCTACTGGGATATTAAACTCAATTTCGCAGCGCATTTTAGTGTCGGTTTCTTCATCGTAGGTGTCTGACTTTAATGAGCAGATACTAATGTGGTGATCGGCAAAAAAACGCGTTACTTTACTGAGTGTACCTGGGGTGTCTATCCCTGTGTATTCAAGGGTATAGCCTGCGCAAAATTCACTTTCGGTGTGGCGAGTGGTGCTGCGCTTCATCATGGTGAGTAGGCCTAGCTCCATGCCTTTAGTAGGCAAGGTGTGCTCTATGCGGCTAATGGCCGACATATCGCCGCTTAGCAGCATGGTAAAGGTAAATTCGCTGCCTAAAATGGCTATTCGGCTATCTATAATGTTGCAATGACAATCACTTACAAGCTGTGTAAGTTCACTTACAATTCCCGGTCTATCTTCGCCAATAGCGGTTAAAACAATTTGATGATTTGAAAATGCAGTCATGAAGTTTAATACCTACGTTTTTTGAAATATAACAACCGAGTTGGTATAGCCCGCTGCGCATACACTACGTTGCACGGCGGCGAAGTTTAACACAAAAAGCGCCCTAAACTACATAGGCGCTTAATTAAAGGCGCTTTAAAGCGTTGTGTTCCTTGTTTTTACTGGCACAGGAAAGTACCATAGCTAAAATTTGTCTTTTTGTTGTGATTGATTTTATAACACTTAGGTGTGAACTTTATTGCAATTAGACAGCCAAATAATAAATGTAAAGTTAATGTTGATTTTACACTGAACCAAATTCGGTATTACCCACTCATATACGTGTAAAACAATTAAAGGGTATGCTAAGGAGAAATATCTGTGCAGTATTGGATCCCAAAAGCACTTGCAGTGAGTGTATTGGTAAGTTTATCAGGGTGTAATGTTTTTATTAATGAAGCGCACAACGAACGCAATTATCGTACGCATGAAGGTGTTAAAACCCCGCCATCGTTATCTCAACCAGCGCAAGATCCGGTTTATAAAATGGATGTGGGTCAATACGATAACAACCCTGAGGCAACAAACTATCGTCCACCAGCACAGGTTTTAACTGTTGCTAAAGGTAGCTGGGTAGAAGAGGGCGATAAACAAGCGCGTATTTACTTTGATAAAAACGATGGCATTGTTGATTTAGATGAATTTGTTTGGGACTCAATTAAAGCGGTTATTGCCGAAAATAATGCAACAACCACAAAAGAAGATAAGCTGCTTGGAATTATCGAAACCGACTGGTACTCAATAATTAAAGCTGAAGAGAGCTGGTTATGGGGCGATGAGGTAAGCGAAAACCAAGAGCGCTTTAGATTCACAATTGAAGAAAAATCGCATCAGCGTACTGCTTCGTTACGCGCTGAACTTATTGACTTTAAAGGTGATGACACGTTAACCGATTTACTTAAGCAGCAATTAGAAGTACGCGCGCTTAACCAAGTTGTGGCTGAATTTGATTATCGCTATCGTCAGTTAGAAGTAGAAAACCGCAAGCGCCAAGGTATTATTTCTTTAGAAATGGGCTTTGATAACAAAGGCAATGCTGCACTTGTTACTGAGCAATCATACGATGCAGTATTCGACCGCTTCTCGGGCTTTTTAGAGCGCCTATCGTTTACCATTGTTGAGATTAAAACCGATACCGGCTTAATAACTGCCGACTACAACAAGCCAGAAAGCAGTGTATGGGATTCTATTTGGGGCGACGAAGTTGCGCAGCTTCCTATTGAAGAAGGCCAATACCAAATTTTAGTGAGCAAAACTAAAGAAGGCGGTACAAGCTTAACCTGGATGGATGACAAAGGCGAAACACTCGAACCTGGCACCATGAATGGTTTACAACAAGCGTTAGAAGCAGCACTTATTCAGCGCGGCATCAAAATTTAATAATTAATAATAAGTTTTTACTACAAAAAGAGCGCTTTGCTCTTTTTGTAGTTTTTATGGATTAAAAAATATGTCTCAGTTACCTCCTCGCGGCCACTATACGTGGCGCACTTGGTTTACTTTTTTAGTACCGTCGTTAATTGGTGTGTTTTTATTTATGACACCCATTCCTACCGCAGACGGGATGACCATTCCTATTGCGTTAATGGCTAAAGGCGTGCAAGCGTTGATGTCTGGCTCTGCGCAAGCAATTATTACCCTTATTATTTGTATTACTGGCGTTATGTCGGTGATCACCAAAGTATTTAAACCCGCCGCTATTTGCCAATCACCCCTGTTAAAGCATTTATTTGATGTAAGTGTAGTGTGGTTAGTGGTGCGTTTATTTGGTATGGCGTTTGTGCTAATGACCCATTTAGGGTTAGGTAGCGAGGCAATCACCTCTGCAAACACAGGCGCTTTGGTATTAAACGACTTATTACCTGTTTTGTTCTCGGTATTTATACTGGCCGGTTTATTACTGCCTTTACTAATTAACTTTGGGTTATTAGAGCTTGCAGGCACCATGCTAACCAAGGTAATGCGCCCTGTATTTGGCGTACCTGGGCGAAGTGCAGTTGACTGTACTGCGTCGTGGTTAGGTGATGGCAGTGTTGGTATTTTAATGACCGCAAGGCAGTACGACCAAAAGCACTACACGCAGCGCGAAGCCGCAATTATTGGTACTACGTTTTCGGCGGTTTCTATTACATTTAGCTTAGTGGTTTTAGGCCAAGTGAAATTAGAGCACTTATTTGCCCCATTTTATGCCACCGTATGTTTAGCCGGTGTGGTAGCCGCTATTATTGTGCCGCGTTTACCGCCACTTCGCTTTAAAAAAGATTTGCTTATTGATGGCAGTGAGCCAAATCGCGATGCTGAGGCTATCCCAACGGGTAAAAGCTTAGTAGGGCACTCACTTGATGTAGCATTAGCAAAAGCCAATAACTCGTCGGGCTTTAAAGGTACCTTAAAAGAGGGTGTACATAATGCGCTTGATATGGTGTTTGGTGTACTACCTGTTGTAATGGCCGTAGGAACATTTGCACTTATTATTGCTGAGCACACGCCGGTATTTCAATATTTAGGTATGCCGTTTGTGCCATTTTTAGAGTGGTTACAAGTACCCGAAGCACAGGCCGCGGCACAAACTATTATGGTGGGATTTGCCGATATGTTTATTCCGTCAATTTTAGCTGCGGGCACCATTGAAAGTGATGTAACTCGCTTTATTATTGCCGCAATGAGCGTAACTCAGCTAATTTACATGTCTGAGGTTGGCGCACTTTTACTGGGCAGTAAAATACCGGTAAACATTGTTGAGCTGTTCGTTATATTTATTTTACGTACACTTATTACGCTGCCGGTTATTGCCTTAATGGCGCATTGGTTAGTTGGCTAGTAGTGTATTTTAATTATAAAAAGCCCTGATTTATCAGGGCTTTTTTGTGGCTAGTTATTTCAATTTACCCTAATACTTAACCCTTTTAAGTGACAAATTGATACTAAATACGAATGAAGATTAAAAACGCCTTGCCACTGAAAGAGTTAAAAAGTTTAAACCTGGGTTAGGCTCTTTAAATCCGGCGTTTGAGTAATGAATAACCCGAAGCGCTACGTTAGTATGGCCAAAGTCTGCAACTAGGCCAATACGGTCTTCAAATTGGTAGTGAGTACTAATATTTTTGCCCGCAAATTTAGTTTCATCAATAAGCGATACGCCAATACCTGCTTCAATATAAAACGGGGTATTATGAAAACTAAAAGCAGGAAACTGCAGCACGGGCGACATAGCCAAAACAAGATTAGATTGCGAGTTGTCACCATGGCGGTATTCCCACATATTAACGCTGGTTTCAAAATAAAAGCGCGCATCGCCCACTAAGTTTTGTAAGCTAGGGGCATGATATTGATAAGCCAGCTTAACACCATTCACGTTGCCTTCGCCCTTGAGAACATCTACGGCGTAACCATGATTAGACTGCGCAAGCGCCGTGTTACCCCATACAGAAATAACTAAAAATAGAATAAGTGTAAAAGTTTTATATACCGTTTTCATAACTGCCAAATTGATGTGTGAGTCGAATGAGTAAATAAATGATAAGGGCGGGCCATTCACATTTTCAATGAGGACAAAATGCCGCTTGTTTATGGGCTGTTAACAGGGAAGGCTTAACTAATTGAAAATAAATAGTTTATTTAATTGGTGCTGTTTTGGCATTAATAAGGTGCATTTTTGTGTCTGTTTTTGTGGCTTAAAATCGCGTAATTTAGCCACATCTTAATCACACACATGGTCACGCTCATGAAACTTTTTAACACTATTTTTATTGCTGCTGCCTTTTTTAGCAGCGCGTTATTTGCGCAAACGGCGCAGTCGCCTCAACATATGCTTGAAGGCGTTGCCGATACGCTTTTTAGCGATATTGCAAAAGTAAATGCACAAGGCGATGCAAGCAAAGCCGATATGGCGCGCATTGTAGAGACGCGTTTAATGCCAAACATAGATATTAAGTTTGTGTCGTTTAAATTGCTTGGTAAGCACATAAAAGGCATTGAGCGCGAGCAAGCTGTACGTTTTATTGATGCAGTAGAGCATTATTTAACAGGTACTTACGCAGGTGCGCTAATGAAGTACACCGGCCAGCAAGTGGTATTTGAACAAGATACCGCTAAAAGCGACTCTGAGTACGCTACGGTTAAAACGCAAATTATTGAGCCAAACGCGCCCGTGATTGATCTGCATTTTAAGCTGCGCCAAGGTAAAGACCAGCAATGGAAAGTTTACGACATTGTTGCCGAAGGTATTTCGCTTTTAAGCGCTAAGCAAAAAGAGATCATTCAACGCATTTCTGATGTAGGCTTAGAGCAAGTAATTACTGAA
Organism: Pseudoalteromonas sp. P1-30; assembly: GCF_001400005.1. NCBI lineage: Bacteria > Pseudomonadati > Pseudomonadota > Gammaproteobacteria > Alteromonadales > Pseudoalteromonadaceae > Pseudoalteromonas > Pseudoalteromonas sp. P1-30. Next base: position 5,421 of record NZ_LKBC01000006.1, read on the forward strand.
CTAAAAAATAAATAGTTCACTTCCTGATTAAGACCCTCTCCAACCACAAAAGCAGCCGCACTAAAGTGTATTGGCTGCTTTTATATTTTCTTAATATTCATCTACTTTAAGCTCGCAGCAAAAAAAAGGTGTGATAGAATATCACCACGTCGATTAAGCGTGGTGTCAGCTAAAAACTGCTATAACTGACGCCTCATCAAGCTACACTGGAGTTGTGCTGTTTTAATGGAAAATGTACTGATTTGGCCAAAGGAATACCCATTACTTATTAAAGGACTTGTAGAACAAAACGGTGCCTTTATTTTAGATGCTTTAGAAGCTTGGCCTGCATGTCGTTCTACTATTGAAGATGACGGTGTATGCACCACTGTGCTACCACCCATTTACTATTTGATATGGTTAACCCCGCTTGAACCCTTTGAAGAGTGTTATTTTCAGCATATTAGTGAATATGATGAAGATGCGCACGCTTACATTGCTGCTGTTAAAAATCATTATTTAGATAACGAATACACCAGCGAGTCCATGGCGCTAATGCTGTGCCAGCGCTTAGAAAAATACGCCAGTGTGGCGTCGCAAAACGCACTTGATACGCCGCTTTCGTTGTTTAGCTTATTATTTAGTAAACGCTATTTTTCGTTAATTGAACATGCTCTAAATAGTGGCAGCAAATTAAGTGCACACGATACGCTAGCACTGTGGCAAGAAGTTGATTTTAGAGAGCGTTTAAGTGCTTTTTTACCTGAATCGGTTGCTGATTTAAACGAACTTACAGAGTTTGCCAGTCAAAAAGTAGCAAACGGTAAAGACTATTTTACGCTACTAACGCAAGTATCGCCTGATGTTGATTCTATTGTATTGCTTGAAAAAGCATTACTTGCTCATTTAAGCCAAAAAAGCGCAAAGCAAACCATGGCAATGCGTTTTATAGAGCAAGGTGCCACCGGTACATTGGCTGATGAAAACAATAAAACAGCGTTTATGTGGGCAGCCGAAAAAGGCTATGTAAATGTGATAGAAACCCTGTTGGCTAAACAGGATCAAAAAGCGCAAGACACCTTAGGCAATACCGCACTGCATTATGCAGTGTTAGCTAAAAACGAAACCCTTATGGTGCTATTACTAAAAGCAGGTTACGACTTTAGAGCACGTAATAACGAGGGCTTAAGCTGTTACCGGTTAGCAGTAAGTATTAAAGCAAGCAATTTAGTTAAATGCCTTGAGCGCGATTTTGGTATAAAAGAGCTTTCGCCAGAAGGGCAGTTTAACCGCATTAAAAAGGTGCACGCCTTACACGCAATTGTCACTATTTTATTGCCATTGCAGCTCTATTTCTTTTTTGATGAAAGTATTGCCATAAAAAGTGAGCTGACTTTAATTTTTACATTGATTGCATCGGTGTGTTTTTTCTTTGCGGCGAGTTTAAAGCGCTGTGCGCTCTATCCACATATAAAGCACCCGTGGGGGTTATTTGTGTTGCGTGTTTTTTCGTTGTTAAGCTTAATAGCTCAGCTTGGATTAGCCAGCATAGTTGCACTGGCTGCACTGAGCGAATTAGTGTAGCGACTGCCATGGCAAACTAAAAGCCTAAAAAACGCGCTCACATTGTTATGTTAAGCGCGTTTTTTGTATGTATAAGCTGTTATATCAATCCGCAATAATATCTAATCATTTTGCGGGGCTAAACGTGTCGCTATCTGCGTGCGAATTTTTTGCCTTGCTATCAACACGTTTTTCCATCCTCAAAATAGATTACTTACTTATGCGGATTGGTATTATTTCAACTTTCAACTTTCAACTTTCAGCTTAAATAATTTATTTTGCGAATTAGCATTATTTATTGTATTCGTTAGCGGCTTTTTCCTCTGCTAGCTCTTCTTTAAGCTTACGTATTTTTAAGCCTTGCTCTTGCCCACGGTGCCGTGCGTAATATGTGCAGCCAATAAACATGGCAGAGGCAAACACAAGCTCTAATAACACCCATATTAGCTCATCAGGTGCAGCCCATAACATGGTTAAGCCGTGTATAAAGTACAACATAACAACAAAGTTAGCCCAAGCGTAAGTGTAAGTGTTGTCTTTAATAAAGCCTCTTAAGGGCAACAGTAAAGGGATTATAGGCACAAACAAGGATACGAAATTTGCGTTGCCATTTAGCGGAGGTACAAAGTACATCCACAGAGGAAATAAAAGTAATAAACCCACATAGCCAAAAATAGCGGTGCGCTGAAATTTTACAGTAATTGGCTTTTTAGCAGGGGTGTCAGCGGTATTCATTGAAGTTTTCTCGCAATGTGAGTGAGGCGTTTACCAACGCTTTGGCATATTTTAATTTCGTCTTTACTTAAAGTATTCGTATTACTACTGCCGGCTACATGTGTTGCCCCGTAAGGTGTGCCGCCGGTTTGCGTAGCTAGTAACTCAGGTACTTCGTAAGGCACCCCTAATAACATCATGCCGTGGTGTAGTAGCGGCAATGATAAATTAAGTAAGGTGGCTTCATTGCCGCCATGCATACTGCTTGATGATGAAAACACACAGGCTGGTTTATCTATTAACTGGCCTTTTAGCCAGAGATCGCTGGTGGTTTCCCAAAACGTTTTTGCTTGCGATGCCATCATGCCAAATCGGGTAGGTGTGCCAAACGCAAGGCCGTCGCAATTTATTAAATCATCTTTTGTAATTACTATATCGTGCGGGTTTTTAGCAACAAAGGTACGCAATACGGCTGTGGCACCCTGTTGCTCTATAGATTCGGCTATTTCGTGCGCCATAGCCTCAACCGAGCCATGGCTTGAGTGATACAGGACAACAATGCGAGTCGTCATTATAATACGCTTAATACGTTTTCAGGCGGACGGCCAAGGGCTGCTTTACCGTTGTTTTGTACAATAGGGCGTTCAATAAGTTTAGGGTTGTCTACCATGGCGTTTATTAGCGCTGACTCGTTGGTTTCTTCTTTTAGGTTAAGCGCTTTGTATGCGTCTTCTTTTGTGCGCATTAGCTGGCGAGCTGAGCTAAAGCCTAATTGTTCTAAAAGTTGGCTTATTTGCTCATGGTTAAGCGGTGTTTTTAAATACTCTACTACGCTTGGTGTTACGTTGTTTTGTTCTAGTAATGCGAGGGTTTCACGCGATTTAGAACAACGTGGATTATGATAAATAGTCACTGACATACAATTAGTTCCAAAATGTAATTTGCCGCTATTTTAGGGCAAGCGCTGACAGACTTAAAGCCTTGCCAGCTCTTTTTGTAAACGGCGGTACTGAGTAAGCAAGGCTTTTAAGCGTTGCTGTTTAACCAGTTCTGTGGGTTCTACGAAGTTAAGCGCTTTTTGGATTTCGTCTGCGGCTTTAATATACGCGCCATATTGCGATAACACATCAGCATTGGCCTCGTGATAAGCGGCAAGCTTGTCTTGCTTTTTATAGGCATCGGCTAATAGCTGTTTACCTAAGTTGTGGTCGGGTTTTTCAAGTAAAAAGCTTTTTAAAATGTTTTCAGCTAGTTCAAACTGCTCAGCCTCTAATGCCGCATTTGCATAGTTTAAAGTTATAACTTGGTTGTTAGGGCGATAGTTGTTTAGTTCAGCCAAAAATTTTACCGCTTCGTCGGCTTTTTTTTGCGCTATTAGTAAATCGGTATGGGTATCGATATAAAATAAATTTTTAGGACTTTGCGCTAATAGCGGCTCTAAAATTTCGGCGGCTTCATCTAGTTTATCTTGATCAAGTAAGCTTATGCCCAAGCCGTATTTAAGCGCGGTGTTGTTGTAACTGTTTTCGCGCATTAATTTTTTAAATAACGCTTCGGCATTTTCGGGCTTATTGGCATAACGGGCAAGTACACGGCTTTTTGCTAAATTAAACTCAAGGCTTGGGTTTAAATGGCGCACAGGGAATTGCTCTGCACGTAGGCGTACGTCAGATACACGGCTCTCTGGCAATGGGTGAGTCAGTAAAAAAGCGGGTGGTTTGTACTTATACCTTATTTGCGCTGAAAGTTTAGTTAAAAATTCACTCGATGCACGGGCGTCAAAACCGGCGTTATTAAGGGTTTGCATACCAATTCTGTCGGCTTCTTGCTCGGCAGCACGGCTGTGAGTTAATTGGCTAAACGCAGCTTGGGTTTGGTTAGCCGAAATAATAGCAATACCTGCGTCGGGAGCAACCACGGTGGCTAATATACCGGCTATCATGCCTGCAATAGTCAGTGCGCTGTTGTCTTGTTGTTGCTGAATACGACGAGCTAAATGGCGCTGAGTTACGTGCGCTATTTCGTGCCCAAGTACAGAGGCAAATTGGCTTTCGTTATCTGATTGCGCAATAAGCCCAGTATGCACACCAACATGCCCGCCGTAAAAAGCAAAGGCGTTAATTTCGTTGTTATTTACCCAAAAAAACGAAAAAGGAAAACGCACGTCGTTTGCATTAGCCACAAGTTTTCGGCCAAGTGTGGTTAAGTATTCGTCTAAAACGGGGTCGTTTACTACCGGTGATGAGCCTCTTATTTGCATCATCATCACTTCGCCAATGGCTTGTTCTTTTTCAAGTGGCAAAACTTGTAGCGCAGACGTGCCTAAATCGGGTAGCGTAAAGTTTGTTTGTGCCTTTAACGGCTCACTAACCAGTAGGCTAAAGGTAAGCGCGGCACTGCATAAAGTGATAAAGGCTGATTTTAGCTGCATTTTATTCCTTGTTAATTTGTTCACCAATGGCAATTTTTGCTATGTCAATTTCATCGCTGCTTGCACGGCTGTCTTTTTCGCACAATTGGTAGAGTTCTTTTATTGTGACTCCATCAAGCTTTACAACGTTCAATTCCTGCTGCAAAAATTTAATAATTTTATGTACTACCTTATGTGCATGTAAAATAATGGCTTTATCGGCCTTGTCGCCGCGCTCAAAATAAAAGCCAATAAACTTATGGAGCTGATTTATGCGGATCAGGTTTTTCATTGAATGCGGATCCCATACTTTAAACTCCATAAAGCGGTTATCTTTAACGTATTGATCAATAATTATGTCTTTAGCATAGGGTTGCGCCCAAAGCTCAAAGCCTCGGTCGGTAAATACTTGGTGTAGCGCTATACGCGGCTTATGCTTGGTGTGTATTTCACCAAAATCATCTTCATAGCCATCAAGTAAGTCTAAGTTCCAATTGCGTTTATTGATCAGGCTTTTTACAGCGTTATCAAATCCGTGCTCCAATATTCCTTCAGATTCGCTGACCGAAGAAGCAACAAGATGATAAAAAGGCGGGAGCTCTCCCCAGTTTATCTGCTTTTTATACCAATTAATCTCTTTGAGAGTTGGATTACTAGGTAGTTGCGCTTTATTATGCGTGCCAGGCATTAACTTATCCTTACTGCTAATTATGTTATAAGGATAAACCATTGCTGGAATGGTTTTAAGAAAAAGTTACTGCTGTTCACATTTTATAAATAGAATGACCGACAATATGCGACTTATTATTCATTTTACTTAGCGAGTAAAGTAGTTATGTTAGAGTGCGATTTAAAAAAATTTAAATGCCCACAACAGTTTGTACAATTTAAATTAGCGCTTCGTAATGCGCAGTCATCTAATAAGGCAATAACGTTTAGTATAAATAACGACGAAAGCGCAGATGATATTACGCGTTTTTTAAGCAAAAATGCATATACATATAAATTTGATCAACACCTAGGACTATTACTAGTGGAGCCATTGCATGTTTGAATACGTTAAAACATGGTACGAAAGAAAGTTCTCAGATCCTCATTCAGTCACCTTACTTTTTTTACTCATTGCCTCTGTGGCATTACTGTACTTTTTTGGCTCGTTAATTGTTCCTGTGTTAGTGGCATTGGTGATTGCTTATTTACTTGATTGGCCGGTTGTACACTTAGAGCGCTTTGGGTTAAAACGCTTTAGCGCCACAGTCATTGTAATGCTTATTTTTACCGGGGTTATGCTTACCCTTATTTTGGTTATTGGCCCCGTACTTTGGAAGCAAACCAGTAATTTAGTACAAGAAACCCCACACATGGTAGAGCAAGGTAAGTCATTTTTAATGGCCTTACCACAGCAATACCCCAGTTTAATTAATGCTGAGCAGGTCCAAGCTATTGTGGCAAGTGTAGAGGCAAAGGCGCTCGAATTTGGCCAAGTTATTGTCTCGTTTTCACTTACTTCGTTAAAAGATGTTGTGGCATGGCTTATTTATTTGGTGCTTGTACCCTTACTTGTATTTTTTATGCTTAAAGACAAGCTTGAGCTTACAAGCAGTGCCGCTACGCTTATTCCGCAGCAGCGACGGTTAATTTTGCAAGTGTGGCACGAAATGAACCAGCAAATAATGAATTATATTCGAGGCAAAGTATTCGAAATTTTAATTGTGGGTGGCACCTCGTTTATTGCCTTTACTGTACTTGATTTACGTTATGCAGCTTTACTTGGTGTGCTGGTTGGGTTTTCGGTGTTAATTCCATTTGTGGGTGCGGCATTGGTTACCATACCGGTTGCGGCGGTGGCGCTGTTTCAATTTGGTATCGAAACGCAGTTTTGGACCATATTAATAATTTACGGGGTCATTCAGGCGCTCGATGGCAACGTATTAGTGCCCTTGTTGTTTTCTGAGGCCGTTGATTTAAATCCCGTATTTATTATTGTTGCAGTGCTATTTTTTGGTGGCTTATGGGGTTTTTGGGGCGTGTTTTTTGCCATTCCGCTCGCATCGCTTGTAAAAGCGCTAATAAATGCCTGGTCATCAACCCATGGAGAAATAACAAAAGAGCGGGCAGAGTAACGTACTTTTAGTTTAAAAAAGCATAGTAAACGCACCTAAGTTACTAATTGATTATTACCCAATGAGAACAAACTTATGTACTATTGGGTATAAGATATATTTTTTAGTAATAAAGGTGCGTTTTTAATGTCTGAGTTTTTATTGCACGATGAACAAGCAGCCCAAGTTTATCTTGATGCAAACGCTACAACACCTGTTTTACCCTGTATTGCCGATGTGGTCTCGCACACCATGCAAATTTGTTTTGGTAACCCCTCAAGCCCCCATATTAGCGGTATACAAGCCAAGTATTTATTAGAACAAACAAGACAAAATGCACGCCATGTTATTGGTGCGCCCGATGGCGATATTCTTTTTACCTCAGGCGCAACAGAGGGCATACAAACAGCCATTGTTTCAACGCTCATTCATGCTAAAAATCATACGGTTAAAAACCCTGTATTATTGTACGGGGCAACTGAGCATAAAGCGGTGCCTAACACGTTAAAACATTGGAATAGCGTTTTAGGCATTAACGCCCAATTACTGGCTATTCCTGTTGATAGTAAAGGGGTTTTAGATTTAGCGTTTATTAGTGAGCACATAAATAACGCGCTAATGATTTGCACCATGGCGGTTAATAACGAAACCGGTGTTTATCAAGATTTAAACGCTATAGAGCATACTATTCGCAGCCGTAATAAATCAGTGTCTTGGATGGTTGATTGTGTACAAGCCTTAGGTAAACAAGCGCTAGCGCTTAGTAGTACCAGCATAGATTATGCCCCGTTTTCGGGCCATAAACTCTATGCACCAAAAGGTATTGGTTTTTTATACATTAAAAATGGCAGTGCCTATACGCCATTTATTGCGGGGGGCGGGCAAGAAAGCGGCATGCGCTCTGGCACTGAAAACCTACCAGGTATAGCAGGGCTTAATAAACTGTTTAACTTGCTGCTAGATAAAAACGACGACACGTTTAAGTCGGTTGAGGTATTAAATAGCTACAGAGCGCAACTGCTTAATGCGCTGCAAAGTACCTTTGGTGATATAACCTTTAATCACGATTTTTCACATTCTGTACCTACCACCCTTAATTTTGCTGTTGATACGCTTACCTCCAAAGAGGTTATTGATTTATTTGACGCAGCAGGCATTAGAGTGAGCGGTGGCTCGGCGTGCAGTACAGGGGCAACACGCAGTTTTGTGCTTGATGCAATGGGGGCAACTAATTGGCAAAGTGAAAACGCCATTAGGCTGTCTTTTGGGCCTGCTGCAACCGAGCAGCAAATTAGCCAAGCATGTAAGCGTATATGCTCGTTAAAGGCGGTATTAGAGGCCAATTGCTTAATTGTTTCTGACAGTGCCTCGCCAAAGCAAGAAGTGTGCGCGCTGGGATTAACACAATTTAGGCATAAAGGGGCGTGTAGCTGGCTGTATGTTAGTGACGATGACAGCGCCGTTATTATTGACCCGGTAATAGAGCTTATTCCGCGCTTTGAAAAAATAGTGAGCACACAACAGCTCAACGTAAAAGCAATTTTAGATACCCACCAGCACCAAGACCGCCCAAGCGCAGTGGCTTTGTTAAATGAAGTACTGGGCACAACGCATGCGCTGCAAAATAGCATTGAGCTTGGTACAAAAACGCTAACCATAGAGCCAACCCCAGGGCACAGCAAAGACAGCGTTAGTTATTTATTAAAAGAGCGCACCAAAGGTCATATTGATTATTGTTTTTGCGGTGATTTAATTTTACCTGCAGGACTTGGCAATACCTCGCTTGAAGGGGGCAGTGCAACGCAAATGGCACACTCACTTATTACCCTTGCTGAGCAAATAAGTGACGATACGGTTATTTGTTCGGGGCATGACTATCAGCAATGCTTTGCCATTAACTGGCGTACTGTACGTGCACAAACGCCTTTGCTTAGCCCATTATTAGATGGAGAAATAAGTACGGCGCAATTTGCACAGCTAAAAGCACAACACGATCAGCTACATATGCAAACCAGTAACCAATTGTGTGGCTATGTACAGGCGGCGGTGCAAACAGACACTAAGCAGCTAGACTTTACGCAAGCTAAAGCGTTACTAACGCAAAAAAATGTGTATTTAATTGATACCCGTGAGCCGTATGAACATGGCGCAATTAATGTGGCGGAGCTTTTTGCTGCGTCTTTAGCTAATACGCTTAATATTTCACTTAGCCGTATGGCTAACGCCATAGTACAAAATCAATTAAACCCGCAGCACACCTATATATTACTGTGTAGAAGCGGCAATCGTTCTAAAATTGCAGCGGCAAATTTACAGCAATTAGGCTTTGCGAATATTTATAACGTAGCGGGTGGCTTGGCGTTGGTGAGCTAATTATGGGCCTAGTTTTGAGGATGTTTTAACCACCTATAAAGCTAGGCGAGTGCATACGGTGCAATTTATGCTTTGGGCCTATAATGTTTCGAAGTTTAATTTGCAGCAGTGTGTTTGCTATTTTTACATGGATGTAAGCCAGTAGCGTAACGCAAGAGCAGTTACTGAACCCACTAGGGTACAAACCTCGCGCCAAGATTAAATTGTTCCTAGTTTGTACAAATTTTAATCCTAAAAGGTCAACAGGCCCTAATTCATGAATATTTAATAAATGTTGTTTAAACTATTAAATGCTTAAAATTTGTGGGTAATTAATTCATAAAATTTTTATGATACCGGTGTCAAAAGTAAAAAATTGCGTTATTATCTGCATCATAAATTATAAAAACAGCATTTTTATTGCTTTTTTCGTTATACTAAGCGCTTGCTTTTTTACTAGCACTACGCGCAATTAGCGAAGTCTTTTTACCTAAAACTGTTTTTAAATCATTAATTTAAATATTTTAGAGGATATTTACATGTCTAATCGTTCGCAATTAGCAAGTTGGCAAGCACTGCAAAATAGTGCCGCGCAGATGAAACAAACCCATCTAAAAACGTTATTTGCACAAGATGATACACGATTTGATGCATTCTCTACTCAAATTCCGGGTGTGTTGTTTGATTATTCAAAGCAGCGTATTGATAAAACTATTTTTGCACAACTCATCGAGCTTGCTAAAGAGTGTGACATTGCCTCTTGGCGCGAAAAGATGTTTAGCGGTGAAAAAATCAATATTACAGAAGAGCGTGCTGTTCTTCATACTGCTTTACGTAATCGTGCCCATACACCTTTAGTTGTTGACGGCGAAGACGTAACGCAAGCGGTTGATAACGAATTAGCTAAAATTAAAACCTTTGTAGAAAAAGTACGCAGTGGGCAATGGGTAGGCTACACAGGTAAAGCAGTAAAAGATGTGGTAAGCATTGGTGTAGGTGGTTCAAACCTAGGCCCGCAAATGGCAACCGAAGCGCTAAAAGCACTTGCTGATGACACTTTAAATGTCCATTACGTATCTAATGCTGACGGTGTTCAAATTGCCTCTGTGTTAAAAGCAATTGACCCAGAAACAACCTTGTTTGTTATTTCATCGAAAACATTTACCACATCAGAAACCATGACCAACGCCAAAACGGCCGTTGATTGGTTTTTACAAACAGCAAAAGATGACAGCGCCATTGCTAAGCATTTTGTTGCTGTGAGCACAAACTTAGAAAAAACCGCAGCCTTTGGTATTAGCGATGAAAACGTATTCACTATGTGGGATTGGGTTGGGGGTCGCTTTTCACTTTGGAGTGCGATAGGCTTACCTATTGCGTTATACCTAGGTTATGACGCGTTTGAAGCTATTTTAGAAGGCGCATTTGAAGTAGATGAGCACTTTAAAGCAGCCCCATTTGAGCAAAATATTCCGCTTATAATGGCACTACTTAGTGTATGGAATACCAGCTTTTTAGGCTTTACGTCGCAAGCTATTTTACCGTACGACCAAGCGCTTCATATGTTACCTGCGTATTTACAACAAGGTGAGATGGAAAGTAACGGTAAACACGTAAACTTTGCAGGCGAAACCGTACCTTATACAACGGTTCCTATTATTTGGGGTATGACCGGTATTAACGGCCAACATGCGTTTTATCAGTGCTTACACCAAGGTAATGTAATTGTACCTGCTGATTTTATAGCCTCAGTTAAGCCGCAGGTAGCCGTAGATAAGCATCACGATATTTTATTATCTAACTTTTTAGCGCAAACAGAAGCAATGATGAGCGGTGTAGATGCACAGCAAGTCACAGAAGATTTAGCCGCTAAAGGTAAAACACAAGCGCAAATTGATGAGTTACTAAATCATAAAATTCATCAGGGTAATCGCCCTACAACATCTATACTGCTAGATACAGTTGATGCAAAAACAGTAGGCCGCTTAATTGCGCTGTACGAACATAAAATTTTCTGCCAAGGCATAATTTTAGAAATTTGCTCATTTGATCAATGGGGTGTAGAGCTTGGTAAAGGCCTTGCCTCTAAAATTGAAAGCGAACTAACCGATGACAGCGTAAAACACGCCCACGATAGTTCAACAAATGGCTTAATTGCGTACTACAAGCAACACCGTACGCAGTAATATATTCGCTTATGTAAATAAGCAAACCGAGTACCTTTGAACGGGTAGCGCTGGAGTTCTTAGGGCCTGTATTTTTGTGAGAGGATTTACAGGACTCCTAAGACTCATTTAATTGTGCGAACAGTCAAATAATAAATAAAACGCCGTAGCGTAAAACATTCAATAGGCTTTTATTAACACTAAGAGCCACTGTCATTCAAGCACTAAACCTGCATACCAAGCGGCTTATGGAAGTCACTTTTAGGTATTACAAACGTAGAGAGTAACTATGCTTAATCCTTTTGATATTATAATTTTTGGGGGCGGTGGTGATCTTGCGTTACGCAAATTGCTACCTGCAATGTACAGAGCATATCAAGAAGGCAACTTACCAGAAGGCTCGCGTATTCTGCCTACAGTGCGTGAAGAAAGTAAGCGTGCTGACTACATAGAAACAGCACACAACGCACTGAAAGAATTTTTAAGTAAAGGCGAATTTAACGCTAAAGATTGGAAAGCATTTTCTACTTACTTAGTGCCTGTAGTAAGCAACGTAACTGAAGCTGACGACAACTGGGATGTACTTAAAGGCATTTTAGATGAGCACGACAGCAATAAATCTCGCGTATTTTATTTATCACTTCCGCCTGCTGTTTACGGCACATGTTGTGAAATTTTATCAACGAAAGGTTTAATCACACCCACTTCACGTGTGGTTGTTGAAAAGCCAATTGGTTACTGCGGCGAATCAGCAGAGGCTATCAATGGTAAAATTGCAGAGTTTTTTGACGAAGAGCAAATTTTCCGTATTGACCACTACTTAGGTAAAGAGACAGTACAAAACCTAATGGCACTGCGTTTTTCAAATTCACTGTTTGAAAACATGTGGGATGCTAAATCTATTGATAATATTCAAATTAGTTTATCTGAAACGGTAGGCCTTGAAAGCCGTGCTGGTTTTTACGATAAAGCCGGTGCACTGCGCGACATGGTGCAAAACCACCTATTACAGTTATTGTGCTTAGTGGCAATGGAATCACCAAATAAACTAAACGCAAATAGCATCCGTACTGAAAAACTTAAAGTATTAGAAGCACTTCGTCCGTTACTAGAAGGTGACGTAGATGAAAATATCGTTCGCGGTCAATACGTACCAGGGGATTTAAACGGTAAAATTGTACCAGGTTACTTAGAAGAGCTTAACGAAGGTTCAAGTAAAACAGAAACCTTTGTGGCTATTCGTGCACACATTGATAACTGGCGCTGGGCGGGGGTACCTTTTTACCTTCGTACTGGTAAGCGTATGGCTAAACGTTGTGCAGAAATTGTGGTTGAGTACAAAAAAGTATCGCACAATATTTATGAAGAAAACGTGGGTAATATTGAGCCAAACCGCCTTGTTATTCGTTTGCAGCCGGAAGAGACGATTCAATTAACGCTTATGTCTAAGCGCCTTGATAATCTTGAAATGCAATTAGAGCCGGTAACGATGAATATTGAGCTTTCTCAAGCATACAGCAACGGTTTCCATTCTGATGCGTACAAACGCTTAATGCTTGATGCTGCAGCTAATAACCCATCGTTATTTATACACCGTGACGAAGTTCGTCAAGCGTGGAAATGGATAGATCCAATTATTGAGCGCTGGCAAACTAAAGGCAAACCTGCACTTTACCGTGCTGGTAGCTGGGGACCGGATGATGCTGATGAATTATTAGCTGAAAACAACCACGTGTGGTTTAACACAGGCGATAAGGCGTAAGGTATGGCAACACTTGTTGAAAAATTTTTTGACTCAAAAGATGAGTTAACCGCTGAGCTATCACACACGCTTGAGCAATCTTTACGTGATGGCATAAAAAGTGATGGCCGTGCTGTGCTAATGGTATCGGGCGGTTCGTCTCCGGCGCCGGCGTACAAGCACTTATCAACGCTTGATTTAGATTGGCAAAATGTAGATGTTGCCATGGTTGATGAGCGCTGGGTTGAGCCAAGCCACGAAAAAAGTAACGAAGCGTTTATAAAAAGCACCCTGTTACAAAATTATGGCAGTGCCGCTAATTTTATTACCATGAAAAATGATTCAGCAACGGCCGAGCAAGGTACACAAGTATGTGAAGCCGCTTATGGCGCTTTAAAAGCACCGTATGATGTAACAATTTTAGGCATGGGCCCAGATGGCCATACAGCGTCTTTGTTCCCCCATGCGCAGGGTCTTGAGCATGGTTTAACAACACAGCAAACTGTGTGCGCTATTAATGCAATAGAAAGTGACGTGACAGGCAGCATTACAGAGCGCATGACACTGACTTTAAATGCAATAGCAAACTCTAAAGTGGTTAAACTCCTGATCAGTGGTGAAGAAAAGCTAGCGGTTTACAAGCAAGCTAAAGCGGGTGGTGATGTAAACGATATGCCACTTCGCGCTGTGCTAAACCACCCAAGCATAAATATTGAAGTGTATTGGGCGCCTTAATTTAGCCGCTCATTTACAGTTTAAAAAGGCAGCTTAATTAAGCTGCCTTTTTATTTGGCTAAATAACATGCTAAACCTATTCAAAAAATACCGTCAAACTGTTAACCAATGTTAATGGTTTTTATGGTGCTGTATTAAAATCACCCGTTATTTGTACTGTTTTTGAGCGTATTAGTTGCGTTTTTATTGTCTGTTTTTTAGCAACGCCCAGATTTAGTTAAACTTTATTTTTTCATGACGGTTGTCATAAAACTTTCCCTTCCTTTTTTCGTTCAAAAGCATTAGCCTAAAGGCATTAACAATGAAACATATATATTAAAAATAAACGGAGCAGTAACATGGCGGAGCAACAAGTACAGCCTTTACACAACGAAAAGCATGCCAACACTAAAATTCAAAACGGCATCAACGTTGAATTTATGAAAACTCAACATTTAGTGCCAGTAGTTGCACATGAGTTTGCACGCGTAGCAAATGAATTCCCAATGTCTTTTGTTAAAAACAACGAAAGCGGTACTTTCCAAGCAGTTGCAATGTTTGGCCTAGAGCCAGGCGAAAACCTGTTTGTAGAAGATGGTAAATGGACAGCAGCTTTTGCGCCTATGGCATCAACGCGTTACCCATTAGGTCTAGTAAAGCACCCTGAGCAAGATCAGTACGGTATTGTGATTGACGAAGCAAGCTCGCTTGTAGGTGAAGAAGAAGGTAACGCATTATTTGAAAACGGTGAAGAAACAGACTACTTAAAGCGTCGTAAAGAGTCTTTAGTGTCTTTCATTGAGTTTTCTCAAGTAACAGAAGCATTCACTAAATACTTAGCTGATAAAGAGCTACTAGTAGCGCAAACGCTAACAGTAGACATTAAAGGCGAGAAAAAAGACATCAACGGTATTTACCTTATCGATGAGAAAAAACTTAACTCGCTTAGCGATGAAGAATTTTTAGAGCTTCGTAAGCGCGGTTACTTAGCACCTATTTATTCGTTCTTAACATCTACTCACCAAGTAGCACGTTTAGCACGTTTAAAAGCTAAGCAAGACGCGTAATTACATACACGTTTAGCTAAAAAGCGCCTGATGGCGCTTTTTTTGTGCCATTAAACTTACTCTATGCCAATTGGGTTAAAAAGTAGGGGTGATGAAGGGAAATAACACCCTCGTATTTCGCATTATTATTAGGCTGTTTATTAGCTGCTTAAATAAAGTGCTAACTTAATACCGTTGATATTAGTTGAAAAAATACGTGTAACCATTCAAAGTAAATTCAATACTAAATTTAAAAAAGAGCGCACTATGAAAAAAACATTCTTATTGTCAGTTTTAGCCAGCGGCTGCTTAACACTAAGCACGCAAGCAGTAAGTGAACAAGCCCCGTTTGCTATAGCGATTCATGGTGGAGCAGGCACAATTGAAAAAGCAAAATTTACCCCAGAGCAAGAAAAAGCCTACCGAGCAAAACTAGCCGAAGCTGTTGAAGCAGGTTACACCGTACTTGAAAAGGGCGGCGAAAGTTTAGATGCAATCACCACTGCTATTGAAGTATTAGAGCAGTCGCCTTACTTTAATGCTGGGCGCGGTGCAGTGTACACCTATGATGGCAGCCATGAACTTGATGCCTCAATAATGGATGGGCGAAACCGTCAAGCGGGTGCGGTCGCTGGCGTAAAGCACATAGAAAGCCCAATTCAATTAGCCCGCTTAGTAATGGATAACTCAGTACACGTAATGCTTAATGGTCAAGGCGCTGAAGAGTTTGCAAAAGAGCAGGGCGTTGCGCTGATAGAAAATAATATATTTGATACTAAGCACCGTTATGAAGCACTTTTAAAAGCAAAGCAAAAATTAGAAAAAGAAAAAGCAACCAGCAAAAACTACCAAGCTGCGCATAAAGCCCTGCCAACAAATTATAACATGGGCACCGTAGGTGCAGTGGCACTTGATAAAAACGGCAATTTAGCCGCAGGTACATCTACAGGTGGCATGACCGCAAAACGCTTTGGCCGCATTGGCGATTCCCCTGTTATTGGCGCGGGTACATTTGCTGAAAACGATTCGTGTGCGGTGTCGGCCACCGGTCACGGCGAGTATTTTATTCGCTACAGTGTTGCCAGTGATATTTGTGCACGCGTTAAATATCAAAATAAAACCATTGAACAAGCTGGGGATGAGGTTATTAACCAAGTACTTGCGCCTATAGGTGGTACAGGTGGGGTTATTATTGTGGATGCTAAAGGCCATATTAGTATGCCATTTAATACCTCGGGCATGTACCGAGCGAGCAAATCGAACACGCAAGCAACTTTTGTGGGAATTTTTAAAAACCAATAGCGTGATATATAAGCCTTATAGGGATTGTAGGATTAACGCTGCGCGTTTATTTTGATACTATTAGCCCTCATTTATTAAATTTATAAGGTGTGCGGGTGGTAAACCTAGGTCAGTTGTTGGGCGAGCTTAAAACGTGCTTAAAAAAAGATCAGTTTATATTTAAAAAACGCTTACATGGCGTAAAAAAAATACAAGACGAGACTAAGCAGGCCAATGCCCTTGAAAAAATAGCGGCTGATATTACCCGCAGCCAGCAGCTACGTGAAAAACGTTTAGCTGAGCTGCCCGCTGTAACGTACCCTGAGCAATTACCGGTAAGTCAAAAAAAGGATGTCATTAAAGACGCCATTGCGAACAATCAAGTGGTGATTATTGCCGGTGAAACAGGCTCAGGTAAAACCACACAAATACCAAAAATGTGTTTAGAGCTTGGCCGTGGGGTTGATGGCTTTATTGGCCATACTCAGCCAAGACGTTTAGCCGCGCGCAGTGTAGCTAACCGCATTGCTGAGGAAATGAAATGTGAACTTGGCCAACAAATCGGTTTTAAAATACGTTTTAGCGATCAGGTTTCTAATAATACGTATGTAAAACTGATGACCGACGGTATTTTGCTCGCCGAAATACAACAAGACCGCTTTTTAAATCAGTACGACACCATCATTATTGATGAAGCCCATGAGCGCAGCTTAAATATCGATTTTATTTTGGGGTATTTAAAAAACTTACTGCCAAAGCGCCCCGACTTAAAAGTTATTATTACCTCGGCGACCATTGATCCTGAACGCTTTTCAAAGCACTTTGATGATGCGCCAATTATTGAAGTGTCGGGACGTACATTCCCCGTTGAGGTGCGCTATAACCCTATAAGCGATATAAATAAAGAAGCTATGGAAGCCGAAGGCGACCAACTGCAAGGTATTTTTGATGCGGTAGATGAGCTGTGCGCTGAAGGGCCCGGGGACATTCTCATATTTTTAAATGGCGAGCGCGAAATACGCGATACTGCAGAGGCGCTCTCTAAACGTAATTTAAAACACACCGACGTATTACCACTTTACTCGCGCTTATCTAACGCAGAGCAAAACCGTATATTTGCCCCGCATTCGCGCCGCCATATCATTTTATCAACCAACGTGGCCGAAACCTCATTAACGGTGCCGGGTATTCGCTATGTAATAGACCCAGGTACAGCGCGTATTAGCCGTTACAGCTATCGTACTAAAGTACAGCGTTTACCTATTGAGCCTATTTCTCAGGCAAGTGCGAATCAACGTATGGGACGCTGTGGCCGTGTTGAAGCGGGTATTTGTATTCGTTTGTATTCGCAAGATGACTTTATATCTCGCCCTGAATTTACAGACCCAGAAATACTGCGCACTAATTTAGCCTCTGTTATTTTGCAAATGTTGGCATTAGGGCTTGGCGATATGAGCGAGTTTCCGTTTGTGCAAGCGCCAGATAGTCGCAATATTAACGATGGTTTAACCCTACTTGAAGAACTTCAGGCGATTAAGCCGAGTAAAAAGCGCCATCAAACGAGTTTAACGCAATCAGGGCGTGAGCTTAGCCGCTTACCGGTCGACCCGCGCTTAGCTAAAATGGTGTTGACGGCTAATAAGCTCGGAGCACTACGAGAAGTTATTATTATTGTGGCAGCGCTATCGATTCAAGACCCCCGAGAGCGCCCACAAGAAAAACGCGCCGCAGCGAACGAAAAACACAGTCGCTTTGATGACCCTGACTCGGATTTTATTGCTTTTTTAAATCTTTGGAATTACCTAGAAGAGCAGCAAAGTGAGCTGACAAATAGCCAGTTCAGAAAGTTGTGCCAAAAAGACTTTTTAGCTTATATGCGTATTCGTGAGTGGCAAGACATTGTTTATCAAATAAGCACTGTGTGCAACGAAATGAAAATTAAAGCCACCACGCAAGTGGCTGACTCAGAGCTAATACACAAAGCGCTACTGAGCGGCATGTTAAGTCACATAGGCTTTAAAGACGAAAAGCAAATATATAAAGGCGCTCGCAATAGCCAGTTTCATATTTTTCCGGGTTCTGGGTTATTTAAAAAGAGCCCCAAATGGATTATGTCGGCAGAGCTGGTAGAGACCAGTAAACTATACGCACGTATTAATGCCAAAATAGATATTAATTGGGTAGAGCCCCTTGCACAGCATTTAGTAAAACGAAGCTATTCTGAGCCGCATTGGGAGAAAAAACCAGGCGCTGTTATCGCGTTCGAGCAACAAACCTTGTACGGCTTATTGGTGGTTAATAAACGCCGCTGTGTGTATAGCAATATAGACCCTAAAGTTAGTCGTGAGCTGTTTGTACGCACCGCCCTTGTAGAGCAAGAGCTTGGCTTAAATGAGCAATTTTTAGCGTACAACCGCGAGCTAATAGAGGATATTCAGGTACTTGAGCATAAATCGCGACGTCGCGATATTTTGGTTGATGAGCAAACGTTATTTGAATTTTACGATAAAAAAATACCTAAAGAAATCAACAACCGTGCAGCCTTTATTAAGTGGTATAAAACTCAAAAGCAAAAAGACAAACGCTACCTATACATGACCCGTGAAGAGCTTATGCAGCACGGTGCAAGTAATATTACTGAGTTTGATTACCCTGATACATGGCAGCAAGATAATATTATTTTGCCGCTGAGCTATCATTTTGATCCAGGACAAGCTGTTGATGGGGTGGCTGTACAAATACCGGTAGCACTTTTAAACCAAGTGCAAGAAACCGGGTTTGATTGGCACATACCTGCCTTTAGGCATGAGCTAATAAGTGGTTTAATTAAATCGTTACCTAAGTCGTTACGTCGAAACTTTGTACCTGCGCCCAATTACGCTGATGCTGTACTGGCTGCCATTGAGCCTATGCAAGGCAGCTTACTTGATGCACTTACTACACGCTTACTAAGAATGACAGGCGTAAAAGTAGATATAGAAGCGTGGGATTTAAACGCACTGGCGCCTCATTTAAGATTGCAGTTTGAGGTGCGTGATGAGCACGATAAATTGCTTGCACGCGGACTAGATTTAGCAAAACTAAAAGCACAGCTGCAAGTCAAAGTAACCGATACGCTATCAAAGGTGGCCGATAAAGGCATTGAAAAAGCCGATTTAACACAATGGGACTTTGGCGCTTTGCCTGCTTCGTACGTTAAAAAACAAGGCCAATACGAAATAAAAGCTTACCCAGCGCTGGTAGATAAAAAAGCCACAGCGGCAATTGAGCTCTTTGATAGTGAAGAAAAAGCCCAGCAAGCGCATCAGCAAGGTTTACGGCGTTTAGTTTTATTAAATGTGCCGTCGCCAATAAAGTACCTTCAGCAAAACTTGCCTAATAAAGCCAAACTGGGCTTGTACTTTAATCCGTTTGGGAAAATTGCAGACTTAATTGACGATTGTATTGCCGCCGGCGTAGACAGCTTATTAATAAAGCATGGCGATATACGCGATGAAAACGCTTTTGATAAAGTTAAAGAGCAAATTAGGGGCGAACTAGGCGATGCTGTGGTCGAAATTGCCACACAGGTTGAACAAGTTTTAAGCATTGCTCATGCGTTACATAAAAAAATGAAAGGGCGTGTCGATTTAACTATGATAACTGCCCATGGCGATATAAAATCGCAGCTTGAGTCACTTATCTTTAAAGGGTTTGTGAGCGCTCACGGTGCGAATAAAATGCCCGACCTAATTCGTTATTTAAAAGCGATTCAAAAACGTTTAGAAAAACTACCTGTTGATCCTAACCGCGATAGACTGTGTGTTTTAGAACTTGAAAAAGTAGCGCAAGAGTACAAAAAGCTCGTAAATAAAATTCCAAAAGGCTTACCTATTCCGCAACAGGTAAACGCTATTTTTTGGATGCAGCAGGAGCTTAGGGTGTCACTGTTTGCGCAAACCTTAGGTACCCCATATCCTATTTCTGCAAAACGCGTTATGAATGCGATAAAAGAGATAGAATAAAACTTGCATTTTCTATTAAGCTTAGTACCTTAATAGAAGGATTTATTTTTGGTTGAGAAGGAAGCGACATACCTATGTCCTCATCGGTTGAACATAAGATTAAGCGATTGTTAGTTGTAGATGACGAGTATTTTAATTATGAAATGCTTAAATCTGCCCTGACTTCAAAATTTGATGTTAGTTATGCTGACTCGGGGAAAAGCTGTTTGGCGTCTGCCATTGCTAACCCGCCGGATATTATTTTGCTTGATGTATGTATGCCTGGCCTCGATGGGTATGATACATGTCGGATGCTTAAGCACACACCTGAGACTAAAAATATACCTGTTGTTATGGTTTCGGGCTTAGAGTCGCCCTCGGAAAAGCAAGCTGGCTTTGATGCAGGGTGTGATGCCTATGTAGTAAAACCGTTTTCGATGGGTACTTTATTTGAGCAAATAAACACGGTTGTTTAAAGGTGATGCATGTTTACTGAAGATAAGCGCAATTTTAGACGTATGCAGGTTAATACTCCTGCGCAATTAACAACAATAGAGCCAGTTGCTGGGCTAAATTATACCGCAGAATGTGTTGATTTAAGTGCCACTGGGCTATCACTTCATTTAGATGACTTGCTTGAGCTCGATACTTTGTTACAGGTTAATATAGAATCGACTCACCCAAGTATTGCCTCTTTAAATGCAACGGCTAAAGTTATACGTGCTAGCAAAGAAGACGATGGCACCATTACCGCAGGATTAGAAATAGTTCAGTTTAACTAAATTGAATAAACACCAAGCGGCTGGCTTTTGCTATTTCGGGTGTTAAACAACGTTCGATTTTATTACCTACGTCCTTGTAGGTAATAACAATAATTTTTAGTAAACCTTACAAATCAAGCCTTTTAAGTAAAAGCCTTCAGGGTAACTGCCAGCAATAGGGTGATCGGCCGCTTGATTTAAACGCTCCATAATCAATAGCTCTTTACCTGCATCTAGCGCAGCGTCTGCTACCACTTTTTGAAACAAGTTTTGCTCCATTAATCCAGAGCACGAGAAGGTAAGTAATGTACCGCCTGGTTTTAATATTTGCATAGCAATCATGTTTATATCTTTATAACCACGACACGCACCGGTTAGCTGCGCTTTGTTGTCTGCAAATTTTGGTGGGTCCATCACAATAGTGTCAAACTGTTTGCCTTCCTCACGGTATTGGCGTAATAGCTTAAACACATCTTGTTTTACAAAATCGACTTTATTTAAATCTAAGTTATTGTGCTCTACGTTACGCTTAGCGGTATCCAGTGCTGGTTGTGATACATCAACATTCGTGACGTGTTTACAGCCACCACGTAGTGCGTAAAGTGAGAAAGTACCTGTGTAGCTAAAGCAATTTAATACGGTTTTATCTTTTGAAAAGCGCTCAAGTGCTGCGCGGCTATCACGTTGATCCAGGTAAAAGCCTGTTTTATGACCTTCTAAAATGTCTACTTCAAGCTTTAAGCCATTTTCTTCAATAACCACCGGCTCTGAAGGTTCGTTGCCCCACAGTACACCTTTAATAGGTTCTAAGCCTTCTTTGGTGCGCACGTCTACATCTGAGCGCTCATAAATATTCGCACCAGGAAAAATAGCCATTAACGCGCCTACAATTTCACCTTTATGGCGCTCAGCGCCGGCACTTAGTAATTGGCAAACTAAGGTGTTATCAAACTTATCAATGGTTACACCTGGCAAGTAGTCAGACTCAGCAGCACACAACCTAAAGCCAGTTAAACCGCCTTCGGCTATTGCATGCTCGCGGGCATGTAAAGCACGGCGTAAGCGACGCTCAAAAAAGTGTTGGTCTATTACTTCTTTTTCATCAAAGCTCCACACACGCGCTCTTATTTGTGAATGAGGGCTATAAGCAGCGGTGGCTAAAAACTTACCTTCGCTGTCGTGAATGGTGACCGTATCGCCTAGGCCTGGTTTACCTTTAATTTTTTTGATGGCTTTTGAAAATAACCAAGGGTGTTTCCTTTTTAATGATTTTTCGCGACCAGCTTGTAGGTAAACGGCAGATGACATAAGGCTTCTCAGTTGTAATAAATAAGCGCTGTATTTTAGTCAAGCATAGGGCAACATACAATGAATGTTTTGCAAGGGAGGTGTAAAGCGCGTTAAAGTACGGATAATTCTCATATAAATTAGTTTTTTGGAACATCACTGTGGCCAACACTGCTTTAAGCCCTGAGTTACAACAGCTTGATTCTCAATGTCGCTCATTTATTACTTCGTTAATACATGCCGATGTAGCACACGACATAACGCATATTGAACGCGTAGTGCGTGTTGCCATTCAATTATGTCACGCCGAGCAAGCCAATATGAATATTGTTTTGCCAGCGGCGTGGATGCACGATTGTGTTGCGGTGGCAAAAAACCACCCCGATAGAGCAAAAGCATCTACTATGGCGGCAGATAAAGCCATTGCGTTTTTAAAATCAATTAACTACGACGCATGTTTGTTTGATGATATTCATCATGCTATCGCTGCCCATAGCTTTAGCGCCAATATAGCGGTTAAAACTGTAGAAGCGCAAATCGTGCAAGATGCCGATAGAATGGACGCACTCGGTGCAATAGGCGTTAGCCGTTGTATGAAAGTAGGGGGCTCTATTAGCCGCTTACTGTATAACTCTGATGACCCATTTTGTGTTAACCGCGAAGCAGATGATAAAACCTATACCCTTGATCACTTTTTTATTAAATTGCTTCATATTGCTAAGAGCATGAATACGCCCTCAGCTAAAGCCGAGGCAGAGCGACGCACAGAGTATATGTATGCGTTTTTAGAGCAGCTAAAATCAGAAATTGGTCAATAATATGAGCGCTCCTTTATTATCGGGCATTGATCATTGCCACCTTAATGTTGAAAACATCCAAGAAGCGCTAAAGTGGTACAAGCAGGTACTAGGCTTTAGCGTAGTTGAAGAGCTTGCCTTTTGGGATGAAAATGGCAAAGGGCCACTCACACTTGAAGATAGCGCAAAAACAACGCGTTTAGCGTTATTTGAAGGACAAGGGCGAAGCAAAGGTATTGCGTTTGCAGCCACCGGTGCACAGTTTATTGGTTGGGTTGATTATTTAAATGACTTAAACATAAAAACTGTACTGGCTGATCACGGTGTAACGTTTTCGCTTTATTTTAAAGATAACAGTGGGAATAGCCACGAAATAACCTCTCATGACTACCCGCACATAAAAGCGGTATATGGTGATGTAAAACAAGGCTCACGCACGCGCAATACTTAGTGTTGCTCTTGATATGTGTTTTTAATTGCGATTATAGCATCGAGCTTATTTACAAATAAATTGATGAGGTGGGGGTCAAAGTGTTTACCCGCTTGTGCTTGCATATGCTCAAGCGCTTCTTCTACACCCCAAGCCTCTTTATACGGGCGTTTTGAGGTAAGGGCATCAAATACATCTGCAATAGCCACAATACGCCCTTCAACCGATATTTGTTCGCCTTTTAAACCATTAGGGTAGCCACTGCCATCCCACTTTTCGTGGTGCTCTATAGCCAGTTTATGGGCAAGTTGTAATAGCGGTGATGAGGAATTTGCTAAAATTTGCGCGCCAATAGCCGCATGCTGTTTCATGTGGTCAAATTCGTCAGGGGTTAATCGCCCAGGTTTTAATAAAATAGCATCCGGAATACCTATTTTACCTACATCGTGCATGGGGGCTGCTTGGCGAAGCAGCTCTGCTTGTTGCTCACCCATGCCAAATTCTAATGCTAATAATTTACTGTATTGGCTCATCCTAGCAATGTGCTCGCCAGTGTCTGTGTCTTTGTACTCTGCAGCGCGGCCTAATCGATGTACTAAATCAACATGGGCTTGCTTTAATTGCTCGGCTTGTACAAGCGATAAATGCGTTTTAACACGTGCGCGTACAATCGCAGGGCTAATAGGTTTAGTAATGTAATCAACAGCGCCAAGTTCAAAGCCTTTAAACTCATCGCTTTCATCACCCAAAGCTGTTACAAAAATAATTGGGATATGCGAAAGCGCAGGTGTGCTTTTAAGTATTTCGCACACCTCAAAGCCATTCATATCGGGCATCATGATATCGAGTAATATAAGTTTAGGCTGTTCTTTTTCCAGTAGCGCAAGTGCTGCAGCGCCCGATTTAGCAAAAGACATACGGTATTGATTACCTAATACTTCTCGCATGACTTTTAAGTTAGCAGGTTCATCGTCAACGATTAATATACGTGGTTTGTCGTTGCTAAAATCCATTCAATATTCTCATTCTTGGGTAAACTCTTTAATTAGACCGTCTAGCACGTGTTGCGCCTGATCAAAGTCAAATTCATCAAATGCGTTTACAACCTCATTTACTTGAGTTTGTAGGTGTGCAGGGGCGTTATTTTCAAGCTGCGCAAGCAAATCATCGTTGAGCTCGGCGCTTTGCGCTTCATGGTGTAGCGTTTCACACAGTGACTTTAATTCAGCCGCACTTAGCGTGCTTTTTTGCTCAGTATTTTCACTCTCAGCAGGCGTGATTTGTGCGCACTCATCGCCTGATATTAATTGCGTTATTGTCTCTAACTCGTCTTTTATTTGTGTTACTAACGCTGTAGATTGCTCAGAAGTTTGCTCGCGCTCTAACTTGGCTAATAAAGTCATTAATGTTGTTAGGCCTAAATTACCGGCGACCCCTTTAAGGGTATGTATCAGGCTATTGGCGTCTTTAATCTCAGATAACTTACTGTTAAATAAAATATCAAATCGTTTATTGCTGTCATTTATAAATTTGGCAATTTCGGTTAACTGCTTGCATTTATTACCCCAAAGCATCACACCTTTTTCAAAGTCGATGTGTTTAGCCTCAGGGTCTGATTGGCTAATAACCATATCTTTAGCAATACCTAAGCCAAGCACCTGGGCAATTTCTTGGTTAAGCTGATTTATATCTATCGGCTTATTAGCAAAGCCGTTCATGCCGGCACGTTTAGCTGTGAGTTTATCTTGTTGTAGGACGCTTGCCGTTAACGCAATAATGGGGGTAAATTTAAGCTGCCTTTGCTTTTCTATGGCTCTAATTTTTGTGGTTGCTTCTATGCCATCACACTCAGGCATATGAATATCCATTAAGATGACATCAAAATCTTGCTTCTCGAATATTGCAATAGCCTCTAAACCGTTGCTTGCTTTGCTTACCAAATGTTGATCTTTAGAAAGTAGTAACGAAAGCAGCTCGGTGTTTTGCTCAATATCATCCACCACAAGTACCCTTAGCGATGGTAATTGAGTGTGAAGGCCATCGAAATGGTCTATTTTTTCTGAATCGCCTTGTATAAGCGGTAAAGAGAAGTAAAAGCAGGTGCCTTTGTTTTCTTCACTGACTAGATTTATGGTGCCGCCCATCAGCTCTACTAATTGTTTACTAATGGTTGTTCCAAGGCCTGTACCGCCAAAGCGACGAGTAGTGGTGCCATCGGCTTGAACAAACGGCTGAAATATAGCTTTAACACGGTCTTTGGCAATACCTATGCCGGTATCTTGCACTTCAAAAAAGAGCTGATCAGTTTGCGTAGTACTTACAGTGAGCTCAACCGAACCTTGCTCGGTAAATTTAATAGCGTTACCGATGAGGTTAGTTAAAATTTGCCTTAACCTATCTGGGTCGCCATAGTAAGTTGTGGCAACAGAATCTTTAATGTTCAATTTTAAACGCAAGTCTTTCTTTTTTGCTTCAAGCCAAAATGTCGAAATAATGCTATCGAGTACTTGTTTTAAACTAAAGTGAACGGGTTCAATAGTTAGCTTTCCGCGCTCAAGCTTTGCGGTATCAAGCACTTCGTTAAGTAACCTTAATAATGAACGCGCCGCATTATTAACTGTAACCAAGTGTTTTTGCTGTTCTTGGTTTAGCGGAGTGTCCATCAGTAGGTCGCTAAAACCGATAATAGAATTCATCGGCGTGCGGATCTCATGGCTCATATTAGCCATAAAAGATTGCTTAGCGTGCGCTGCTTCTTCAGCTTGCAATTTTGCCTGCTCAAGTTTGTCTTCGTATTCTTTTTGTTCTGTAATATCAACCAATACCCCATCTATCCATTGCGGGTTATTATCTTTATCAAGGGTAATACTGCCTTTGTCTAATACCCAGGCAACTTTGCCGTTACGGTGGCGAATACGATACTCTACCGAGTACTTTAAACTTGAGGTCATGGCTTGCGCTACGGCTTCGTTTACCGTTGGCTGATCTGTTTTTAAAATAAGGTCGTTAAGTTCAATGCAGCTTTCTGTGAACTCTTCTGGCGTGTAGCCTGTTAGTTCAGCCACTGTTGGGCTGATAAATAACATGCTCCAGTTTTCGTCGTACTTACAGCGAAAAGCAGCGCCAGGCATATTATCCATTAAAGAGCGGTACTTTTGCTCTTTTTCAATAAGACTTTGCTGCATAGCGCGTTGTTCGGTTAAATCGGTGATAAAGCCAACATATAACGGCATATGGCCTGGCTGATTAACTTCCCCTATACCTAAGCGAATAGGAAAAAGGTGGCCATCTTTGTGTTTGGCAGACACATCCCTATTTATACCAATTACTTTTCCTAGATCTACATTTTTGGCGTGAGACAAATAGCCATCATGGTGGCGAGCGATTTCATCGGCCATCAGCATTTTTACATTATGACCTTGGACTTCGTTTTCTCGCCAACCAAAAATCTTGCTGGCAGCTTCGTTAAAACTCAAAATAATGCCGGTGTGATCTATAGTCACAATGCCATCAATAGCAGTGCCTAAAATAGCATTTAGTCGAGATTCATCCGCCGATTTTTCCTCAAGCAGTAAGCGGTATCTAACCATGCCATTTATAACTGCAATGACACAGGTTATAGCAACGGTCGCGGTAGCTACGGCAATAGCCACAAAAGCAAGCTCAGTGGTTGACTCTTCGTAATCGGGTAAAAGCGGAGAGGTTGCAACAAAGCGGGTAGCAGCCATACCCATATAGTGCATACCAGCCACCGCTGAGCCTAAAATAACAGCGGTAATAGCGCGCGCTTGCAGTTGTGATAAATTAGGTAGCAAACGCGTTAAATGATAACGCGTAAAAAGTGCTATGAACGATAAACCAACAGCGACCACAATTGATAAAGCAAATATGATTGCATCGTAACGTAGTAACGGGGCCAGCTCCATTGCTGCCATGCCGCTGTAGTGCATTGTACCAATGCCTGAGCCTAGTAAAATAGAGCAAATAATAAGGTTTTTATATGACCCTTGCGATTTTACTAAAATCGAAAAAGCATACTGACATGAAATAAACGCCGGTAAAAAAGACAACACGGTAATGAGTGGATCATAGCTAATGTTTGTGCATAACGAAAAGGCCAACATACCTATAAAATGCATGCTCCAAATTCCGGCCGATAAAACCGTGGCGCCGGTTACATTAGCTAAGCGTTTATAGTTTTCGAACTTTGTTTGCTTTGCTACATCAACTAACCAGAGCGTAAAAAAGGCAGCAAAAATAGCGGTAATGACCGATAAACTAACCAGTATAGGGTTATATGCACCGTTAATTATGAGGCTCGGATCGTGGTCGGTTATAAAAAATGCAGACAGCATAGTGGCTCAAATTAGTATCTTTATTGAACTAGTTTAATAGATTTAATATATAAATAAACTGTTAATCTAATAATTTATATTATAAATCAGCGAGGTTACTTTTTAGCATAAAAATATTAACATGCGTAGCGTGCTTTATTAATAAGACGTGATTTTGCGTAAATAAAAATAATAATAAACACTGAGCCCATTTATTTATCGCTAAATAACTGCATTGAATAAATAAGGCTTTATAATACGCTTTTATTTATATTTAGAGCATACACCTTGTTTGAGTATCAGCTAAAACGCAGTGCAAGGCGTAAAACAGTTGCAATAAAAGTTAGCCAAAAATCAGTCACTGTTTATGCGCCTACGCTCGTGCCAAAACTACAAATAGAACAATGGCTGTTTAGTAAAAAAGAGTGGGTAACTGCGCAATTACATAAACAACTTAACGCCATTGATACTCAACAACACCCGTTTAAAAACCAGCAAATAATGGTTTTTGCTAAGCCATATACCATTACTTTTGCAAAAGGGACACGCTCTCATGTTCAGCAATCCGATAGCGTATTTACTATTTACACTTCTAATCGAGTAAAAAAACAGCCTGAAAAACGTAAACAGTTACTTTGCCTTGCCCTTGAAGAAACGCTAACAAACTACATTGAAATGCGTTTAGCTTATTATTGCCAACAGATGTCAGAAGCATTACCGACTAAATTGACGATTGGAAGTTATAAACGTAAGTGGGGGAGTTGTAATTCTCGGCGAGAGCTAACCTTTAGCCTTAACCTTGTTGGGGCGCCTCATCATATAATTGATTATGTTATTGTGCACGAATTGGCTCATTTAAAGTATTTGAACCACAGCAGCGCTTTTTGGAAGCGCGTAGCTAAATTTTATCCCGATTATAAATCTGCATCAGCATGGCTTAAAAACCACGGGGCAACATTACAGTGGGTATTTGATAATTAGTCTAAAAATGAAGTTAAATAGTGATGAAAAAGATGTAGAAAAGGGTACTGAAGATAAGAAGTGGTGGAGGGAGCTGGATTCGAACCAGCGAAGGCTGAGCCGTCAGATTTACAGTATGATCCCTTNGCCGTCAGATTTACAGTCTGATCCCTTTGGCCGCTCGGGAACCCCTCCACACTATTTTGTTACATTTGACCCCACTTAACTTAGCGGTAAGAAAAGTGGTGGAGGGAGCTGGATTCGAACCAGCGAAGGCTGAGCCGTCAGATTTACAGTCTGATCCCTTTGGCCGCTCGGGAACCCCTCCAATGCAACGGCGCTGATAATAGCAAACTGCGTATTTAAGTAAAGAAAAAAGCTAAAGAAATTTGAAATAAAGCCGATAAATATCTATCAGTTATCATAATCGGCTAAAGACTATGCAAATCGATGATTTGTTAATCACAGAGAGTCAACTAAAGACCAGGCTAAATAAAAGTGTGCATGAAAATCGCAGAGACGAATTCTCACTTTTATTAGCGATGCTATCGCACGATGCGCTGGATTTTAGTCAATTTCACTTGCCAAAAAGTGAAACGCATAGTGCTTATGTAGACGAAGAAGAGTTAAGGGAGCGCTTTGGTGCTGGACCAAAGCAATTATTAGCTCCCGAAAAATTTGATATGACCATAGGGCAAGAGCACGCGTCGGTGATTGTTCAACAAGGCGAGCAAGCAGGCATGAAAGCAATAAAATTAAGCCACTGCTTAAACCCTGAGCCACTAGCGATTAGAGATGACAAGTTACATATTCCTTTAACAGTAATCGATAATTGTGAACTATCAGTACGCAGGCGCTTAAATGACACGCACACCGCGCTTGCAAGTCCACAAATGGACGCCGCGGCATTTTATGACGATTTAACTAATGAGGCTATACATAAGCCACTGCTTGTTGCTAACGCATAAAAATAATTTAACACTTGTGCGTTTTAAAAGCCTAAAACACCTTATATTTAATAATCGGTTATGCAATAAAATAGAACAATTCTTTTTTTGTTTAAAAAAAGCATCCACAAATTAAATGCAATTGCTATAATGGCTGCAAATGGTATGACTTGAGTGCCATTATCATTAAATCAAGGTAATTAGGAACGTAATGAAGAAAACATTCACGCTAAATCATGAGAAAATCAAATACCCTCGTATGGTTGATGCTGCAAAGCATGAAGTGAAAAAATATTTGAAAAGAGAGCGCAATAAAACGCTACCTGTTGAAGCTGATTACTGGGCGTTTGACTGTAAGTTTGGCACAAGTGCCGATGATGCCGAAGTTGTTCACGTAGCTGAAATTAACAACAAGATCAGCGAAATCGAAAAGCAGGCGCTTACTTCATTCTATGTTGAGATTTTAGCTAGACCTGCGCAGCGTGAATCGTTCGATCTAGATGATGATGAATAACCAATAGCATATTGTAGAAAATGGACCTAGATGGTCCATTTTTTGTTTATGGCAGTTATTAACATGTTTAGTGGTATAGAGTAGCGCTTAAATAAAAAGCTATTGTTATGCTAAGTGTTTAGCTTATTTTATACACTGTGACACTTTTTATATTTTTTACCGCTTGCACATGGGCAGGGGTCGTTTCTGGCAACTTTTATATCGGCGACCGGATTAATAATACCCTCTAAATAACGCCATTCACCGTCCTCTTTTATAAAGTCTGATTTCTCATCCAACTCACAATATAAGTTTTGGTAAAAATAATACGCGTTAAAAGCAACATAACCTCGCTCATCACTTTGCTGCGTATCGCGCACAACTAATTTTACAAAGCGGCAGCTATTAGCAAAGTCAGCAATTTCATTTACTGGGTTTTGTGCTTGTTTTTCTTTGGCGTAAGTTTTAAATACATAAGATGCATTTTTTAATGCATAAGCACTAAAGCGCGAACGCATTAGTTGCTCAGGTGTTGCTGGGGTTTTTATATCAAGATGATAAGGCTGGCAACAGTCGCCATAATTAAGCTGACTGTTGCATAAGCAAGCGCTAGTACTGGTTACACTCATAAAATACTAATTAACATAAATTAAAAATGTATTTTACCAAGCTTATTGAGTAAGTGATATTGCTGTAGTGCTGGTTTTTTTAGTAAAGCAAAATAGCTTAGCGCTTCTTTTGTCTAAATTAAGCGATAAATTAACAAGCTGCTGTTCACTTACTATATCGGTCCACGTAATAATGGCTGCAAAGTTACCATTATGAAGTGCTGAATTTAGCACATACTCTAAATTTACTAAATGCTTTTGTCTTATTACAAGCAGTTTGCTGGTATCTATAGAGCAGCTATCTAACAAGGCTTTACTAGGTACATGGTCGGGCGCAATCAGTAAGGTCCACGCGTTAGAGCTATTGTATTGGTGCAACACTTTTAGCATCTCAAACGTAGCAGAAATTTCATCTTCTACTTTTATTAAGTTTACCGACTCACTTTCATCATGTTGTTGGTAGCTTTTAACGGTTCTTACGGTAATTGGCTGTAGCATAGGTCTCACTCACTGGGTTTATATACAGTACATGTATACAGTAGTTTATACAGTTGTTGTGTGCAAGCGTTTTTTGTTATTTTTTATACAGTTAATGGTTTTAAAAAATAAATAATAAAAATAACACTTTAAAAACAGTGTGTTATAATTTAAGTCGTGTAAGTGAAAGCTGAGGGTGTTTGCAGTACTGTATAAAGTGTAGCAGCGTTATACAGTACTTAAGGGATGGCTATACAGTTATTTTAGTGTGTTTTACAGTGCTTAGCTGTTAGCTATACAGTAGTTAGTCATTTTTTGGGATTAAGTGGGCAAACTGAATTTGGTGGATTTGCTCATACAAACTGGCTGCATAGCACTGAGCGTCTTTAAGACGTTTGGTGTCGATATATTTTCTTAAATCATTTAAAGCAGCGGTTGCCGGTTCATAGCCTTGGCTGCTGGCTAAACTCAGCCATGCTGCTGCGTGAAATACGCTTTTTGGTACGCCTTGGCCTTTGACAAAAAATAACCCTAAATAAAACTGGGCGCGATGATTTCCGGCCATTGCGGCAAGGCGCATCCACTTAGCTGCCAACGGTGCCTGGTTATGCTTTAAATAATACAGTGCTTTGTTAAGTGTTGTTTGCTCACTTACATCACTCTTGTTTTCAGCGCTGTGGTTTGTAGGCTGTGTTACAAAATCTAAAATATTGTTTAATTGCTGCTCTAAGTCTTGTCCGCTAGGCTGAGTCTTATTCATATATTTTCTTTTTTATAGTTTCTACGTCAACAGTTTAGTATATCGCAAGGTAAAATGTCCTGTTTATACTTAATTTTATGGTAAAATCACGTCACTTTTTACTATCACAAGTCTATTATGCTCGAAGCTCTATTTAAACTCCGCGAAAATAACTCCAATGTGCGACGCGAAAGCATTGCTGGAATCACTACTTTCATTACTATGGTTTACATTGTATTTGTAAACCCTGCAATGCTTGCGGAAGCAGGCATGGATCAAGGTGCTGCATTTGTTGCTACCTGTATTGCGGCTGCTATTGGCTGTTTTATTATGGGATTGTGGGCTAATTACCCTTTAGCACTTGCGCCGGGCATGGGTTTAAACGCATTTTTTACTTACGGTGTTGTACTGGGCATGGGTTATAGCTGGCAAGCTGCATTAGGTGCGGTATTTATGTCTGGTTGTATATTTTTAATATTAAGTTTGTTTAAGGTCAGAGAGTGGATAATTAATGCTATTCCTTTGGTTTTAAAGCAGGCTATTGCCACTGGTATTGGTGCGTTTTTAGCGTTAATTGCGCTTAAAAATGCAGGCATTATTGTTTCAAGCCCAGCTACATTAGTACAGCTTGGCGATATTACTTCGGCAGGTCCTTTATTAGCTATTTTAAGCTTTTTTGTCATTGCTGCTTTGCTTTATCGTGATATAAAAAGCGGCGTACTTATTAGCATTTTGCTAGTAACGGGCATTGCGTTAAGCCTCGACTTAGTTGAGTACCACGGCGTAATGTCAATGCCACCGTCTATTTTACCTACCTTCATGCAACTTGATTTTGCAGCGGCCTTTGAGCTTTCTATGCTGAGTGTAATTTTTGCGTTTTTGTTTGTTGATTTATTTGATACATCAGGCACGTTAGTTGCGGTAACTCAAAAAGCAGGCTTAACCGATGAAAAAGGCAATATGCCACGTTTAGGGCGTGCTTTAAGTGCCGATAGTACAGCTACTATTGCGGGGGCAATGTTAGGTACTTCTACCACTACTTCTTATATTGAGTCTGTGGCCGGTGTATCGGTTGGTGGGCGTACTGGCTTAACAGCTGTTGTTGTGGGTATATGCTTTTTACTAATGATGTTTTTTGCGCCGCTTGCGCAAATGGTGCCGGCTTATGCAACAGCGGGTGCTATTTTATACGTTGCGGTATTAATGCTGCAAAACCTTAAGTTTGTAAACTGGGATGACATGAGCGATGCAATTCCGGTAAGTGTAGTACTACTTATGACGCCGCTTACATTCTCTATTGCGCATGGTATTGCTCTTGGTTTTATATCGTATACTGCGGTTAAAGTACTGTGTGGTAAACGCGATCAGGTTAGTATTAGCGTGTGGATTTTAACAGCGTTATTTATTATCAAGTTTGCATTTTTATCATAATAGCTAATACCCATTCTTTTAGCTAAGAGGCTTAGTTTGAGGGTGGGTAAACATTTATTATTTAGTGGCTATCGCTCATTGCCACTGCATTGTTATACCTTGCGTATCTATGTTGTGGTAAATGAGCGTTTATAACGTAGTTAGCGCTAGGTAGTGCCTCAAAATACGTTAGTATTTACCCATTGGTAAAAACAGCTTAACAGATACAAAAAAGCCCATACATTATGTATGGGCTTTCTTTTGGGTATTTAAAATTACCATTTCTTTTTAGGTGCAAATAATACGTCTAAGTCATCTTGCTCTGCTTCTGCTTTTTTCTTCAAGGCAGTGGCGTTTGATGCTTTTAGTTCTGTGCTTATTTCTTCTAAATAGGCTTCAACTTCTTGGCGTTTTGCGTTTACGTATTCATCAGAATAGGTAACGGCACTAAGTGTTGCATAGGCTTTTTCAAAATATTGCCTAGCAGAGCCCACCATGCTCGCTGAGCGAGCAGATAAACCGCGTTTAATCTGGCTTTCTATGTTAATTCTGAGTTGTAACTTTTCAAGGCGCTTATCTTCTGCTGCAAATATTTGGCTATCTACACGGCCTTTACTGTGCTCAGAGCGCATAATAACTCTAAGCTTTTTTATGCCCTGAATTAACGAGACTAACTGCTTATCGTTACTTGGTAACGATAAATTGTCGCTGCTATTACCTTGAACTGCTCCACTTAGCTTTTCTTTAGCTTCGTTCATTCTGCTTTTTAATGCTTTAGAATTAGGTGAATGGTTCACCATAGCGTTTAGTGCTTCGTAACATCTACGTTGTAAAACGCGTATAATGTTTTCAGAAAGCGGTATATTAGCGCTATTTATAAGTGCTTCTTCGGTTTCTTCAATTATCGCTTTTTGTTTTGTTAATTCTTTGCGACGTTCAATTTCTTGCTTTTCTTTGTGCTGCTGTACAGCGCTTACCCACAGTGCAATCACTATCAGTGCCACTATAAGCACAATTATAATCGAAACGATCATGGCTTAATTCTCGGATTCATAATCTATTTTTTTATATTACATCAAATATATGCTTTGAGGGTAGCTTTGCGCTGATTAACTTAAAAATATGTTAAAAATTAGATATAAGAATAATGTATTATAAGTTGAACCTGAATAAACATCGCTATCTGCAGCGGGTTTATTATGCTAGCCTTAATGCTTAAATAATGAAAATATACGTGCTTACTTTGCCAAGTTTTAACTAATTTAAACTTGGTTTTGCTTAGTATTACCATCATATAAGCTTAATAATAACGTTAAAAACTGCAACCATGAAATTACAACAACTTAGATACATCGTAGAAGTTCAAAACCATAAGCTAAACGTATCAGCAACTGCTGAGAGTTTATTTACCTCACAGCCTGGTATATCTAAACAAGTGCGCATGCTTGAAGATGAGCTAGGTGTACAAATTTTTGGCCGCAGTGGTAAGCATTTAACGCATGTTACAGGTGCCGGCGAAGAAATAATTAACATTTCTCGCGAAATTTTATCTAAAGTCGAAGGTATAAAAGCGGTTGCTAATGAGCACACGCTGCCTGATCAGGGTAAACTAAATATAGCCACCACACATACGCAAGCTCGTTATGCTTTGCCAAGTGTTATTCAGGGCTTTATGAAAAAATACCCAGCAGTTTCGCTGCATATGCATCAAGGTACACCACAACAGATTTCTGATGCGGCAGCGCGCGGTGACGCAGACTTTGCCATTGCAACTGAAGCACTTCATTTATACTCAGATTTAGTTATGCTGCCTTGCTATCATTGGAACCGCAGCATTGTGGTGGCAAAAGATCACCCTCTAGCACAAAAGGCCGACAATTTAACCGTTGCTGATATAGCGCAGTATCCGCTTATTACGTATGTATTTGGGTTTACTGGGCGCTCTGAGCTTGATAAAGCATTTAACGCGCACGGCCTTGAGCCGCACATTGTGTTTACTGCAACCGATGCCGATGTAATTAAAACTTATGTAAGGTTAGGGCTAGGTGTAGGTGTAGTCGCTTCAATGGCCGTTGATCAATTAAGTGACACAGATTTAGTGTGTATTGATGCCAGCCATTTATTTGAAGCTAGCACAACTAAAATTGGCTTTAGAAAGGGCAGTTTTTTACGTACTTATATGTATGACTTTATTGAGCGTTTTGCCCCGCATTTAACTAAAGAGCGAGTAGAGCGAGCAAGCTTATTACGTAATCAAGAAGATGTTGATGCGTTATTTTCCGACATAGAACTGCCAGTAAAATAGTAAGACTTTAAGTATACAAATACTAAAAAACCGCGTATTGCTAAAATACGCGGTTTTTTGTTTTTATACGCTTAACATTCAATAATGTTTACCGCTAATCCACCGCGTGCGGTTTCTTTATATTTGGTTTTCATGTCGTTACCGGTATCGAGCATGGTTTTAATCACTTTATCAAGCGACACCTTTTGCTCGCCACTGCCACGTATTGCTAGGCGAGAGGCATTAATTGCTTTAATGGCACCCATGGCATTGCGCTCAATACACGGTACTTGTACCAATCCGCCTACAGGGTCGCAGGTTAAGCCTAAATTATGTTCCATGCCTATTTCGGCGGCGTTTTCAACATGTACTACATTACCACCAACAATTTCGGTGAGTGCGCCGGCAGCCATTGAACAGGCAACACCTACTTCACCTTGACAGCCTACTTCTGCGCCCGAAATAGAGGCATTTTTTTTGTATAAAATACCAATCGCCGCTGCGGTTAATAAATAGCGTGTGGCTATGTCGCGGTCCACTTCTTTAATAAATGTGTGGTAGTACATTAAAACGGCCGGCAATATACCCGCAGCACCATTTGTTGGCGCCGTGACTACGCGCCCACCCGCGGCATTTTCTTCATTTACAGCTAAGGCAAATAAATCCACCCAATCCATTGCTCTGAGTGGGTCATTACTCACTTCTACATTTAGCTTTAAATACAAACTAGGTGCACGGCGTTTAACTTTTAAACCACCAGGTAAAATTCCCTCGGTGCGCATGCCACGTTCAATACAGGCTTTCATTACTTGCCAAATATTAAACAGCTCGTCTTTAATATCGTCTTCTTTGCGCAGCGTTTTTTCGTTATGCATCATTAAAGTAGATACACTAAAGCCGGATTCTTTACACAGCTCTAGTAAATCTTTTGCACTTTCGAACGGGTAAGGAGCCGGGTTTTGCTCGCGTATATCAAGGGCTGCTTGTTTTTCGTTTTCAAATTCTTCATCGGTAACAATAAAGCCGCCGCCAATAGAGTAGTACACTTTGCTATATACTTTTTCGCCATTATTTGAGGCAATAATTTCCATGGCATTAGAGTGCTTAGGTAACGTTTTACGGCGATGAAAAACAATAGCCCCTTGCTTAGGAAAGTTCGCTTTATGGGTTTGGTTGAGGTATATCACTTGCTCTTTTTCAATGGTGGCAAGGATATCGTCAACTAAATCGGCATCTATTGTTTCTGGGTCGTAGCCGGCAAGCCCTAATATAACGGCTTTACCAGAACCATGGCCTACGCCGGTTTGACCCAGTGAGCCATAAAGCTCTACCTTTATATCGGTAACAGAGGTTAAAAGTTGCTGCTCTTGTAGGTCATTAACAAATAAGCGCGAGGCACGCATTGGGCCAACGGTATGTGACGACGATGGGCCAATACCAATGCTAAACATATCAAATGCACTGATCATACTATGGGTCTCTACTTTATTTACTCAGCCCGAAAGCTGTTCTTTGAACGGTCGAGTATCATAACGTTAATTCTATATTATGTAACTATTTGGCCGTAAGTTTTACACTGGTAGGGCAAGCTGTTTTGTAAAGTTTTTTATAATGCTAGCCGTTGCTCCCCACAGTAATCCGTGCGGTGTACTAAACCCTTGCAAGGTGATGGTTTTGCCAAAACGTTGAAAAGGAATGGGTTGCCAATTGGCCTCGTTTGAAAGCTGGGTAAGCGACAGTAAAAAGCTAGCTTGCACTTCATTATAATCGTTCTCCCATACTGTGTGTTCATCAAGTAAACCCACAAATGGGCTAATGCTAAAGCCAGTTAGGGTAGAGTATTGTGGCAGCTGCCCGAGCACTTTAACATTACTTGGCGCTATATTAAGCTCTTCGTGTAGTTCTCGAAGCGCTGTGGTGCGCAGGTGTTTATCGCTTTGCTCAAATTTACCGCCGGGTAAACAAATTTCCCCAGGGTGATGATGTAAATAAGTAGGGCGCTTGCACAATAAAATATGCGCGTGGTTATCAACATCAATAATAGGCAGCATAACCGCACTGGCACGCTTTTTACGGGTATCTTTTATTTGATTTGGCGCAGCAGTAGGGCTTAGCTGAAACCGCGCCATAATATGTTCACTATTCAAAGCGTTCTACTGTTTTAATAAAGGAAGTATTTTATTCACTTTATCGTATGTTTCTTGGTATTCCAATTCGACTTTAGAATCAGCGACAATACCACCACCGGCCCAGCAATAAATGTGTTCGTTATGACAAACCAATGTACGGATTGTAATACTGGTATCCATATTACCGCAGGCGCTTAAATACCCTATAGAGCCACAGTAAATACTACGCCTATGAGGCTCTAGCTCTTCAATTATCTCCATAGCTCTAATTTTAGGCGCGCCAGTGATTGACCCACCGGGAAATGCTGCTTCAAGTTGATCAACACACGTTTTGCTTTCATCTAGCTCTGCCGTTACGGTACTCACTAAGTGATGCACTGCCGGAAAGCTCTCAATAGCAAAAAGTGAGGGCACCTTTACAGAGCCAGGTTTTGCAACTTTACCTAAATCGTTACGCAGTAAATCAACAATCATTACGTTCTCTGCGCGGTCTTTGGTTGAGTTTTCAAGGGCTCTGGCTTGCTGTTGATCTGCGATTGCATCTGCCATGCGTGGCAAAGTGCCTTTGATAGGTTTTGTTTCAACTATATTGTCGTGAACTGCAATAAAGCGCTCTGGCGATATTGATAAAATGGCGCCACGTGGGTGGTTAATAAAGCTAGAAAATGGCGCTTTATTAGCCTCACGCAATACTTTGTAGGCTTGGAAAGGGTCGCCTTTAAAACCGGCACTAAAGCGCTGTGCTAGGTTGATTTGATAGCAATCACCACTTTTTAAATAATCTTGTATTTGCGCAAATTTGTCAGCGTATTCATGCTCACTCATATTTGAGTGCCAAGCGCTGGTGAGCGAAAACTGTGCAGGCGCTGCATCGTTTGCTAAATACTGCTGGTAAAGCGCTAAACGGTTCACGTTAGGCTGAGAAACGTAAAACCAGCTTTGCTGGTGTTTATCAAATATCAGCGCATCTAAATAAAGGCCAATGGCCATTTGTGGCAACGTTATATCGTGTTTTGCCGTGCGTGGCATGTGCTCAATAATACGCCCTAAATCGTAACCAAAATAACCAAGCCAGCCGCCGTTAAAAGGCAGGTTATTAGCGGCTTTTTGCGCGCTAAGTTTACTTAGTTCTTCGTTCATTATTGTAAAGGGGCTACGCGAGTCAAGCTGCTGATTAAATACGCTATGATTATTGTTTACTTCTAAAATAGCGTGAGGCTCTATCGCAATAATATCAAAGCGACTATTTATGTGCTCGCTATTGGCTGAGTCTAGTAATACGGCATAGGGTAAATGCGCAAAATGCGCGAAAACATCAATGCAGTTTTGTGTTATGGCTAATTTTACACAATTTTTTTCATTGTTTAGCATTTACTGCCCCTTTAAGAACTGGCTCGAAACGGGCTGGGAGGGTATCATAAGTCAAATTTTTTTGGCAGCGTTTAGTATCAAATCTACGTTGTAATTAAAACAGTGCAAACCACCGTCACCGGTTTGGTATAGATTACGCTTAAGCGTAACGCTAACTTAAGGAACCACTATGAGTACAATCCGTCAGCAAGACTTTATTGATAGCATTGAAGATGCGTTGCAATATATCTCTTTTTATCATCCCCTTGATTTTGTTCAAGCGCTAGAAAAAGCCTACAACAAAGAACAAAGCAAGGCTGCAAAAGATGCAATCGCGCAAATTTTAATTAACTCGCGTATGTCGGCTGAAGGCAAGCGTCCATTGTGTCAAGACACGGGTATTATTACCTGTTTTGTAAAAGTAGGGATGGATGTTAAGTGGGATAAAACAGATTTAACCGTACAACAAATGGTTGATGAAGGCACACGTCGCGCATATTTAAATCCAGATAACCCACTACGCGCTTCTATTGTAGCTGACCCTGCTGGCACACGTAAAAACACTAAAGATAATACCCCTTCAGTTGTACACATTGATTTAGTGGCGGGTGGCGAAGTAGAAGTAATGGTTGCAGCGAAAGGCGGCGGCTCAGAGAACAAAAGTAAAATGGTTATGCTAAACCCATCTGACGATGTAGCTGCATGGGTAGAAAAAACGCTACCGACAATGGGCGCTGGTTGGTGCCCGCCAGGCATGCTAGGTATAGGCATTGGTGGAACCGCCGAAAAAGCAGCGGTAATGGCAAAAGAGTCGTTAATGGACCCGGTTGATATTCATGAGCTTATGGAGCGCGGTGCAGAAACAACGGAAGAAAAACTGCGTTTAGAAATTTTTGAACGTGCTAACAAACTAGGTATTGGCGCGCAAGGTTTAGGTGGTTTAACAACGGTTGTTGATATTAAAGTAAAAACAGCGCCTACGCATGCGGCATCAAAACCTGTTGTAATGATCCCTAACTGTGCAGCTACGCGCCACGTACACTTTACACTAGACGGCTCAGGCCCTGCAGATTTAAAAGCACCTAAGCTAGAAGACTGGCCAGAAGTGACGTTTGAAGTAGGTGAAGGAACTCGCCGTGTTAATTTAGATACGTTAACTAAAGAAGACACCCGCGAGTGGAAAATGGGAGAAACTGTTTTACTCTCAGGCACTATTTTAACAGGCCGTGATGCTGCTCATAAACGCCTACAAGATATGATCAATTCAGGTGAAGGTTTACCTGAGGGCGTTGATTTTGATAATAAGTTTATTTATTACGTTGGCCCAGTTGATGCTGTAGGTGATGAAGCCGTAGGCCCTGCAGGCCCTACGACCGCAACACGTATGGATAAATTTACCGATATGATGCTGGAAAAAACCGGCATTGTAGGCATGATAGGCAAAGCTGAGCGTGGTCCTGCTACAGTTGAGTCGATTAAAGAGCATAAATCGGTTTATTTAATGGCTGTAGGTGGTGCGGCATACTTAGTATCTAAAGCAATTAAAAAAGCACGCGTGGTTGCCTTTGAAGATTTAGGTATGGAAGCAATCTACGAATTTGAAGTAGAAGATATGCCAGTTACGGTTGCTGTAGACAGCGAAGGTGCTAACGCACACACGCAAGGCCCTGCAATTTGGAAAGCTAAAATTGAAGAGCTAGACGGCAAGCTTAAATAAAGGTTTACGTAATCTAATAACAAAGCGAGCTTAGGCTCGCTTTTTTTGTATTTGTTTTATGAAATATTAAAAAAGCGCAAATTGCCCCTTCACATAAACACCTCAGACCAGTTGTAGTAAATCTGCTTTTTTCTTCATAAACCTATACACTGTGCGCCTTTGCTGGGAGGGGAGCTGTGTAATACAAGGTTTACACTTGGCATTACCTTTACGTTCACGTAAATGTGAAGGCGCTTTTTAACGGTGTTGTTAGCTTTAAACTTAATTTATATGCCTTTTGTTGAATTTTCTATCCATGTTTTGTTGTTATTTAGATTTATTAATTCACAAGGCTTGCTTTTTACGGGTTTAACTTCTCATTATGTGGCACCCTTAAAAATGAAGTGGTAAAGTTTCGTCAATTTCCAGCGCTCATCCCTCTCACGGGTAAACTATTTTGGAGTAATTACAGTGGCTGTGTTTAATCAAGCTGAATTTGATAACCACGAACAAGTGGTTTTTTGTTCTGACGAAGCGTCAGGTTTAAAAGCAATTATTGCCGTACATAATACTAACCTTGGCCCTGCTGTTGGTGGTTGTAGAATGTGGGACTATGCCAACGATGAAGATGCCGTTTACGATGTTTTACGTCTCTCTAAAGGGATGACCTATAAAAATGCGGTTGCTCGCCTACCGTTTGGTGGTGGTAAATCGGTTATTATTGGCAATGCAAAAGAGATTAAATCAGAGCAGTTGTTTCGAGCTTTTGGTCGTCAATTAGAGCGATTAAATGGCCGTTACTATTCTGCCGAAGATGTAAACATTACATGTGATGACGTTGCATTAATGAATAAAGAAACGAATTATGTGTTGGGCTTGGAAGGGAAAAGCGGTAACCCGTCACCTTTTACAGCTTACGGTACGTTTTTAGGAATTAAAGCGGCATTACAGCACCAACGCGGACATCAAGATTTTGCGGGCATTAAAGTGGCTGTACAAGGTTTAGGTGCAGTCGCCTATGGTTTATGTAAGCATTTAGCCCAAGCTGGTGCAAAATTATTTGTAACAGATATCAATCAAGATGCTGTAGAGCGCGTAGTAAATGACTTTGGCGCTACGGCGGTGGGTATTGATGAAATTTACGACCTTGATGTTGATGTATACGCACCTTGTGCTTTAGGTGCCACCATTAATGATGAAACCATTGCACGTATTAAGGCAACCATTATTGCTGGGTGTGCTAATAATCAGCTAGCGCAGTCTCGTCACGGTGAAGTACTTCGTGAAAAAGGTATATTGTATGCACCCGATTACGTTATTAACGCTGGTGGCATTATTAATGTGTATTACGAAACTGCTCCACAAGGCTACAGTGAGGCGGCGTCTAATAAACATGTTGAAGGTATTTTTGATACCTTAACCGAAATATTCACCCGTAGTGAAAAAGAGCAAAAATCAACGCACTTGATTGCCGATGAGTTAGCGCAAGAGATAATTCAAAACGGCCTGTAAATTTATCCGTTTATTTAAACTAAGGCGTACAGTGGTACGCCTTTTTTGTTTATACTCTATGGCGTGGTAATTTTGTGGCCAAGACCCTCAAGGGAATGCGGCCTAATCGTTAACGACAAGCTTATGGATATTATGACTGATACAAACGCCTTAATGGAGCCCATCGACCTTGTTAAATGGCCTCGCCAACAACACTTCGAATTATTTAAAAACTTTACCCAGCCATATTTTAATGTGTGCATAACACTTAACGCCAAGCCTTTATTTGAATATTGTAAACAAAATAAATTGTCTTTTTTTCAAGCATATGTGCATGCCACATTAAAAGCTTGCCACGCTTATAACCCGATTATGCTAAGAATTATTAATGAACGTCCATGGCGCTTAAAGCAAGTAAGAGCCAGTGTGGTCGAGCTTGCTAGCGATGATTCGTTTATATTTAGTTACTTTAATTATTCGCCTTGCCTTGAAAAATTTGCTCAGCACGCCACAGCTATAAGCGCCAATGCTAAATCTCAACCGTTATTTTCTCAGGCGTTTAATCAAACCGAAGGGCAGGCCGATTTGATACATATATCGGTTTTACCTTGGCTGAACTTTAGTAGTTTTTCGCATGCCTTTAGTGAAGGAAAAAGTTTAGGTATTCCTAAATTTGTGTTTGGTCAATACGATAAAACCACGGGCCTAATGCCGTTTTCGATTGATGTGCATCATTCGCTAATGGACGGTTTACACGTCGCAGCGTTTATAAACGTATTACAAAACAATATTGACGACTTTTGTAAAGATTAATTGAATTTAGTTAATGCAATGTATTTATTTGCTATGGTAGTATTTTTAGTTAGATAGGCGATATAAGTTAATTTGTAACGATTAGCTGATACGTTTACGACATTAAGTTTTAGCGACTTATTTAAGGTGCTTTTTAGCACGTATTATTAGTTGTTTACGCTATTGTTTAGTTTTAATTAATGCGCTTTTAGCGCTTAAACAAACCCTAGTGTATTCACCCAATGCGTATAGGGATTTTAACGCTTTGTTGGAGTGCACAATTTTGGTGTGCTCAGTGCCAAGTAAATTCTTTCCTACTCCTTTTAAATAACGATAAAACGCTTACACACAAGTAAAAGAATAACTAAGGCAGTTGATGATGAGACAATTAAGCATTATATGTTCTTTTTTCGTCATGTTTTTATGTGAAGCCCAAGAGCAAACCCGTTTACCGTTAAGTGATTATTTTTCTGAAACATGGAATACCCGCTCTGGATTGCCCCACAACAGTATTAATAGCGTTACGCAAACCCAAGATGGCTACTTATGGGTTGCTACATGGGAAGGTTTGGCACGTTTTAATGGCCAAGAGTTTACGATATTAACCCGTGCTCATATTAATAACTTACCCGACTCGGGTTTAAGGGCACTCACTCCCACAAATAGTGGGGGGTTATACATAGCGGGGTCGCGCGGAGGAATTAGCTTATATCAACATAGGCAGTGGGATACCAAGCGATCAGCATCAACCATGGTTAATCATTTAATTGAAAGTGCTGATCAAAGCCTATGGTTAGCTCTTGAAAACGACGGCGTGTTTTATCGTGAACATAACAGCGATACCGACCTTGCGATTATTAAAAATGTGAGTGCTTATCGCGTTATAGAAGATCACGATGGGGTTATTTGGGCAGCAACCAGTGCAGGCCTTTATAAAATACACAACAAAATACCGACCTTAATGACACCACACTTTGGTTTACCAAATGCACCTGTCTATAACTTATTAATTACCCGTGGTGGCTCGCTTATTGTTGGAAGCGAAAAAGGCGCGTGGATAAAAACCAATGCGCAGTTTCAGCCGATACATGAAAAGCTTAGCAATGAATCTATTTCTAGCTTATTAGAGGATAACCATGGAGACTTATGGTTTGGCACAATTAATAAAGGGGTGTTTAGGTTATCGCCTGATGGCGTAGAGCAGTTAGATGCCAATAACGGATTACCCGCCAACCGTATTTTATCTTTGTTACAAGATAGAGAAAACAGTATTTGGATTGGCACAAACGCCGGATTGTTTCGCCTGCGTGAGTCGCCGTTTTCATCGTGGACCCAAAAAAGAGGTTTAGCGGGGGATTATACCCGCACAGTGCTTTCTCACTCCGATGGCAGTTTATGGGTGGGGGGAAGCTCTGGCTTAAATATAATAAAAAATAATCGCGCTACCTTGGTTTCAGGCTCTAAACAAAGCAGCCCTTATTCTGTACTCAGTTTACACGAAGCACCCGACGGTAGCGTGTGGGCAGGTACGTATACCTCAGGTGTTTTAAAAATAGTTAATAATACCTTTACGCCGTTTATTAATCGTAGCACTGGCCTTGGGAGTAACGAAGTAAGGGCTTTATTATTTGATTCTAAAAACCGTTTGTGGATAGGCT
Organism: Pseudoalteromonas sp. P1-30; assembly: GCF_001400005.1. Classification (NCBI taxonomy): domain Bacteria; kingdom Pseudomonadati; phylum Pseudomonadota; class Gammaproteobacteria; order Alteromonadales; family Pseudoalteromonadaceae; genus Pseudoalteromonas; species Pseudoalteromonas sp. P1-30. The sequence goes on from NZ_LKBC01000006.1 coordinate 50,114, forward strand.
CTGCTATGGGGCTGACGCGCATCAATGAAGATGGCAGCTTAAATCAATTTACAAATAAAAAAGACTTACCAAGTGGGTTTGTACTTGCACTTAGTGAAGATAACGCAGGCAATATTTGGGTAGGCACCGGCAATGGGGTGGTGGTATTTGATATTGTTAGTGAGCAATTTACAACGGTTGAATTCCCTCGTGAGTTTTCTGCGCAATATGCGTTTGGGTTTTATATTGATGATACCTATACCTGGATGGCCACAGATAGAGGCTTAGTGCGCTATGAGCTAACAAGCGGAAAAATGGCCATGCTTGGCTTAGAACAAGGTTTACCTATCGATAAACTATTTCAAGTGGTGCCGCACAATGGCTCATTTTGGCTCTCGAGCAACCGCGGGATTATTCAAATCGATAAAAATCATATACAGCAAATCCTCGACGCTCCCGCGAGCGCTAAAGCAGCCGTGCTTAACTATCAACTGTATGATGAAGGCGATGGGATGTTAAGTGCACAGGCCAATGGAGGCTCAACCCCTTCGGCTGTAACGCATAACGATGGGAGTATTTGGTTTGCAACCGCAAAGGGGGTGAGTACTGTAAAACCAGCGCGCTTACAAGCATCAACGCAAATTGCGCTGCCGACCATTATTGAAAATATTTTTGTAGATGGTAAGCCTATTGCGCTTCCGCTTGAAGGGGAGTCGGTATTTTTGCCTCCGGGGGTTTCTCGTTTATCGTTTCATTATGCAGGGCTGAGCTTTATTATGCCGCAGCGATTAAATTTTCAAACCCAATTAAAGGGCTTTAACGATAAATGGGTTAATCGCCAACATATGACCGGTGCTGAGTACACTAACTTACCGCCTGGGGAATATACCTTTATGGTACGAGCAAGTTACCCTAACGCACAGTGGCAAGATAATCAGCAAGCTGTAAATATTGTAATTCAGTCATTTTTTTGGCAAAAACCGCAATTTAAGTTTGCAGTATTTGTATTATTTTTAATGGTTATTTTTGCTATATACAAATACCGTTTATATCACTACAAAAAAATAGAAATAGAGCTGACTAATCGCGTAGAAAAACAAACCCAAGACCTACAAACGCAAGCCAATGCGTTTGCGTACCAAGCAACGCACGACCAACTTACCGACATGCCTAACAGGCGTGCTTTTGACTGCTGGCTTGCCCATAACTTTGCCACTTATAAACAGCAAAACCGGCCGCTAGCCATAGCTATACTGGATATTGATCACTTTAAGCGGATTAACGATAACTGGTCGCATATTATTGGCGACAAAGTGATTTGTACTATTGCAGAGCTGCTTAAAAATGGCTGCCAAGAAAACCAGCATATAGCACGCTGGGGCGGTGAAGAGTTTACAATTGTTTTTTCAGATAAAACCGCCGGCGAAGCAAAAATCATATGCGAAGCACTGCGCGAGAGCATTGCACAGCATGACTTTTCGGCCATTGGTGAGGGGTTAAGTGTAACAGCCAGTTTTGGTTTGTCTGACTCAACCAACGTCGGTGATTACGACCGCCTTTTATCGCGGGCAGATCAAGCATTATACAAAGCTAAAAATAGCGGACGAAATTGCACAGAAATTATCTGATTGAAAATGAGTGCATGCGCACATATTAATAAGAGACTAACTTATTTTGGATGTCCCCATGATAAACGGGCTACTCATTTTTGCTTTGGCTATTTTTGTTGTAATTTATTGGCGCTGGCAGGCACTACAAAACTGGCTTTGGAATAAAAAATATAAAAACGCGGTTTTAAACTCTCAACAAAAAGAAATACTCCTTCGTTGCATGCCTATCTATAAAAAGATGACGGATAACGACAGAGCCAAGCTTGAGCGCCACATAATATGGTTTTTAAATGAAAAGCGCTTTTTAGGCCGAGACGGACTAAAGCTAACCCCCGCCATGAAGCTGATAGTTGCGGCCGATGCCTGTGTGTTAGTGCTTAATAAACCGTGGCCACTTTATAAAAACGTGAAAGAAATTTTACTCTACCCCAGTGCGTATTATGCGCCGCAATCTACACGAGATAGTGCTGGGCTGGTTAGTTACCACAACGCGGTACGCCTAGGTGAGTCGTGGCCTGGTGGCACGTTAGTGCTAAGTTGGCACGATGTACTTGAAGGCAACCGTTTACCAAGCGATGGCCATAATTTAGTGTTTCATGAATTTGCCCACCAGTTAGACCAAGAAACCGGAAAAACCACTGGCACTCCATTATTAAAAAACCCCAATGCTTATAAAGAGTGGGCCCGAGTGTTTAGCCGTGCCTTTGTGCAGTTAAAAAGTCATGTTGCTTATAACATGCCTCACGTTATTCATAGTTATGGGGCCACCAATGAAGCTGAGTTTTTTGCAGTACTCACAGAGACCTTTTTAGAAAAGCCGGCGCAGCTTAGGCAGCACGACCCTGAAATTTATAGAATGCTGGTGGATTACTACCAATTTGACCCCATAGTTTGGCATTAATTTTTGGTACTTGGTCTGATAACGCTGGCAAGTTAGCGCTGTTTTTGTTGCAATCGTGTTAGAGAGTTTAACTGCAATAATAACAAGCGAGAAATGCATGAAAAAAATGCTTCACACTGCACTGGCTTTATCAGTCGCCCTTGCAATAGGTCAGCCGCACGCAAACGAAGAGCAAGAAAAGTGGCAGGTAGATTCACCAAAAGGTGAGTTTGTTGATGCCACCATTAGCACAGAGCAAGGCACATGGATGAACATTGACGTTAGTCCTGATGGCAACACGCTGGTGTTTGACTTACTTGGCGACATTTACACTATGCCTATAAGCGGAGGTGAAGCAACTAAACTCACCTCAGATATTGCTTGGCAAATGCAGCCTCGCTTTAGCCCTGATGGTAAACACATTGCGTTTACCTCAGATCAAGGCGGTGGTGATAATATTTGGGTTATGGACGTTGATGGTAGCAATCAACACGCTGTGACTAACGAAACCTTTAGACTTTTAAACAGCCCCGCATGGAGCCCTGATGGCGATTACCTTGTCGCACGCAAACACTTTACCGCTAGTCGCTCACTAGGGGCTGGAGAAGTGTGGCTTTATCACAAAGCGGGTGGTAAAGGTGTTCAGCTTACTAAACGTGAGAACGACCAAAAAGACTTAGGTGAGCCAATGTTCTCACCAGATGGCCGCTATGTTTATTTTTCTCATGACGCGACGCCAGGTAAAACTTTTCACTACTCTAAAGATTCTGTTGCCGGTATTTATAAAATTAAGCGCTACGATAGAGAAACAGGCGAAATAGAAACCATAATACAAGGCATGGGCGGTGCAATAAGACCCACACCTTCACCTGATGGTAAAAAGCTTGCCTATATAAGACGTGATGACTTTCAAACAAGCTTGTACTTATACGACCTAAGCAGTGGCGAGCACAGCAAGCTTTATGACAAGCTTGAACGCGATATGCAAGAAACCTGGGCTATTCATGGTGTGTATCCGACCATTGCGTGGACCCCAGATAACGAAGAACTGGTGTTTTGGGCTTCCGGTTCAATACATAAAATTGCTGTTGATGATAAAGCTGTTGCGCGTGTTCCCTTTAAAGTAAACACCAGTAAAAAAATACAAACCGCGGTACGCTTTACTCAAAATTTAGATACCGATGAGTTTGATGTAAAAATGTTGCGCAACGTTCAGGTTAGCCCTGATGGTGAAACTGCGATTTTTGAAGCATTAGGTTATATTTATAAACGCGATTTAGACTCTGGTAAAATTAAGCGCTTAACCAAACAAACTGATCATTATGAGCTGTTCCCGCAGTACTCCCGCGATGGTAAAAAGATTGTTTACACCACCTGGAGTGATACTAAGCAAGGTACTGTTCGCGTTGTCTCTGCTCGTAGCGGGCGCGGCGAGGCGATAGCCCGTGAGCCGGGTAAATACGTTGAGCCTACTTTTAGTCCTGACGGCAAAACAATCGTTTATCGTAAAGCCACCGGCGGAAGTATTTTAAATCCTAAGTGGTCACTTAACCCAGGTATTTATAAAGTAAGCGCAAAAGGGGGAGAGAGCGAGCTTATTTCTAAAAGTGGTTATCAACCTCAGTTTGGTAGCGCCAATGACCGTGTATTTATCATGAGCCCTTGGCCTAAGCCTACCTTAAGTGTTGTGGAGCTTGAAACTAAAAACGTTCGTAAACTTTACGAATCAGAGCATGCAACTGAATTTCGAGTCTCACCAGATGGTAAATACTTAGCGTTTGCTGAGCGCTTTAAAGTATTTGTTACCCCGCTGGTAGAAAGCGGATCACCTATCACAATAAGCCCTAAAGATAACCAGTTTCCTATTGAGCAGTTGTCTGTGCGTGCGGGTGAAAATATAAGTTGGAGTGCTCAAAGTAACACTCTCTACTGGAGCTTAGGGCCCGAGCTATACCATGCAAGCCTTGATGGTATGTTTGCTATTGATAAAGCCGATGATGCCGACTTTAAAGTAAAAAGCGGTGAGAATATTAGCTTTAGTAAAAAAATGGCTGCACCAAAGGGCATGATTGCGCTAAAGGGCGCCAACATTATTACCATGAAGGGTGAGCAAGTCATTGAAAATGGTGTCATCATCACAGACGGTAAACGCATAAAAGCAATAGGTACTGCTGATGAGGTAACGATCCCTAAAGGGGCTGAAATTATCGATGTAGCAGGTAAAACAATTATGCCTGGGATTGTTGATGCGCATGCCCATGGCTCACAAGCCAGCGATGAAATTATTCCTCAGCAAAACTGGAAAAACTATGCTGGTTTAGCGTTAGGTGTCACAACAATTCATGATCCATCAAACGATACCTCTGAAATATTTACCGCCAGTGAAATGCAAAAAGCCGGCATGATTGTCGGGCCACGTATTTTTTCTACCGGCACCATTTTATATGGAGCAAATATGCCTGGTTACACCTCGCATATTGATTCGCTAGATGATGCTAAATTTCATTTAGAGCGTCTTAAAAAGGTTGGGGCGTTTAGTGTTAAATCGTACAACCAGCCACGCCGTGAGCAGCGCCAACAAGTTATTGAAGCAGGGCGTGAGCTTGAGATGATGGTTGTGCCAGAGGGCGGCTCACTGCTACAACATAACTTAAGTATGGTTGTTGATGGGCATACGGGCATTGAACACTCAATTCCGGTTGAGCATATTTACGATGATATAAAACAATTATGGTCGCAAAGTGATGTTGGTTATACCCCAACGCTTGTTGTCGCCTATGGCGGAATTTGGGGAGAAAACTACTGGTACGATAAAACGGACGTGTGGAATCACCCGCGTTTAAGTAAGTTTGTGCCTAAAAATCAGCTGTTGCCACGTGCTATGCGCCGAGTAAAAGCGCCCGATCATCACTATAACCACTTTAATAACGCCCGCGTTGCTAAAGAGCTGCAAGATTTAGGTGTACTGGTAAATTTAGGTGCTCACGGACAACGCGAGGGCTTAGGTGCACATTGGGAAATGTGGATGTTTGCTCAAGGCGGTATGAGTTCACTTGAAGCAATTAGAGCCTCTACGCTTGACCCTGCTAAATACTTGGGGCTTGATAAAAATATAGGCTCGCTAGAAGTAGGTAAGCTTGCCGATTTAATTGTTATTGATGGCGATCCGCTGAAAAATATTCGCGATTCAGATAAAGTCGATTATACCATGATCAATGGGCGTTTATTTGATGCAAGCACAATGAACGAAGTGGGTAAAAAGCAGCGAAAACCACTTTATTTTGAAAAGCTATAATTGTAATACACGTTTAAAAAGCGGCTATTAGCCGCTTTTTTTAGCTCAAAATAAATTATTTAATAAAGCGAACTGATAGAAGGTGATAAACAGGCACAAAAAAACCGCTTAACGCGGCTTTTTTATTAATCACATGTTGTTTAAACAACACCGCGCGGTAAGCGACAGTCGTGATCTTTACTTGCAAGCTCAACAATCCAAAGCTCTTCAGCTGTGTAGCCGTCTTCGCTTTGTGTTACAACAGTAAACGGCGCTGTTTTTTGTGCTTTAACAGGCGCAGCAGCTTTAGTTTTAGTTTTTTTCGCAGGCGCTTTTTGCTCAGCTTGTGCAGGCGATTTGCCAGAGCTTAATTCTTTCGTTAGCTCTGCTACATCAGCTAGGCGTAAGTTTTTGCCACCATCGATGCTGTACCAGCCAGGTTTTGTAGTAATTTCAGGTTTTTTACCATTGGCAGCTTCATATGCAGCTTCAAAGGCAGATAAAACTTCTGTTTTGTCTAGTTTGCTCATCAGAGACCCTATACGTTGTGAACACAGATAAAGAAGCCGTATTTATACCTATTTTCAAACTGTTTTTCAATTTTTTGCGATTTTCCTTCCATTTTAGCCCCATAAACGCCAAAATTTGCACAAAATTCAGTGCTGAGTAAGGTAATAAGTATGCAACGTAGAGAATTTAACCAACTGTTAAACGACATTTTAAAGCCTCACACAATTAAAGATTTTTGTCCTAATGGGCTGCAAGTCGAAGGTAAAAATGAAATCAGAACGATTGTTACGGGGGTGACTGCAAGCCAAGCACTCATTGATGCAGCAATAGAAAAAAAAGCCGATGCTGTTTTGGTTCACCATGGTTATTTTTGGAAAGGTGAATCGCAACCTATTACAGGCATGAAAAAACGCCGTATTGGGGCTTTGTTAGCGCACGATATTAATTTATTTGCCTATCATTTACCGCTTGATATTCACCCTGTTATAGGTAACAACGCCCAACTTGCTAATTTACTTGATATTGAAATAGAGACAGGGCTTGAACCCGTTACTAATAGCGTTGCTATGAAAGGACGGTTAAAAACTCCGCTTACAGGTAGCGAGTTTGCAAATAAAATAGCCAAAGTTTTAAACCGCGAACCTTTAAGTAGTGTTGTACGCGATGAAAAAATTAACACCATTGCCCTGTGTACAGGAGGCGGGCAAGGTTATATCGATTTAGCAGTAGAGCAGGGGATTGATGCATACCTAACGGGTGAAGCCTCAGAGCAAACTATTCACAGCTCGCGAGAGCAAAATATAGACTTTTTTGCAGCAGGGCATCATGCAACCGAGCGTTACGGAATTAAAGCCCTTGGTGAGCTACTTGCCAAAGAACATGGTTTTGATGTGAGCTTTATAGATATAGATAACCCAGTATAAATTTATATATACTCTACAGCGCCTCTGGGTTTATCCAGCGGCGCATACTTATCCAAGCATTCCCAATCACTTCATGGGCATATTGCGTTACTACACGTAATGCTTCAGCATTTGGTATAAATTGTTTATACAAAGGTAAAGCCGCAAAATTGTGATAATCCGTAGCGGCAGGAATTACCTCAATGCCTTGGGCATTAAACAAGTTTATTGAGCGCGGCATATGTAGCACAGACGTAACCAGTGCAACCTTAAAATCAACGAGCTTAGGCGCGAGTAGTTTGGCTTCTGCGGCTGTATCCATTGCCTGTGGGTTTTGTTTTATGCGGTTTTTACTCACCCCTAAATTTATTGCTGTTTGGCTCATTAACGCGCTATTTGTTACTTTATTATAGCCACCACCAGATACGATAAGCGTTGCATTAGGGTATTTTTTTGCAAGCTTAACCCCTTCTACCAAGCGAGTAAGCGCACAGTTTCCTAGCTGATTATTAGCGCTTAAAGCGGGGTTAGGGTTTATGTCGCAACCCAGTACAACAATTTTATCAAGGGTTGGGTGTTTTAGTGCATTAAAAGCCAATGACGCGGGCTCATTGTTTTTAATCAGTTGATGCGCAGCAAACGGCGTACTTAATACTAAAAGCGCCAATAGACTTAAGCTTGCGATCACTAAAGCAGACTTACGTTCACGAAACGCCAAAACTAGCATTACAAACGCAAGTAAACCAAATAGTGGTAGCGGCATAATTAAGCCACCTAATAATTTTTTTAATTCAAACATAAAAAGCAACATAAAACACAATAGGCCTTATGTTACTTATTCGTTTGTGATTTATCGACCGTTATTTTGCTTACAGGTATTTAAGAAATGGCGATAAACGGGGTTGTCTTTCATGTCTTTTTTCATTGCTAGGTACATAGGGCGGGTTAGCCCTAGTGCACCAAGCGGGATAGATTTAATTAAACCTTGGCTTTCGTAAGGTGTTACCAACCAATCAGGCAGCGCTGCTACACCCATTCCTGCACTCACTAGCTGAAAAATTAATAAGCCTTGATCTACATTTTTTAAGGTGCCGTCAAAGCGGGCATTTTGAATAAAGTGTTTAAATATATCTTGTCGCTCGCGCGGAATAGGATACGAAATAATGGTTTCGTTTTTTAAATCAAGCGCCGTTACATATGCTTTTTTAGCTAGGTCGTGATCAGGGGCGACGATAAGCTTTAATTTAAAATCAAATAAGTGAGCGTATTCAAGTTTATCAGGATCGCGTATATCTGAGGTTAATACTAAGTCGAGCTCATCATTGAGTAAATCTGGTATAGCGTCGTAGCTAAAGCCGCGTTCGTAGTCAATTTTAATGTCTGGCCAAAAATTATTAAATTCTTTAATAGTTGGCAGCAGCCAATGAAAACATGCATGGCATTCAACACTTAAGCGCAGTTGGGAAATAGGTTGATTAAGGCTTTCTTTTAAACGGCACTTAGTGGCTTCTACTTTAGGTAAAACTTCGTTGGCAAGTTCGAGTAATAGCATTCCTTGTGGCGTAAAGCGCACAGGTTGCGTTTTTCTTTCAAATAATTGGCAGTCTAATTTGTTTTCTAAGTCTTTAATTTGATGAGATAAAGCTGATTGCGTTAAAAATAATTCGCGGGCTGTATTAACTAACGATCCGGTGTCTTTTAATGTCGCAATAGTTTTTAGGTGTTTTATATCAATCATCTTTAATAATTCTCAAGGGAAAAGTGAGTTTGGCTCAGATTGACTACATACTACGCCTTTACAAAAAACGTTTCAACGTCTAGATGGCTAAAATAATCGATTAATTACTAAAATAACCCCTTAAAGTTAAATTAACTAATGTGGGTACTTTAGTTGCTACTGGTTTGATGAGTTTGGCATGAGTTTAGCTCAAGTTGTTTTGTTGGGTTATGCAGCGGCTGTTAAAAGCGCGTTATGGGCAGGGCAGCTTAATAGATGGCATTGGTTTTTAAGAGGGGTAAGTAATTATAACAACACGTAATAACAGGTCTGTTTTTAATGGGCTAAAGCTTAAACAGTAATAATATGTTTTATTGCTTTAAAACTTGAGCGCTTAAATAAACGAATGGGTATTACGGGGCTTACTTTTTACACCTTTTTGGTTGTGAAAAAGTAAGCCTTTGGATAACAGCTACTACAGGGGTTTGTGGATAAGTTTAATGGCGTGTTGTGCTGTAACTGGTTTTGACTTTAAAAAGCCTTGCCCGTAATTACATTGAGTGGCTTGTAAAATATTTAGTTGCTCTTGGGTTTCTATTCCCTCAGCCACAACTTCAAAGTTTAGTGATTGCGCTAATGAGAGAATGGCCTCTACTAACGGGTTATTGGTTTTGTTGAGGTGATCGATAAAGCTTTTATCTATTTTTAAAATATGAATAGGTAATTGGTGTAAGTAACCAAGTGCTGAGTATCCAGTACCAAAGTCATCCAAGCATAACTTCACTTTAAGTGGGGCAAGCCCTTCTATTATTTGGGTTGCTAAATCAAGGTTAGCAATAAGCCCTGATTCAGTGATTTCTAGACACAACGACCCTAAAGGCAGTTGGTATTTATTATACAATGCGTGAACTTGGGCAACAAAGTCGAGGCTGGCAAAATGACGCGATGACACATTGACCGTTACTTTTAAAAAGCGATGCCCTAATGTGTGCCAGTGCGCAATATGTTGGGCTGCGAGGTCAAGCAAGTGCAAATCGAGGTTAATAATTTGCCCGGTGGTTTCGGCTATCGGAATAAACTCATTTGGTGGCACAAACCCTTTTTTAGGATGGTGCCATCTCACTAATGCTTCAAAGCCGACAACTTCGCTTGTCGCTATAGTAAAAATAGGTTGAAAATAAAGCTCAAATTCGTTGTGTTCAATGCCGTGTTGTAAGTCGTTTTCTATATCGGCATGTGTTTTGAGCTTTTTACGCATGGTGTTATTAAAAAACTTAACTTGGCCACGCCCGCTTGATTTAGCTTCGTACATGGCGGCATCGGCTTGTTGTAACAACAAATAGGCTTTATCGTCGCTGCTTTCACTAAAGGCGATGCCAATGCTGGTTGATGCTTGCAATAAATGACTATCCACATTAAGTGGCTTAGCAAGGGCTGTGTTTATTCGTTTTAGCGCTTCGCTAACCTGGTTTCGGTGTGTGATGTTTTCCATAAAAATAGCAAATTCGTCGCCACCAAGGCGTGCAAACGTATCAGTGTTTCTGACGGTGCCTTTTATGAGCTCACAAATTTTAATTAAAAAATGGTCGCCAACCTCATGGCCAAGCGAATCATTGATACTTTTAAATCGATCAAAATCTAAATAAAGCAAGGCATGGCTCGTGCCTTTTTTAACACGCGATAAACGCAAAATTGCATGTTTAATACGCTCAATAAGTAACGAGCGATTAGCTAGGCCTGTTAGCTCATCATGCAATGCTTTGTGTTCAAGCTCTTGCCTTGCAAGCTGCCTATCTATGGCCATACTAATTTGCCTACTTACGTAGGTTAAAAGGGCGCTGTCGTGTTCGTTGTAATGCAGCTTTTTATCGTAACTTTGAACAACAATTACACCGCTTATTCTATCATTTGCTTTAAAAGGCACACCTAGCCAGGATTCAGAAAGACGGCCAACAAGTTTAAAGTCGCCGTTATTTATATGTTGCTGATAATCATTTTGATTTAATAGCAGTACACGGTCTGATTTCAGTAGGTAATACGAAGCTGTGTCTTTTAATTGCTCTTTTGATATTTTTTTGTGGGCGTGCGTTTGAATGCCTTCTTCAACGATGTAAACCAAATCGAGTATGTCTACTTGCTTATCGTAAAGGGCAATAAAAAAGTTATCTGCAGGAAGTAAGCTATTTATTATGCTGTGAAGAGCTTCAAAAAAGGTATCTAGGTTACTGGCTTTATACGTTAAATTAGCGATTTGCAGTAAGCTGTTTTCAAGCTTTTGTGCATCATTTAACTGTTTTACTGTGTGCGTTAAGCTATTGACCGTGTTTACTTGGTTTAGCTTAGCACTTAATAAATGCGCAACCGTGGTTAATATTTCTAGATGGGCGTTTGTGAAGTAGTTTTTTATTGGATGTTCACAATCAATAACCCCTAAAACATGATCCTTGTATATAAGTGGCACACATAACTCTGATTGAGCAGGGCGCTCATCAGCAATGTAGCGAGGGTCTTGTGTTACATCGCCAATAATAATAGCTGTGCCTGTACGGGCGACATAACCGGTTATACCTTCGTTAAAGCCAATAATTTTACGCTCTGCTTGGTATTCGTCTCTGGCGTGGGTTATGCCCATAGAAGCGACTTGATTTAGCTGTAAACGTGTTTCATCAGCCAGGTAAATAACACAATCAACAAACCCAAGGCGGTTTACTACTTGAGTGGTTACATACTCAAATAACTCTTCTAGGGTATCGAGTTGTAATAAGCTTGAGGAAAACTGATTTATTATGCTCAGCTGTTCAGTTTTAACTTCGAGCGCTTTATAGGTATCGATATGATTCGACATAGGGTAATTTTATTCTTTTTATTTGTATTAGCACCGATAAGTTAACCCAAATTTAAAGCATGTTCAAAATAAAACGCTTAAACGGGTGTAATCGTCGTTAAACTTAAACCCAATAGTATTTTGCAGCACTCATAAAGGGGAATAGTTTAGATAACACTTTACTAGATCTTTCCATATGCCTATGATCGGATAAATTCAGCCGTGGAAAAAAGTAATGAGCATTAATACCGATTCAAAAAACACATTAACCATAACTCGTCCTGATGATTGGCATGTCCATTTACGTGATGGTGAGCAACTCAAAGATACAGTACGCGATATTAGCCGCTACATGGGCCGCGCCATCATAATGCCAAACCTTGTACCGCCAGCAACGAGCACTGATTTAGCGCTAGCTTATCGAGAGCGAATTATGGCAGCGGGGCCGCAGGGCAACTTTGAACCCTTAATGGTGCTTTACCTAACCGATAAAACCACACCTGAAGAAATTAAAAAAGCCAAAGCAACGGGTAAAATTGTTGCTGCTAAGTTGTACCCAGCAGGGGCAACCACTAACTCAGACTCTGGGGTTACATCAGTAAAGAATATTTACCCTGTATTAGAAGCGATGCAAGACGTGGGCATGCTGTTATTAGTGCACGGTGAAGTGACTGATCCATCAATAGATATTTTTGACCGTGAAAAAGTATTTTTAGAGACGATTTTAGGCGATGTTGTCGCTGATTTTCCAAATCTGAAAATAGTGCTTGAACACATTACGACAAAAGACGCCGTTGATTTTGTAACAGCCGCGCCGCAAAATGTGGCGGCAACTATTACCGCGCATCACTTATTGTATAACCGTAATCACATGTTAGCTGGTGGCATACGTCCGCATTATTACTGTTTACCTATTTTAAAGCGCAATATTCATCAACAAGCATTAATGGCGGCAGCTATAAGTGGAAATAAAAAGTTCTTTTTAGGGACTGACTCAGCACCACATTATAAAGATAAAAAGGAAGCGGCATGCGGTTGTGCTGGCGCCTATACAGCACATGCTGCGATTGAACTTTACGCCGAAGCCTTTGAAGAGGCAGGCGCACTGGACAAACTAGAGGGCTTTGCAAGCCATTTTGGGCCTGACTTTTACGGACTTGCCCGTAACACCGATACAATTACCCTAGAGAAAAGCCCTTGGCAAGTTCCCGCAAGTTACACGCTTGGTGACTCACAAGTTGTGCCTATTAAAGCAGAAGCTACGATTGACTGGCAGGTTAAGTAAAGTGTATTAAATTAGCATTGTATTAAAGCCGTATAGCTTGCTGTACGGCTTTTTATTTGCTTGAAATTCAACCTTCACGCGAGTTTTAACGCTCTTTACGAGGTACTTTATTTGTTAAGCTAAGCTGTTATACATGAATTGTTACAATTACGAGCAAAAAAGCTACCGTTTTTTGTTCAATTTTAGCTTTAAAAATAACCACTTACATATAATGCTTTATTTATTTTTGTTCTGAGTAAATAAATCTTAATTAATAGAGCCAAAAAAAAATTAATGTGTTAACCTTAACTTGCTTTGAGTTTTTGCGTATTGAATTTACGGATATTGTGCTGCGTTTAAGGTTACCGGTTAGGTTAAAACTTGTTCCTGTACTATACCTCCAGAATTTTGGGCACTGACTCAGGGAGGATATAGCCATAATAATATGGCTGAATTTTAATTATTGACTTACAGGAAAATTTAGTATGTCGGTTACTGGTAAAGTAAAATTTTTCAACGAAGCTAAAGGCTTTGGTTTCATTGAACAAGAAAATGGTCCTGACGTGTTTGTACATTTCAGCGCAATCACTGGTTCTGGTTTTCGCACTCTTAGCGAAGGTCAAGCAGTGACTTTCAGCATCAAACAAGGTCAAAAAGGCCCTGAAGCTGAGAACGTAGAAGTAGCATAATTTTAATTATGTGAACCTTAGTTCATCTTGGTGAAGCAGTTTTCTGTTTCACCATAATTCCTCAAAATCTTCCTCATTGTTTTTATACTCTCTAATATTGTTTGTTCACTCCCTAATACAGTCAAACGTTAAAATTTACTTCTCGCTATAGCTTCAAACACGTTTAACATATTTGCCATTTAAATAGTTAAAAACCCTATTTAATAGCAACGCCACTTCAATACACTAACAGCTCATAATCTGCATACTTTCACCAAGGTTAAACAATACATTTACCACACGCATAGTGTGTATTAAAAAACCGTGTAATTAACTGAGTGTTTTACTGGCTTTAATAAGGCTTAACTTGGGCTTAGCAAAGTTAAAGCCATTAACTTAAATGCAGTAATATTTATACATCATCTCAAAACCACTTTCGAATTGTTGTATTTTTATACGATGAAGCGCAGGATTTGTAAGTTAAGATGTGTTTTTAGCCTAATTTAACCAAATCTAGTTCATCAAATTGTCACATTTTTATTATTTTTGTTTTTTTTTAAGGTGCAATTCAGTTTTGTTTAGATGTTGCATTTTTGTTTCATGTAAGTGTCTAATTTTTAACTAGTGTTTAATTTTAAAGGGGCTATATAATGCTAAAACGCCTTAATGCTGGTTGCATTTATGTTAACAGTATTTTTTGTAATACTTTAGTTTTAGCTTTTTCAAGGTATTTATTTACTTAGAATAGCTAACATCAAGTTGACAGGGCGTATTGCATTTAGCATTATTGGAGGGTTGATATCTATTAAAAGATATCAGGGTTGTCATCCTTAATAAGGTTGATAATTAAATTATAAAAGTAACATTACTTAATTGGTTGGGAACTATGTCTGTTAAAATCAGAAAGAGTCTTGTAGCATCTGCGTTGGTTGGCGCTTTTGCATTTGCAAGCAGCAATGTGATTGCAGATCCTTTGAATGACGTGCAAAAAGCAGGTCAGCAAATTCAAAAGGCTGCTGTTAAGTCTCAAACTAAAATTGACAACGTATACGGTCAAACTCAAGAGCTAATCGCTGAGTACCGTAGTATTGTTGATGAGACTGAACTTATGAAAGTGTACAACGATCACGTAGCACGTTTGGTCGCTGACCAAAATGCGTCAATCGAATCGTTTGACCGTCAAATCGCTACTATCGACAACACTAAACAAAACGTTGTGCCTTTGATGTATCGCATGATCGATACGCTTGAGCAATTCATCAAAGCGGACGTTCCGTTCAATCTTGATTCTCGTCTAGCTCGTGTAGAAAGACTTCGTGAAATCATGGCTTCTGCGTCTGTAACGACGTCTGAGAAATTCCGCCAAGTTCTTGAAGCATACACAGTTGAAACTGCTTACAGCTCGGCTGTAACCGCTTCTCAAGGTACTTTAGAAGTTGATGGTAAAAACATTAACGTTGATATCGGTCGTTTAGGTCGTATCACTTACGTAGCACAATCTTTTGACTTAAAACACGCTTGGGTGTGGGACAACAACACTAAAGAGTGGAAAGAATTAGGTGAAGAATACCTAAAACCAGTTAAAGAAGTGATTCGTATGGCGCGTAAGCAAGCGACACTAGAACTTGTTAAACTACCAATCTTTGGCGCGGAGTAATCGAATAATGAAGAAACTATTTAAAGGTTTTGCTGTTGCAGCAGTACTATCTGTTTCTGCAGGTACCGCGCTTAATGCACATGCAAATACTGATGCTTTAGATAAAATTCTTGAGCAAGTAAAGCAAGAACGTATCTCTGAAGGTAAAATCAATAAGCAACGTGAGCAAGAGTTCTTATCAGAACGTGCTGACAAGCAAGCATTACTTAACAAAGCAAAAAGCCAATTAGCGTCTGAAAAAGCACGCGGTGACAGCTTAGCTAAGCAATATGCACAAAACGAAAATACATTAGCTGAAAAAGAGCAAGCGCTTCAAAACGCACAAGGTACTCTTGGTGAAATGTTTGGTGTTGTACGTCGTGCAGCGCAAGACGCTATCGGTTCTATCGAAGCTTCACTAGTAAGTGCTGAAAAGCCAGGCCGTGCAGAAGTACTTCGTTCATTAGCAGCAGCTAAAGAACTTCCAACAGTTCGTGAACTTGAAGAACTTTGGATTGCACTTCAAACAGAAATGACTGAGTCAGCAAAAGTTTCTACTTTTGAAACTGAAGTGTCAGGTCTTGACGGTAACTCTACAGTTAAGCAAGTAACACGTATCGGTAACTTTAACTTAGTTACTGACGAAGGTTACTTAATCTACTCGCCAGAGACAAAATCTATTCAGCCTTTAGGTAAACAACCTGATAGCTACATTTTAGATGGTATCTCTGCTCTTGAAGGTACTTCTTCTGACAATTACGCTGGCGTATACATTGACCCGACTCGTGGTGCAATCTTACGTATCAACACGCAGAAGAAAACGCTTATGGAATACTACGAGCAAGGTGCTGAAGTTGGTTACATCATCACAGTTTTATTAGCTGTTGGTCTACTAATCTTCTTAGTACGTTTCGTTGACTTAGCGCTTACTACTTCTAAGATCAAGTCTCAGCTTAAAAACTTGTCTACACCGAATACAAACAACCCACTGGGTCGTATTCTTAAAGTGTACCATGACAACAAGAGCCAAGACGTTGAAAACCTTGAGCTTAAACTTGATGAAGCTATCTTACGTGAAACGCCACGTGTTGAAGCTGGCATCAACATCATCAAGATTCTTGCTGCAATCGCACCGTTACTTGGTCTACTAGGTACAGTAATCGGTATGATCTTAACGTTCCAAACAATCACATTGTTCGGTACGGGCGATCCGAAGATCATGGCTGGTAACATCTCTCTAGCTCTTGTAACTACAGCGCTAGGTCTAATTGCTGCACTACCACTTATCCTACTTCATTCAATTGTTGCAGGTCGTAGTAAGTCAGTATTACATATCCTTGATGAGCAAAGCGCGGGTATCGTTGCTACTCACGCGGAGAAGGAGAAAGCCTAATGCTAGTCCTGATGGAGATATGGGAATCTATCAGGGATTTTGTTGGCACAGGCGGCCAGGTATTATACGTGGTCGCGATAGCACTCTTTCTTATGTGGGTTTTAATGATTGAGCGCTATTGGTTCCTACTTGCTGAATTTCCTCGTTTAACGAAGGATATTGTAGCAAAGTGGGATGCCCGCCAAGACACTACGTCTTGGTACGCACACAGAATCCGTGAAGCATGGATTTCTGAAGCGTCTGAAAAATTAGATCAGCGTATGTTGTTGATTAAAACATTAGTAGCTGTTTGTCCTTTAATAGGCTTACTTGGAACTGTAACGGGTATGATCGCGGTTTTCGAAACCATGGCAACCCAAGGTACTGGTAATGCACGTTTAATGGCATCAGGTATTTCAATGGCAACAATCCCAACAATGGCTGGAATGGTTGCGGCACTATCTGGAGTTTTCTTTAGCTCACGCCTTGAGGCAAGAGCGAGAATGGTGAAAGCCAAACTTGTAGATAGCATGCCTCATCACTAGAGAGAGAATTAAATATGGCACGTAAACAACGTTTTCGTGAAGAAGAAGAAGCAGCGGTAGATATGACGCCAATGCTTGACATCGTATTTATCATGCTTATTTTCTTTATCGTAACTACATCGTTCGTTAAAGAGGCTGGTATCGAGGTCAATAAACCTAAAGCGGCCCAAGCTACGAAGCAAAAAAATGCTAACATTTTTGTTGCTATTCGCAGTGATGGTGCTATCTGGATTGATAAACAGCAAGTTGATGTTGAACGTGTTTCAGCAAAAATCGAAAGTTTATTAGCAGAACAACCTACTGATGTTGTGATTTTGCAAGCTGATAAAGAAGCAAAGCACGGCGTAGTGGTTAAAGTTATGGACCAGATCAAAGCGACAGGTGACAACCTGAGAATTTCAATAGCTGGAGATCAGTAATGATTCGTTTTCTGTTTTCACTGATTGCAGGTGGGGCAGTTACTTTCGGCTTGTTCTACTTCATGGCTTACCTCATCTCTGGTGGGGCTGACCGTAATACTGAACAAAAAGAGCAGATCATAGTCGAAATAATGACGAATCCGCCTGAATCTAAGGTGCAGGAGAGGAAGCGTGTTCCGCCTCCGCCTCCGCCACCGCCAAAGCAGCCGCCTAAACCGCAGCCGCCACAGCCGGAGAATAACAATCCTAACCCTGGTGCTATGTCATTTAACATGGGTAGCATTGATGTAGGAAGTTCGGCTGGTGGACTAAGTGGTCCAGGTGCATTTGGACGAGATGGTGATGCGACACCTATCGTTCGTATTGAACCAAAATATCCAACGCAAGCAGCGCGTGATGGTAAAGAAGGTTGGGTACAACTTTCGTTCACAATTGATGAGTTAGGTGGCGTGACTGACGTTCAAGTTATTGACGCAGAACCAAAACGTATCTTTGACCGTGAAGCTAAACGTGCATTACGCAAGTGGAAATACCGTCCTAAAATTATTGACGGTAAACCACAAAAACAAGTTGGTTTACAAGTTCAACTAGACTTTAAACTTAACCAAGGCTAAGGAGGCGAGTAATGAGAAATTTATCTAAAGTAACTGCTCTTGCAATTCTTATGTCTGTGTCAGGTGCAGCTATAACTGCACCTGTATTAGCAGCGCCGGATTACGCTAAAATTGAAGAGCGTAAAAAAGCCAAGACTAAAATCATGGGCGAGCGTACTGGTAAAAAGGTAATTAAAGCGTTTGACTTGTACAATGAAGACAAAATTGATGAAGCAATTGCCTTGTTAAAAGAGATTGACGCATCTAACGACTTCGATAAAGCGACTGTAAATCGTTACTTAGGTAGCATGTACGCGCAAAAAGAGAAGTACGATGAAGCGATTAAATACTCTAGACAAGCTGTTGCCCCTGATATTTTAAACTTCGCAGATCACGAGCAAACTTTAAAGCTATTGGGTGATTTATACGCAGGTACTGAAAAGTTCCAAGAAGCCAAAAAAGCTTATACAGCTTGGATGGACTTCACCGGCGAAGAAGACCCTAAAGTTTATACTCGTATTGCGCAAGCTAACTATCAGTTAGGTCAGTTTCGTGATGTTTTTAAACCTGCCGACAAGGCAATCTCTTTACAAAAGGAGCCTAACAAGGCCCCTTACCAATTAAAATTAGGTTCTTACTTTGAACTTAAAGATTACGCCAACATGGTGAAAATTGGTGAAGAGATTGTACGTGTTTGGCCAGATGACAAAAAAGCCTGGGTTAGTTTAGGTAAATACTACCTACAAACCGAAGACTACTCTAAAGGTCTAGCGACCATGGAAGTAGCATTCAAAAATGGCTATTTTGAAGCGGAAGTAGATTACAAAGTACTTTCTAACTTTTATTCTTTAAACGAAATTCCATTTAAAGCGGCTAAAACCCTTGAAAATGCGATTAAAGAAGACAAAGTTAAGCGTACTAAGCAAAATGTTAACGCAATTGCTAGTAACTACCACCGTTCTAAAGACATCGAAAAAGCTGCTAAGTACTACGAAGAAGCTGCTAAATTTGACGACGATGCAGAGCTTTACCGCAAAGCAGGATCGTTACTTTTACAATCTGAGAACTTTAGTGCTGCTGTTGTTCGTTTGAACAAAGCGTTAGAGCTTGGCTCTGACAAAAAAGGCACCATTTATTCAGATTTAGCTGAAGCGTACTACTACCAAGCTAAATACAAGCAAGCTTATGCTGCTATTACTAAAGCAATGGACGACCCACGCACACGTAAGTTTGCTAAAGGTTGGTCTACATTTATTAAAGATAAAGCCGCTCGCAACGGTGTTAAAATTTAACTTTAATTTGTTTTAGCAATTATATAAAAAGCCCCTTTGGGGCTTTTTTTATTGGAATTTATAATGAATAAAACGCATCTTTTGTCTGTCCTATTTAGTCTGTTTTTGGTTGCTTGTTCAAAACAACCACTGCCTTTTGAATCTTATGATGCTGCGCAGCAGAGTATTAAAAATTTAAACACGGCGCTAAAGCCTGTGGGCACTGAAAGTGTATCCACTGAACAAGCATTGCCTTTTTCCTCAGCGTATTTATCGCTTCGTCATCAGATGTATCAGCGGCTACAAACAATGACTCTTTCAAACGCGCAAACACAGCAGCTAAATTACTTAATTATTGCTGAGCGTTTTCCTGAGCGCTTTTTCAGCTGGCCTGCACAGGTCAATGTGTTAGAGAACTTATTATCAGCGCAAATGCAAAGTACTAAGGCTAACGAGGTAATTGAGTGGCTTAAGTTCACTCAAGATCAATTAGATAGTGCGCTGCAAAGCAATTTGAGATTAAACAAGATTGAATTAAACCTCCTGCAGGGTTACTTACAAACGTCACTATTAAAACAATCTAGCGCAAACGATTTAAAAGCCCAGATTGCAGAGTTTAATGATTACTTGGCCCAATACAAACCAAGGGGAAGCATTGGCTTACGTGGACTTGCTAATGGCAGTGAATGGTATCAAAGTAAACTAAATTACTTCAGTGGGGCAGTTAAGTCGCCTTTGCAATGGGTTGATACTATCAATCAGCATCTTCAAATCGACTCGCACACTGCACCTAATTTGAACTATAACGAGCATCATAATACTTCGTTTATTAGCCAATATTTAAGCAAGGCACCAAAAGTAAAAGGGATTGATTGGCAAACTGATTACATGCTGTTGCCAGCTATGGCTAAAAACAGCCAACTAAGCCCAGAAGATAAAAGGCTAATGCTTGCGCTAATGGAAACCGATGTGGGCATACACTACCATGCATGGACCTTATCTCAGGCAAAAGTGAACTTAGTAAAACGTTTAGCTATTTCACAGCGCGATGCGCAGTATTTAGTTGAAGATAGTGTGCTTTACCCAGGCCACGCTTTTAGTTTTGCCGAGCAACTATTAACACTTTAAACGCTTATGTGCGCTTAGCGCACATTTCACAACGCTGTGTTGCAGGGTCTTTTTTAAGTAACCGCTCAGAAATTGCTTCTTCACAATCGCAGCAATAGCCGTATTGACCAATATCAATTTGGCTTATTGCCGCTTCTAATTCTGTCAGCCTATTAACTAAAGTTTGATATTCAGGACCTAAGTGGTAGGTGGCCGTGTCAAGCCATTCGTTATGCTGGCTAGTTAATATAACGTCACGTAGCTTAAGATGGGCAGGGTGTGCAGATTGGCTCAGCATCGCTAATATTACTGATTTAACGTGTGCTATTTCACTGTGCAGTTGTTGCTGATAAAGCATATTGGTATAACCTTCATTTAGCGTTTCGTTATACCGGTATTATCTGAGCTGCGCTGCTTATACGCTATGATTTGAATCAAGTTGCGGAGACTTAGCGTATTTTTTTAAAACCTGTGCTACATCACCTTTTACTTTAAGACGTCTTATTTCATCAAATAGTGCATTAGCTTGTGGGTATTGGCGTTTTAGATAACCCAGCCATTGTTTAGTACGAGAGGCAAAATATTTTTCATCTTGTGTGGGGTCTTGATGAATAGCAGAGTGAATCAAATGATAAATTATATGTTCCCACTCTAGGCCATTATATTGTTCATTATTAACATGAGCTTTAATTTTTTTTGCTAAATCAGGGTGAGAGAGCGCACCGCGCCCTAGCATTAAATCGCTACACTGGCTTCGGGTTTGGCAAAGTAGAGCATCTTCCACTTGCCAAATTTCACCATTGGCAACCACGGCTATGTTTTTACCTTTTATTAGCGGGGGGATTTTTTCCCAGTATGCAGGTGGGTTATAACCATCACGCTTAGTACGGGCATGGATTGCAATACTATCTGCACCTGCGCTTACAACGGCATCTACAATTTCTTGGCTATTGCTATCATCATCAAAGCCCAAGCGTATTTTAGCGCTTACTTGATGTTTACTATCTACCGCATCCCTTACTGCTTTGATTATGTCATACATATGGTCAGGGTCTTTTAGCAGTACAGCGCCCCCGCGGCTTTTATTTACCGTTTTTGCAGGGCAGCCAAAATTAAGATCTATACCGTGGGAGCCTAATTCGATAGCTCTAACCGCATTTTCTGCTAATACGTCGGCCACTTGCCCTAGTAACTGTACGCGCACAGGAGTACCGGCTTTGGTTAAACCGTTATTATTGAGCTCAGGACAATAGCGATGAAAAACTTTAGCCGGTAAACATTTATCAATTACTCTAACAAATTCTGTTACGCATAGGTCAAAGCCACCAATATTGGTAAGAAGTTGGCGCATTTTAAAATCAACAACACCTTCCATAGGCGCTAAAACAAGTTTCATAGAGTATTTTTATTGAAAAAACGGGTGCGTAGTGTACCTGCAAAGTATGGTTTGATAAAACTTAAATTACTGCCCATATTTGTATGTATAAATTTAAAAGTAAAAAAAATGAAAATAAATGAAAGTTTTTATTTGATAGCGGGTCTATTTAATTATACAAGCAACGCATAATTGACAATAATTAGTTTGCGTTATCTTAATACACACTTATATAAGAGAGTCATACAATGAATACAGTAAAGAAAAACTCAATCGCGTTAACCTTAGGTGCAGTAGTTGTTGGCTCTGCAAGTTTTGCCTCTGCAGATGCACAAGCAAACCCATTTGAATTTCAACAGTTAGTAACCGGATACCAGCTTGATGCGGCAGAAGGTAAGTGCGGTGAAGGCAAATGTGGCGGCGACGCAAAAGGTAAAAAAGAAGGTAAGTGCGACGCAAAAGGTAAAAAAGAAGGTAAATGCGGCGAAGGCAAATGTGGCGGCCAATAACAGGCTGATTTAAGTACCTGATTTACTCAGATATACGTTATGCTAGAAGGGCCAAAAGGCCCTTTTTGTTTTAGGAGATAATGATGAGAGCAACACAAAACTCAGCATTTGGGATGGTGGGCTTAGGTCTTCGTCGAGAGATGCTTGATGAATTACTAGCGCATACACCAAAGCAAATTGATTTTATGGAAGTAGCGCCTGAAAACTGGCTTAAGCTGGGAGGCCGCTTTAAAAAACAATTTAAAACCTTAACTGACGCCAATAATTTTGTTTGCCATGGTTTATCGCTTTCTATCGGCTCGCCTGAACCTCTTGATATTGAATTTGTTAAATCGCTAAAAACGTTTTTTGATCAGCACAACATTAAACTATTCAGTGAGCACCTAAGTTACTGCTCTGGAAAAGGGCATATGTACGATTTAATGCCAATCCCTTTTACTGAAGATGCCATTGCACACGTTGTACCTCGCATCAAACAAGTGCAAGATATTTTAGAGCGCCAAATAGCCATCGAAAATGTCTCTTATTATGCGGCGCCTGGCCAGCAGTTATCTGAGCTTGAATTTACAAACACGATTTTAGAGCAAGCCGATTGTAAGCTACTCCTTGATGTAAATAATATTTATGTTAATTCCATTAATCATGGTTACAACGCCGAAGCGTTTTTATTAGGGTTACCTTCAAAACGCATTGCATACGGGCACGTAGCTGGGCACTACAATGAAGCCGATGATTTAATTGTTGATACCCACGGCGCTGATGTTATTGACCCCGTATGGGACTTGCTTGATAAAGCGTACCAAGCGCATGGGGTGTTTCCTACCTTATTAGAGCGTGATTTTAATATTCCAAGTATAAATACACTAACAAAAGAGCTTGATATTATTCACGATTTACAAAATAAGCAGTTATGCGCATCGCCTACTCAGCAATTAGCATAAAGGAAGAAATATGAGCTTTATTGACAGCCAAAATGAGTTTATGGCGCACATACGTGAGCCTGAGCATAACCCAAAGCCTAACGATATTGAAGATAGACGCATGGCGATTTACCGTGACTTATTTTTTAATAATATTGCAGGGTTCATCTCATCTGGTTTTCCGGTGCTTAAAACTTTATATACACAGCAGCAATGGCAAAAATTAATAAGGGCATTTTTTAGTGAGCATGACTGTAAGTCGCCTTACTTTTTAGACATAGCGGGGGAATTTATTAATTACTTATCGAGCAGCTATACCCTGCAAGAGTACGATTATGCATTTATGCTTGAGCTGGCACATTATGAGTGGATAGAGCTTGATGTTTCCGTGGCTAATGAAGATACCAACGAGCAACGCTTAAAAAGCACTGAACTGACCAGTTCTGCACTTTACTTATCGAGTGTAGCGCGTAATTTAAGCTACCAGTATGCGGTGCAAAATATCAGCACAGAGTATAAACCCAGCACGCCATCTGAGCAGCCAAATTACTTTGTTGTATACAGAGATGATAACGACGACGTACAGTTTTTAGCTACAAATGCAATGACCGCCTTGTTACTTTCAATAATAGAATCTAATGCGGGCATTGACTTTGAGAGTGTATGCCAGCAGGTTTTAGTCCACGCGCCTAATTTTAGCGAACAACAAATTGCGCAAGGTGCGTTAAGTACGCTTAATGCAATGTGCGAGCGCGGTATTATCGTGACAAAAAATCAACATTAAGGTCTTTATAGATGTTTTTACTTCGTCTATCATGGCAGCCTTATTTGTCGTGCTTAAAAAAAGGTTATACCAATGTCAGATGATAAAGACTTTAAAGATCCGTTTAACGCTACTTACTTTATTGCTTTTTTAGCAGTTTTTGTAGGTATTGGCTGTTTAAATGCGATTTTAGGCTGGATCACAAGCCTAACTTAAAGCTCCTTGCTCTATTAAGGCTGTTGTTTATATCAGCCTTAAGCTTCTTTTCTTCCTCCACCCTTATAATTTTCAAACCACCTTGGTATTAATAACAGCAAACTCGCATTTTAACGTCAGTTAAGGTTATAATCAGCTGCTTTGAAATATAAACTATTGAGCAATTAAACTTATGACTCAAGTAACACCCGCTATTATTAAAAACAGTATCGCAACCATTGCCGACTATCCTAAACCAGGCATTATGTTTCGTGATGTAACAACACTAATGGCAAATCCAGAAGCCTTTAAAGCAACAATCGATGCTTTTATAAACGAATATAAAAACCAAGGCTTTACAAAAATTATTGGTACAGAATCTCGCGGCTTTATTTTTGGTGCACCGCTATCTTACGCATTAGGGATCCCTTTTATTCCTGTTCGTAAGCCAGGCAAGCTACCACGCGAAGTGATTCGCCAAGATTACCTACTTGAATACGGTGAAGACACATTAGAGCTTCATGTTGATGCTATTGTCCCAGGCGACAAAGTATTATTAGTTGACGATTTATTAGCGACCGGTGGCACAATTGAAGCCACAGCAAAGCTAGTTGCAAAATTAGGCGGCACAGCCACTGATGCAGCGTTTGTTGTTTCATTACCAGAGCTTGGTGGTGAGCAGCGTATAGAAAAAATGGGTATTAAAATCTTAAAACTGGTTGAGTTTGAAGGCGAGTAATTGATGAGTTATCAGGTTCTAGCGAGAAAATGGCGTCCGCAAACCTTTCATGAATTGGTTGGCCAGTCTCATGTAAAGCAAGCGCTTGTTAATGCGCTAACGCAAAATAGACTGCATCACGCTTATTTATTCACTGGAACCCGTGGTGTGGGTAAAACGACCATTGCGCGTATTTTTGCTAAAAGCTTAAATTGTGATGAGGGGATATCGGCATCTCCATGTGGGCAATGTAGCAGTTGTACTGATATAGAAGCAGGGCGATACATTGACTTACTTGAAATCGATGCCGCTTCTCGCACCAAAGTAGAAGATACTCGTGAAATTCTTGATAACGTTCAATATGCACCCACGCGTGGACGTTACAAAGTATACCTAATAGATGAAGTACACATGCTCTCTAAGCATAGCTTTAACGCGTTATTAAAAACGTTAGAAGAGCCGCCAGAGCATGTGAAATTTTTACTAGCAACCACCGATCCGCAAAAGTTACCTGTTACCATTTTATCGCGCTGTTTACAGTTTAACTTAAATGCACTTTCGCAAAGCGAAATTAAAACTCAGCTTGAGCATGTCCTTACTCAAGAGGCGTTAAACTTTGATAAAGATGCGCTAAGTATTATTGCAAAAGCCGCCGATGGCAGTATGCGTGACGCGTTGAGCTTAACAGATCAAGCTATTGCGCAAACCAACGGCGACATAAACAATCAAGCCGTACAAGCTATGCTTGGTTTAATGGACACCCATTACAGCCAAAGTTTGCTTGCTGCTTTGTTAGCACAAGATGGTGGCGCACTGATGAACGAAATAGCCCAAGTAGCGAGCCGTAATCCTAACTATATTGCACTACTTGATGATTTAATTGCATTAACTCACCTTATTCAATTAACTCAGCTTGTCCCTCAAGCAGCGCAACTTGATGATAAAAATGCCGATTATATTAGCCATGTTGCACAGCACACCCAGGCTCAACAAATACAGGTTTATTACCAGTTACTATTAAACGGTAAAAAAGACTTACAATGGGCGCCAGAGCCTCGTTTAGGCTTTGAAATGATAATGCTGCGTTTATTAGCATTTGAATCTGCAGGTACAACGCCTGCTCAATCGCTTCCTGATCCTAGTGACACACCAAGTGCTGCAACGCCTGCGCCAACCAGTAGTAAAGGCCGTGCCGATGCGCTGCGTGATATATTAAATAAAAATAAAACACCTTCGCAAGACGAAATCCCTGCTCCGCAAGTAATGGTTGAGAAAAGCCAAAACCAAAGCACTGCGCAAAGCCAAACAAGTGATGAACCAGTAGAGCAACCGCCCATAGAGCAGCTAACACGCTCGCCAAGTGAGCAAAACAGCAACAGCGCATCAGCTGCGGCTCAAAGCCCGCAAAACGATATACCGAGCCCTGTGCAGCAAAGTGCGCACATAGCTAAGAGTGGCGATGCTGCTGAGCGCCAAAGTGAAGACGATGCTTATCTGCAACACAGTAATATGGAGCAAAGCTTAGCTGCACAATTTGATGATGTTATGAGCAGTGCGGTAGAGCAAGGTTATAACCCTGCACCTGTAGCGCAACACACACAACCCGCGCCTGAAAGCGCCGATGCTAAAGATAGCAGTGTGCGTGAACAAGAAGCTCAAGCACAATCAGCAATTGCGCGAATTTTACGGGATAGAAATATATCGGGGGCAGGCAGGCTTTCAGGGGGGAGTGTAAATACCCCTGAGCAAGCGCAAACACCAAAAACGCCTGCCCAAGCTACGCCTAACAGCGAAGCAAAGCCACATAATACAAGCCTGCAAGCGAGTGAGTCACAAGACGATTCACCGCCATGGCATGACCATGCGCAAGGCGATAGCGAAAAAAAGCCAACGCTCCCAGTAACAGGGAGCCAAACGCCAGCTGAGCCAGTAACGCAAAGCCAGCCAGCGCGTAAGGTTGATTTTAAAGAAAAGCATCAAACAATTACTGAAAACTTAGCGCCTGAGCTGCTGGAGCAAATTAATCCGCAAAAAAAGCCTGAGGTAATAGAGCAAGAGCCCGCTATACCGGTTCCTGATGATTTTCAAAGCCCAATTAGCGAGATTAAATTTGCGCATCAGCAAGATGAATGGGCTTATTTAATTAAGCGTATGGGGCTTGGTGGGCGAATGCGCCAATTTGCATTACACTCGATTTTTACCAAGCAAGGCGACAGTTTACATATTGACGTGGATGAATCGCAAAAACACTTAGATACGCCCATGCTTAGGCAAAAGCTCGATGCGGCGTTATCAAGCATTTACGGGCATAACGTATCGCTGAGTATTAACTTTGCAAAAGGGGTGATTGACTCGCCTTATTTAATTCAGCAAAAAATAGATGCAGGGCGACACCAGCAAGCAATAGATGTGATCACATCTGATGAAAACATAGTACAATTTCAGCAGCTATTTAGCGCCGAAATAGACGAAAACAGTATTCAGGCATTGTAATTAAATACAATCGCCCTTATCTTCATGACAACTAGAGTTTAAAAGAAAGAGAGAAAATTATGTTTAAAGGTGGAATGGGTAACATGATGAAGCAAGCGCAGCAAATGCAAGAGCGCATGCAAAAAGCCCAAGACGAAATCGCGACAATGGAAGTTGTTGGCGAAGCCGGCGCAGGCCTTGTAAAAGTAACCATGCTTGGTAATCATAACGTGCGTCGTGTTGAGCTTGATGAAAGCCTTATGGAAGACGACAAAGACATGATTGAAGATTTACTTGCTGCAGCATGTAACGATGCTGTTCGCCGCGTTGCTGACGAAACGCAAGAGCGTATGGGCAAAGTAACTGGCGGTATGCAATTACCACCAGGTATGAAAATGCCGTTTTAAGCAAATATGCAACTTTCAGATAGTTTAACGCAGCTTATAGAAGCGCTACGTTGCCAACCGGGTATTGGTCCTAAGTCGGCTCAGCGCATTGCGTTTCATTTATTAGAGCGCGATCGTAAAGGCGGTACTCAACTTGGTAACGCATTGACCAAAGCCATGGGCGCGGTTGGGCATTGTCAGTCGTGCCGCACTTTTACTGAGCAAGCGCAGTGTGATATTTGCTTAAGTACAAAACGCCAAGACAGTGGTGTGCTGTGTGTTGTTGAATCGCCTACCGATGTGTTGGCAATAGAGCAAACAGGCCAATACCTTGGTTTATATTTTGTACTTATGGGGCATTTATCGCCAATTGACGGTATTGGCCCTAAAGAAATAGGCCTTGATATACTTGAACAAAAGCTCTCGCACGGCGGTATTAACGAAGTGATTTTAGCTACCAACCCTACGGTTGAGGGCGAAACCACTGCACATTATATTGCCCAGCTTTGCCATAAATATAAAGTAGGGGCCTCGCGTATAGCGCATGGTATACCTGTTGGTGGCGAGCTTGATTTAGTAGATGGCACAACGTTAATGCATGCATTTAGTGGCCGCCGAGCGGTTATGCAGGACTAACACAACTATCTGAAATCGTTTTAAAAGCCTACATAGTAAAATATGTGGGCTTTTTTGTGTTTGCTATTTAATTACCGTATAACGTGTGTGAGTTTGCCGGTAATCATATTAAATTAATAAATGAGTTAAACTTGGCGACGTTGTGTTATAAATTATTGACTAACAACAACTAGATAACGTGATAGTTGCACGGCTCACGCGCCTTAAAAATATCGCTCAAGTTGCTATAAAAACATCAGGAATTTATCTGATTAGTAAGGAGTACTATGCAAAATAATAAACACGACAATAAAGGCGGCTTACTCAGCAGTAAGCGCTTTTTACCGCTATTTGTAACGCAGTTTTTGTCGGCTATGAATGATAATGTGTATAAGCAATCCGTGCTTATATTGTTAGTGTTTCAAGCTGTAACCCTTGGCGATGGTGCGCTGTATTCAAACCTTGCAGCGGGCTTATTTATATTACCGTTTTTTTTATTTTCAGGAATGGCGGGGCAATTAGCTGAAAAAACAGAAAAATCAAAGCTGATCCGGCTTGTTAAATTTTGCGAAATACCGATTATGGTTATTGGCGCAGCCTCTATTTTTACGCAGTATGTGTGGCTAATGCTGACTACCGTGTTTTTTATGGGCTTACAAAGTACTTTTTTTGGCCCGCTGAAGTATTCAATATTACCGCAGCATGTGGCGCCTAACGAATTAACAAAAGCCAATGGCTTGGTTGAGTCTGCCACTTTTGTAGCTATTTTAATTGGTACTATTTTTGGCACCTATTACATTACTCAAACAACAGGTCCAACAATTATTAGTATTGCCGTGCTGGTACTTGCGGTACTTGGCTTTTTCAGCAGCCGCTTTATTCCTATAAGCCAAGCCAATAATCCTAATTTGCACTTTACCTATAATATTTTTTCATCCACTAAAAATGTATTTAAAGCGCTTAATGCTCAAACAGAATCGGTTGGTAAATCGGTGTTGGGTATAAGCTGGTTTTGGCTAATAGGCGCGGTTATTTTAACGGCATTACCTAATTACGTTAAGCATGTAATGGGTGGCGATGAACTCGTTGTAACCAGTGCGCTGGTGGTATTTTCGCTAAGCATTGCCGTGGGGTCTTTGTTGTGCGAAAAGCTCTCGCGCTCACGTATTGAGCTGGGCATTGTACCTTTTGGCGCTATTTTAATTACGCTATTTTTGTATTTATTAAGCCAAGAGCCGGCTATTAGTCAATATATCGCGCCCTCTGAAAATTTATTAACGCTTAAACAAGTGCTTAATACAGGCGACATGGTATGGCATTTTGTTTGGATGGCAGGTATTGGTATTGCATCCGGCTTTTATACTGTGCCGCTGTATGCGCTTATTCAACAGCGTACCGAGGAGGCAAGTCGTTCACGGGTGATAGCTGCTAATAATGTGCTTAATGCGCTCTTTATGGTTGGCAGTGCCATATTAAGTATTGTAACGCTCTCTGTTTTAGAGTGGCATATCTCGTCGTTACTATTGCTTTTGGCGGCGCTTAATTTGCTTATCTCTATTTATATTTACACTAAGGTGCCGGAATTTTTCTTGCGCTTTGTTATCTATATTTTAGCCATATGCATGTATCGCGTGCGCACAAAAGGGCATGAAAATATTCCAAGTGAAGGCGCAGCCGTTATTATAGCTAACCATGTAAGCTTTGTAGATTGGATGTTTATTTTAGCCACTTCGCCTAGGCCTATACGCTTTATGGTGTTTGCCCCCATTTATTACTCAAAAGCCCTGCATTGGCTATTTAAAATGGCAAAAGCTATTCCAATTGATAGCGAAAAAGCCAACCCAAAGGCGTTTGCAAAAGCATTTGATGAGGTTGCCGCAGCGCTTGAAGGTGGTGAGTTAGTTGGTATTTTTCCTGAAGGAAAACTAACAAGTAATGGCGAAATGGACATGTTTAGGCGGGGCATTGAGCGCATTATAGCGCGCACACCTGTGCCTGTTGTGCCCGTTCACTTAGGTGGCTTGTGGGGCAGTATGTTTAGCCGTAAAGCCAAGTGGCAACTACCACGCCTTAAATGGTCTTTAGTATCGGTGAGTGTGGGAGAGCCAATTGAAGCTGAGCAGGTAAGTGCTAATTATTTACACGAACAAGTCAGCGCTTTAAAAGCCCAGTACGCTAAAAATACACCGTAGTTTAACCCTAAAAGCCACATTTTTATGTGGCTTTTTATTTATGTCAGCACAAAAGCTGCTTTTTTAAATTTTTCCCTTGAAGTTACTCCACCTCACCCCATATTAAGTGCATAACGCAGACACTTTGCTAATTGGAGATACATAAATGACTGCAGCACAAAAAGAAACATTAGGCTTTCAAACAGAAGTAAAACAACTATTAAACTTAATGATTCATTCGTTATATTCGAATAAAGAAATATTTTTACGTGAGCTTGTATCAAATGCATCAGATGCCGCCGATAAGCTACGCTTTTTAGCGCTTTCAAATGGCGACCTTTACCAAGGTGATGCCGATTTACGTGTACGTATTAGCGCAGATAAAGAAGCGAACACAATTACCATATCTGACAATGGTATTGGTATGACGCGTGAAGAAGTGATTAGCTCTTTAGGAACTATTGCTAAGTCGGGTACTGCTGAGTTTTTCAAAAACTTAACCGGTGACCAAAGTAAAGACTCGCAATTAATTGGTCAATTTGGTGTTGGTTTTTACTCAGCCTTTATTGTGGCTGATGAAGTGACAGTGCGCACGCGTAAAGCGGGTGAAACACAAGCGTACGAGTGGCAGTCACAAGGTGAAGGTGAGTACACGTTACAAGAAATTGAAAAAGAAGGCCGTGGTACGGATATCATTTTACACCTGCGTGAAGAAGAAAAAGAATACGCGGATGAATACCGTTTACGTAGCATCGTTACTAAATACTCAGATCATATTTCTACGCCTGTACAAATGTATAAAGCAGAAGTGCCTGAGTCTGAAGGCGAAGACGGCGAAAAAATCCCAGCAGTTCCAGGTGAATGGGAAAGCATTAACCGTGCAACCGCTTTATGGACACGTGATAAGTCAGAGGTTTCTGATGAAGAATACAAAGAGTTTTACAAGCATGTAAGCCATGATTGGGAAGAGCCGCTAAACTGGGCGCACAATAAAGTAGAAGGTAAAACTGAGTACACAAGCTTATTGTATATCCCTAAAAAAGCGCCGTTCGATTTATGGAACCGTGAGCGCCAAAGTGGCTTAAAACTGTATGTTCAACGTGTCTTTATTATGGATGACGCTGAGCAGTTTATGCCAAGCTACCTGCGCTTTGTAAAAGGCTTGCTTGATTCAAACGATTTACCACTAAATGTATCGCGCGAAATTTTACAAGATAACAAAGTAACGCAAGCGATTCGTAAAGGGTGTACGTCTCGTATCTTAAAAATGCTAGAGCGCATGGCTAAAAACAAAGCCGAAGACTACCAAACATTTTGGAACGAGTTTGGCCAAGTAATCAAAGAAGGCCCAGCAGAAGATACAGCGAATAAAGAAGCCATTGCTAAATTGTTACGCTTCTCATCTACGCATACCGACTCAGAAACACAAGATGTATCGCTTGAGCAATACATTGAGCGTATGAACGATGAGCAAGATAAAATTTACTACGTAGTTGCTGATTCGTTTACAGCGGCTAAAAACTCGCCGCACTTAGAAATCTTCCGCAAAAAAGGCATCGAAGTATTATTACTAAGTGATCGTGTTGATGAGTGGATGATGAGCCACTTAACTGAGTTTAACGAAAAATCATTCCAGTCAATTACACGTGGCGACCTTGATTTAGGTAAGCTTGATGACGAAGAAACGAAAAAAGCGCAAGAAGAGTCTGAAAAAGAAGTAGAAGGCTTAATTGAGCGCATTAAAACAGCGCTAGGTGAAGAAGTTAAAGAAGTACGCTTTACGCATCGCTTAACAGACTCTCCTGCCTGTGTGGTTAGCGATGAGAACGACATGAGCTCGCAAATGCAAAAGCTTATGGAGTCAGTAGGGCAACCTGTACCAGAGGCTAAGCCAGTGTTTGAGCTTAACCCTGAGCATCAGTTAGTTAAGCACTTAAACGATGAGCAAGACGAAGATAAGTTTGCCCAGTGGTCTCATGTATTACTAGACCAAGCTTTACTTGCTGAACGCGGTACATTAAAAGATCCTACCGGGTTCGTAACACGTTTAAACAAGTTAATGCTTGATTTAAATAAGTAAGGCTAACAGGCTCTTTTAATTGCTAAAAGAGCCTAAAATATAACCATAATTATAAAGGAAGCGTATGCTTCCTTTTTTTATCCGCTCTAAAGTAGGCAATTAGTATAAGTTGCTTGAGTATCTGCAGCGCTTGTGGAAGAATTCAGGCTTTAAAATAAATATCCATACTAGGGGACAATGATATGCGCATTATTCTTTTGGGCGCGCCAGGTGCTGGTAAAGGTACTCAAGCTCAGTTTTTAATGGACAAATACGGTATTCCACAAATTTCTACCGGTGATATGCTTCGTGCAGCCATTAAAGAAGGTACACCACTTGGCTTAGAAGCGAAAAAAGTAATGGATGCAGGTCAGTTAATTTCTGACGATATCATCATTGGTTTAGTAAAAGAGCGTATTGCTAAACCAGACTGCGAACAAGGCTTTTTACTTGATGGCTTCCCACGTACCATTCCACAAGCAGATGCAATGAAAGAAAATGGCGTTGTGGTTGATCACGTTATTGAGTTTGACGTTGCTGATGAAGTAATTGTTGAGCGTATGGGTGGACGTCGCGTACATCCTGGCTCTGGCCGTGTTTATCACGTTGTTTACAACCCACCAAAAGTGGAAGGTAAAGACGATGAAACAGGCGAAGAGCTTATTATTCGTGCAGATGACACGGAAGAAACAGTTCGTAAACGTTTAGCTATTTACCATGAGCAAACTATGCCATTGGTTGATTACTACCAAGCTGAAGCGCAAGCAGGTAACACGCAGTACCATAAAATTGATGGTACGCAAGCTGTTGAAACAGTAAGCCAGCAACTAGCAGAGCTTTTAGGTTAATATAATCTAAACACAGCTTAGGTATTAAAAAACCGCCCTTGGGCGGTTTTTTTGTATTTAGTAGCTTTTAACAATTTAAAATTAAACCACCAAAGGTCAACACGCCCTGTTACCTATAACGTTTTTAGCTTTTCTATTACTGGGTCGTAGTTTGGCTCGGTAGATAAATTAGACACGAGCTGTTTGTATATCACTGTATGGCTTTTATCTAAAATAAGCACAGCGCGAGTTAGTAGCCCCATATCTTTTATAATTAAGCCATATTTTTGGCCAAAGTCTCGCCATACAGAGTCAGAAAGAGCTGTTACTTTGTCGATGTTTTCAGCATTACAGAAGCGTTTTTGAGCAAAAGGTAAATCAGCACTGATGGTCAGTATTGCGATAGCAGGAAATTGCGTCGCTACTTTTTCATTAAAATGTTTGGTTTGTAAGCTACAAATGCCAGTATCTAAACTTGGCACCACACTGATTAATACAGCTTGCCCTTTATAATCATTAAGATTTACAGGGGCAAAACCACCATCAACCACTTTAAAATTTGGCGCATTATTACCTACACTTACACCTTTACCTAACAAAGTGACAGGCTTACCCTGAGCAGAGACCTTACCTGCATCAAGCGTGTTTTCTGGGTACTGTGATGCGTGCCCAACTGAGCTTAAAGCCAGTGTGCTTAGTGCAAAAATAAGAGAGCGTACCATAGGTTATTTCCTTTTAAATTAACGCAATAGGTTTGAGTGTATTATACTCAATATCACTGACCAAGCGATTAAATATCACTGTAAAAGTAATAATAAGTTCTGTGATATATAAATTGTAAACTGCATGAACTTTTATTAACATGTAGTTACAAAAAGTATCTTTAATAAAGTCATAAGGCCTATTGACAACATTGGGTTAAATAATAGAGAGATAGTATGTCAACATCCGTATTAATATGTGACGACTCAAAATTAGCGAGGCGCCAGCTAGCCCGCTCTTTACCAGATGACTGGGATATTAAAGTAGAGTTTGCTCAAGATGGTGTTGATTGCATCAAAAAACTAAAAATAATCGAGCCCGAAATCCTTTTCCTTGATTTAAACATGCCTGAAATGGACGGTTACGAAGTCCTTATGGCCATGAAAGAGCAAGGCCTTAATATCCTAACCGTGGTTGTATCTGGCGATATTCAGCCAAATGCGCACCAACGCGTACTTGAATTAGGCGCCATTGATTTTATCCAAAAACCTTGCTCACCTGAAAAACTTGCCGATATTATCGAGCATCATGGCATTAAAGATAAAGCCATGCGCGAGCGTCTTGCTCATTCTTTAGGTGAACAAGTAGACCCAGATGTGCGCGATATATACCAAGAGCTTACAAATGTCGCTATGGGCCAAGCAGGCGATTTGCTTGCACGGCTTTTGAATGTGTTTGTAGAGCTGCCAATTCCGAATGTGAATGTGCTTGAAGTTAATGAACTGGATATGGCGCTGCAGTCAATTGACAATAATGCTGCCACATCAGGGGTGTGCCAAGGCTTTATTGGCGGTGGCGTATCGGGCGAGGCATTACTTTTATTAAACGACTCAAGCTTTAAAGAAATTGCGTCACTGATGAATTACGACGGTGAGCTGAACGACAAAGTTGAGCTTGAGCTACTTATGGATATTAGTAATATTTTAATAGGCTCAATTTTAACGGGGCTTTCTAAACAGTTAGATATGTCTTTTAGCCAAGGTCATCCCATTGTACTTGGCCAACATCGCGATGTATCTGAATTGGTTAAATCAAATAAATCTCGTTGGCAAAGAACCTTAGCGATAGAAATAAGCTACGGCATCGAAAACCACGATATTAACTGCGATCTTATGCTGTTATTTACCGAAGATTCACTTAAAACTTTGAAATACAAAGTTGCTTACCTATTAGAAGACTAAGTTATGGCCGCTGATTTAGAAATGAATGAGATCCATTGGTTAATGGATATGTTTAACACGGTTGATGTGGGCCTGGTTGTACTGGATAGAAATTATAAAGTGTGTGTGTGGAATGGCTTTATGGAAAACCATTCTGGGCTATTGCCAAGTGCTGTAAAAGACAAAGACCTATTTGATTTATTCCCATCAATTGATGAAAAATGGTTTAGAAGCAAGTCAGAGTCTGTATTTGTACTTAAAAACCGCTCTTTTACTATCTGGGAGCAGCAACCTTACATTTTTCGTTTTAAAAACTACCGTCCCATTACCGGTAAAGCGGATTACATGTACCAAAATGCGACCTTTATTCCACTTACCAACACACTGGGTGAGGTAAGTCATATTTGTATCATTATTTATGATGTTACCGATGTGGCAGTCAATAAAAAAGAATTAGAAGATTTAAATAAACGTTTAGAGCAAGTAAGCCAAACCGACAGCTTAACGCAACTGTTTAACCGTGGGCATTGGGAAAGCACACTGCACCAAGAGTTTTTACGTGTTAAGCGCAGCGGTGGCAGCAGCACATTATTGATGTTTGATATCGATCATTTTAAAAAAATTAATGATGAGCATGGCCATAGTTGTGGCGATGAAGCGCTACGCCACCTTTCAGAACTGCTACGAACGACGCTTCGCGAAACCGATATAGCAGGGCGTTATGGTGGGGAGGAGTTTGTTGTTACTTTACTCGATACCGACAAGCAAGGCGCAGCAACTTTTGCCGAGCGCATAAGAGCGTTAATAGAAGCCAACCCTTTTGTTTATAAAAACACAAAAATAGAGATGACTGTGAGTGTTGGTTTTGCAGGAAATAGCCCTGACTTTGCAAAACATGAGCGGTGGATTGAAGCCGCTGACAAAGCCCTGTATCACTCAAAAGAGCATGGCCGTAACAGAGTAACCGATTTTGAGGATATAAAAAATGACGCATAAGCGTCTTTTTTATGCGCTGCTAAAATTAAGGCAGCGGTAATATTACTGCTAAATTAAAGTAACCAAGGATGCACCTAATTGCGCTGCAAGCTTTGGCAGTAAATCCTTAACAAGGGCTTGGTTAAAGTGCCGTTTTTATCAGCCGTTTTATTTACTCTGTAGTATGGCGAGTATCATCTGCTGGGCATTGGCCAAGAGTAGACACATCGCCTGTACTGGTCTCTTGCTCTAATTGAACCTTGAATCCCCATAACCTGTAAAGGTGTTTTAGCACTTCTTTATGCGAGTCAGCAAGGGGGATATTATTGTGAGGAACATAACGCAACGTTAAAGAACGATCGCCTCTAACATCAACATTATATACTTGAATGTTAGGTTCGTGATTACTCAAATTATATTGCGCTGAAAGCGCTTCGCGTACAGCCTGATAACCGCTATCATCATGTATTGCGCCTACCTCTAGATGTGGATTACGGCTGTGATCGACAATAGTAAATAGCTTAAAATCACGAATTAACTTAGGTGATAAAAATTGGCTTATGAAACTTTCATCTTTAAAGTTTTCCATCGCAAAATGTAGTGTGTCTAGCCAATTAGTGCCTGCATATTCAGGAAACCAGCGTCTATCCTCATCTGTTGGGTTTTCGCAAATACGGCGAATATCCACCATCATATTAAAACCCAATGCATACGGGTTTATACCTGAATAGTAATTGCTGTTATAAGGTGGCTGATAAACCACGTTGGTATGGCTTTGCAAAAACTCCATCATAAAGGAGTCGGTTAATTTACCTTCATCATATAAGTGGTTTAAAATGGTGTAGTGCCAAAAGGTGGCCCAGCCTTCGTTCATCACTTGGGTTTGTTTTTGCGGATAAAAATATTGCGATATCTTTCGTACAATACGTATTATTTCTCGCTGCCAAGACTCTAATAAAGGCGCGTTTTTCTCAATAAAGTATAAAATGTTTTCTTGCGGCTCTTGCGGAAAATGCCTCTCTTGCTTTTTAGCTTCTTGCTGTTGAGCGGGGATAGTGCGCCATAGCTCGTTTACTTGAGATTGCATGTAGTCTTCACGCTCTTTTTGGCGTTTTTGCTCTTCAAAAAGGGAAATTTGCTGCGGGCGTTTATATCTATCTACGCCGTAATTCATCAATGCGTGACACGAATCAATTAAGCTTTCTACTTGTGTAATACCGTATTTTTCTTCGCAGCGGCTAATGTAATTTTTAGCAAACACTAAGTAATCTATGATGGAGTCGGCGTCAGTCCATGTTTTAAATAAGTAGTTTCCTTTAAAAAATGAGTTATGGCCATAACAGGCATGCGCCATAACCAGTGCCTGCATAGGGAGTGTGTTTTCTTCCATTAAATAAGCAATACAGGGGTTTGAATTAATCACAATTTCGTAAGCCAGCCCCATTTGCCCACGCTTATAATTTTGTTCGGTTTGTATAAATTTTTTACCATATGACCAATGGCTGTAGCCTATAGGCATGCCAACGCTTGAATAAGCATCCATCATTTGCTCAGCTGTTATTACCTCAATTTGGTTAGGGTAAGTGTCTAACCGGTAATGCGCTGCAACACGGGCTATTTCAGTTTGGTATTGCTCAAGCAGCTCAAAGGTCCAATCTGGGCCATCGCTAATTCGTTCAGTGCTCATAGTAAACCTCGCTTAGGCTAAGCAGCCCCTTGTTGTTGACGATTTTTTTTAAATAGCTCCCTAAACATAGGGTAAATGTCTTCAACACTTTGAATATGTTGTATTGCAAAGTTGCTATGGGTTTGGGTGATGTTTTGATATTCGCGCCATAAGCTTTGGTGCGCACGCGTGGTAATTTCTATATAGGCAAAGTAGCGTACCGCATTAAGTAGCTTATTGCGTAATATTTCACCGCAGTGTGGGGTGTCGTCTGCCCAGTTATCGCCATCAGATGCTTGCGCTGCGTATATATTCCATTGCTCTGAATCATAGCGCTCTTTTATTATTTCGTTCATTAATTTAAGGGCACTGGAGACAATAGTGCCGCCAGTTTCTTGAGAATAAAAAAACTCTTGTTCGTCGACCTCTTTAGCTTGTGTGTGGTGGCGTATATACACCACCTCAATGTCTTTATAACTTCGGGTCAAAAATTGATACAGCAAAATATAAAAACGCTTTGCCATGTCTTTTGTGGCCTGATCCATTGAGCCTGATACATCCATAATACAAAACATAACGGCTTTGCTGGTGGGGTGGGGGCGTTTTTCATAATTACGAAAACGTAAGTCGTAATTATCAATAAATGGTACGGCTTTTATTTGCTGTTTAAGTTGCTCAATTTCCTCTTGTAATAACGCAATGATGGCTTGGTCGCTGTTGGCTTGCTCACGCTCCATCGCAAGTTGGCCTTCAAGCTCTGCTAGGCGCCTTTTTTTACCCGCGCTCATGGCGACTCTTCTGGCGAGTGAGCCCTGTAATGAGCGTACTATATCAATATTACTGGGCATACCATCGCTACAAAAACCAGCCCGATGAGTTTTCATTTGTACAAGCTTATCTAGCTGGTTTTCTTGTAAGTTGGGCAGTTCTAGGTCTTCAAAGAGTAAATCAAGGTATTCATCTTTAGAAATAGAAAACACAAAGTCATCTTGGCCTTCGCCTGAATCACTTGCATCGCCATCGCCTGCGCCACCACCTTGGCCGCCTTTAGGGCGCTCAATTTTGTCACCTGTTGAAAATTGATCGTTGCCAGGGTGAATTTGTTCTCTGTCGCCCCCTTTACCTTGGTGAAAAATGGGCTCGCTAATATCTCGTTGCGGGATAGATATACTCTCTCCTGAACTTGAGTCGGTAACGCTGCGTTTATTAACCGCATCAGACACTGCTTCTTTTATTTGCTTTTTATAGCGCCTAATAAAGCGCTGACGATTAAGCGTGCTTTTGTTTTTACCATTTAAGCGTCTATCTATAAAATGCGCCATACTGTTCCCCCTAAACTACATGAAGGTTACTGCGATTTTCTAACCCGTAAATACCACTCAGAAAGTAAACGCACTTGTTTTTGCGTGTAGCCTTTTTCAACCATGCGGTTAACAAAGTCCTCGTGTTTTTGTTGATCCTCAGCGGAGGTTTTTGTATTAAAGGAAATAACAGGGAGTAGATCTTCAGTATTTGAGAACATTTTTTTCTCAATCACTGTGCGTAGTTTTTCGTAGCTTGTCCATAACGGGTTTTTACCATTATTGTGAGCGCGTGCACGTAATACAAAGTTAACTATTTCGTTCCTAAAATCTTTGGGATTAGAAATGCCGGCGGGTTTTTCTATTTTTTCAAGTTCTGCATTTAACGAGGCGCGGTCAAATAATTGTCCTGTATCTGGGTCTCTGTATTCTTGATCTTGTATCCAAAAATCAGCATAAATCACATAGCGGTCAAAAATATTTTGGCCATATTCAGAGTATGACTCTAAATATGCGGTTTGTAGTTCTTTACCAATAAACTCAACATATTGCGGAATTAAATAGCCTTTTAAAAAACTTAAATAGCGCTCTTCCACTTCGGCGCTAAATTGTTCACGCTCTATTTGTTGCTCCAAAACATAAAATAAATGCACCGGATTAGCTGCAACCTCGGTGGTATCAAAATTAAATACGCGCGACAAAATTTTAAAAGCAAAACGAGTGGAAATGCCGGTCATGCCTTCATCTACCCCTGCGTAATCACGATACTCCTGGTAAGACTTTGCTTTAGGGTCGGTATCTTTTAGGGTTTCACCATCATAGACCCGCATTTTTGAGTAAATACTAGAGTTTTCAGGCTCCTTTAATCGAGATAAGGTAGTAAATTGCGCTAACGCTTTAAGCGTACCTGGTGCACACGGTGCGCTGGCAAGTTCACTATGTTGAATAAGTTTGTCGTAAATTTTTATTTCTTCGGTCACGCGCAGGCAATAAGGGACCTTTACAATATAAACACGATCTAAAAACGCTTCATTGTTTTTATTATTTTTGAATGTTTGCCATTCTGACTCATTTGAGTGGGCTAAAATCATGCCGTTAAAGGGCAGAGCGCTAATACCTTCGGTACCGTTGTAGTTACCCTCTTGCGTTGCGGTAAGGAGTGGATGCAGCACCTTGATAGGGGCTTTAAACATTTCTACAAACTCCATTAAACCTTGGTTTGCTAAACATAAAGAGCCTGAGTAAGCGTAGGCATCGGGGTCGTTTTGAGCAAAGTGCTCAAGCTGGCGAATATCTACTTTGCCCACCAATGCAGAAATATCTTGATTATTTTCATCACCGGGTTCGGTTTTGGCTATACCTATTTGATTTAAAATAGAGGGGTAGCGTTTGACGACTCTAAATTGACTAATATCGCCGTTAAATTCTTTTAATCGTTTACCAGCCCATGGCGACATAATCGTTTTTAAATAACGTGGTTTAATACCGTATTCTTTTTCGAGAACGCTGGCATCTTCTACTGGGTCAAACAAACTGAGCGGGTGATCGTTTACCGGAGAGCCTTTAATTGAATAGATAGGCACTTGTTGCATTAAATATTTTAGTTTTTCTGCAATTGAAGATTTACCTCCCCCAACAGGGCCGAGTAAATAAAGGACTTGTTTGCATTCTTCTAGGCCTTGAGCCGCATGCTTTAGATAGGAGACAATTTGTTCTATGGCATCTTCCATGCCGTAAAAGTCTGCAAAGGCAGGGTAGCGTGCAACCACTCTATTAGAAAATAACCGGCTTAAACGTGCATCGGTTGCAGTATCAACCATTTGCGGCTCGCCTATTGCCATAAGTAAACGCTCAGGGGCGCTGGCATAAGCTGATTTATCATTTTTACAAATTTCTAGAAATTCGCTAATGCTGTATTCTTCTTCTTGTGCTGCTTCGTATCGTGCTTGGTAGTGCTCAAAAATAGTCATAATAACCTCCGAAACCCGCTTTAAAAAGGTGCTTACTTTTTAAAGTTTAGTCAGAGATTGATATTTTTGTGCAATAAAATTAAAAATTTAAGTGAAAAAAGATCATGTGGCTAAATTAGCAATTTCGCGCGTATAAAGGCGGTTTGAATTTTATAAAGGCATAAAAAAAGACGCCGAGGCGTCTTTTTAAATCAGCGTATAATAGCTAATTAAGCGAAGTTAGCGTTCGCGAATTCCCAGTTAACAAGCGCCCAAAAACCTTTAAGGTAATCAGGACGAACGTTACGGTAATCAATGTAGTAAGCGTGTTCCCATAAATCCACAGTTAGGATTGGTGTAACACCTTCGTCTG
This sequence comes from Pseudoalteromonas sp. P1-30, assembly GCF_001400005.1. NCBI lineage: Bacteria > Pseudomonadati > Pseudomonadota > Gammaproteobacteria > Alteromonadales > Pseudoalteromonadaceae > Pseudoalteromonas > Pseudoalteromonas sp. P1-30. The sequence continues at coordinate 91,881 of NZ_LKBC01000006.1, forward strand.
TAAGCGGCGTTGCTGCGTTAGACGTGTTTACGATATCTAATGAACCGTCAGCTAGTTTAACTAACCATGTCCAGCTAGAACCAAAGTTATTAACCGCTTTGTCGTTTAATGCATCTTTAAACGCGTCAAAAGAGCCCCATTTAGCGTTAATAGCGTCAGCGATAGCACCTGTTGGCTCGCCGCCGCCATTTGGAGATAGACAGTTCCAGTAGAAAGTGTGGTTCCAAATTTGTGCAGCGTTGTTAAATACGCCACCTTCAGATGAACAAACAATCTCTTCTAAAGATTTGTTTTCAAATTCAGTACCTGGAATTAAACCGTTTAATTTAACAACGTAAGTGTTGTGGTGCTTACCGTGGTGATACTCAAGAGTTTCTTGTGAAATATGAGGCTCAAGTGCATCAATTGCATATGGTAGTGACGGTAGTTCAAATGCCATTTTTTTATCTCCATCTTCTTTTGGTTGATAACTCGCTTGATAGTACGTAATGCCTGATAGAACAGACCACTTACCTATACCAAACGAAAATATAGTGTTACTATAATTGTTGAGTATTTTACTCAAGTTTAAGCAAACAGCAATGCTATTGCTAAAGACTATTTCAATTGCGGCTTTATTTGCCCATTTTAAGTTATATATCTGTGGCCACAATGATTTATTTTCAAGCCCTAGGTATATCAAGCTATCGTCATTTTGAGGTTGTAGATGGAAACCATTGATAAAATTAAACAGCAGATTTCAGAAAACCCAATTATCCTTTACATGAAAGGGTCGCCTAAATTACCAAATTGTGGTTTTTCTTCACAAGCGTCACAAGCTCTAATGTCATGTGGCGAACCATTTGCCTATGTTGATATTTTACTTAATCCAGATATTCGCGCTGAGTTACCAGCATACGCAAATTGGCCTACTTTCCCACAGCTTTGGGTTGAGGGCGAATTAGTAGGTGGTTGTGACATTATCATTGAAATGTTTCAACGTGGTGAATTACAGCCACTGATCACTGAAACTGCAGCTAAGTATAAAGAAGCTGACGCAGAGTAATTGCTACTTTGCTAGATTATTAAAGCCACGTTTTACGTGGCTTTTTTGTGCCTATATAACTTTATTACGTCTTAAACTCTTGGTCAGCCCATCAGTGGGTGATTATAACCATTAATTTGTGCTCAATAGTTAGCAAACTCAGCCCTTGCTCCTTGTTTAGGTGCACCTAGTCAGGATAAGTAAGCAACAAAGCTACTTATATAAGCGCGAATTTTAATTAAAATATGAGTTTTATATCAATGCGCAATAAGACGTAATCAATTTACGGGGCTAAATGTGTCGCTATCTGCGTTAAATAATTCTTTTTTAGAACAACTAAATAGCGAGTTTTTTGCCCAGCTATCAACACGTTTTTCCAGCCTTACAATAGTTCGCTCAATCAAGCGAATTGGCATTAAATAAAAATTCACTACATCTGCACTAAAAACGACACCACAATTAATAACTATACTAATGAACGCTAAAAAAGCGTGATCCTAAACCTCTAATTTATTTAAAACGCATTAAACTATCTAAATGTTAACTGAACCCGTGGGAAACAAGTGAATATTTATTCATTGCTTTGGTGCCTTACGTTTACGTAAAGGGTATTGCTTTAACGCCTTTGTTTTTACAAAATGTTAAAATTGACACCAGTGTCATGAAAAAATAACGCGCAAATAAGCGCTAAATGTTAAAACTTATGGGTGAAAAAGAAATCTTGCCTTGAAGTGAGAAATATTCAAGAATGTGAATATGTATTCAAAATAATATTGACTCTATTTACTATAGAGGCTAGTTTTGTGCGTCTGTTAGCAAATCGTCGAGCAGTTCATTCACGTTAACAGTGCAGCAAGGGAGGGGTCTATGTTATACGACTCAACATTAGAAAAAGATAATTGTGGCTTTGGCTTAATAGCCCAAGTAAATGGTCAAGCTAGTCATCGGCTTATTCGTACAGCTATTACTGGACTTGATCGCATGCAGCACCGCGGTGGTATTTCTGCCGATGGTAAAACAGGTGACGGCTGTGGTTTATTACTACAAAAACCTGACAGTTTTTTCCGTGCTATTGCGAGTGAGCATAATTGGCACTTAGGTAAAAATTACGCCGTAGGCATGGTTTTCTTAAATTCAGATCCCGTTTTAGCACAAGCTGCAAAACAGGTTTTATGTGAAGAATTAGAACAAGAAACACTTAAAATACTCGGTTGGCGTGAAGTGCCTACTGACCCTTCAATGCTAGGGCCAATTGCGACACAGCAATTACCTGGTTTTGAGCAAATTTTTGTTAGTGCGCCTGAAGGTTGGCGTTCTAAAGATTTAGAGCGACGTTTATATGTAGCACGTCGCCGTGCAGAAAAGCGTTTAGCAGAGGATGAGTCGTTTTATATTGCGAGTTTATCGGGGTTAGTGACTATCTATAAAGGTCTTATGATGCCTGCAGATTTGCCTAACTTTTATTTAGACTTAGCTGATATTCGTATGACCAGCGCTATTTGTGTATTCCATCAGCGTTTTTCTACTAATACCCAGCCGCGTTGGCCTTTAGCACAACCATTTAGGTATTTAGCGCATAATGGTGAAATTAATACCATTGAAGGTAACCGCCAATGGGCTCGTGCACGTTCGTATAAGTTTTCATCGCCACTTATTCCTGATTTACAAAGCGCAGCGCCGTTTGTAAACGAAACCGGCTCTGACTCTTCAAGCTTAGATAACATGCTGGAGCTGTTTTTAGCCGGTGGCATGGATTTATTCCGTGCTATGCGTATGCTTGTGCCACCTGCATGGCAGAAAAACCGTGCTATGGATGATGATTTACGCGCATTTTACGACTTTAACTCTATGCATATGGAACCGTGGGATGGCCCTGCGGGCATTGTTATGTCTGATGGGCGTTTTGCAGCCTGTAACCTTGACAGAAATGGCCTGCGTCCAGCGCGCTATGTTATTACCCAAGATGGCTTTATTACACTTGCCTCTGAGGTAGGGATTTGGGATTACACTGCAGATGAAGTGGTCGAAAAAGGCCGTGTAGGACCAGGTGAGCTGTTAGTAATTGATACTAAATTAGGCAAAATTTGGCACTCAGACGAAATCGATCAAGATCTAAAATCGCGTCATCCTTATAAGTCATGGCTTGAAGAAAACGTTAAACGTTTAACCCCGTTTGAAGAGCTTACCGAGCAAGATGCGGGTAATCGCTCATTTGATGACGAAACACTTGCTAAATACCAAAAAATGTTTGGTTACACTAACGAAGAGCTCGATAGTGTTATTCGCGTAATGGGTGAAAACGGTCAAGAAGCAACAGGCTCTATGGGTGATGACACGCCATTTGCAGTACTTAGCGAAGGGCATCGTTCATTGTACGATTACTTCCGCCAAAAGTTTGCACAAGTGACTAACCCACCAATTGATCCGCTGCGTGAAAACCACGTAATGTCACTGGCAACGTGTATTGGTAGTGAGCAAAACGTATTTAATGAAACTACAGGCCACGCTAAGCGCCTACAGTTTGATACGCCAATTTTAATGTATGCAGACATGCAGCAGCTACTAAATGCCGATGACGAGCATTACAGCTACTGTAAAATTGATATTACATACACAGCAGAGGAAGGTTTAGAAAAAGCGGTTGCACGTATTTGCGACGCTGCACAAGAAAAAGCAGCAGCCGGCTGTGTAATGCTTATTTTATCTGACCGTAACTTTAGCGAAACCCAATTACCAATTCCTGCTGCTATGGCGGTAGGTGCTGTACAAAAACGTTTAGTAGATAATAACTTACGTTGTGAGTCTAATATTATTATTGAAACGGGTAGCGTACGCGATGCACACCAATTTGCCGTATTACTTGGTTTTGGTGCAACCGCAATTTACCCATACCTTGCATACGAGTCACTGGTTGCGATGAGCGACAGTAAAGTGATTGATAAGTCGTACTGCGAAGTGACGCTTTCGTACCGAAAAGCCATTAATAAAGGCTTGTACAAAATTATGTCTAAGATGGGCATAAGCACAATTGCATCGTACCGTTGTTCAATGCTTTTTGAAGCGGTTGGTCTATCTGATGCTATGGTAGAAATGTGCTTTAAAGGTGTGGCAAGTCGTATTAAAGGCGCCTGTTTTAGCGATTTTGATATTGATCAGCAAAAGCTTCATAAACTTGCTTTTAGTAAACGTAAATTATTGAGCCATGGCGGTTTATTAAAATACGTTCACGGTGGTGAATACCACGCTTACAACCCAGATGTTATTCAAACGCTACAAAAGGCCGTACGTTCAGGCGATTATAAAGACTACGCAGCCTATGCTGATTTAGTTAATAACCGTCCTATTGCAACGCTGCGCGATATGTTAGCGCTTAAATTACCTGAAAAAGGCATTAGCATTGATGATGTTGAGCCGGCTGAATTTTTATACCAGCGCTTTGACTCTGCAGCTATGAGTATTGGTGCACTTTCGCCTGAGGCGCATGAAGCGCTTGCCATTGCAATGAACCGCTTAGGCGGGTGTTCAAATTCTGGTGAAGGCGGCGAAGATAAGCTGCGCTACAACACCGAGAAAAACTCACGTATTAAACAAGTTGCCTCGGGTCGTTTTGGTGTAACGCCGCACTACCTTCGTAATGCTGATGTAATTCAAATTAAAGTGGCGCAGGGTGCTAAACCTGGCGAAGGCGGGCAATTACCAGGCGAAAAAGTAACGCCGTATATTGCAAAACTTCGTTATTCGGTACCCGGTGTAACATTAATTTCACCACCACCGCATCACGATATTTACTCAATTGAAGATTTAGCCCAGCTAATATTCGATTTAAAACAAGTAAACCCAGAAGCGATGATATCGGTGAAGTTAGTATCTGAGCCGGGTGTAGGCACAATTGCCACAGGTGTAGCTAAAGCGTACGCCGACTTAATTACTATCTCAGGTTACGATGGTGGTACCGGTGCTAGCCCATTAACGTCAGTTAAATACGCGGGTAGCCCGTGGGAGCTTGGCCTTGCAGAAACCCAGCAAGCGCTTGTTGAAAATGGTCTTCGTCACCGTATTCGCCTGCAAACAGATGGTGGTTTAAAAACAGGTTTAGATATCATTAAAGCCGCTATTTTAGGTGCAGAAAGCTTTGGCTTTGGTACAGGCCCAATGGTGGCGCTAGGTTGTAAATACTTACGTATTTGTCATTTAAATAACTGTGCGACCGGTGTTGCAACGCAAGATGAAACACTTCGTCAAAAGCATTACCACGGCTTACCAGAAATGGCGATGAACTACTTTAAGTTTATAGCTCAAGAAGCACGTGAAATTATGGCAAGCTTAGGTGTTGCTAATCTAACTGACTTAATTGGTCGTTTAGACTTATTAGAAGCGATTGAAGGTAAAACAGCGAAGCAAAAGAAAATAGATTTATCGTCTGTAATTGCTCAGCCAAATAACCCAACGGGCGAAACCTTATTTTGCAGCGCACCAAATAGCTCGCATTATTTAGGTGAACTTAACGAAACGTTACTAGGTAAAGCGCAACAAGCGATTGATTCCTCATCGGGTATTTCGCTCGTGAGCCGCATATGTAATACAGACCGTTCAGTGGGCGCAATGCTGTCGGGTTACATAGCCTCTAAGCATGGCAACCAAGGTATGGCTGCAGATCCAGTATCTATTGAGCTACATGGTACAGCAGGGCAATCATTTGGTGTTTGGAATGCCGGTGGCCTTGAAATGACCCTTATTGGCGATGCAAACGACTACGTGGGTAAAGGCATGGCTGGTGGTAAGCTTGTTATACGCCCACCACTGGGATCATCGTTTGAAAGTCATAAAGCGACTATTGCTGGTAACACATGTTTGTACGGTGCTACGGGTGGTAAGTTATTTGCCGCAGGCTGTGCTGGTGAGCGTTTTGCAGTGCGTAACTCTGGCGTGCAAGCCGTTGTTGAAGGCGTAGGTGATAACGGCTGTGAATACATGACTGGCGGCGTTGTATGCGTGCTAGGTAATGTAGGCGTTAACTTTGGTGCGGGTATGACAGGTGGTTTTGCTTATATTTTAGATGAGCGAAGTGACTTTGAAAAACGCATTAATCCAGAGCTTGTAGAAGTAGTAACACTTGATGATTTAAGTTCGCACCAAGAGCATTTACGTGGCCTAATTGCCGAGCATTTAGAGCTTACGGGTTCATGTAGAGCAGAAACCATTTTAGCTAATTTTGAACTGTACTTACCTATGTTCAAACTAGTAAAACCAAAATCAAGTGATGTAAAAAGTTTACTCGGGCACCGCGCTCGAAGTAGCGCAGAACTTCGTGTTCAAGCGCAATAAGGGGGCAGTATGAGCGAAAATGTATATCAATTTATAGACGTGCAGCGTGTTGATCCGCGCAAAAAACCAATCTCGTCGCGTAAAAAATCTTTCGTGGAAATTTACGAACCCTTTTCTGAGAATCAGGTAAATTCACAAGCTGACCGTTGTTTAGATTGTGGTAACCCTTACTGTGAATGGAAATGCCCAGTGCATAACTACATTCCGCAGTGGTTAAAATTAATTAGAACTGGCCGTATTTTAGAAGCGGCTGAGCTTTCTCATCGTACAAATAGCTTGCCTGAAGTGTGTGGACGCGTATGTCCACAAGACAGACTGTGTGAAGGTTCATGTACGCTTGATGAAGAGTTTGGCGCAGTAACGATAGGTAATATTGAAAAATACATTACCGATACCGCATTTAAAATGGGCTGGAAACCAGACATGTCATACGTGACATGGACGGATAAAAAAGTGGCTATTATTGGTGCGGGTCCGGCTGGTTTAGGGTGTGCAGATATTTTAGTACGTAACGGTGTAAAGCCAGTGGTTTTTGACCGTCACCCAGAAATTGGCGGATTACTTACTTTTGGTATCCCTTCTTTTAAACTTGAAAAAGAAGTAATGCAAAAGCGCCGTGAAATTTTCACCGAAATGGGTGTGGAATTTAAGCTAAACGTTGAAGTGGGTGTAGATATCACTATGGACGAAATTTTAGCTGACTACGACGCGGTATTTTTAGGTGTAGGTACGTATCAGAGTATGCGTGCTGGTCTTGAAAACGAAGATGCGCCAGGCGTACACGACGCACTGCCATTTTTAATTGGTAACACAAATCGCGTTATGGGTTACGATGAAAAAAACCAAGCGTGCATTGATATGGCGAATCAAAAGGTTGTGGTACTTGGCGGTGGTGATACCGCGATGGACTGTGTGCGAACGTCTATTCGCCAAAATGCAGCTAAAGTAACTTGTGCTTATCGTCGTGATGAAGAAAATATGCCTGGCTCTAAGCGTGAAGTTAAAAACGCTAAAGAAGAAGGTGTAAACTTTACCTTTAATGTACAGCCAACGGGTATTGTACTTGATGATAATGGTCATGTTGCAGGCGTTAAAATGGTTAAAACACAACTGGGTGAGCCTGATGAAAACGGCCGTAGCCGAGCAGAAGTTGTACCAGGCTCTGAGCACGTACTTGAGGCAGACCAGGTTATTATGGCGTTTGGCTTTAAACCACACAAAATGGACTGGTTAGAAAAGTATGATGTAGAAATTAACCACTGGGGCGGCATTAACGCACCAGAGCAAGGTGAATTTACTCATCAAACAACTAATCCGAAAATATTTGCAGGTGGTGATATAGTGCGAGGCTCTGATTTAGTGGTAACGGCTATTTTTGAAGGGCGTAACGCTGCTGAAGGTATTATGGATTATTTAGAGGTTTAATTATTTGTTCTTCTAAATAATTTTAAAAGCAAGCCAAGTGGCTTGCTTTTTTGTTTGTTTTATTCGAATGTTATGTCAACGTAATTAGTAACGAACGGTACTATATTAATATCACCAACTGCGTAACTTTCTTTTGCGACGCCTTCGGTTTTTACTTTCATGTAGTAATTACCAGAAGGAACTACCTTGTCGTAATGATTTGATCTTGTTTCGAGCCAAATACGGTTGTTTTGAGCGTCAACTACCCAGCCTTCAGGGCTAATTTCATGCATGTATGCTGAACATTTCACTTGTCCCACGCGTGGGTGTAAACATTTATTGATTGCGACTCTAGTTTGTTTGTTTGTTTGGATTAGCTGCCGTTTTTATTACTTGGATTTGGCCATAGTCTCTAGACTCTTTAGTTGCTTCATGGGGGTAAACTTTTGTTTGGGTAGTGGTATAAGAGCTTTGATTAGATGATGTTATTGATTGGTTTGTAGAACTTGATACACCATTTACAGCGCCGTTAATGCCATCTTTTACAGCTCGGGTAATATCATTACTTTTGCATCCTGTTAGCACTATTAGTGCAGGAATAATAAGAGTAAACTTATTCATTTTTAATCCTTAAAGTTATTGTTCTATCCTATGTTTCATTATTTTCAATGAAGCGTGTAATTACCATGGAATCCTACAATACAATAACCGTACTCATCCCTGATTAAGGTAAATAATGACCAAAAAACCTTCTTTTATCAAGCCTAAATAGTTAAACTTAAAGTTAATTTAATTTCAAAATTGTTTTATCAGAACATAAAAAATACATTTATTCTCTTGTTCTATGAGCGATAACTGAGCATCAATTTAAGCGTTGTATTAAAGCTCGTTCTGTTCAAAAATTGAGTTTTCAAGAATAAAGATTGTCCAACTCAAGGGAGGGTGAATCATGATGCCCTCTAATCTAATAGCCTAAATAACTGCTCCGATATTATTTTATGCTATAGTGCTAAATACTTGCTTTTTATTACATATTATCAAATAAAAAAGTATTAAAGCTTTACTGTTAATCAATAAATAATGTGTAAATCTTGCTTAAAATATTTTTTCAGTACACACTTGCTTTTAACTTCTTTTTTTAATCCCCGAATAATGAGCTTTTAAAGCTCGCTTGCAAATAAAAAATAATAATATGAATGCATACTCAGACAACAGAGAAAGAAAGCTAATTGTTCGCTTTTTTTCGACCATCGGATTTATAGCTACCTTCGCTATGGCGTGTAATGCATTGTCTAATGCTGATGTAGTGCTTGGTATTATGCTGCTAGTTTCAGCTGGTTTTTATGCGTGGGCTTTTAGTCTTTACCGCGCAGTCGAAAAATCAGCGACCACCATTTTATATAACCTTTACTGTTTAATGCTGTATTTAGTGATCTCGGGCGGAGCTGAAGGTACTGGGCCAATTTGGATATTTATTGTATCACCGGTGACTTACTCTATTAGAGGCCTTAAAAAAGGAACATTTGATATTGTTGCCTTTTTATTTGCCGTGATCGCCGGCTTTATTATTACAGATAACTTTAATATTTATGATTATCAGCCTGAAGCACTTCCACTAAGGGTGGTCATTTCTTTTATTATTGTTGCTTTATTAAGTGGTTTTTATGAGCGCTCACGCGAAAAATACAATGAAAAAATAGTCGCGCTGAGTCAAAAAAATGAGCGCCTTGCCACAATAGATCATTTAACTGATTTACCTAACAGACGTTTTATGATGAAAGAACTTGCTGAGCTTAAACATCATCATAAAAAAACTAAGCAGCCGTATGTAATTTTGCTAGCTGATGTTGATAATTTCAAAAACATTAATGATAACTACGGCCACGACTTTGGTGATGAAGCGTTAACCCAACTTGCCAATATTTTAAAAAAGAGCATGCCAAAGCAAGGCATTGCTTCTCGGTGGGGCGGTGAAGAGTTTTTAATTGCACTACCTAACAGCGACAAAGATCAGGGGCACAGTATTGCAGAAAAAATTCATGCCGAATTACAAAAAAATCCAGTGCGCATGAATGGAAAATCGGTGGTATTAACTATAAGTATGGGGCTTGTGCAAAGCCAGTTAGATACAACCATAGCCCAAGACATAAAGCTGGCCGACGAGCGATTATACAAAGCAAAAGAGCAAGGTAAAAATAGAACTTGCTCTTAACGCTTGTGTTAGTTAATCCATAGAAAAACTATCAAGGTTGGGGCGGCTTTTACTTTTTCGCCGCTGTAAACTTAAATAGCACATTGCACTGCACAGTATCTGTGCTAATAAAAGTAACCATTGATTATTGGCCACTATGTTGCCAATAATAAACCACTGCCAAACACTCACCGTTACTTGATAAACCAATATAAGTTTTAAAAAGCTAAAGAGTTTTAGCTTAAATTCTGCGTGCTTAAACTTACTAAACCCAATAAGCAAAAAACTCAAAACAACAAGTAGCCACCCAGTAACATGGCAAAAATTTATCAGCATGCTTTGCATTTAAAACGTCTCTCCACTGTTGTAGCAAAAGTATAACTTAGGCGTGCGCCATAATAAGCTCTTTAGCATTTGCTTTAGCGGTTTTACTTATATTATCGCCACCAAGTAAGCGTGCAATTTCATTAATACGGCCATCTTTATTTAGGCTGAGCATTTGAGTAAAGGTCTCGCCTTGTGCTATTTCTTTTGCTACAAAAAACTGCTGATGCGCACTACTTGCAACCTGGGGTAAATGGGTTACACAAATAACCTGTGTTGATTTTCCTAGTTGGCGTAGTAACTTCCCTACAGAGGAGGCGGTAGGACCTGATATACCTACATCCACTTCGTCAAAAATAAGCGTTGGTGTTGTCACTTTTTGGGCAATGATCACCTGTATGGCAAGGCTAATACGCGACAGCTCACCACCCGAGGCAACTTTAGCTAAAGGTTGTAATGGCTGCCCAGGATTAGTAGATACCAAAAACGAGACGCTATCAAAACCTAATGCATTGGGTTGGCGCTCAGCTTCTTGGGTAAGCTGAATTTCAAAGACCCCATTTTCCATCGATAAATTAGCCATGCTTTCACTAATTAATTGATTTAATGTATTAGCATATTTATGGCGACTTTCGCTTAGCTGTTCACTGGCGTGCTGGTATGCACTTAGCGCATTAGTTATTTCATCGTCTAATTGCGCCAAACGTGAGCTATTGTTACTAATTGATTCTAGTTCTTGTGTTAAACCTTGATGAAACTCAACCAGCTCTTGAGGCTTTATATGATGCTTACGGGCTAAGTCCATCGCGCCACTTAAGCGTGCTTCTACTTCTGTTAATCTAGCAGGGTCTAAGTCGGCTTGCTCTGCGTAGTTTCTTACTTCTCTGCTTGCTTCTTCAACTTGCACTGCGGCTTCATCTAATAATGCAGCTACACTTGCTAAGCTTTCGTCATAATTTGCAAGCTCGGCAAATTGTTGAGCGCTGTGTTGCAGCATTGAACAGGCATTTTGCTCATCACTTTCGTATAAATGCTGAAGTTCGCGCTGGCAGGCTTCTAAAATGGTTTGGCTGTTACTTAGCTTGTAATGTTCGGCCTCTATTTGTTCAAACTCGCCGTCTTGTAAGGCAAACTCATCTAATTCGGCAACTTGGTATTCGAGTAATTGTTTTTGAGCGGCTTGTTGTAATTGCTGTTGCTCAAGCTGTTTAAATTCTTTTTGCAGGTTTGCATATAATTTAAAGCTTTGGCTAACCGCTTTTACAAGCTGGTTGTGGCCTGCGTAGGCGTCTAGCAGTTGCAGCTGGTGTTCAGCTTTTAAAAGGTGCTGATGAGCGTGCTGTCCGTGTATAGAAATTAAATACTGTCCCAGCTCTTTAAGTTGAGCTGCTGTAACAGCGCTGCCATTAATATAGCTTTTGCTGCGGCCATTTTTACATACAACGCGTCTAAGTAGGCATTCGTTGTCGTTACTCGTTAGCATGTGTTGTTCTAAAAATGCTTTAGCAAGAGGGAGGGCAGTTAAATCAAATTGTGCGCACACTTCTGCTTTATCTGTGCCAGGGCGAACCGCCGACGCTTCAGCGCGCTCGCCTAAACACAGTGAAAGTGCATCAATGGCAATCGATTTACCCGCGCCGGTTTCACCCGTGATCGCCGTCATGCCGTTATGCCACTCAGTGCTTAAGTTACTTACAATTGCAAAATTTTTAATTTCTAAACCAATTAACATACTGTTCATCCATCCAGTGAATTAACTGTTAATTTATACAGTGTTTAGGTTTTTTGCAAATTAATTTTTTACTTTTTAAGCAACACTCGCATTTTGAGAAAACTGACTATCAGAGTCAGTACTTTCATCAGAAGGGGTTTCGTTAGTATTTTCAAGGCTTTCGCTTGGGTTTTCAGGTGTGTCAGTTTTAATTTGTACAATCAATGAGGGTAAAATTTCATGATAAAACGCTTTATTATATAGTATGCCTTGTTGGGGTAACTCACTCACAAAGTACTGTATATTATCTTGTAGCGCTTGGGCGTTTTCACTTTGCAGTGCTTTTTGAAACTCTATCGAAAGCGTGCTCACTAAGCTGTCGTTAATATCTTCTAAATGTTGCAGGTTTTCATCAGTATGGGGCTGAACCACAAAAAAATTGGTCACAATTGCCTGTATTTGCGCTACATACTTAGGTCTTATTATTTTAGCTTCTAATAAGCTATTAAGCTTGGCTTTTAGGCGAGTGCTTACTTGGGCAACACGTTCGTTAAATTGTTTTTTCTTGATTTCTAATGCTTTTTTTCTATTGTTTTCAATTCTAATATAAACGCCAAGCAATGTGATAAGTAGTAACAAAGCAAAGATAACAACGTAAGTCATTGCTAGATATTCCTAGTTTGATTAATTTTTATTTGTCTTGTATTTTGCGCTAAAGCACTACGCTTGGCAATAAAATTAGTATAAACGGCTGCCCCAATTAAGTTTAGTACGTAAAACGTTGTAGTAAGAGTAGTTTTTTGGGTGAATTAAGCGCAGTTTTCTGTCGGCTTTTTTAATAACCACTTCATCGCCGGGTAAAACGGCAAGTACAACATGGCTATCGCAACTGACTTGTAAGCTGTCGGTGTTCTCAAGGCTTAACTTTAAGCGTACTTCGTTATCAGCATCAACCACTAAGGGTCTGCTTGATAATGTATGCGGAAACATAGGCACTAACGAAATTGCATTAAGCTCAGGTGTTAAAATGGGCCCGCCACCCGATAAAGAATAAGCCGTAGAGCCGGTAGGGGTTGATACAATTAAGCCATCAGAGCGCTGAGAAAACACAAAGTCATTATTAATAAAAGCTTCAAACTCAATCATGTGGGCAACTTTGTCGGCATGTAGCACTGCTTCGTTAACGGCTGAATTTGCACTTTTAAGTTCGTTATGGCGATATACTTCTACCTCGAGCAAAAAGCGTTTTTCTTCTAAATATTCGCCGCTTAACACTTGCTCTAGGCTACCTTCAAAGCCCTCTGGGTTTAAGTCGGTTAAAAACCCTAAATTACCTCTGTTTACGCCTATTACAGCTACGTCAAAGCGTGCCAGTACGCGAGCAGCACCAAGCATATTGCCATCACCCCCTACAACAATAGCAAGGTCGGCTTGCTCGCCTAAGCTAACAAGGTCAACTTGATGAGTATCAGGGACATCCGATAACTGCCCACCGGTGCGCTTTTCTACAATCACGGTAAAGCCAAGAGCCGATAAAAAAGTATGTAAACGCTGTAACGTAGCCGCAGCTTTAGGGTGGTTTGGTTTACCTATAAGGCCAATAGTTTTAAACGGTGAGTGCATAACGGCTGCAATAAAAAGTAATAATATTTTTGTAGGGTAACTCAAAACAGAAGTGTTTGAAAACACAGATTTACCAATATGATAATGATTCAATTACGCCTGTATATTGCCAAGCTCACCTAAGAGCTGATTATTGGCTCAACAGATTAAATTACCCCTTTAATTTTTGTATTTAATGCTTAAAAATAGTTGCAGCAGTGTTTTACTGTAATGCATGCAACAACATATTCACTTAAAGCGTGCTTTAGGCTTGAATTTGTTTTAACTGCCCCGATATCTCTTTCATGCAACAAGATGTAGATAACATGAATATAAACCCTCGAGATCAACAAATTTTTTCAGCAGTGATGAGCCTTTATTGTAATGGTGAAGGGTTACCCGTTCCATCAACAAAAATAGCGAAGCAAAAAGGCATGGCGGTTTGTTCTGCCACGGTACGAAATGCTATGGCGCGACTTGAAAAAGTAGGCTTGTTATATTCCCCTCATACATCGGCAGGGCGTGTGCCTACAAACCAAGGGTTTGATTATTGGTTTGATGAGTTTTTTCCGTTAGCTGAAATAGCTAATTACTGGCAGCCACAACAAGCACAACTTGTGGAGCTGGCCCATGGATTAAGTAAAAAGTACCAAGTATGTTGTTGTGTAGGCTTACCCCAAGCAAGCTCACAACAAGTGTTTAGAGTAGAAGTGCTTGAGTTTGATTCTAACGATTGGCTTGTACTGCTAATAGATAGAGCAGGGCAAAGCCATAATATTTGTATCAACAAACCTGATGATTCCTCAGATGCCGTGCGTTATCAATTTGCAACTTGGTTAAACACAGTATTTAGCCAACAAACCTTAATGGAAGGTTTGTACAGAATGCAAGCAATGGCAAACACCGCACCGCGTAATTGCCATGACTCACTGACACAGTGGACGCGCCAGCTTAGTCATAAGCTTGGATCAGATAACAGTATTGTAGTAGGCGAAAACTATTTATATAAAAAGGTCGATTGCGAACAAAGCTTAAATATTGGCGTTTCATTTTTAAATTTTGTCGAAGATAAACTCGCATTTAAAAACGGGGTATCAGTTTTAAACACTGAAAACTTACCGTTTACAGAGTGTAATGAGCTAATAGTAATTAGTGTGCCGTACTTTCAAAATCAAGAGTATCAAAGCCGCTTTTGCGTAATTTGTCCTAAATCGGCGCAAATTGAACAATTAATCCAAGAATTTAAATTATTAGAGCCATCTAACTCTTGAATCTTTTTATTCAATCCCCATAATTACCGCAGTTGTAAAGAATTGGAGCACGTATTTTATGTCTGAGCAGACACAAAACCCAGAGCAAGAAGTAGAACTAAACGAAGAAGTAGCTCAAATGGAAGCTGATGTTGAAGCAGCAGTAGAAGCCGCAGAGCAACACGAAGCAGACCAAGAGCAAAGCCCTGAAGCTGAAATTGCAATGCTATACGCAGAGCTTGAAACCGCAAAGCAAACCATTGCGGATCAAAAAGACAGCGTTGTACGCGCCGCCGCAGATGTAGATAACATTCGTCGTCGTGCTGCACAAGATGTAGAAAAAGCACATAAATTTGCACTGGAAAAGTTTGCTAACGAATTACTTCCAGTAATCGATAACCTTGAGCGTGCTATTGAGTTTTCTGATAAAGAAAATGAAACCTTAAAGCCATTGCTTGAAGGTATTGATATGACAGTTAAAAGCTTTAACGATGCGGTTGCAAAGTTTGGCGTTGAAATTGTTAACCCACAAGGTGAGCAATTTAATCCAGAATTCCACCAAGCAATGTCTATCCAACCAAGTAACGATGTTTCACCAAACACGGTACTTGCAGTAATGCAAAAAGGATACACATTAAATGGTCGTTTATTACGCCCTGCAATGGTTATGGTATCTAAAGCAGCAGACGCTTAATTAGTCACTGTTTATAAAAAATGCCTCATTATGAGGCATTTTTTTTGTCTATTTTATAATGGATTAACTGCACCAGCATAGTTAATAGCACGGCGCTAAACATTAAGCTTGAAAACGGCACTGCACTTTTTGCATGCACCACCGCCAGCAATGGGCCAACGAGCGCGCCACTGCCAAAGCGCAGCGTTCCAATAACAGCGGTGGCGGTACCGGTGTTTTTTTCAAACTTCATTAATATTAAGGAATCAGCATTGCTTGCTGTTACCCCTAGGCTCATCATTAAAGGCGCAATGGCCGCTACAATGTAATATAAAGAAAGCTGCAACAAGCTAAACGTAAGCAGTGCCAGCCCAGAGGCAAAGCCACATACAAGCCCTATGTACAGCATTTTTCGAGAGCCAATTCTTGGTACAATTCGGGTATTTAAAAAGTTACCACACATAAGTGCCATGACATTAAATGCGAATAAAATACCAAATAATTCCTCAGATACATTATATAAATCTAAGTATACAAAAGGCACTGAGGTTAAAAAGCAAAAAAAGCCAAACGAGACAAACATAGAGCTTAATATGTCTGCACGTGCATCTTTATTACTAAGTACCGTTTTATAGCTGTCGAAAAACAAGGCTAGGCCTTTTTTCTCATTTTTATGAATGGGGATATCAATTAAATACACTTGTACAAACGCTAAAATTAAAAAGCTATAGGCAGCAAGAACCAAAAATATGGTTGACCATACCGAGAACCCTAAAATAAACGACCCCACAGAGGGGGCAACTAAGGGCGCTACCATCATAATCATAGATACATACGACATGCCTTTAGCGGTGTTTTTTTGATAAATATGCCTAATTACGCCAGGCACAACCACCGTAGCTGCCGCGCCGGTAAATGCTTGCACGGCTCTAAGTACCCAAAAGGTGTGTATTTCGGTGGTAAAAGCCAGCGCAAAAGAGCTTGCACCAAATAAGGTTAAGCCAATACGGGCTAGTTTTCGTCGTCCGAGTTGATCGGCAATAGGGCCAAAAAATAACATGCCTAGCGAGTAGCCAGCCAAATAAATACTTAGCGAAATTTGTACATTTGGCATAGTGGTTTGTAAATCGTTCGCAATAACCAACATGGCCGGTAAGTACATGTCTATAGCCAGCGGCGTAATAGCAACAATACTGGCTAACAAAGGTAACAAAATTCGGGTATTAAAAGACGAGGCCGAGGCGTCCATGTAGTCACTCAACATTCACTAAAAACAAGGCTTATAGTGTAACAGGGCTATGCAAGGGTATAAACTTAGTTTGTCTGGCAAGGTCATTTATTTATTAAAAATAAAAAGCGGCGTAATAAAGAGCAAAGATTCTAAACTGGCACCGTGTTTGCTATTCTACAACTAATAAAAATTAAAGACTTGAAGGAAACACCATGAAAAAACTAGCCCTTGCCTTACTCGCAACCGCAGTTTTAGCCGGCTGTAAAACATCGCCTACGGGGCGTACTCAAATAGCCCTGTATTCAGAGCAACAAATGAGTGAAATGGGCACCGCAAGTTTTGCTCAAATGAAGGAATCACAGCCAATCAATAAAGATGCAAAAACCAATGCGTATGTAAATTGTATTGCTGAAAAGGTCGTGGCTGTTTTACCAAAAGAATACGCCTCACAAAATTGGGAAGTCGTGGTATTTGAAGATGAGTCGGCAAATGCCTTTGCATTACCTGGTGGCTACATAGGTGTTCATACGGGGTTATTAAAAATAGCCACCAATCAAGATCAGCTTGCAACCGTACTAGGGCACGAAGTGGGCCACGTTATAGCAGAGCATTCAAATGAGCGTGTATCGCAAAGCTCAATTTTAGATACCGGTATGCAATTAGGCAGCGCAGCGCTTGAAATGGGCAACGTAAAATACCGCAACGAAATTATGCAAGGTTTAGGCTTAGGGGCGCAGTACGGCGTAGTTTTACCATTTAGCCGTTCACACGAATCAGAGGCCGATACCATTGGCTTAGATTTAATGGCGCAAGCTGGCTTTAACCCACAAGAGTCGGTAACGCTTTGGCAAAATATGAGCGCAGCAGGCAGTGGTAGCACACCTGAGTTTTTATCTACTCACCCTGCACCGAGCAATCGAATTAATAATTTAAAAGCACAAATGAGCGAAGCTCTTAGTGAGCAAAGTACGGCTAAATCGCAGGGTAAAAACCCGCAATGTACGCTGTAAATTAGTTTTTATATAAAAGCCCCTGTAAGCGGTTTACTTACAGGGGCTTTATTTTATTAAGTATCAAGCTATTACTCACTTAGTGCTTGTTTAAACACTGCCTTAAATCGCTCAAAATCTTCTACTTGCGGTAAATGACCTAAATTATCAAGTTCAAACAGTTGCGCATCAGGAATAAGCGCAGCAGCGTGTTTTCCTAATTTGTCGTAACGCCCCAGCTGATAATCTATCCCGTCTTTTTTCCAGTTTCGGCCAGGGCCTGTTCTGTCACGCGTACCAATAATTAATTTAACGGGGACGGTTAAGTCTTTAAATTCAGTGATCACCGGTTGGGTAAAAATCATATCGTAGGTTTTAGCGTTAACCCAGGCAATTTGCTCTTTATCTGGGCCTTGTATTTGCCCTGTAATAAAGTCGGTTAATGCTGAATACTGAGCATTCCATTGACCGTCGTAATAGTTTTTTTGCTGGTACTTTTTAACACCTTCGGGCGTTTTGTTAAGCTCATTTTTATAAAAAAAGTTGGTGTCTTTGTATTTTACATAGTGTAAGTAGTTTTCAAGCCCTATTGGATTAAGCAAAATCAGTTTAGTGGTTGTATCTGGGTACATTAATGCAAAACGGCTCGCTAGCATTCCCCCCATCGAGTGGCCAACAACAATCGACTTTTCAAGGTTTAGCGAGTCCATTAATGCATGTGTATGATGCGCAAGCGCCGCAAATGAATATTGATAGTTAGTGGGCTTTGAAGATTTACCAAAACCAATTTGATCGGGGATCAGCACCCCAAATCCAAGCGACTGTAAGTAACGGGCTGTGGGGCTCCAGTAGTCGGCATTAAAGTTTTTACCGTGCATTAGCGTCACTGTTGGCATATTTTTTTGTGTGGGTTTTAAATAAATATACGCCATTTTTAGCGATTGCTTTTGTGAAGCAATATCAAAATAATTTACTTTAAAATCATACTGGTAATCTGTTAAAAGTGCATCGTAAGAGAGGGTTTTAGAGGGTTCTGTACTACTGGCAAATGCATTATTAGTAAAGGCTAATAATGCAGACAAACAAATAACTTTAATCGCTGGCATTTCCTTACTCCTATTAAAGGCAAGCACACGGCTTTAATTAAAGTAAGACAATAACTAAGTATTAAAGGCTGTTCAATTAAATAGTTTTCATGGCAAAAAAAGAGCACTGTTTAAGTGCTCCGTTTAAAAGTAATGTTGACTCTGTTTTACACTGTATGGACTTAAAAGGTCCACTCAACGTGTATTTGTGGAACCGATTCAGTGACCTCAGCGCCTAGCTTGTTATGCCAGTATTGCAGTTCCATACCCAGTAATAGGGTGTTTTCTTTCATTTCTAACGCGTGGCCCATATCCCATACTAAAATAGGCTGTGCAAGTATCCACGCTTCTACGTCGTTACCAAACTCATCTTCGCGCTCTGCAATGTATTCAGCGTGTCCTTTAAAGCTAAATTTTTGCGAGCCTAGGGTAAACGGGTATTCAAAGGCTACATCAAACATCCAGCTGTTAGTTTCAATAGGGGCACCGCCTTTGGCTACGCCTTCACTGTCATCAATATAGGCAGTGACAAGTGTTTGAAAAAAGTTGAACCCAGGTACATCCCAGCTTAATTTAACACCCGGTAGGTATTTCATCATTTTGGCATCGCCGGCAACGTTAATTCCGCCAGTAAGGCCTACATCTAATAATGCACCAGCGCCAATTTTCTCACCGCTAATAGCCGATAAGCTTAGCGTTGAATACCATTCGCCGTAAAAGTCGCTATCTTGGTAGCCGTCGGTTGTATCGTCTTTGCTGTAATCAATAAAGAAAAAGTTATCACCGTAATCATAGCCCGATGCATGTTGCAGCGAGTAAACAGTAGTGTCTGATTCTTGCTTGGTAAATGGGTTTTTTTGGTCGCCATTATTAACATGTAATGCGGTACTGCTCCAATTAGCAGCAAGGGCAGAAGATGATAAAGCGATTGACGTAAGGGTAACGAGGGGAAGTATTTTTTTAAATTTCATAATCTGTATTTAACTATAATTTTAGTGACACGCGAAAGCGCGCATTATAGCACAAGGTATTGATTTGTAGATTATTATTTTAACATATGTTGCAGCTTATTTATTAAGCTGCAACATAAGGTTTTGCAAGAAATTTAGGCTTTATTGCGGCGCAAACAAATAACGGCAATGGCAGTAAAGGCTAAGATAAAGCAGTAGTAAGATGACGTTGACACTTCCCACGGGCTAATTTTAAACGTAGCACCTAACAGTAATGCTTGAGCACCATAGGGCAGTGAGCCTTGCGTAACACAAGCAAAAATATCGAGTAAACTTGCAGAGCGTTTACCACTTATTTCGCCATCATCAGCAAGTTTTTTAGCAATAGGGCCTGCAACAATAATTGATACCGTGTTATTGGCTATACACACGTTGCTGGTTAATACCAATGCAGCTATACCAAGCTGATCAGCTACTTTGCGGTGCCACTTGGCAATCACTTTTGTAATGGCTTGAATTTTTTGTGCCAGAAAATCAAGGCCGCCGTTAATACGAATAAATTCAGATAAGCCACCAATAAACATAGAAAGTAAAAATATTTCCTGCATATCGGTAAAGCCTTTGTAAATATCTTTTACAAAGCTTGCGCCTTCGTAGCTGCCGGTAAAGCCCATTAGCGCGGCAAATACAATACCGCTAAATAGCACCACAAACACGTTCATACCGGCAACAGCCAATACTAAAATAAAGGCATAAGGCAGCACTAATAATAAATCAAAATCTTTAGTTTCTACTGCTTGTGGAGCAGGTGTTAAATAAAGCAGCAAAGCAATGGTTAATACGGCAGCAGGAACCGCTATTTTTAAGTTTTCTTTAAACTTGTCTTTCATTTCACAGCCTTGCGTACGCGTTGCCGCAATGGTTGTGTCTGAAATAATAGAAAGGTTATCACCAAACATTGCGCCCGATACTATAGTGCCGGCCATTAGTGCTGGGTCGATGCCTGTTTTAACCGATACCGCATAAGCAATTGGCCCTATAGCACCAATGGTACCCATTGATGTACCCATTGCAGTAGAGACAACCGCAGCAATTAAAAATAGCCCAGGTAATAACAGCGACGGGGGAATAAGTGACAAGCCTGCGTTTACAACCGCATCCACACCACCGGTGGCACTTGCTACTGCCGAAAATGCACCAGCAAGTAAATAAATTAAACACATGGTAATAATGTTGTTGTGTCCTGCGCCTTTAATAAAGGTTTCAACACATTGGTTTACAGTGCCTTTGTTTAAAATAAAGGCAAGCATAATAGCGGGTAGTATAGCAACCGGCGCTGGGAGCTGGTAAAAAGCGTAATCAACCCCTTGCGATTGTAAATATAAACCTGAGCCTAAAAAAAGGGCTACAAAGGTAAGAAGGGGAAGCAAAGATAGAATTGCTTTGTTTTTATTAAATGTTGGCTGCATTGTATTCCTCATAACCAGTTAATATAACCACAGCCAAAACTCCTCTTTTAGCTGAATTTAGTAGATCATTCTTTAATTGAAAAGTAGATGACCACAGCGCCCGCAAGCCAAAGACCAAATCGACGCGAAAGAGAAGTTTAAATGTATAGATGGCTAAAGTAAACTGGTATTGTTATTATTATTTAATTAAGGGCTTACCTGACTATTGCACGACTTTTAGATAATATCTACCGGTGTGCGATTATATGCGGCTAATAATTGCTCAAAGCAAGTTTAGGGCGGCAAATTAGTCAGGGTACGCAACAACAGATCCAACTAAATCAGATTAAGGCAATAACAATGAATCGAATAGGTGTTTTTGGTGCTAACGGCAGAATGGGCTTAGCCCTATTAGAAGCCGCGACAATTAAAGAGCAAACACAACTTGGTGGTGCGTATGTTCGCAGCAGCTCATCGTTATTGGGTATTAATGTAAATCAAGTAAACAGTGCAGCCGACAAAGCCATTAGCTTTAGCGACGAGAGCAAGGTTGCTGATGTTGATGTACTTATCGACTTTACGTTACCAGCAGGTATGCGCAATCACTTAAAAACAGCGCTCGATAAAAAACTGCCTATGGTTATAGGCACCACAGGTTTAACTAGCGAAGACATGGCATTATTAGAAAATGCTGCTAAACATATTCCTATTGTGTTTGCGCGTAACTACAGCGTTGGCGTTAATGTGCTACTTAACCTAGTGCAAACAGCGGCCACTAAGTTTGGTGACGACCTAGATATAGAAGTTTTTGAAGCGCATCATCGTCATAAAATAGATGCGCCCTCGGGCACAGCATTAGCCATTGGTGAATCTATTGCACAGGCTAAAGGGTGGGATCACGATGAAGTAGCGGTATACGACCGCAGCCAAGTAGAAACCGCAAAATCACAAAATGAAATTGGCTATTCAGTACTAAGAGGCGGGGACATAGTAGGTGAACACACCGCCTATTTCGCAACTATGGGCGAAAGGCTTGAATTAACCCACAAAGCAAGTTCGCGAATGACCTTTGCATTAGGAGCTATAAGGGCTGCGCAGTGGTTGCAAAATAAACCAGTAGGACTTTATGATATGCAAGATGTGCTAGATCTGAAGTAGTTTAGTTACTTTTTTAGCTGTTTGGGTCTATTTTTGCCTAAAGCGACTTATTTGTAGTATTTATCTAAATAACGTTAGACCTAAATAGCATCTTCATGTAGAATGCAGCCAATTTGCCAAAAATTACTAAATGCGTGTTTCCAATTATACCCAAGTGGCTAGTAAAACCAGGGGTTTCAGTGGGAATGAAAAGAGTTTTAGGCAAGAAAAATGATTGAAGGTTTAGCGTTTTATATCGGCATCATTTAAGACTGCGTAAAACAATTTAAGCTCACAAAAAAATCTGGTTTTGACGATCCCTCTGGGTATTGGCGGGGTGTTAAGCATTTGCTTACTCCCGTTTTTTACTGTTAGGAGGTTTAACTTGACTAAATCCGCTCTGTTAGTCCTAGAAGACGGCACAGTGTTTCGCGGTACTGCAATCGGCGCTGACGGCATGTCAGTCGGTGAAGTAGTATTCAATACGTCTATGACTGGTTATCAAGAAATTTTGACTGATCCATCATACGCGGAACAAATCGTAACTTTGACGTACCCACATATCGGCAATACGGGTACCAACAGCGAAGACGAAGAAGCGAATCAAATTTGGGCTAAAGGCCTAGTGATCCGTGATTTGCCACTGCTAGCAAGTAACTTTCGTAACGAGCAATCGTTAGATGATTACTTAAAACAACGTAATATTTTAGGTATTGCGGACATCGACACCAGAAAGCTTACCCGTATTTTGCGCGACAAAGGCGCACAAAACGGCTGTATTATTGCCGGTGACGAGTTAGACGAAAACAAAGCGTTACAAGCCGCGCAAACCTTCCCAGGTTTAAAAGGTATGGATTTAGCAAAAGTTGTCTCAACCAAGGAAAATTTTGAGTGGCGCGAATCAAGCTGGACATTAGGCCAAGGATTTAAAACCCTTAGCAGCGATGATGAAAAGTTTCATGTAGTAGCCTACGACTTCGGTGTTAAACGTAATATTTTACGAATGCTAGTTGATCGCGGTTGTAAATTAACCGTTGTACCAGCGCAAACCTCAGCCGCCGATGTACTTGCTTTAAACCCAGATGGTATCTTCTTATCTAATGGTCCTGGCGATCCAGAGCCATGTACTTACGCTATTGATGCAATTAAAACCTTTTTAGAAACCGACACACCAATTTTTGGTATTTGTTTAGGGCATCAATTATTAGCACTGGCCTCAGGTGCTAAAACAGTAAAAATGAAATTTGGCCACCACGGTGGTAACCACCCAGTAAAAGACTTAGACCGCGATGTAGTAATGATCACCGCACAAAACCACGGTTTTGCTGCCGATGAAGACACACTACCAAGTAACTTACGTGCCACGCACAAATCGTTATTTGATGGAACACTACAAGGTATTCATCGTACTGATAAGCCAGCGTTTAGCTTCCAAGGTCACCCAGAAGCAAGCCCAGGCCCGCACGATGCTGCCCCATTATTTGACCACTTCATCGACCTGATGCAAGCGCGTAATAACTAATTTAACTGGAGTAATAATGCCAAAACGTACCGATTTAAAAAGCATTCTTATCTTAGGCGCAGGCCCAATTGTAATTGGTCAAGCTTGTGAATTTGATTACTCTGGTGCTCAAGCGTGTAAAGCACTTAGAGAAGAAGGCTTTAGAGTTATATTAGTTAACTCAAACCCAGCAACTATCATGACTGACCCAGAAATGGCCGATGCAACGTACATCGAACCTATTCATTGGGAAGTGGTAGAAAAAATTATTGAAAAAGAAAAGCCAGATGCAGTACTACCAACAATGGGTGGTCAAACGGCATTAAACTGTGCACTTGATTTAGATAAGCACGGCGTACTGGCTAAACACGGCGTTGAGCTAATTGGTGCAACCGCCGATGCAATCGACAAAGCAGAGAACCGTGAACGCTTTGACGTAGCCATGAAAAACATTGGCCTTGAATGTCCACGTGCTGAAATTGCTCACTCTATGGATGAAGCACACGATACGCTAACACGTATTGGTTTTCCGTGTATTATTCGTCCTTCTTTCACTATGGGTGGCACCGGTGGCGGTGTGGCTTACAACATGGAAGAATTTAACGAAATCTGTGAGCGCGGCCTAGATTTATCACCAACAAGTGAGTTGTTGATTGATGAATCACTGATTGGCTGGAAAGAATATGAAATGGAAGTTGTTCGCGACAAAAAAGACAACTGTATCATTGTATGTTCTATCGAAAACTTTGACCCAATGGGTGTACACACTGGTGATTCAATCACCGTTGCACCAGCACAAACCCTAACCGACAAAGAATACCAATTAATGCGTAATGCCTCTATGGCGGTACTGCGTGAAATTGGTGTTGAAACCGGTGGTTCAAACGTACAGTTTGGTGTAAACCCTGATGATGGCCGTATGGTTATCATTGAAATGAACCCACGTGTATCTCGCTCATCAGCACTGGCATCTAAAGCAACGGGTTTCCCTATTGCTAAAATTGCCGCTAAGTTAGCAATTGGTTACACGTTAGATGAACTTCAAAACGACATTACGGGTGGTAAAACACCAGCGTCATTTGAGCCATCAATCGACTACGTAGTAACAAAAATTCCTCGCTTTAACTTTGAAAAATTTGCCGGCGCGAACGACCGCTTAACAACGCAAATGAAATCAGTGGGCGAAGTAATGGCGATTGGTCGTAACCAGCAAGAATCGTTACACAAAGCATTACGCGGTCTTGAAGTAGGCGCAACGGGCTTTAACCCAATTGTGGCACTTGATGACCCGAAAGCGCGCGAAAAAATCATCCGTGAACTACGCGAGCCAGGCGCTGAGCGTATTTGGTACATTGCCGATGCAATGCGCCACGGTATGAGCGTAGAAGAAGTATTTGAACTTACCAAAGTTGACCCTTGGTACTTAGTACAAATAGAAGACATTTTAAAAGACGAAGCTAAAATTGCTGAAGGTGGCATGGCCGGCTTAAATGCCGAGTTTTTACGTAAACTTAAGCGTAAAGGCTTCGCCGACCCACGTATTGCTGAAATAGCTGGTGTATCTGAAGCCGAAATTCGCAAAAAGCGTCATCAGTTAAACATTGTACCTGTGTACAAGCGTGTTGATACCTGTGCTGCTGAATTTAGCTCAGACACAGCTTACATGTACTCAACGTATGATGAAGAGTGTGAAGCGAACCCGTCAGACAAAGACAAAATCATGGTTATTGGTGGCGGTCCTAACCGTATCGGCCAAGGCATTGAGTTTGACTACTGTTGTGTACACGCAGCCCTTGCGCTACGCGAAGACGGCTATGAGACCATCATGGTTAACTGTAACCCTGAAACGGTTTCTACCGATTACGATACCTCTGACCGTCTATTCTTTGAACCAATTACACTTGAAGACGTATTAGAAATTGTACGTGTTGAAAAACCAAAAGGTGTGATTGTACAGTACGGTGGCCAAACACCACTTAAACTAGCACGTGAACTTGAAGCGAATGGTGTGCCAGTAATTGGTACTTCACCAGATGCGATTGACCGCGCAGAAGACCGTGAGCGTTTCCAACAGTTAGTAGAGCGTCTTGATTTACTACAACCAGAAAACGCAACAGTTACATCAACTGAAGAAGCATTACTTAAATCAGGTGAAATTGGCTTCCCACTGGTTGTGCGTCCATCTTACGTACTGGGTGGCCGTGCAATGGAAATTGTTTACGATGAGCAAGACTTACGTCGTTACATGACCGAAGCGGTACAAGCTTCAAATGAAGCGCCGGTACTACTTGATCACTTCTTAGATAATGCAATCGAAGTTGACGTTGATGCAATTTGTGACGGCGAGCAAGTAATTATTGGCGGCATAATGGAGCACATTGAGCAAGCGGGTGTTCACTCGGGTGACTCAGCATGTTCATTACCTGCACACTCTTTATCACAAGAAGTGCAAGATGTTATGCGCAAACAAGTAACCGATATGGCACTTGAGCTTGGCGTAGTGGGCTTAATGAATACACAATTTGCTGTAAAAGATGGCAAAGTGTACTTAATTGAAGTGAATCCACGTGCGGCGCGTACTGTACCGTTTGTATCTAAAGCGACCGGTATTGCACTTGCAAAAGTAGCCGCGCGTTGTATGGCGGGTCAGTCTTTAGCAAGCCAAGGCATTACTAAAGAAGTAATTCCACCGTATTACAGCGTTAAAGAAGTTGTTTTACCGTTTGCTAAGTTCCAAGGTGTGGATCCTATTCGTGGTCCAGAGATGCGCTCTACAGGTGAAGTGATGGGTGTTGGCGATACTTTCGCCGAAGCGTTCGCAAAAGCACAATTAGGTGCAAGCAACACTTTACCACGCGGTGGTCGCGCGTTACTATCTGTACGTAACAGCGATAAGTCTCGTGTTGTAGAACTTGCTAAAACCATGACAGACCTTGGTTTTGAAATTGATGCAACAGGTGGCACAGCAGAGGCTTTAAAAGAGGCCGGTATTGAAGTACGCCGTGTAAACAAAGTATATGAAGGCCGCCCGCATATTCTTGATAACATCAAGAATAAAGAGTACAGCTATATCGTAAATACCACCGAAGGTCGCCAAGCGATCGAAGATTCGAAGGTGTTGCGTCGTGGTGCATTGCAAAACAAAACCAACTACACGACAACCTTGAACGCGGCATTTGCTAACTGTACTGCTAACCAAGCGGACGACCGTAGTAAAGTGACGTCAGTTCAAGAGCTACACCAGCGATTGAACTAAGGAAATGTACCAAGGCCACTAGGCCTTGGTGTTAAGTGAGAAAAGTATGCAATCAATTCCGATGACAGTTCGTGGCGCAGAGTTACTGCGCGAAGAGCTTAACGAATTAAAAACAGTTACCCGTCCTAAAATCGTAAATGATATTGCGATTGCACGTGAACATGGTGACTTAAAAGAAAACGCTGAATACCACGCAGCGCGTGAGCAACAGGGTTTTTGTGAAGGCCGTATTCAAGAAATTGAAGCTAAGCTTTCAAATGTGCAAATTATTGACGTAACTAAAATGCCTAATACAGGTAAAGTTATTTTTGGTACTACTGTCACTATTGTAAATGTAGAAACAGATGCCGAAGTAACCTACCGTATTGTGGGTGATGACGAAGCAGATATTAAAAATAACTTAATTTCTGTTAACTCACCGATTGCGCGCGGTTTAATTGGTAAACAAACAGATGATGCTGTGACCATTAAAACGCCTAAAGGCGACGTTGAGTACGAAATCATTGACGTTGAGTATCTTTAATATTTAGCTCACAGTAATGTACAAGCAAAAACCGATGCAATTGCATCGGTTTTTTTATGCCTAAAAACTAGCTAATGCCAACTTATCCTCATAAACCCCATATATAACACCACCCCTCAAAATAAAGAGCTGAGTTAAACGGATTGGCATAAGTGGATTGCTAAAAAAGCGCGTGCCATTACCCGTTAAAAAATTTATAAATAAAATGGTGACTGCATAAATGCTAAACACACTCTACGCTTATTCATATTGCATAAAGAGTGTGCGTGTTGATATAGGTACATTCATATAGGTAATGTGTAAATGCATAACGGCTTTTACACACTGGAATCACTTTATTAAAAGGAACATTCATGGCTAATATACTTTATCCAGC
Organism: Pseudoalteromonas sp. P1-30; assembly: GCF_001400005.1. Classification (NCBI taxonomy): domain Bacteria; kingdom Pseudomonadati; phylum Pseudomonadota; class Gammaproteobacteria; order Alteromonadales; family Pseudoalteromonadaceae; genus Pseudoalteromonas; species Pseudoalteromonas sp. P1-30. The sequence goes on from NZ_LKBC01000006.1 coordinate 119,881, forward strand.
GCCTTTAAAAGTAGGCTCTAAAATTGCTATTTGCTCGCTTTCGTCGGGCTTAAAAGAAAAATACCATGCACGATTAGATAGAGTGATAGACGGTTTAAAACACCGTGGTTACGAGGTAGTAGAAGGGGAGTTTTTACGCCAAAATAAACCCCGCGATGAATTAGATGCAAAAGCGCATGCTAAGCAATTAATGGGCTTTTTGCTAGACGATGAGGTTGCCGCCATTATGCCGCCAATGGGCGGAGAGCTGGCAATGGAAATTTTGCCACTGCTCGATTTTAATGCCATAAAAGAGGCCAAACCTAAATGGCTGGTGGGTTTTTCTGATGTGAGCACAATTGCCTGTGCACTTACGGCTAAGTGCCAATGGGCAACACTTCATAGTGCCAATCTAATGCAGCTCCACCCTGATGAAACAAACCCCTACAGCTTACAAATTTTTGAAACCATTACCTACGAGTCGGGAAGTAAATTTGAGCAAGGACCTTCTGCTTATTATCAAAAAAATAAACCCAATTACGCACAAAACCCCGATGAGCTGCTAGCGCCAAGCGAGCCTACCCAGTGGCAGTGCCTAAATTACACCGATGAGCGCACAATAGAGATGTCTGGGCGCTTATTTGGCGGCTGCCTTGATACGGTAGGATTATTGCTGGATTCGCCATTTTTAGCATTGCACGACTTTAAAAAACACAGTGCGAACGAAGGGCTAATTTTATACCTAGAAAATTCAGAGCTTACCCCTACCACCGTGGCGCGATTTTTACTGTCGCTCAAACTTGCCGGTGTATTTGATGATATTAACGGCCTTATTTTAGGGCGCAGTGAAATAACACAAAGTCGTCACGATGCATTTGATTACCGCCATGCGCTAGATGTGGCATTGGGTGGGTGCTTATTCCCGGTAATAATAGATGCTGATATTGGCCATGTGCAGCCAAATTTAAACTTAGTTAATGGCGCAAAATGCTCACTCACGGCCGATATTAACCAAGGTAAAGTACTCAATGCCTCACTAAATACTGAGCTTATTTAACATTTATTTTTGAATAACGTATAAATACACGCGTATAATGCGCAGGCCGTGAACAGATAAGTTCACGGTACATTCTCAGGGCGGGGTGAAAGTCCCCACCGGCGGTATGTTTTACTCATTAGTTTTTGAATAAAACGAGCCCGCGAGCGCTTTATTTAATAATCGTTTTTTAATGTATTAAATAAAGGTCAAGCAGATCTGGTGAGATGCCAGAGCCGACGGTTATAGTCCGGATGAAAGAGAATATAGCTTGTAGCGTATGCAAACACGTGGCCTGTGGCTGCGTGTTTAATACCAATTCGCAATAATACTTAATCATTTTGAGCGACACGTTTTTCCAACCTCAAAATAAATCACTTAATTAAGCGGATTGGTATAAGCTGTTTAGTGGCAAAAAGTGCGCAATTTAGTTTGTGTGTTTTGCCATGCCTTTCAGTGTCCTGAATCTATTTATTTTTATGTGGAATATAATAATGATTCAGTCTTTACTTAGCCAATTTGGCGAAAGCCACACCCGCGTAGAAAGCGCCATAGCTGCTTTGCAGCAAGGCCAAGGCGTACTTGTTGTTGATGACGAGAACCGCGAAAACGAAGGTGATTTTGTTTTTTCTGCCGAGCATTTAACCACCCAACAAATGGCGGAAATGATCCGCGAAGGCAGCGGTATTGTGTGCCTGTGTATGGGCGATGAGCGTATTAAGCAGCTCGAGCTACCGCAAATGGTAACTCACAACACCAGCCAAAATAATACAGCCTACACAGTCACAATAGAGGCTAAACACGGTGTTACAACCGGCGTATCGGCCGCCGATCGAGTAACAACGATTAAAGCCGCCACTGCCGATAATGCCAAACCCAGTGATTTATCGCGCCCAGGCCATGTATTTGGCTTAAAAGCACAAACAGGTGGGGTTTTAGTTCGCCGCGGCCACACCGAGGCATCTGTTGATTTAATGCAGCTGGCTGGTTTAAAACCGTTTGGTGTTATTTGTGAACTCACTAACCCTGATGGCACCATGGCGCGTTTACCACAGGTAAGTGACTATGCTAATAAACACAGCATGACAGTGGTAACGATTGAAGACTTAGTACAGTACATACAAATGCAAGAATTAAAGGTCAGTTAAGGTTTTTTAAGCATTACCTAAGTAAAACCCAGCTTTATTGCTGGGTTTTTATTTTGTAATAAGTAATTAATTACTCGTTTTTATTTGATAATGTTTCTTGCCTAGGCGGCTTTTTCAAAAATCCTCAGCCTGTAAACTTTACCTAAATAGTCAGTGCAGCCGCACACAGTTTATTATTTAGGTGAAACTATGAAAATTAACACGCTTTTATTAGCAACTGCTTTAACAAGCAGTGGCGTATGGGCAGCGCAGAGTAAACTCGAACAGCAAATAACGCCTGAACCCCAAATGGGCATAATGGATAGTTATAATCAGCACATTACCAACGCCCCTTTTTTACTTAATCTCGACAGCCAACCCAAAGAGCAAATGGGCCCATATTTAACACGCCAATATTTTCATGGTACGCAATCAACGTTTGTAAAATGGGTGGCTAAAAAAGGCGGAAAAGTACCGCTTCATAAACACCCTAATGAACAAGTAACGTGGATCATGTCAGGCGAGGCTAAAGTGTTTTCTGGTGGTAAACAATATCTTATGAAAGCGGGTGACATGATGGTAATACCGGCCAATGTACCGCATGAATTTCACTTTACCCAAGATACGGTAGATATTGATTTTTTTGCCCCAGCTCGTCAAGACTGGATAGACGGCACAGCTAATTACATTAAGCAAAAGTAGGGCAAATTATGTTTTTAAATAAATCTAAATTAGGGCTAAGCGCTATAGCCTTGCTAATAAGTGCCTCGGCTTTTGCAAATGACACGGTACCCGCTGAGGTTTACGCACAAACCGACGGTGCTGTGGGCGGTATTACGTATACACAAAACAAGCGCTTTATTTTTAGTTATCACCCTTTTTATAACCCAAAAGTAAAAGTGGGGGAGCTTTTAAAAAGTGGTGATGTGGTGCCATTTCCTAATGCGCAAATGCAAACCCCTTATAAAAGTGATGGCAGCTTAAAAAATCCCGCTAACTATTTAAATTGGGTATTAGGGGTAAGGGCTGATGACAGAGGTAATGTCTGGATACTCGACTCAGGCCAGGCGCAGCCGCGTATTACGCCAAAGCTGATAGCATGGGATGCGCTAAACAATAAGCTTAATAAAATTATTTATTTACCTAGCCCTATATCGGTTGCTCAATCTCAACTTAATGATTTAGCTATATCGAGCAAATACAATACATTGGTGATCGCTGATGAAGGTATTGCAGATGGCGGAAATGGCAAGCAAGCCGCCCTTATTATCGTTAATACTAAAACAGGTAAGAGCCGGCGAGTACTGCAAGGTCACGAAAGTGCATTACCCGATTACACAATGCCAATAATGATTGATGAAGGGACTGATAACCAAAAGCAACTTAATGCCTTTATTGGGGCCGATGGCATTGTGCTTGATAACGCGCAGCAATGGCTTTACTTTGCTCCGCTTAATAAAAAGTATGTTTACCGTATTAAAATGGCCGACATTGCTAACGAGCAATTAACCGATAAACAACTAGGCGAACGTGTAGAGCAATACGCACAAAAACCAGTAAACGGTGGTTTAAGTATTGATGCTGATGATAATTTATATTTAACCATAGTGGGTGAGCGTACTGTGGGCGTTATTGATGCCAAAACACGTACGTACCGTGATTACACGTACGATAAAAACATGATTTGGCCTGATGGTGTAAGCATTGGACCAGAGGGTTACATGTACACCGGCGCTGCGCAATTGCCGCTTTCGGCACAACTTAATAACGGCAATGCTCAAAATAAAGCACCTTATTATATATTTAGATTTAAACCTTTAGCTGAGGGCGTAATAGGGCGCTAACTATAATGTGTAAATTAAGCACGCCTTTATGGCGTGTTTTTTTATTTTATTTACTACTTATACCAATCCGCATTAACGCTTAATCATTTTCAGGGGCTAAACGTGTCGCTATCTGCGTTAAAAAATTTTATCCATCCTCAAAATAGATCACTTAATTATGCGGACTGGTATTAAAGCGTGATTATCAATTTTTACAAGATAAAGTTTCAACCTAAATGCGGTTTTTCTGCGCTGACTATTTGGGTATCTTACGGGCATAGGTACTTAACCCGCTTTAGGCTTTAATTAATTATGAAACTATACAGTTACTCTCATTGTCCTTTTTGTGCGCGTGTTAAATATGTAGCAGGTAAATTAGGCATTAAGCTTGATGACGTTGTACTTGATTACGACGACACTGAAACACCAACAAAACTAATTGGTAAAAAAATGGTACCTATTCTTGAAAAAGATGACGGCACTGTTATGGGTGAAAGTAACGAAATTATTAGCCTGTTTATTGAACTTGCTGGCTCTAGCGAATCAAACAAGCCAACGCAAGGGGCTATTGAGTGGCAAGGTGGCTCGTTTGCGCCTTTATTGCAAATTGGTTTGCCGCGCTGGCCATTACTTGATTTAAAAGAGTTTAAAACAGAATCTAGCCGCATAGCGTGGGAAGATAACAAGCAATCAACAGAGCTTAACTTTGTAAACCTAATAGCATCAACTCCTGAGATCGTTTTACAAGTAAATGAATTTTTAATTGGCACCGAAAAACAGCTCAATATTAATAATGGTAAAACGTCATTAAGCTTGCTTGATAGCGCTATTTATTTTTCTATATTACGCGGTTTATATTGCGAGCCAACCATTACCTGGCCAGAGCAATTAAACCAATGGATGAACTATCAGGCATTAGAATCTCATGTGCCGTTATTAAGATAGCGAATACTGAAAAAGTTTTAACAGCCAGTACGACTCCCTTCGTATTGCCTTCTTTTGGCCGGTGACCTCGTCACTGGCTTTTTTTATTTAGCTCTGAAAATCACCCCTTTTAATCCAGCACTTAGCAGTGTGCGTGAGCATGGCTGCGTAGTATATTAATAACATTAAAAAATTAGTTACCTATTTACACTACATATTATTAGTGGAATTATTAAGCAGGCTTATTCAACGCTATGAATACGCAAAATAATACCAGGAGCTATTATGTGGGATGAAAGGTATAACACTCAGCAATACGCTTATGGCAAACAGCCAAACGATTTTTTAGCCGAGCACTATAAGCAATTACCTAAAGGCAATGTTATTAGCTTAGCCGAAGGTGAGGGGCGAAATGCGGTATTTTTAGCAAAAATGGGTTACAGCGTTACCGCGGTTGATGGCTCAAAAGTAGGGCTTGAAAAAGCGGCAAAGCTTGCCAAAGAGCACAACGTAAACATTGAGCTTGTACACGCCGATTTAGCGAAGTTTGATTTCGAAAAAGAAAAATGGGATGCAGTAGTGTCTATTTATTGCCCTTTACCAAGTGCCGTGCGTTCAGCGGTATATAAGCGCGCTGTTAAAGGTTTAAAGCCAGGTGGGGTGTTTTTACTTGAGGCCTATACGCCTGAGCAAGTAAATTATAATACCGGAGGCGGCCCAAGTGTCGATACTAAAACCTCAAAAAGCGACTTACAAGATGACTTAACCGAGCTTAGCTTTATACATTTAGAAGAGCTAAAGCGAGAAGTGTTTGAAGGCACATACCACACAGGTTTAGCGTCGGTACTGCAAGCTATTGCTAAAAAATAAAATGAATATAAAAGCTTAGCACTCATTAGCGCTAAGCTTTTTTAATAGGTTTTTATAAAACCTGAATAACTTGCTCTTTTGCTAAGCGAGATTTAGGTAACTTAGCGTTATAATCTTCAGTGTCATCGTGGTAGCCAAGTACCAATGCTACATCACAAATATAGCCATCGAGCTCTTGTTCAAACACTTCACCAATAAGCTGTGCATCTACACCTTCCATAGGTGTTGAATCAACGCCTAAGCGTGCTGCGGCGTGCATTGTGTTGCCCAGGGCAATGTAAGTTTGCGCTTTGGTCCACATTGCATTGTTGCCTTGCTCATCGGTATTCATATCAACAAAAGCAAACGCACCAAATGCTTGTTCGCGGTTTTCACTTTGAGTACGGCCATTTTTAATGTCTGCATCAATGACTTGTGCGTAGTCATCACGTTTATATTTAGGGTTGTAAGCAAATAAAATAACGTGCGATGCAGTTTTAATATGCGGCTGATTAAATTGAAATTTATTAGCAAACGTAGAGTGCATACGCTCTTTAGCTTCGTCTGATTCAATAACAATAAATTTCCACGGCTGCGAGTTAATCGATGAAGGAGAAAGACGCATAGCTTCGTAAATTACATCTAGATCATCTTGAGGAATACGCTTGGTTGTGTAGCGTTTAGTTGTATAACGTTTTTCTAAATCATTAATAATTGGATGGGTCATGGTTATCTCCGTTAAGTGGCTATTTTAGCCAAGTAGTGTCTATATTGAGCCTTTTTTAAAAAAACAAAGCACAAATTACTTTTTAATTGGATTGTTATTAAGCCAATTACGCGTTACGTCATCGAGTGGTTGTAAGTTTTTGCATACTTTATAGTCAAGCTCGGCAATGATCTCATTTGAAAAGCGTAATTTATCAAGGGTGTTTAACTGTGCTTGGTTAAACAGCGCTTGTTTATCTTCACGTAGGAGTAAAACAGCTCTATCAACAACGCCAAGTAACCCTTGTGGTTCTTTAAGCTCACGTATTGTGTGCTTGTAATGCAAAAATTGTGGCTTCCATAACGGCACTACGTACCAGGTTTGGGTGGCGACGGCGTTTTCAAACGCGCTAAAACAGTCATGCTCTGTGCCGGTTAAAAACTCATACCCTGCGCTCGTGAGCCCATATTCTTTCATCATATTAATAGAAAAACGGGTAATACCGGCACCGGCATTAATGCCCTGAATTGTTTTTTGCATTTTTGTAAGCACGTCTGGTTTTAACAAATCACTAATTTCGTTCACTGCACTTTGCGGTACGTAATCTGGTACGCCCCAGTGTGCATAAGGCTCATAATGTAAGCCAAGCTCAACGAGTGGCATAACTTGTTCAACATCGGCTTTATAAATACCGTGGCTTGAAGGCAGCCATGCTGAGGCGAGTAAATCTACTTCACCAGATTTAAGGTTTTTAAAATTATCTTGATGCGGCGCATAAATGCGCTCAACGTTAAAGCCCATATCAGTTAAAACATGGCTCACTAAAGAGGCCGTTACATGATGAAACGATAAATCGGTTACGCCCAATTTTAAATGTACTGTACTCATAATGAATTACTCCATTTTATAGAGCAGCCCATGCTGGGTGTTTGCTGCTCAGGACCTTTGCCTGTGGCCGCAATTTGGCGCATGGCATTAACTAACTCAGGAGTGCGATGTGCATCGTTACTCATTTTTGCATCGTCTAAGCGGCCACGGTATTGCAGTGCCCCATGTTTATTGAAACCAAAAAAATCAGGCGTGCAAACCGCGCCATACTGTTTGCCTACGCGTTGGTTTTCATCAACAAGGTAGGGAAACAAAAAGCCGTGCTGCTTAGCAAATTTTTCCATATTAGCTGGGGAGTCAGCAGGGACGCTTTTATAGTCGTTCGACATAATAGCTAACACATTTATACCTTCGTTTATTAATAACGCGGTATCTTCGCTTAAGCGCCTTGCAATACGTTGCACATAAGGGCAATGGTTACAAATAAACATGATTAACAAGGCGCTTTCGCCAAGGTTATCGGCTAAGGTAAAAGACTCGCCTTGCGGGGTTTTTAACGTAAAGTTGGGTGCTTGCCAGCCAAAGTCACAAATAGGGGTATCCAGTAGCATAACTTAACTCCTAAAAAGCCAGCGGGTATGGCTGGCTTATAAAAATAATTAATTATTTTTGATTAAAGCGAAAACGCGTTAATACGTAAGGTGGTTTTGCATTACCAAAGCCTTGGCTAAATGCAGGGTGCTGGTGAAGCTGATCTTGTGTTACATAAATCCAACCATTGCTCACTGCTAGGCTATCAGGCCATGATAATCGTTTGTCTTGAACAATTATTTCGTAGTGGCCTTTAGTCGTTAAGCCAATGGCATTGTTTTCAAGGTCGGTTACTAAAATACCGCCACCTGGCGCGTAGGTCATACCATCGCTTGGATTTTTAGGACCAAACACTTCAATGCTTTTTGCTTTTTTAGCATCTGAATACGTGCTATTAGCGAGCGTTTTTGCCGGAATACGGTAAACACTTGTGCCTGTAAATGCGCCAAAGTATACCCATTCGTTTTTATCATCAATGGTAATTGGGTTTAAACCAAAACGTAGGTTTGTTGTTTCACCTTTTGCTGATTTAGATGCAACAGGAGAGGCTTCGATGACAATATCGCGCTCCTCTGGCATTAGCTTAGCATTGCCCTCAAGTACACGCGTTGATTCGCCGGTTTTTAAATCAACAACAATAAACGCAGGTTTAGTGGCGCCCATAAAGTTACCAAAAGACATATCGGCAATGTAAATTTTGTCGTTACGTTCATCAATAACAAAGTCTTGTAAAAACGAGTTATCAAGTACAGCGTCTTTATTTAATTCAATGGTATTAACTAAGGTATTGGCAACGCTGTCCCAGGCTATAAGTTTTGGGGCTACTTGCTCGCTGCCCATGTCTAAAATCCACACCACACCTTTGCTGTCGCTATGTACGCCAATTACGGCTGCAAGGCCAACTTTGCCAAGCTCGGGGCCATCAGCCCAATCTTCGCTAGGGAAAGGTTGTTGAGCACCGTTTGCCATAATTTCAACTACTCGCGTTTTTGGTGCATCAAGCGGATGCATGCTTACAATCATTCGCCCTGCAGGTGTTATAGTTATACCTGCGCCGCGATATTTATTAAAAGTAGTCACCGTTTCAAGGGGGCCAACGTCTGCTGCATAGGCGCTTGAAAAAGCACTTGCGGCTAATGACAGGGTTGCTATTGCTAAGGTGGTTTTTAATCGTTTCATACTGTGATACCCGTTATGCTAAAAAATAGAGTAAAGCGATTTTAATAGCCTAAATGACTTCGCTTGCGATGAGGTGAATAATAGGTGAGAATTTTTATGTAATAAACAGGGTAATGATTGAATCTTTATCAAATAATATTAGTTAATTAAAAGGGTGAGCGCTCGCTTTAAACAAATTTGCTTTTTAAACATACTATTAATGCCCAAAAGCTGGGTTTACTAATAAACGCCCTAAAGATTGTCCTAATTTAATAAATAGTGGTTAGTGACTAGCTGTTGGGTACAGTGTAATATTAGCCTTTATATTGATAAACCGCGCAATAGATAAGCATTGTCAAATATAAATAGACAATAAATTACTTTTTGATTGCTCAATACACTGTAAGCAAACCTAAAGCGCTTAATTTTGCCAAAAATAATAATTAAATTATTAAGTTGATAATGGATTAATACACAATGCTTTTAGAAGACTTACAGGTAATTTTAAAAGTGGCAGAGTTTAAAAGTATTACTGCTGCAGCATCAAATTTAGATATGCGCACCGCCACAGCAAGTGCTGCTGTTAAAAGGGTAGAGCAGGCTTTAGGTTTTGAACTATTTATACGCACCACTCGCCATTTAAGGCTTTCTGCAGCCGGCGAGCGTTACATTCCGCAATGCCAGCAAGCAATGGCAATGCTTGAACAAGCCAAAAATACACTTAAAAGCGATGACGATATAATTGATGGCGAGCTGCGTATTGCGCTTTCTTCTGATTTAGGGCGCAACATTGTGATCCCCTGGCTTGACGAGTTCATGCAAACCCACACTCAGCTCAGCTTGCGCGCCAATATAAGCGACAGTAATATCGACTTTTATCGTGACTCGGTCGACATTGCACTGCGTTATGGTAAACCTAACGATGCCAGCATGTACGGTTTTAAAATTTGCGATGTACCGCGTATTTTATGCGCAGCACAAAGCTACCTTGATACACATGGCACGCCTGCTCATCCACATGATTTAACAGAACATAAAGGGCTGTTTTATCAACTGCAAGATATAATTAAAGATGTATGGGTATTTAGCGATGCCAGCGAAGAGTTTAAAGTAAAATTGCACGGTGGCCATGCGGCTAACGATGGCGATTTAGTAAGGCGCTGGTGTGTGTCGGGCAAGGGGCTGGCGGTTAAATCGTGCTTAGATATGTCTAATGACCTACTTGCCGGTAATGTCATAAGTGTTATGCCAAACTTTAAACCCACGCCTACAGAGCTTTGGTTGGTGTGCCCAAGTAGGCAGTCAATCACTCCGGCAGTGCGCTTACTTCGCGATGCCTTTAGAGAAAAAAGCGCCGGTATTTTAAAAGCCCTTATTGCAAAAGGGATTATTGATAAAAGCGTGCTTGGCTAATGAAGGACTGATAATGCAAGTTGATGATATTAGAGTGTTTGTACCGTGTAAAAATTATCAGGAATCGCGCGACTTTTATCAGGCGCTTGGCTTTAATGTTGAGCCTGCATCAGCTGATTTAAGCATAGCAACATCAGGTGAATGTAGTTTGTTTTTATACCAATCGTGTTAAGTTATTAGGCATTTATAGCGACAGTTAAATAGCGTGATAACAAGGCATAAATATCGTCATGTAGTTGTTCTACATAAGAAATTTATAACGCTGTTAGCGCTCTATTTAGCACGCTAGAATGATTAAATATTTAAGTCGATTGGTATTAATCGTTACTACAACCAAGAATTTGCTGAAAATTTAATGCTGCAAGTGTGTGTATTAAATATATACGAAGCCTTTAACACTATTAGTAAGTTAACTCACTTTGATATTCGCTATGAAGGGATAAAACAAGAGCCGTGGGGTAAAGTGATTTATTTATGGGGACCATCTGGTGAGCTTCTACACATTACAGAGCTCAATTAACTTAAAAAATGCCACCCATTTTAAGCTGGTGGCATTACCTTATTATTAACTTAGTTTTTCATTAAAAAACGCTAAGGTACGCTGCCAAGCAAGTTCTGCTTTTTGCTCATCATAACGCCCAGTAGAGTCGTTATGAAAACCATGATTAGCGCCTTCGTACATGTGCATAATGTACTCAACATTGTTAGCTTTTAAGCTTTTTTCATAATCAGGCCATGTAGCGTTAACGCGTTTATCAAGCTCACCTAATTGAATCATTAAAGGCGCTTTTATATTTTTGTGCAGTGACTCACTGGCAGGTGTGCCATAAAAAGGCACGCCCGCGCTCAGTAAGTCACTCTCAACCGCTGCTAAGTAATTAACAATGTAACCACCAAAACAAAAGCCTACAGCTCCCAGTTTGCCGTTACTATTCGAATGATTTTTTAAAAAGTGAGCCCCAGCTACAAAGTCGTTTTGAATTTTAGCTCTGTCCATGGTTTTTTGCATGGCGCGGCCTTCATCGTCATTGCCCGGGTAGCCACCAAGCGCAAAGAGTGCGTCGGGTGCAAAGGCAATAAAGCCTTTTTTGGCTAAGCGCCTTGCTACATCTTTAATATATGGGTTTAAACCACGGTTTTCGTGAATAACTAATACAACCGGCAGTTTACCTTCAATTTTGCTAGGTACTGCTAAGTAGCCTTTGCCTTTACCGTGGCCGTTTGGCGAATCAAATTCTTCGTAGGTAGCTTTAATATCATCATCGTTAAATGATACTTGCTCTGCAAACGCATAATTAGGTAACAGGGCACTGGTTAGTACGCTCATTGAAAAACCAAGTGCAGCTAAACCGCCAAGTTTTTTCATAAATGTACGTCTGTCCATTAAACCGTGGGCGTATTCGTCGTACCAATCAAAGGCTTCTTGCGGGATATGATCTGATTGCGGGGTATTCATGGCTGCTCCTTAACTTTACTATGTATATTTATTATTTAAATACCATAACGTATTAGGGATAAAAAACGAGCAATATTTTTCTCAATTATTAGGACTGTTGAAGTTATCCGTCAAGCAAGCAAAGGAGCACATTCCTTTGCTGTGTGGAAATTAAAGAAACCATTTCAATGTGATTTAAATCTTTTACCTCATACATGCTCACTTTTGAGTTGTTAAGAGTAAGCAACCTATTATATGGACTCACTTTGTCTGCATTACTTGAAAATATGTAAGTTTGCCTAGCATGCGGGGTCTTATTTAGATTATTTAATATGTCGAGTTTAGTAAGAGGTACTTCACTTTTTTCAATTATCTTAGCCGCGACTTCGTTTAAATAATTATCGCCTAATAGTTTGCTATAAATAGGGTGTGATAAGTTAGCAATTGTGTTTAGTGCGGCCTCAAAATTAATCATTGGGGCATAAAGTATATGCTTACTTATGTTCAGCTTAGATGCCAACTCAACTCCCGCAATTGCGCCCATTGAGTAACTAATTAAGGAAATATCAGTGTAGTTTTCTTTATTTACATAATTGACTAGCACATCAAGCGAGTTTAAACCAAATCTAAACTTCTCGTATTGATTACTTGCAGGCATCACTATCACATTTTTTCCAGTGACATGGCTAAGCCACCTTGCTTGCATGGTGTAAATCAAGCTGTCTACGCCATACCCCGGAAAGATGATTAAAAGCCCGCTATTTTGGTTGTTTGGTAAATTATCTGAAGTAAGTTGGTATTCAAAAACCTCATCTTCAGTGCTTCCTCCAACAATCAAACTTAACGAAAGTGTATTGCCATCGAGTAGGTAGCTTTCGATATCCTTAGGTGAGATAATCCTAAAATCAAGACAATCTACTTCGCTGCTACAGTAATGGGTTTGTACTCCAGATAAAGCGATAGAGCTCTCAAATTCTTTAGGGAGAACTTTCTGCGGAGGCTTAGTTATTTGATAAGCAATATAGCTCTGGCACCCGCTTAAAAAAATAACTAAAGAAATAATCAGTATGTATAAGCGCATTAAAGTCCCTTTAATTTTCAAGCTAAAATTTTTTGATTAATTAATGCCTGACTTCCCTTCATCTTCGCCTATCAAAAAGTCGAGCCCCACAAATGTGAACGATATAGCAATGAAGCCAAATAGCATTAAGTTACGGTTATTCTTTTTAAACCAAGTGTGGTTAACACAGCAAAAACAATAAATAGAATAAGTTGTAAAAGTGGCATAGTTACATCCTTTTATGCGTGGGTGTCCATATACGTGCTTAACTTACCAGCTTAAAATAATTTAAACAATTGACTTAAAAATAAAAAGCTCGGGAAATTCCGAGCTTTTTTAGTGAGTTACCTAAGAGATGTGTTACGCCATAGCGTCGTTGGCTACAGGGTATTTAGGGTCTTCAACAATGTTAACCTCAACTAAATCACCGGCTTTTTGTAATAACTTGGCAGACTCTGGGCTCAAATGGCGCAAACACAACGTTTTATCTAATGCTTTATAACGCTCACTTAAACCATGTATGGCTTCAATACCTGATTGGTCGCACACTCTGGCATTGGCAAAATCTATACACACTTTTTGTGGGTCGTTATATGGATTAAATCCTTCTTTAAACGAGGTTATTGAGCCAAAAAATAGATTACCCGTTACTTGGTAGGTTTTTTCGCTTTGCGATTCATCACTACATTGAATACGGATTTCTTTTGCAGAGTTCCATGCATAAACCAAGGCAGAAATAACAATACCTATGCCTACGGCTACGGCTAAATCGAGCAATACGGTAACGGTAGATACCACAATAATGATAAATATTTCAGACTTTGGAACACGGCCAAATAAGCGCAAAGATGACCACTCAAACGTAGCAATAACCACCATAAACATAACGCCAATTAAAGATGCCACCGGTATCATTTCAATTAAGCTTGGAAAAAACAAAATAAATACCAGCATAAATAAAGCGGTAGCAATACCTGCAGCACGCCCTCGTCCGCCTGAGTTTAAACAGACCATGCTTTGGCCAATCATGGCGCAGCCACACATGCCACCAAATAAACCGCTTAAAATATTGCCCGAGCCTTGCGCTACCGACTCGCGATTACCTTGCCCGCGGGTTTGTGTTATTTCATCAATAAGCGAAAGCGTCATAAGGGTTTCTATTAGCCCCACAGATGACAAAATAAGCGCAAGCATGAGCACGGTAATAAGTGCATCGAGCGATTCGCTATTGGTTAAATCCCAACTAATTTGCGGAAAGTGAAAACTCGGTAATGCACCTTTTAAACTGCCATCAAGTGGGTCGATGGTGTCTTTTAAGCCCTCAGCTACTTTTTGCGCTTCGTTTTCTTGCCATTTAGCCGTAATTTGGGCATCTGTTGGGCGCTCAAGCGCAATATTTTGCGCCACTTCGCTGTATTGCCCATGAGGTACTTGATTTTTTATAGCTGCAAAGTTTTCAGTAATGATCTCTTTTTCAATCATTGAAGTACGCTGCGTGTGCACAACATCGCTAACAAGTTTTGACTCAAGTGGCGTAAAGGTGACCAGCGCTGTACATACTGCTATTGCAGCAAGAGGGGCAGGAATTGCTTTAGTATAGCGCGGTAAAAAATACACAATTGCCATGGTTAACGCAATTAGCCCCATCATGGTAAGCATAGCTGGGCTGGTTAGTTGCATCCAATCGCCTGCGTAGGTAAACATATCGTGTTGCTTATCGTAAACTACGCGAACGTTTTCTTTAAATTGGCCAAATTGCGCCATACCAATCACAATAGCTAAGCCATTTACAAAGCCAAGCATTACAGGGTGAGGTAACAGCCTAATAAATTTGCCCATTTTAAAAGCGCCAAACACAACTTGTAGCACACCGGTTAATACCACGGCGGCCAGCAAGTACTCTAGCCCAAACATAATAATAAAGGCGGTGGTGACTACAGCCATAGAGCCAGCAGCACCCGAAATCATACCTGGGCGGCCGCCAAACACGGCGGTAATAAAGCCAACAAAAAACGAGCCATAAAGCCCCATCATTGGGTCAATTCCCGCTACAAAGGTAAACGCAACGGCTTCGGGAATGAGCGTAAGCACGGCGGTTAAGCCGGCTAATACATCATTTTTTAAATTAGCGCTGCGTTTGCTTATTAAATCAAACATAGGGTTCCTTAGGGTGCATAAATAAACTAGATGCCATAGCGCTTTAAGCGGATAGCAGTATGTTTAGGTGTTTTAAATTTACGTGTATAGGGCGTGTTGATCTTTGCGGATTGAGATTTGTTCAATCTAGGGGCGATCAAATCGCGGCGCGAGGTTTGTAACCTAGTGGGCTNCGATAACTGCTCCTGCGTTATTCTAATGACTTACATCCCTGTAAGAATAAGTAAAAATCGAGTAACAAAGAGTAAATGGCCCCTAGGCAGAACCCTTTGGGCAGCGCCTGTTTGGCATTTATACGTCGTTATCGCCTATTTATGGGNTTACCTACATCCATGTAGGCAACAAAGAGTTTATCGCCCCTAGGCAGAACCCAAAGGGCAGCGTATGTTTGGCATTTATGCTTCGTTATCGCCTATTTATGGGGAGTAACCACACTTCATAGGCTCTGCCTTGCCTAAAAACCAAACATACTGCTGTAAATTCAAACGCCAAAGGTCAACACGCCCACGTTATTAGAACTAAGTGGAGGGCACTTAACTGACAAGCGGCTCAAAACCATTGCGGTGTGAGCTTAATGCTAAGCAATAAAATTATAATGCGTTAGCGGTATTTTAAATTGAGGGCGCATAATACGCTGATATAATTAAAATAATTACCCATAATTTATTTGAAACACTTTATAAAAAGTATTAATAATGCAGCGCAATATTTAGGCAATAAAAAGCTCGGCGTATTAGGCCGAGCTTTAATGGTTGGGAGAGAAACTTTAATTATTTGGCAGTGGGTGTCGGTTGAATACTTATAGGTTGCGATTTACCAAGTAGCTTACGGGTAAGGCGCTTAGCGTCTTCTAATGCTACGTATTGGCAAGGTATAAGTATTAAAGTAATTACCGTGGCAAATAGCACACCAAAGGCCAGCGATACCGCCATAGGAATAACTATTTTAGCCTGTAAGCTGGTTTCCATAATAATTGGCATTACACCAATAAATGTAGTGATTGAGGTAAGCAATATAGCTCTAAAGCGCTTTGCACCGGCTTGCATAACGGCTTGTTTTACGGCCATGCCTTCTGCGCGTGCTTTATTTACAAAATCAACCATTACGAGTGAGTCGTTTACGACTATGCCCGCTACCGCAATAATGCCAAACATAGACAGCCCGCTCATGGTCATACCTAATATTACGTGACCAAACATTGCACCTACTACACCAAATGGAATAACCGACATAATAATAAGCGGCTGCGAGTATGAGCGAAGCGGAATGGCCAATAAGGCAAATATAATCATCAGCGATATAGCAAAGTCGCGTAACTGCTCATCGGCGCTGTCCATTTCTTCTTGTACGCGTCCAGCCACATTACTTTTAACGCCTGGGTAGCTTTTAAGCAATGAAGGTAAATAGGTATCGCGAATTTCTTGTGCAATAGCAAACGGCTCAACTTGGTCAGTATTTACTGCTGCCCACACATTAACAGTACGGTTTGAGTTTTCACGACGAATACGGTTTACACCATCTACTAGCCTAACTTCGGCTACTTCGCTTAACGGTACTTCTGCGCCGGTTGGCGTAATAATACGCGCACTTTGAATGTTGCTAATTGAGTTACGCTCGCTTTCTGGGTAGCGTATCATTACTTTAATTTCTTCGCCTTCGCGTAAAATACGCTGTGCTTCTAATCCGTAGTAACTAAAGCTTACTTGCGATGCAACGTCGGCAAGAGTAAGTCCCATGCTGTACGCCAGTGGTTTTAAATCAAGCTGTACTTCGTCGGTGGCACTTTGCAGTGAGTCGTTTACATCGCCTACACCTTCCATGCTTTGTAGTTTAGCTTTTAATTTACCAGCGACTTCTTTTAGCTCATCGGCATCTTTGCCTTGTAGCCTAAAACTTACGTCGCCGTCATCACGTCCGCCGCTAAAAATATTATCTTGAATATTAAGCGTTTTAACACCTGGAAGCGGGGGCATTTGTTCGCGCCACAAAGTGCTTAATGCAAAGGTGTCGATAGGGCGCAAGTGTGGCTCTACTAAAATAGCCATAATGTTTGCTTGAGTACGCCCACGTAAGCTTACCGATAAATCGCGGATCATGCTTTGGCCGTATTGCTCTTCAAGCTCTTTATCTACTTTGAGTAATACATCTTCTATTTTACGGGCAGTTTCAAGAGTGGCTTGCTCCGAAGAGGCCAGGTTCATTTCAAGCGTAATACGCGGAAAATCATGCGGTATTTTAGGGTTAGGCACAAACTTAACTAAGCCGCCTGCAAACATACCTGCACTGACTATTAATATACATAAAAAGCCAATAATTACGGTATAACGATAATGTATACAATGACCTATAAAAGGCGTGTAATAGTTTTGTACAAAGTGTTTTAAGCCACTATCAACCACATTACGCAGTTTATGTAATGGGTTTTTAGGGTTAGGTTTACGTGGGTTCATGGCTGCAATATGCGCAGGTAATATTAGCTTTGATTCAATCAGCGAGAAAATCAAACACAATATAATAACCACACCAATGGCTTTAGAAAACGCAGCGCCTGGGCCCGATGCCATAGCTTGCGGTAAAAACGCCGCGATAGTGGTTAAAACCCCAAAAGTGGCAGGCATTGCAACGCGCTTAACTCCGCGAATAACATTATCAAGGCTATGGCCGTGTTTTTCTATTTCGGCACTGGCAGACTCACCCACGACTATGGCATCGTCGACCACAATGCCAAGTACAATAATAAAGGCAAATAACGACACCATGTTTATGGTGATGTCTAAAAAGCCAATTGGCATAAACAAAAAGGCACCTAGAAAAGACACCGGTAAGCCCATCATTACCCAAAAAGCTAAACGCAGCGGTAAAAACAGTGCCAGCACTATCATTACTAAAATACCGCCCCATACCATGTTGTCGATCATCATATCGAGTCGACCTTCAAGGTAGTAAGTTAAATCAACAATAGGGGAGAGCTTTACGCCTTGTGGAAGTTTCGATTGTTTTTCTGCCATGTAGCCTTTAAGAATTTTAGCTACATCGGTAATGTCTTGATCTTTTGAGGCATCTACTTCAAACGTGAGTGAGTTTTTACCGTTATATTTAGAGTAAAGTAAGCCTTCTTCAAAGCCATCATTAATCGTTGCTACATCGCCTAAGTTAATCTGTGCGCCATCGGCAAGCGTTATAAGCGGAAGCTTTGCAAATTCACCACCACGGTAAGCTTGTTTTTCAACACGCATTGAAATATAGCCAGTGTCAGAGCGAATTTGCCCTGCCGACATATTGGTAGAAAAATTTTGCACCGCACTTGAAACATCTCTAAAAGTTAGGCCATATTCACGTAGTTTGTCGGGGCTTATTTCTATGCCTATTTCGTAATCTAGGCCACTGTAAAAGTCGACTAAATTAACGCCAGGTAAGGCGAGTAGTTCATCTTTTATGTCGTTACCTAGCTCTTTAAGCTGGTAGTAACTCATGTCGCCATAAAGCGCGAGGATCATCACCTCTTGCTGAAATTTTTCACGCTGAATAACAGGGCGCTCCATTCCTGCCGGAAAGGTATTGATAGAATCAACTTGCGCTTTTATTTCGTCTAGGGCTTCTTGTAGGTCGTATTTTTCTTCTATTTCTACCCACGCTTGCGCATAACCTCGGTTAGAGTAAGTGATTAAACGTTTTATACCCTCGGTACCTTCAAGGTTTTCTTCAATTTTTATCGTTATACCTTCTTCAACCTCTTGCGGGGCTGCGCCTGGGTATACCGCTTGAATACTCACCCAGTTACTTTCAAACTGCGGGAATGCCTGTTTACGAATTGTCAGTGCTGTTAAAAGCCCGCCAATAAGTATAAAAATCATGATGAGGTTTGCCGCCACTGGATTACGTGCAAACCAAGCGATTAAGCCTTTTTCTGAGGTACTCATGGTGTATCCTCTTTAAGTGCTAATTGAGTCACATCGCTTTTAGGCTCAGTGCCTTCCAGCTTAACCGCCATGCCTTCTGTTGGGTATTCAAGGGCAGAGGTAATAAGTTGCTCGCCACTGTTTAAGCCTTGGTCCGCAATCACCATACCGTTTTGTTCACGTACAATATTAAGCGTTTTAAAACTCAGGGTGTGATCGTCGTTTAAAATAGCAATTTTGTTATTTTTAACTAAATGGTGCGGCACTATAATCGCGTTATCAAGCGCGCGGCCTTTTATGGTGGCATTTATATAAGAGCCAAAACGCAGTGGTTTGGTGTTATCAGCGTACGGAGTTGGTAACTGAGCAACTAAATAGCTCATACGGCTGGTTTGATCTACCACACCTTCACCTCGTACAACCTTGGCTTGCCATGTTGTTTGCTTGCCGGCAAATTCAGCGTTAAGCGTAACCAATGCGCCAATACCGCCGTTATCTAAGTATTGCAGCTCTTTATCTGCAACCGGTAAACGTACCTCTGCAACTGAGGTAGCGCTTAGCTCGCCAAACTTGCTACCCGCACTAACCACTGAGCCTAAGCTAATGGTGCGTTGGTTTATTATAGCGTCGTAAGGAGCTTTGATGTACGTGCGTTCTAAATTACGTTTAGTGCGTTTTACACGGGCTTGGGCAGAGCGAAAGTTTGCCATTTTTTCTGCAAGTTGTGGTTTACGTAAATAAAGCTCCGATGCAATTGCATCGCTTGAGTCTGATTTAATACGCTCCCATTCGGCTTTAGCTACGTGAGCTTGCGCGCGTTCTATTTCAAGCGCTGAACTTGCTTGGGCAAGGCCTGCTTCGGCCTCAATTAAATCGGCCTCGTAATCATTTGGATCAATTCGTGCTAAAATATCGCCTTGCTTAACAAACGCGCCTTCAACAAATTGTTCGGCTACTGAAATAACTTGCCCGCTTACTTGTGCAACCAGCTCTGTACGGTCTTTAGGTTTTACTACGCCGTACGATTTAACATCGAGCGTTATTGCATCAATGTTTACGTTTTGCGCAGCAACAAGTGGGCGAGTGTCTTGCTCTGGTTTTTCTTCTGGTGGCGTTTTCATGGCTGAAAGGCCAAAAGCGAGTGCAATCCCGGCTGCTAAAACCGCGACTGGTAATAAAATTTGTTTTTTAGTAGCCACAAGGCATTCCTTCATATATTTGGTGACAAGGCAATAATACGCAATAAAGTGTTTACAAGGCGTTTTAAGATGTAACAAAGCATTACATATGTGTATTACAAATAAAGAATGGGCTAGGCAGGGTGTAAATTTAAATACAAAGGCCTGGCTTTAACTAACAGAGGTATTTATGAAAACAGAGCCTATGGCATGTCGCTTAGGCTGCGGCGCATGTTGCATTGCCCCAAGTATTAGCTCGCCAATCCCCGGTATGCCAAACGGTAAAAAAGCCGGAGAGCGTTGTATTCAGCTTGATGAGAACAATTTATGTAAACTATTTGGCGATGAAAGCCGCCCTAAAGTATGTAGCGATTTTAGCGCCACGCGCGATGTATGTGGGTCAACTAATGCAGAGGCTCTAGCGCTTATTACCGAACTTGAGCAGTTAACCTAGCTTACGAAGTTAATACACATATATTTACATTTATCTATTACTGAGTAATTTTTTAAGTAATTAAAAGCTGCGCCTTTCACGCGAGCAAGCTCTGCGTCTACCGCAAATGTGTAGATATACGCTTATTTTGTAGACGTAAAGCTTGCTAACGTTACAGGCAAAGCCTGTAAAAGTGGATTATTTACAAAGAGATTAAGAGGCGCTGCGCTTTTAGAGGGAGAGATTAACTCTAAGTAATAGTTGGTTTGTGTTTTCTCATTTACTACTCATTTACTACTCATTTACTACTCATTTACTACTCTACTCATTTACTACTCATTAGCTTCTCTTTGTGCAACTTTTTAGCTTTGCTTTATATAAAAACGTGCTGCTTTTGCTGGCTTAAGGCCATAAAGTGAGTAACTCACAAAGAGGGCAAGAGGCGCTGCGCTTTTAGAGGAAGAGATTGATTTTAAGTATTGGTTGGCTTTTGTTTTCTCATTTACTACTCATACGCTTCTCTTTGTGCAACTTTTTTGCCTAATATAGAGCTTTTATAAAAAACACAGCGTCTACAAATCAAAGTATAAATTGAGTTTGTAAACGCCGGGTTTATTTTCTACCAACTGTACGTTGCGCTTAGCGTATATTGTTCACCACGCCCTGGTGTACCAGGTATTTCTTCAAACGACTCATCCCATAAGTTATCTGCCGCTAAAGTAATAAATAAATTGCTTAACTGAGGCGGGGTTATTTTAAGCGTTAGCTGGGTAAATAACGCGTTGTCGTCGCCGTTTCTAAGCGCATTTTTGTGTTGTGTACGCCATTCGTTATCTATTCTAAATTCTAAAATATCAGTTGGGTTATACACAGCGCCAAGTGTTAAACGGTGATCGGGGAAGTTTAACGCGTAAAAACTGGCATCAATATCGGCAGCGCCGTAGTTCTCTGATTTATGTAAATAGGTATAGCTAGCAATAAGTTTTGTTGTATCAAAGTGCTTAGTCGCTAAAAATTCAACCCCTGCAGTATCAATATCAACCGGGTTTGCAAAGCGCGCAGAGGTGGAGTCAAAATTAAAGGTCCAGTCGGTTAAGTTATTATCTTTTCGATAAAAAATAGCCGAATTCAACTGCCAGCTTTGCTCTTCAAGTAATAAACCTAGCTCTAAGTTTGAAGTAGTTTCGCGTTCAAGGTTGTAGTTACTTCTAAATAATCCACCAGAATCGCTGCCGCCAATAGCTGTATAGCCTGCAACTTGGCTCGCCTGCGCGTACGATAAATAAACACTTTGCGCTGTGCCGTCATTATTTTGGGTATTTAAGGTTATATCACCAATGGCAGATACCTCAGCATCATCACGGTTTGTATCGTCATACGCAGCCCCTAAACGAAATATAAGCTGTTGGTTAGCCTTTAGCGCCATAGTGTATTGGGGCAATATACTCAGCTTATAATATTTTCGTGAGGTAAAGTTGTTTTCAAGTGTGGTTGATTCAATCGAGTCATCAATAAATTGTGCTGAGTAATTGATTGCAAATGCATTGCTTTGTGCATGGCGGCCGGAAAGAGCAAGCGACTTAACCTCGCTTTTATGAAACGCTTCGAATGCACTTGGGTTTTCGCGCGAGTAAATATAGTGATCGTCATGGGTGCGGTAATACGCCGATACTTCAAAATTACTGTTCTCAGCGTAATTTTTTTTGTGATTAAGCATCCAAAGGCGGGTTTCTAAATCTTCAGTTTCGTTAACGCCAAAAGGGGTATACAAGTTAGGCCAGCCAAAAAACTTATCTTGCGAGCCATAAAATAAATCGGTTTGGCTATTCTTACTTGCCAATTGCACGCGAGCTGAGGCGCGCGAAAAGTCATGGTCACCATTATCAATAGTGCCATCACTTTGCGAGTGAGAATATTCACCTTCAAAACCTAAGGTATAGTCAGCTAAGCTATCAAGTTGTGTGTTTTTAGCAGCATGAATGCTTTGAAGATTAAAGTCGTTCGTACCAGTACCAAGCGATACACTACCGCCAGTAATAATCGGTTTCCAACCAAACGAAACCGTACCTACAGAGCTGTTCATACCGTACAGTGCGTTATCGGCACCGGTTAAAACGGCTGGGCCGCTTAGCATTTGCGGTGCAATGGGAATTTCAGCAAAATAATGACCAGATTGCGGGTCAAGCAGGGTAGCACTGCCTACTCTAAAGCCGGTGTTTTCAAAAATACCGCCACGAATAGTTACATCAGCTTGTGCCTCAGCCATATTTCGTGATTGAAGATCTACACGTGGGTCGTACTCTAAATTAGAAATAGGCGAGTCAAATGTACCTACAGGCAGTTTATTCGCAGTTGGCGAAGCCTCCACTGTTATTTGCTCGATTGAAGACTCATCAGATAACGTATTAGCATAAGCAAATGGAGTAACGCTGCATAATAGTGCAGGCAATATAATGTGTGGTGTGCGGTTCATGTGTTTCTCGTCGTTTTTTTATTTGTAGCTGCGGTTACAATTAATTTCAAAGCTTATATTTGAGCATGATAAAATAGCCAAATGTAACAGCAGTCATTTTGTGCGCGATTGTACATTAATTTGTTAATATCTGCATTTGATAACCATTCACACTTTTCTCATTAGGTAACATTTATAATGGATATTAAAGAACACAATACTATTTACTTTGCTGGTGGGTGCCTATGGGGCGTACAAGAGTTTATGAAACACTTACCAGGTGTTGTTAGCACACAGGCAGGGCGCGCTAATGGTACAAGTAAAACTACAGATGGCGAATATGATGGTTATGCTGAATGCGTAAAGGTAATTTTTGACCAAAACGCCGTTAGCCTAAATAAGCTGTTTGACTACTTTTTTGAAATTATTGACCCATACAGCATTAATAAACAAGGGGATGACGTAGGCCCTAAATACCGCACTGCTATTTACAGCAAACACCAAAGCCATTTAGAGGCAGCAAACAACTATATCAAAAAGCGCAGCGATGCCGATAAAATTGTAGTACAGGTAGAGCCGCTAACTAATTACGTACCAAGCGATCCTGAGCATCAAGACCGTTTAACCAACCACCCAGATGACTATTGCCATATACCTTTTGAGTTATTGTATAAGTATAAATTGTCATAGAGCTATGCTTAGATTACAGGTTACTCAGGCCTTTCAAAGCGATACAATTTAAACGAGCCAGTTTGAAGAGTTGTACCTTTGTGGTTTGAATACATATAGCCTTTGAGTTCACGGTTGTCTTTATGAATAATTAGCTTATTTGCGAAGAGTGGATTGCTGGTAGTGATTTTCAGTACGTTGTCTATTTCTTGAATATCTTGTGGCATAAAAGTGGTGCTGATTATGTCATTGGTTCCACTTGCAAAATAGGTGAAATATGACTCTTTATTTGGGTGAAATTCAATACTTACGAGTTTTTGATTGCCGTCTAAATTTAATAATCCTACCCAAAAACCATATAAACCTGACTTTTCTATAGCTGCTAATTCATCTATTCTAGAGCGGTATTTATCTATGAATGTATGGACGGTAGATTGCCTTTCTTGTTTTTCCAACCGGTAAGTTTTTGACATGACAAAATCATCGTCTGCATTAGAATAAATTTCTAACACCTCAAATGAATTATCTAAATAACGGCTTAAAATTAATGTAAATTGCAGATGCTCTTTATTAGGGCTAATGAGTTTGATAGTGCAATTAATGCGATTGCATTTAATATCGTTATCATTAAACGCAATTGATTTATTTCTATGAAATGCACTGGCGATATTTGCAATGATTAAACGGTGTTCTCCGTTTTCTTTTATTTCCAGTACATTGTATTCGAAATTATCTTTGTAAATGCCTTGCCACAAACCTGGAGTTAATTTTAAATTTTCCGCATGTGCGGGGAGCGAAGCAAAAAAGACGAACAGAGTGACTGTAAAATATTTTAAAAATGCCAAGGTATGAGTCCTTTATTAACAAAAAAGCTCACATTTTGTGAGCTTTTTAAAAACTAACTTTAAACTTACAGCTGCTTTTGCGGCGGGAAGTTGCTTAAAATATTAGCGACTGTTTCTTTAATTGATGCTTCGCGTTGCTCAGGCGATTGTTTTTTCTTTAAACGGCCTTCTTTTGCGCCGCGCCATACAAGCTGGTTTGATTCGCGGTCAATAATATCAATTACTAACGTACCCACTTCGTATTCACGGGCGCTAATATCGCGTTGAAAACCCGTACCCCAGTATCCCCAACGTGCGCCGTAGCCTACGTTAAAGCTGTCTACTTCTAGCTCTTTATCTACCGATGCATGGTAGTTAACTAGTACGTCAGCTTGGGCTGGGTCTACTAAGCTCATACCTAATGTTTGGCTAAGCTCTTTATTAACGGCAGTACGTACACGTTTTTCCATTAAGCCGTTAATTTGGTAGTTTGTGGTGTCTTTGGTTAGGCTCGCGTTTTCTACCCAAGCAAATGTTTTAAAATTACTAAAGTTGGCTGATTTGTCGTAATCCCAGTCAGGGGTTTGCGTACAGGCTGTAAGTAATGTCAGCGCTGCAACAATAAGTATATTTTTCATTACCTTTGCTCCAATAAAATGCGTTAATTTAAAATAACACACATCGTTTAAATGTGTATTAGTTTAACGTCCTATATTTTAGTTTAGTTGGTTTGCCTTAACGGCCAATTAATTGTGTTCAACTTCAATCCAGTCTTTTTCGTCTACCCAGTTTTGGGCGCCATCTTTTACTGAACGAATAGGTACAATGTAATCACAGCTTACCTGCGGTTTAACCGAGGCAAAAATTGGCACAAAGCCAAAGCTCAGTGCCGTTTCTATGATTGCTTTTTGGTTTTGGGGGTCAATGTCTGCCGCTTCATCAATATAAATAGGTATACGGTAAAGGTTTTGTTCCTGATCGCTTAATAAGTAACGAATAAACAACATGCCACATAATAACTTAATAGTAATACGAGTGCCGTTTGAGCCAGCTGAATCGATTTTTTCAAAGTGTTCGATTTCGCCAGCGCGGTTAACCACTTCAAAACGAATATCAAATAAGTCAGTTAATGTAAGGCCTGCTTTGTCGGAGGCAAGTTTTATTAGGTGATCTTTTGCTTCGTTTACCGCGCTTTCGCTGTAAGGTTCTTGGCTTAATAAGTCAAGGGTGTCGCCTTGTTCAAACTGATGCGACGTGCTGATAATGGTATCAATACTATCAACCAGCATTTTGCGCGGTATTACGTTAATTTTAAACGCTTGAAGGTTAGAAATACGGTGCTGGCTTATGCCTTTATTAAAGCTGTTCATTTCGCGGCGAAGTCGGTCTAAGTCTTCACGCAAGCCTTTAATTGTGGCGGCTACTTCGGTCAGGGCTACGCGGCCTTGGCGCTCAACGGCATCGCGTTCGTTATCAAGGTTATGAAACGCGCTAATCAACTTTTGGTATTTAGTAAATTCGTCGTTTTCGTTATCGAACTTAGTAATACCCGCGTTATATACATGCAAATAGGTATTACGTACGTTTATGTCAAAGTTGCGCAGCTCTTGGCAGTCTTTATTAAAGTGATGTACTAAGTCGCTTAAGTTATCAAAGTCGACTGTTATATCAATCATATACGGGGTAACTTTACCGCTGTATAAATCAAGCGTGTGGTCAATTCGCTCGCTTTTAACTTGGCGTAGACGCTCAGTTTGGCGACTAATTTGCTCTTGCTTAGATTTAATTAACGAGCGCCTGTCAGCAATTGAGCCACTATTTTTTTGAATGTCTTGTAGGTAGTCGTCAACTTGTTCGCGCTCTGCTAATAACTGCTCTTTTAGCATGGATTGCGCTTCTACCGACTGCTGCATTACCTCAAATTGCTCTAAGCGTTTTAGGGCGCTCTCTGCGCTCATTAGCTCATCGTAAAGTGCATCTTTTTCTTTTTGTTTATCGGCCACGTTAGCGGCTACTTCGCGCTGTTGTTTAAACTCTTTTAACGAGCGTTCCAGCGCGTCTAGCTGAGCGCTAAGCTGGGCTTTGTTTTCGCCGCTTTGCATTTGCACTGGGGAAAGTTTTTTAAGTTTAATGCTTGCCCCTGGTAGGGTTAGTACACCGCCTTTAACGTTTTCGCTTAATAACGATAAAAATTCCCCAAAGGCGTCTTCATCATCAATGGTTATATCGCCATTGCTGGTGGTGGCAAACGAGAGTATATCGGGGTTTAAAATGCGCGATATTTCTTCTACCTCTTTAAGTGATAGGTCTTCGCGCATTCGAGTAAACAAATTAAACTCAAGGTTTTTAAGCTGCAGTTTTAAGCTTTTAATTTGTTTTTGGGTCTCGCTAATGCGGTAATCAAGCGTGTGTAGGCTTTGCCCTTGTGCGCTGGTAATAGAGTGCGAAAGTGACTCGTAGTCTTGCTTAAGTTGGCCAAGGTTGGCTTTAAGGGTGGCTTTATTTACCAGTTCAAATTCGCTTTTAAGAGCGCTGTAATCTAAAAACCATTGCTCTATTTGGGTTTGCCTGCGCTCTATATCGCGCGATTGCTGTACGTATAAGCTTTGCTTTTGCTCAAACTCGTGTTTTTCGTGCTCTATGTCTTCAAGGGCAATGGCTAGTTCGCTTAGTTGCTCTTCTTGGTAGGTATCAAAGTCTATTAATGCTTGATCAATTTTAGGCGCGTAGGCTGCTAACTTACCTTTAAGCACCGTTTGGTTCTCAAGCATTGATTCAAGCGCTGTTATTGGCTCTTGCATTGATTCAAGCGCTTTTAATTCGCGTTTAGCCCGATTTACTTTATCAAACGAGCGACGCCATACTTCGTAAAAGTCCACTTTAGAGTTAGACATATGGCGTTCAAACACACGCAGCATAAAGCGTTTAACATCGCTTGCACCCAATTTGTGTAAGTTAAGAATACGCCTAAAAATTTCTTTATAAATGGCGGAGTCTTGCACGTTATTAAGCGGGATCATTTTTAAATTAATGTCGCCGTCAAAAGGGGTTGCGCCGCCGGTAAGTAGGGCGTTTAGCTCTTGTGCTTTAAGCTCTATAGGGTTGTAACCTTGCGTTTTTAAATGATTAAACAGCTTGGTAAACTTAATAATGGTATTACCTTGTGTGTACTGCGCTAAATCAAGTTTGCCTTGATAACAAAAGTACTGGTGCGCGTAACCGGCTATTTTACCAAGGCCTGCTACACCAATAACCACCGAGCCATGGGGTAGGTTGGCTTCAAGCAAAATGTACGACTGATCTGATGAAAAATAAAATTTACGGGTTTCATCTAAATCGTGCCCGTCCCATTCGGTTAGGCGTAAATCGTTTATTAGCGGAAATTGCAGGGCGTTTATAACCGAGCTTTTACCGGTATTGTTTGGTGCACAAATAGAGCTGCTTTTATCAAGCGGAATAACACATTTTGCATAACCTGCGGTATTAAGTAGGGCGAGTTTACTTAGTCCGTATAAGTTTTTCATTGCTCGTCCTCTGTAATGTAGGTTTCTTCGTTTACTTCCATAAGTGCATCAATATAGCGGTGAATAGGCGCTTGTAGCATAAAGCCGCCTTCGACTTCGCGGGCAAGGCCTAAACGTACCATGCGCAGGTATACGTCTTTTCGTAAATCTGAGCCCGAAAATATCTCAAGTTGATCAAACAAGTGTTTATTAATTTGCACTAAGGTTTGCATCAGTTCTAAGTCGTTTACTTCATCAAATAGGGCACGCATTGGGTCTTTACCCGTATTGGCAAAGTGCTCAATTAAAATGTAAATAGTCAGTGCAATAGCACGGGATATTTTACCCATGTTTGGCGTGCTTTCGTCGCTGGCAAAGTAGTAAAAGCCGCGGCTGTCGTGTTTTAAATCGTGGCCAAGGGCGTTAAATAAGGCGCTGTAAGATTCTATGTGCTGGTCAAGCTCTTGCCACATTACGTTGTCTTGTTCGCAAATATGGTAACCCGCACCTAATTTTTTATTAATGGCTTGTAGGTGCGTAAGCTCGTCTAAGTTTATATGTGTCATGTGTTACTCGTCTGCCTGTGTATCTGGCTGAGGCGCAGAATTAAATGGGTATAACGAAAAATGCTGGCCGGCAATTTTTACGCGTGTTTTTTCATCGCTTTGGCTAATGTGAATTTCACTGTCGCTGACTAGTTTTTGATATAAAAATAGCATTTCGTCGGCGTCTAATTCTGGGTAGCTTTCATCTAAAAATTGCAGTAATGGCTGGGGCTTTTTACGTTTTTTATTAAAGCGTTTTGCAAAGCTTGTTTTAACATCGTGGTAATCAGGAATGTTTGGCGTAACAAATGCCGGCACGTCTTGTTGCTCTGGGAGCTGGTATTCTTCGTGTTCAAATTCTACCAAGCTGGCCATATAGGCAACTATATGACGCTGCTGGCCAAGCGAATAACGCTGCGCATCGCTTACAAAGTTTGGTTGTACCGCGCTTAGCATATTGTCTACGCCATTTTTACGCACAAGGCCCAGCACTTTTGCTGCCTGGCGGGTAATTAGGTTATTACGGCGTAGCTCTTCGCGCAGTGGCATAAGCATATCGGCACTTTTGCGTAAGCTTTCTCGGCCAACTAAATGCATTTCGAGTATACGAGTACGCAATTGCTCAAGCATACGTTTGTCGTTGTAGGCTTTGCCTGAGCGTTCAATGTGCTCTATTTGCTTACTTATTTGCTGCTCAATAAGTGTAAAACAGGCATGAAAGTCACCGCGAATATCGACCATTTCAAGCATCGGTTCTATGTATTCATCAAAGGCTTCTATTACCGCTTTGTAGCGCTTTTGCAAAGATTGCACCGCGTGATCAGATTTAGCTTGCTCAACAATGTTTAAAATAGCGTTTTCGTTGTGCGCGTAAAGCTTCATTATTTTACGCACCCGATCATCCATAATGCGGCTATAGCGGCGTAAATCGTCATAGTCTTCTATTTCGCCGGCATTATCTAATCGGTTTCCTAGGCGTGCTAAATCATCAACCAAAACGCTAATTTCTTGTGCTAAACCTAGGTGTTCTTCTTGTAATAAAAAGGTCGCAAAATCGGCAATGGCGCGGTTTATTTCAAGCTGGGATGATTTAGCCAATGGAATAAGTATATCTTGATTGAGCAAACGATTTGTTTCTTTGTAAATGCGCTCGTTTGTCCACGTGGGCTGTTTTTGCTTAATGGCGTTTTGCACGTCTTTGAGGCTAAAGTCGGCCATTTTAAAACGTTTAAATAATAGCTCTAAAACACCCCAGTGTTCGCTAAGGGTATTAAGCAGCTTTTTAGCTGGGATCATAATGCGGTGATACATCCTAGTAATGAGTTAACTACGCTTAAAGCAGAGCGTAGTTTTTATATTTTTATAATAAAAAGTACTCGTTATTAACTGGCTTAATTTACACATTTTTTTAGCTGGCGTACAGGCGAGTTACATTAAGCGCTGTAAAAGTAGCCAGCAATGTAAACCCGGGCTAAATTATTCGCGTTATATTAACTAAAACACCTTGACAGCTAGACGTCTAAACGATAACTTTCAAAGCCCCGCTACATAGTGGGGTTTTGTTTTATTAGCCACAAGTTAATACAACATTCAGAAGAGGTGCGATACTTAGGTATTCAATGGTAGGTGACGAACGCCCATAACCATTAAAGAGGGAAGTACTCGCCGAGGAAAACAAGGTTACGTCAACCGTGTTTTTCGGTTTATGGGGCTGAATCCCCAAAACTGTCACCAACTTAGGTGGAGAGCTTCTGGCAGCGGACACATCTTATTTGCATTCCTTTGCCAAGTTCTTCTTGTTTTTTAGCGGTTTGGATACCGCGAAAGGAGACGAAATGACTACCCAATCAGTGCCACAAACAGTATCAGGCGCAAAATCAGATTACATCGTTGCCAAATTTGGCGGAACCAGTGTTGCAAACTTTGAAGCGATGAGTCGCTGTAGCGAAATTATTGTTGCAGATAAAAGCGTACGTATTGTAGCTGTGAGCGCCAGTGCCGGCGTAACTAACCACTTAGTTGCACTGTGCAAACCCGACCTTAGTAAAGAGCAGCGCCAAGAACACATAGATGGCGTATTGGCTATTCAACAGGCTATTTTAGATGAGCTGTCGCTTGATGCCGATTTAGCCGTAGGTTTTAACGAAACGTTAAAAGCGTTTCAAACGTTAGCCCTTGAAACACTCACCACTGATCAACAACACGATGAGCTGCTTAGCTTTGGCGAACGTTTATCGTCTTATTTATTTGCTCAAGTGCTGCGCTTAAAAGGCTTAAATGCAGATAGGTTTGATGTGCGCAAAGTGCTTAAAACCGACAGCCAATTTGGTAAAGCAACGCCCGATGTTGCGGCCACTGCACAAGCCGCTAAAGACTTGTTAATTCCGTTATTAGATGAGCAAGTAATAGTTACACAAGGGTTTATTGGTAGTGATGAATTTGGCCAAACCACAACGCTTGGCCGTGGTGGCTCTGACTACAGTGCGGCGTTATTAGCAGAGGCTATTAACGCTAAAAGTGTACACATTTGGACCGATGTAGTGGGTATTTTTAGCACCGACCCACGTTTATGCGCTAAGGCAACGCCAATTGCTCGTTTAAGCTTTGATGAAGCAGCAGAAATGGCGACATTTGGCGCAAAAGTATTGCACCCTGCAACTATTTTACCAGCAAGCCGTAGCCATATTAATGTATTTGTAGGCTCTAGCCGCGAGCCAGAGCGCGGAGGAACGTGGATTGAGCGTGAAAAATCGCAGCAGCCAGGTATTCGTGCCGTTACGCAGCGTAAAAACCAAATATTGCTAACGCTTAAAAGCCCAGAAATGTTATTAGCAAGTGGCTTTTTGGCCCGTGTATTTACTATTTTAAGTGAATTTAATATATCGGTAGATTTAGTTACTACCTCAGAAATTAGTGTTGCCATAACCCTAGATAACGCGCCTAATGCCTCGCGACCTGAGCTTGAGCAAGCGTGTTTAGATAAATTGGCCGAATTTTGTCATGTATCGGTTGAAAATAACTTAACCTTAGTTGCGCTTATAGGGTCTGAAATACAGCTACGCCAGCACGAAATGAACTTAATGAACGTATTAAAAGAGTTTAATATTCGATTAATTTGTCATGGTGCAAGTAAGCACAACTTATGCTTTTTAGTAGAGCAAAGCGAATCAGATACCGTGGTACAAGCAATACACAGCCGCTTATTAGAAAGCGCTGCTTAAGCTTTTAAAGCCAAGTTATTCAGTATCCAAGTTATTAAGTATAAAGCACCGCCAGTCGGTGCTTTTTTTATGCGCCACGCTTATATCAAACTCCTCATTGGCAACCGTTATGCTGTTACTCGATGCTGTAAGGTTTAACAAAGAAAATTCATCAAATACATTTGGGCTAAGCAATTGCGCTATTGGGCGGCTAGTTGCTTTAGCGAGTGCCTCTTTTAAGGTCCAAATTCTAAAAAAGCGGTGGGCTTGCTCTTTTATAGCCAAAGGCGCGGTAATTAAGGCAATTTCAGCCTTATGATAAAAATGCTTAGCGAGCTTTTCGAATGGGCGTTTTAAGTTAATTTTTTCAATATCAAAGCCAAACTCCGCCTTAGTAACATTAAGTGCAACGCCAACTAAGCCATGCGAGTGCGAAATACAGGTATTTATAACGGTGTGGTTTATATGGAGCTGCAGTTTTGAGCATTCTTCATTAAAGTGGGTGCTCATTTTATTAAGCGGTATGTGTGCGTATTGGGGCTGAGTATGCTTTGCAAGTTGCTTTAGTAATATACGCGATGCTAGATATTCTTGCTTTGCTTGCATGCGTTTACGGCGATTTATAACGCTTAGCTCAAATGGGCTTAGGTACTGGGTTAAATCAAGGTGTTCTAAATTAAGTGTGTTGGCATTAAACACTAAAATAGTATTGTTGCTAGGGGATAAATCGCTATAAAAAGAGGGAGCAATACTTAGGGTGTTTTTAAAAAAGTGGTTAGTCATACGCGCTTAAAATAAGTGAGTGCTGTAATTATGAGCGGTTAACAGCGCTTATTTATGCCAAAAGCAATTTTATTACTCAGTTGGCATTAAATATGGTTTAATTCACAATAATCAAAGAATAACAGAATTTGTAGATGTATGGCACAAGTGCGTGATGGATTTCAAAGCCGTTTTGGTTTTGTTTTAGCCGCTGCAGGCGCAGCAGTGGGTTTAGGTAATATTTGGGGTTTTCCTACGCAGGCGGCCAACCATGGTGGCGGTGCATTTTTATTGGTTTACTTTGTAGTTATATTTTTACTTGCGCTACCTGCGCTTTATACCGAACTTTATTTAGGCCACCAAGCGCAAGCAAACCCAGTAAAAGCATTGGGTAATGCGTGGCAAAATACCAACAAAAAAGTAGGGGCTGCCGCAGGATATATTGGCCTTGCGGGCGCTGTGGTTATGCTTAGCTTTTATTCTATTGTAGCTGGGTGGATGCTCTCTTACGCGATAGAGCCTATTACTACATTTTTTGGTTTTACCGCAGCAAGCGAATTTTTGCACAGCGACTCTATGGTGCGTAATTTTATATTTACGCCGCTTATGCTTATTTTAACCGCCAGTATTATTTTAAAAGGGGTTAAATCGGGGATTGAAACCTGGTCACGCCGTTTAATGCCATTGTTGTTGGTGCTACTAATAGGCTTAATTTTTTATATAGCCAGTTTAGAAGGCGCCAGCGAAGGGTTTGCTGCTTATTTAATTCCTAATTTTAGCCAAGTGCTTGACCCAAATTTAATTATTGCTGCAATGGGGCAGGCGTTTTTCTCGCTCTCATTAGGGGTTGGCTGCATGATGATTTATGGCTCGTACCTGCAGCCAGATGCAAACCTGCCAAAACTAACTGCAAGCGTTGCACTACTTGATACCAGTGTGGCATTTTTAGCAGGTTTACTGATAGTGCCTGCAATTTATGTAGCGCAGCATAACGGGGTAGAGGTGTTTAGCGGCGGAAAACTTATAGGTGAAGGGCAGCTTATATTTGCTATTTTACCTGAGCTTTTTAGTACCATGGGCGAAATTGGCTTACTAATTGGGTTACTGTTTTTTGTACTTATGTCGATTGCATCGGTTACATCGACTATTTCTACCACAGAAATACCGGTAGCGTTTTTAGTAGAAAACCACCGCATAGATCGTACTAAAGCAACGTGGGCTGTTAGCCTAGTGGTGTTAATATGCGCTAGTGCAATAATATTAAACTTTGAGTGGTTATTTGGTTTAGTAATCATGCTATTTACTCAGTACCAACTTCCACTTATGGGGCTGTTTTATTTTATAACCGCAGGTTGGATGTGGAAACGCGGTAATAAGCTTCATAAAGCCAGCACCGGCACGCATTACTGGTTTGCTCAATACATTCGTTTTGTGTGCCCAGTATTAATGACTCTTGTTTTTGCAAACGTTGCGTTTGGCTAAAGTATTTAAAGCTTTACCCGTTATGTAAATAGCAAAACGGGTAAAGCAAATTAATGGGCCGCGGCTTTATAAAACCTCATTGGTTAAAGGTCTCTGTTCATTAATTTCTATGGCGTTTTGTATGGTGGTATTGGCAATTTCGCTAAGGGCTTCTTGAGTAAAAAAGCCTTGGTGGCCAGTTATTAATACGTTTTTAAAACTAACTAAGCGCGAGAATATATCGTCTTGGTTTATCTCGTCGCTATGGTTTTTAAAAAATAGCTCTGACTCCTGCTCGTACACATCAAGCCCTAAATACCCTAGCTTTTTAGTTTTAAGCGCATTTATACACGCTCTGCTATTAAGTAGCGCACCGCGCGAAGTGTTAATTAGCATTACCCCAGGTTTCATTTTATTAAATGCATCGTCGTTTATTAAATGGTGTGTTTGCTCATTCAGTGGGCAGTGCAGTGAAATTATATCGCTTTGAGTAAGCAGCGAATCTAAATCGGTAATGGTGTAATTGCCAGGTGTTGCATAAGGGTCGCACACTAAAACATGCGCGCCAAAGCCATTTAAAATATTACAAAGGGCAAGGCCAATTTTGCCACAGCCTATAATTCCAACTGTTTTGCCGTGTAAGTTAAAGCCTAATAAACCGTTTAAATCAAAGTTGTCTTCGCGTACGCGGTTATAGGCTTTATGTGTTTTACGGCTAAGGGTAAGCATAAGTGCAACACAGTGCTCAGCTACGGCTTCTGGGCTGTAGGCGGGTACTCGTAATACCTTAATGTTGTGTGCTTTGGCAGCCACTAAATCAACATTATTAAACCCTGCGCAGCGAAGTAAAATAGTATTAATTCCTTGCTCAGCAAGGTGCTCAATAACGAGGGCGTTAACTGTGTCGTTTACAAATACACACACAGCATCAAACCCTTTAGCAAGCAGGGCTGTTTGCTCGTTCAGTGCTTGCTCAAAGTAACAAATCTCTATTTGAGGGTGTTTGTTAATACTGCGCTCAAAAAAAGGCTGCTCGTATTTTTGCGTACTAAAAAAAGCAATGTTCATGTTATTTACTCCAAAGCCTAGCTGTTATAGCAATCCGTATAATCAAGTGATCTATTTTGAGGATGTAAAAACGCGTTGATAGTAAGGTAAAAAATTCGCTATTTAGTTGTTCTCGGCAATTGCTCCTGCATTGCTCTTTTTAACACAGATAGCGACACGTTTAGCCCCTAAAAATGATTAAGTATTATTGCTGATTGGTATTATACGTAACCTTAAACTAGTTTAATAAAGCATGCTTGAGTAACCACCCGTTTATTGATTTAGAATAATTAAGCGCCTTTTAATGCATTAAAGTTAGGTATTATTTTTGCGTTATTTAAGTTATTAGCGTTTAGTGCGCTAGGTAAATTTGCCTCAATGACCTGTTTAAGCGTTTCGGGCTTGGTGCGCGGCGCATAACGTGCAACGAGCTGACCTTGTGGGTTAATTAAAAACTTGGTGAAGTTCCACTTTACTGCGCGGTTTTGCGAAATACCACGGGTATGCGACTTTAAATAATTAAACAGCGGATGCGCCTCGGGCCCATTTACCATTACCTTACCAAACACTTTGAACGACACGTCAAATTGCCCTTGATAAAAGTCTTTAATCGCGAGGTTATCAAGCGGCTCGTTTTGGCCAAATTGATGACACGGAAACGCTAAGATAGTGAAACCGCTATTTTTATATTCCTGATAGAGCTTTTCTAGCGAACTTAATTGCACCGAAAAATTACATTTACTTGCTGTATTAACAATAAGTACTGTTTTGCCTTTTAGCTGGCTAAGCGCAAAGCTTTCGCTGTTGTACAAAGGGGCACTAAATTGATAAATACTATCCATGGTTACCTACTTATTTCCTTACGTTGGAAATTTATAAAGACTTAATTCGCTTTTTCAGCAGCCGATTGACATAATCGGGCATAGTTTCTAAGTTAGCAGGAAAATAAGGCACTTTTATGTCAATCAATGTTGCATTTATAGGTTTAGGGGTAATGGGTTACCCAATGGCAGGGCATTTAGCAAAAGCGGGCTTTAATGTGTGTGTATATAACCGCACTCAAGCAAAGGCGCAAAGCTGGGTAGATGAGTATGCAGGAAGCTTTGCTACCACGCCGCGAGAAGCTGCTAATAATGCTGATATTGTATTTATGTGTGTAGGTAATGACGATGATTTACGTGCGGTTGTTTACGGCGAAAATGGTGTTTTAGCGGGGATGGCCGTTAATAGCATTTTGGTTGACCATACTACTACATCGGCCGAAGTAGCCCGTGAAGTAGCAGAAAAAGCAGCCCTGCAAAATATCGATTTTATAGACGCGCCCGTATCTGGCGGACAAGCAGGTGCTGAAAACGGCGTGCTTACAGTCATGGCTGGCGGTAACGAAGCTATTTTCACTAAAGTGCAACCCGTAATGGCAGCATATAGCCGTTTTAGCCAGTTATTAGGCGATGTGGGCGCAGGGCAGTTATGTAAAATGGTTAATCAAATTTGTATTGCCGGCGTAGTGCAAGGCTTAGCCGAGGGCTTACATTTTGCCAAACAAGCAGGGCTTGATGGTGAAAAAGTAATTGAAACCATTTCAAAAGGGGCTGCGGGTTCGTGGCAAATGGAAAACCGCTACAAAACAATGTGGGCAGGTGAGTACGAGTTTGGTTTCGCCGTAGATTGGATGCGCAAAGATTTAGGCATCGCGCTTGATGAAGCTAAAAACAACGGCGCTACGTTACCTATGACTGCAACGGTTGATCAATATTACGCCGACGTACAAGCGCTTGGCGGGGGCCGATACGATACATCAAGCTTACTAGCACGCATTGAAGCACTGCATAAAAAATAACGTTTTGAGTATGCCTAGTTAGATGCGCAGCTTGCTGGCGTGATGGGCAAAGCCCGTAATAATTTAAACAAAAACCCGACGCTTTAGTAATTAAAGCGTCGCGTTTTTATATGCGCTATACAAATAAACTAAAAGAAAATTACATGCTTTGCGCGTAGTTATACAAAGCCTTTAAAATGGTTAGGTTTTTTTCGCTGTCGTCGTGATCATGGGCCAAGTTTTCAAGGGTGATCATAAAGTCTTGTGCGCTAATTGAGGGTTGATCTTCTCCGTGCATTAACTTGTTTTGGCAATACTGACGCCATTGGTCAAGCTCTTGCTGGTTTAGCGTTTCTGGCCAGTTTCGTGCACGGTATCTAAACAGTAATGTATTGAATTTTTTATCTTCAAAATCTAAATTTAAGCCCGCTAGCTCGTCTGGTTTAGCATCGCGAATAATCGCAAATTTAGCTTTGTCGGCGTGGCTTGTAAAGCCATCGTAAAGTAAGTAATCAACGTTAGTGGTCGCGCTGTAATCACCTTTTTCGTTAAACACTTCAGTTACTTTATCGCGAAGCTCGGTATTGGCTTTTAAAATAGCTAAATTAGCGAGGCATTGCTCGCGGTTAATGCCTAAACGGGCTGCATTTTCAGGTAATAACGTTTTAGCAGGCGCTAAAATAGGGCACTTGTTTAAATGCACCAGTTTTAAACCAACAGGTAAATCACCCTCGGCTAAATCAACACGTTTGGTGTATAAACGTTTACGTAGTTCTTCTACGTTTAAATCAAGCAATACTTGCGGTTTTTGGGTTAAATCAAAACATATAACGGCGTTTTTATTTACCGGATGAAAGCTCATAGGCGCCACCCACGTAGTACAGCCCTGCGTTGCAGGAATGCGTGACGAGGTATGTACCAGCGGCGTCATGTTAAATACATCAACTAACTCACCAAGCGCTTTTTTATTACGCAGCCCAAAAAAGAAGTTATAAAGCTTTGGTTGTTTTTCTTTTATAAGTTTAGCCAGTGCAATAGTGGCAGTTACATCGCTTAGCGCATCGTGCGCAGCGGCGTGTTCAATGCCATTAGCTACCGTTAAATGTTCAAGCTTAAAGCTCGGGCTGCCGTCTTCTTTTAACGGCCATTCAATGCCCTCAGGGCGCAGCGCATAACATGCACGTACTAAATCAATAATATCCCAGCGGCTGTTATTGTTTTTATATTCGCGCTCGTACGGGTCGTAAAAGTTACGGTAAAAGCTATAACGGCTTACTTCGTCATCAAAGCGAATACTGTTATAACCAGCAACACAGGTGTTTGGCGCACTAAATTCAGCGTGAATTTTGGCTATAAACTCAGCCTCCACCAAGCCTTTTTTCATCGCCACTTGTGGCGTAATGCCCGTGATTAAACATGCCTCAGGGTGAGGCAAGTAATCCGCTTGCGGCTTACAGTATTCAATAAGCGGCTCGCCAATTATATTTAAATCAAGATCGGTACGAATACCCGCAAATTGGCTCGGCTTATCCTTTTGAGGGCTTGCGCCCCAGGTCTCATAATCGTGCCAGTATATTGTTGCTTGATTTTGCTCTTGATATGCCATGCTAAAAACCCTGAGAAGTTAACTTAAAAACGCCTAAATGCACGCCAAGTTACTAAAATAATGAATTATTTAGATTATGGCATATGGGCGAGGGAGTTTATAGGTTTGCGATTGATAAGGGAGTTAAATTAGGTGGTGTTTACTAATTATAATTAAAGCACTTGCTATGAATTGCTTACTAGTTTGGCATTAGACTAAAGTCTATAAGTTAATTTTCTTCACTTATTGGTTTTGTTTTAATCGTTTGTCGGTTTTGTGTTAATTCTCTAAAGTTGAATTGTCGGCAACAAGCACGACTAACTCAACAGGAATATAATCATGAAAAGCTCACTTATCAAAACCATCGCTCTTGGCTCTTTATTAACTTGCTCAGCTGCTGTAATGGCTGATACAAGTGACTACAAATTAATGGTTATCGAACAAGCGACTGCACCGCAGCCAATTGAGCAGTCATTTAATAGTTGCGCACTGAATGTTAAGTCAAAAAACTATGCAGAGGCTGAAGCAATTTGTACAAAAGCAATTGCACTTTTAAAAGATGCAGACGGCCCTAAATTTAAAGTACGCGAACTTACGTCATTCGCGTTAAGTAACCGAGGTGTTGCGCGCTTAAAATCAAATAATGACACAGCAGCCATTGCTGATTTGTACGAGGCAGCGCAAATGTCTAACAGTACAATGGTATCGCATAATTTAACACTTGCTAAAGAAGAGCTTGCGCTATAAAAAAGCACTAAACATGCTTTAATTAAGCCAGTGTATAAAAAGCCCATGTTAGGTTTATTCTTAACATGGGCTTTTTGCGTTGCACGGTTAAAAAGTGCAAATTATAAAAGTGGAAACTACTTATTAGGCTTTAAATTTAAGAGAGCTAGATTATGGATGTCACGAGTACGTTGAGTATATTTGAAATTAGCGCGATTTTTTTATCTATAACCGCATTACTTGCTTATATAAATCATCGGTTTATTGGCCTGCCAACCACCATTGGGGTGATGGTTATTTCGCTTTTAGTGTCTATTGCGGCCATATTTTTGGGCTTTTTAGGGTTTGATGAACTTATTGATTACGAAGTAAGCCTACTTGATCAACTCAATTTTACTCATGTATTGCTCGATGGCATGCTCTCAATGCTGCTTTTTGCTGGGGCGTTGCACGTTAATGTAAGTGACTTAAGACGTTATAAATTACCCATAGGTATTTTAGCGTGTGTGGGTACGCTAATTTCAACAGTGATTATTGCTACAGCGTTATATGTAGTAGTGCCTTTATTGGGATTTAATTTATCGTTTATATGGTGTTTATTATTTGGTGCGTTGATTTCGCCAACCGATCCGATAGCGGTAATGGGTATTTTACGCTCTGCTGGCGCGCCTAAAAGTATTGAAACCGTAATAGCGGGGGAGTCGCTATTTAATGATGGTATAGGCGTGGTGGTATTTGCGCTTTTATTAGGAATTTTAACCAGTGGTGATATGCCAACTATATACTCAGTGGCTCATACACTCGCTGTTGAAGCGGGGGGCGGTATAATATTTGGTTTAATATTGGGTGGTGCTTTAAATTATTTATTAAAGGCAATAGATAGCTACCAAGAAGAAGTATTACTTACGCTAGCGGGTGTTATAGGCGGTTATGCATTGGCGAGTCACTGGCACTTATCGGGGCCACTTGCGATGGTTATGGTGGGATTAATGGTGGGTAATCATGGCCGTAATTTAGCCATGAGTGATAAAACACGCCACTATGTTGATTTGTTTTGGGAGCTAATTGATGAAATTTTAAATGCCATTTTATTTGTGCTAATTGGCCTTGAAGTGGTAATTATTGTGTACTCAGCTAATTTGCTGGTGGCGGGCGTTTTAACCATTTTAATTGCGCTATGCGCACGTCTTATTGTGGTTGGCCTAACAACAACTATTTTTAATAAACAGCTCGAGCTGCCCAGCGGTGCATGGAAAGTGTTAACCTGGGGAGGGTTACGTGGCGGTATTTCGGTGGCACTGGTGTTGCAGCTACCTGATGGATCGCAGCGTAATATATTATTGGCTTTAACTTATGCGGTGGTGGTTTTTTCAATTTTAGTGCAAGGCTTGAGCGTAGGAAAAGTCGCCAAAAGCATAAAAACAAAATAAATTATAAAGACTGATTTTTGTACAGCTCATAGGCTTGTTTGCGTAGCTACAGCATAAGATTCGTTTTAAAACCTTTTTCAAAACAAGCAGTAATTACGCTGGTTTACACGCTGTTAAACATTTAAATTTGTACGTATATTAGACTAAAGTCTATAGGTTAATTTTCTTCACTTGTTGAGTTTGTTTTTCTCGTTTGTCGGCGCTGAGCTATTACTCTAAAGTTCAGTTGTCGGCAACAAGCGCGACTAACTTAATTAGGAAAGACAAACCATGAAACGTACACTTTTAAAAACCATCGCTCTTGGCTCATTACTAACTTGCTCAGCAGCTGTAATGGCTGATTCAAGTGACTACAAACTAATGGTTATCAAAACCGCTACTGCTCCATTGCCACTTGAAGAGTCATTCAATAGCTGTGCACTTAACGTTAAATCTAAAAATTACGCTCAAGCTGAAGAAATTTGTACTAAAGCCATTGCACTATTAAAAGATGCACAAGGCCCTAAATTTAAAGTACGCCAGCTTACATCGTACGCTTTAAGCAACCGTGGCGTTGCACGTTTAAAAGCGCATAACGATACAGCAGCATTAGCTGATTTATACGAAGCAGTACAAATCTCTGAAAACACATTAGTGTCTCATAACTTAACTCGCGCTAAAGAAGAGCTTGCCTTATAAAGCAATTTAATTAGCGAGAGTCACAAAAAAGCCCCTACCGATTTATATTTGGTAGGGGCTTTTTTGTGCGTGTAATAAAATTCTTTTATAAAACTCACATGTAAATTTAAAAGCGAGAAAGCCCGTATTAGAAAGCTTTATTTTTGGAAATGTTATTAGCGGCAGATGCGGCTTTAAGTCTTAAAAACGTTTAGAAAAAGACCAAAAATAAACAATTAAATATACAAGCAATAGTGAGTTTTTGGCTATAAAGACTCTACACCAATAAAAACGCTGGCTGATATATCAGCCAGCGTTTTTTATTGTGTGTTTTTTGCTATTGTATTTTGCAGATAAGCCTATACCAATGCGTAATAATACTTAATTAAGCGAATTGGTATTAGATGCTAGTGAAAACAGTTTTTTTAATTACACAGTAAAAAGAGTGAGTAGTATTGATGGGCTCCAGCAAAAATCAGCTTAATTTAGACTTAGGACAAGAGCATATTACTATCCAACGCCGTTATGAAGCATTAGGCGCAGTTAACGATTTTTTAATTGCGGTGTGGTTTTTAATTGGTAGCTTTTTCTTTTTAAATGAGTCATTAGTTGAAAGCGGTACCTGGCTTTTTATAGCTGGCAGTGCGCAATTAATAATAAAACCTGTATTAAAATTAATGAGTTTAGTTCACGTTAAAAAAGTGTTTCGTTCTAACAATACTCACTAGGCGTTCAGATATTGTAATTAATAATTTAATGACTATTCACAGCAAAGGTAATGCATTGAAACTACTAAAGTGGACTTTGGGCGCAGTTATAATTTTATTAATAGTGGGTTTACTCATTCCTGAGAAGCTAGTAATTCCTGTGCAAGGCGCTACAAGTAAAGATTGGAACCACAATACGTTTTGGTATGAGCCGTGGGGGCGCTCGGGTGTACATAAAGGAATTGATATTTTTGGCGCTAAAAACACGCCTGTGGTTGCTGCAACAAGCGGTATTGTTATTTTTTCAGGTGAACTAAACCGAGGAGGCAAAGTGGTTGCGGTACTTGGTGCAAAATGGCGAGTGCATTATTTTGCACATTTAAATGACTACAATGTAAGTGCAGGGGATGTAGTTAGCATAAACAGTCAAATTGGCTTACTGGGTGATACCGGTAATGCCGCAGGAAAGCAACCTCATGTGCATTATTCTATATTATCGCTTATGCCTATGGCGTGGCTTTTTACAACACAAAGCCAAGGGTGGAAAAAGATGTTTTTTTTAAACCCACATAAAAAGTTAACTGCTAACTAACTCAGTTTTATGTATGGATGGGCCTTTACTGATTAGCTGACAAAGTAGTTAACTCACTTGTTTTTGCTGTATTTTTTGAGAGTGAAAGAAACGCTATTTAAAGTAGGTATTAGACTAAAGTCTATAAGTTAGTTTTTCTCACTTATTAGGTTTGTTTTTATCGTTTGTCGGGGGGAGAGGATTTATCTAAAGTTACGTTGTCGCCAATAAGCACGACCAACCAAACAGGAAGATAATCATGAAACGTACACTTTTAAAAACCATCGCTCTTGGCTCATTATTAACTTGCTCAGCTGCTGCAATGGCTGATCAAAGTGACTACAAATTAATGGTTATTGAAGATTCTGTAACAGCCGCGCCGGAGTTTGAACAGCCATTTAATAGCTGTGCACTTAATGTAGAATCTAAAAACTACACAGAAGCTGAAGCCATATGTACACAAGCAATTGCCTTATTAAAAGAAAGCCGTGGCCCACGTTTAAAAGTACGCGAACTTACATCGTTTGCATTAAGTAACCGTGGTGTAGCCCGCATGATGGCCAAAAAAGACACCGCAGGCCTTTCAGATTTATACGAAGCGTATCAAATCTCTAAAAACTCACTGGTATCTCATAATTTAACGCGTGCTAAAGAAGATTTATC
>NZ_LKBC01000007.1:2500-5350 GCF_001400005.1 Pseudoalteromonas sp. P1-30
TCGGAGCACGTGAAACTTTGACTGAATATAGGTGGACCATCATCTAAGGCTAAATACTCCCAACTGACCGATAGTGAACCAGTACCGTGAGGGAAAGGCGAAAAGAACCCCTGTGAGGGGAGTGAAATAGAACCTGAAACCGTGTACGTACAAGCAGTAGGAGCCTACTTGTTAGGTGACTGCGTACCTTTTGTATAATGGGTCAGCGACTTATATTTTGTAGCGAGGTTAACCGATTAGGGTAGCCGTAGGGAAACCGAGTCTTAACTGGGCGAATAGTTGCAAGGTATAGACCCGAAACCCGGTGATCTAGCCATGGGCAGGTTGAAGGTTGAGTAACATCAACTGGAGGACCGAACCCACTAACGTTGAAAAGTTAGGGGATGACCTGTGGCTAGGAGTGAAAGGCTAATCAAACCGGGAGATAGCTGGTTCTCCCCGAAATCTATTTAGGTAGAGCCTCGGACGAATACTTACGGGGGTAGAGCACTGTTAAGGCTAGGGGGTCATCCCGACTTACCAACCCTTTGCAAACTCCGAATACCGTAAAGTAATATCCGGGAGACACACGGCGGGTGCTAACGTCCGTCGTGAAGAGGGAAACAACCCAGACCGCCAGCTAAGGTCCCAAAGTCATAGTTAAGTGGGAAACGATGTGGAAAGGCCCAGACAGCCAGGAGGTTGGCTTAGAAGCAGCCATCCTTTAAAGAAAGCGTAATAGCTCACTGGTCGAGTCGGTCTGCGCGGAAGATGTAACGGGGCTAAACTATGCACCGAAGCTGCGGATTCATCTTAGGATGAGTGGTAGGGGAGCGTTCTGTAAGCGGTTGAAGGTGTACCGGGAGGTATGCTGGACGTATCAGAAGTGCGAATGCTGACATGAGTAACGATAATGCGGGTGAAAAACCCGCACGCCGGAAGACCAAGGGTTCCTATCCCATGTTAATCAGGGTAGGGTAAGTCGACCCCTAAGGCGAGGCCGAAAGGCGTAGTCGATGGGAAACGGATTAATATTTCCGTACTTGGTATAATTGCGATGGGGGGACGGAGAAGGCTAAGCAAGCATGGCGATGGTTGTCCATGTGAAAGTGAGTAGGCTAGTGACTTAGGTAAATCCGGGTTGCTGTTAGGCTGAGACACGAGACGAGCACCCAAGGGTGTGAAGTTGCTGATGCCATACTTCCAGGAAAAGCCTCTAAGCTTCAGATTATACCGAATCG
This sequence comes from Pseudoalteromonas sp. P1-30, assembly GCF_001400005.1. Taxonomy (NCBI): domain Bacteria; kingdom Pseudomonadati; phylum Pseudomonadota; class Gammaproteobacteria; order Alteromonadales; family Pseudoalteromonadaceae; genus Pseudoalteromonas; species Pseudoalteromonas sp. P1-30. The sequence goes on from NZ_LKBC01000007.1 coordinate 3,721, forward strand.
TACCCCAAACCGACACAGGTGGTCAGGTAGAGAATACTAAGGCGCTTGAGAGAACTCGGGTGAAGGAACTAGGCAAAATCGTACCGTAACTTCGGGAGAAGGTACGCTCCTATCTGTGATGAGATTTACTCTCTAAGCGGACGGGAGCCGCAGTGACCAGGTGGCTGGGACTGTTTATTAAAAACACAGCACTGTGCAAAATCGCAAGATGACGTATACGGTGTGACACCTGCCCGGTGCCGGAAGGTTAATTGATGGGGTTAGTTTTCGGACGAAGCTCTTGATCGAAGCCCCGGTAAACGGCGGCCGTAACTATAACGGTCCTAAGGTAGCGAAATTCCTTGTCGGGTAAGTTCCGACCTGCACGAATGGTGTAACCATGGCCACGCTGTCTCCACCCGAGACTCAGTGAAATTGAAATCGCAGTGAAGATGCTGTGTACCCGCGGCTAGACGGAAAGACCCCGTGAACCTTTACTACAGCTTGGCACTGAACATTGAACCTACATGTGTAGGATAGGTGGGAGACTTTGAAGCAGCGACGCTAGTTGTTGTGGAGTCGTCCTTGAAATACCACCCTTGTAGTTTTGATGTTCTAACGTTGGCCCCTGAATCGGGGTTACGGACAGTGCCTGGTGGGTAGTTTGACTGGGGCGGTCTCCTCCCAAAGAGTAACGGAGGAGCACGAAGGTTGGCTAAGTACGGTCGGACATCGTACGGTTAGTGTAATGGTAGAAGCCAGCTTAACTGCGAGACAGACACGTCGAGCAGGTACGAAAGTAGGTCATAGTGATCCGGTGGTTCTGAATGGAAGGGCCATCGCTCAACGGATAAAAGGTACTCCGGGGATAACAGGCTGATACCGCCCAAGAGTTCATATCGACGGCGGTGTTTGGCACCTCGATGTCGGCTCATCACATCCTGGGGCTGAAGTCGGTCCCAAGGGTATGGCTGTTCGCCATTTAAAGTGGTACGCGAGCTGGGTTTAGAACGTCGTGAGACAGTTCGGTCCCTATCTGCCGTGGGCGTTTGAGAATTGAGAGGGGTTGCTCCTAGTACGAGAGGACCGGAGTGAACGAACCGCTGGTGTTCGGGTTGTCATGCCAATGGCATTGCCCGGTAGCTACGTTCGGAACTGATAAGCGCTGAAAGCATCTAAGCGCGAAGCAGGCCTCGAGATGATTTCTCACTAGACTTTTAAAGTCTCTGAAGGGCCGTTGAAGACTACAACGTTGATAGGCAAGATGTGGAAGTGGTGTGAGCCATTAAGCTAACTTGTACTAATTACCCGTGAGGCTTAACCATACAACGCCAAACGCGTTTTGTGACAGAAACAAGCGACAGAAGTTAATAGCTAGAGTAGATAAATACTTAGACTTAAAAAATATTATCAGATATTTTCCAAATTTATGAGGTGACTCTTAGCGCGTAGCGTTAACATTGAGGCACCTTGCGCAAAGGAAAAAGTAGCACTACGTGCTTGTCCTTACTCCTTTGCACCTAATTTGCTTGGTAACCATAGCGTTTTGGACCCACCTGACCCCATGCCGAACTCAGTAGTGAAACGAAACAGCGCCGATGATAGTGTAGCATTTGCTATGTGAAAGTAGGACATTGCCAGGCTCCAAATA
>NZ_LKBC01000007.1:5380-71872 GCF_001400005.1 Pseudoalteromonas sp. P1-30
CCCGGCCAACGATAGTGTAGCATTTGCTATGTGACTCTCCACCGCTGTGGGCACTACGACATTACCAGGAATTAGTTAAGAGAAACCCGTTACAGCGATGTAACGGGTTTTTTGGTGTCTGGGGTTTAGTAAATAACCAAGAGTCCATGCCAAACTCAGTAGTGAAGCAAAACAGCTCGAAGGCGAGCCCCGGCCAATGATAGTGTAGTATTTGCTATGTGACTCTCTACCGCTGTGGGCACTACGACATTACCAGGATNAATGATAGTGTAGTATTTGCTATGTGACTCTCTACCGCTGTGGGCACTATGACATTACCAGGATTCAAATTAAAGAAACCCGTTACAGCGATGTAACGGGTTTTTTGCTGTCTGGGGCTTAATAAAAAGCCAAGATCTCATGCTAACTCAGTCTCTGTAATGCTCGCGCTTGTAAATTCTTTGAGCCATAACATTCATATCCTTATAAAAAGCTAAGCTATTATAGGCAAAGTCACGGCGCACATCGTGCTGAGTGTAATCAGTTTATAGCCCCGCAAAATAATTAAGGCTTATTGCGGGTTGGTATTGCTTTGATATAGAAAATATCACTTTGAAAATAAACATTAAGTTCATGCTTATCTGCTATTTTATTCATGTAACATAGCTAGGCGTGCAGAAGTTGTGCGTGTTAAAATCAAATTTTTATAAATGCCAAAATAGAGGTGTCAATTGCCCACTGCTGACTACCAAACTGTACTAGATGAAATAGCACACGAAGTGCGCCCTTTGTTATCACAAGGTAAAGTTGCGGACTATATACCTGCACTTGCTGAGGTTTCTAGCGAGCAGTTTTCTATTGCTATTTATACCACTGATGGCGAAACCATTTGTGCGGGTGATTGCTCAAAACGTTTTACTATTCAGTCAGTTTCTAAAGTAATGACGCTTACAATAGCGCTACAGCGCTATGGCGACGAGCTATGGCATCGGGTAGGTAAAGAGCCCTCAGGAACCGCGTTTAATTCTCTTACGCAGTTAGAGTTCGAAAAAGGCGTACCACGTAATCCTTTCATTAATGCTGGCGCGATTGTGACGTGCGATGCTTTGTACAGTCGATTATCCGCACCTCGCCACTCAATGCTTGAAACATTTAGGCTACTTGCAGGTAATAGTGCAATAGTGATTGATAAAAAAGTGGCCAATTCTGAGTACGAGTTTAGGCATAGAAATGCGGCAATGGCGCATTTAATGAAGTCGTTTGGTAATTTTGAGAATGACGTCGATGATGTACTTTGGTCTTACTTCAATTTTTGTGCGATTGAGCTTAACTGTATTGAGCTAGCTAGAGCGTATAACTTTTTAGCGAATAAAGGGGTTGATTACAGCTCGGGTAAGCGCGTTTTGAGTAGTCGCCAGAATAAACAATTAAATTCGATTTTATTCACCAGCGGCTTATATGATGCGGCAGGAGACTTTGGCTACAGAGTGGGAATGCCGGGTAAATCGGGAGTGTCAGGCACTATATTAGCGGTATTACCGGGTAAGTTTACAGTGGCAGTATATTCACCAGGGCTTAATGAATTTGGTAACTCGGTGGCGGGGATAGCAGCATTAGAGCTGCTATCTAAAAAGCTCGATATTTCGATTTTCTAAAATACCGCAATAGGGAGCACGTAAAGCTCCCTATTTATTGGTCCCAGTACACTTGCTCTAGGCAGTCTTCGCGCTCTGGCAACCCACGTGATAAACGTGGAGAGTGCTGTACTAATACCTCGTAACTAGCGCGGTTAGCGTACTTACTAATTTGTGCAAGAGAAGAGTAGGTAATGGCCTTTTGTTCGTGTTTTGCTGAGTTAGCGACATTTAACTTATGATAAACGTTTGCTGATAAATCGTGTAACACGGCAGCCAACGCACAATCGCCAGCACCATTGGTGTTTTTGATTGAATCAGGCCCACCCATGAATGGCGCCGTATGGCTATACGCTTTTATCGGGTTTTCGCAATCGGATTTTTTCATTGCACGAGAAAACTCATAGCGATTAAAATCGGCAATGGCACCTGGTAATAGTGGGTACTCGGTTGCACGTTTAAAGCTCTCATCAACGTAACCGGCCATAAATAAGCCTTTTTCGCCAGCGGTACAAATAACTAAGTCTACCCAGTCAAGTGCTTTGTCTGCGGCTAATAATGGGTCTTCAAAGCCAGTAATTGCTAGCCCTTCTTCTTCGTTCATGGCAAGTATATCGACATGCTCGTTTACAAAGTTAGCCCACCAGGTTGGATCTTGCTCAATTAAAAACTTAGTGCCGAGTGTTAAAACTACCGGTACACCTGCATCGTTAGCGTATTTAACTGCTTGCATGGTTGCTTCAGTCATTGTTTCATCACCCTGTGTACGCATTAGGTAGGCGCTGATCACAAGTGCTGATGACTGCTCAATTAAGTGTTTATCGATAGACTCAGGCTTTAAGTGATTCATTAAACCGGCGCTAATTGCGAATGTACGCTCGCCTGTTTCATCAATTAAGGTAAAACAACGGCCAATAGGGCCATCTACAGGTTGTAAATAGTCTAAATCAACGCGGCTTGATGTGTTACATAAAAAGCGGTAGGCATAGCTGCCAATTTTTATGTTTTCACTCATAACACCGAGCAATACTGAACGGTCATCTGCTAGTACAGAGTAGTTATGCATTGTGTTACCAATGGTGCCACCGGCAAATTCGTAATCAACCATGTCGTTTAGTTTTAAACGGTCGTAAAGTGCGTTAGTAATATCGCTATCAATAACTTGCGACATTCCTCGGCGAAGTTGAAACTCGTCTAAAAAAGCCTGATCGACTTTGGCTTCAATATCAACAACGATCTGATCGATACCCGTAATGTAACTACGTTGTAATCGCTCAGTTGCGTTTAGCTGATTAGTAAGTGGATCTTTAGCTTCCACTGGAAAATAATGTTTATGTCTGCGGCGTCCAGGAAATTTCATTTGCTACCTGTGTTGTGAGCTAAATAAAAAAAGCGTGAGATTATAGCGTAAATCACACTCTATGAGCCACGATAAACCACATTATTTTGTTTTATTTTTGCAATAATTTAATCAATTACGCATTTTAAACAGGCAAGTTGATATAATAGCGAGAGAAAATTTATTTAAAGTAAGCACTATGAACGATCTTAAAAGCGATGAGTATTGGATGGAGCAGGCATTAGTTTATGCCAATAAGGCGCAGCAATTGGGCGAAATTCCGGTAGGAGCTGTCCTTGTGAAAGATAACACGCTTATTGCAGCGGGTTATAATCGTTCAATTACTGATAACGATCCCTCTGCGCACGCTGAAATGATTGCAGTGCGTGAAGGAGGGAGAGCTTTAAATAATTACCGTTTAATTGATTGCACTTTGTACGTTACGTTAGAGCCATGCTCTATGTGTGCCGGGCTGTTAGTGCATAGCAGAATAAAGCGCCTTGTTTACGGTGCGCCTGATGCTAAAACAGGCTCGGCTGGGTCGATTATGAACTTATTGCAAGAGCCGAGGCTGAACCATCAGGTAGAGGTATTAGGTGGGGTGCTTGGTCAAACCTGTGGGAGTACTATTTCGGCGTTTTTTAAACAACGCCGAGAACAAATTAAAGCGGCTAAAAAAGCAGCTCGCCAAATTAATGACTAGTTAGCCTTATCTGTATCTACTTCTATCATTTGCTGCATAGCAAACATACGACGACGCCAAATAATTTTTTTATGTAAGTTACGTAGCATAATACGACGTCTGGTGGCTGTTGAATGAATAATATTGCGTTTTAGTTTTTGCGTGCGTCTACGTTTTAGCATGTGTTCTCCTAATGCGTGAGAGTGAGAAAGGCACAAGATATATATTAAAAATCAGGTAAATATACTATAAACACACATTAGTGATCATTTCATGACAAGTAAACAGATTTTTAATTTAGTTACTAGAGTGGTTAAGCCTGAAGGGGGAATTAGCGCCTGTTAAAACGAGGAAAGAATCGTTTAATGCCCACATTTTAATGTTTCACAGGCCTGAATAGCCCATTTAAAAACGTAAATATAAACGCTTTACTGAGACTGCTGCGTGTTATTTTCACCTTGCTTACTTTTTTCTTCAGGTGAAAGCGAAGGGGTAGGTTCGGTTTTATCGTTGTTTATACGCTCTTTGCTTGGTTGAGCTGCTTTTTCAACTTCAGGTGCTTCAGGTTCTGATTCAGGTTTTGGCTCTGGCGCTAGGGCATTATTTTCATCAAGCCATACAAGTGCATCATAATACCTGCGAATGTTATCAACATATTTTACCGCAACATCGCCACGCGCATAGCCGTAACGGGTTTTACGGTAATAACGTTTTTTGATTAAAAGTGGTAAGCGCTTTTTAACATCGGCCCATTTATCAGGGCTCGCCCCTTGTTGTTCGGTAATAATGCGCGCGTCGTTAACGTGCCCCCAACCTACATTATAGGCTGCCAGTGCAAGCCAAGTTCTATCAGGCTGCGGGATTCTATCGGGGATGCGTTTAACGAGCTTAGCTAAGTATTTAGCTCCGCCACGGATGTTTTGCTCTGGCTCTAACCTATTTGTTACGCCCACTTGTTTAGCGGTACTGCGTGTCAGCATCATAATGCCTCTTACACCTGTAGGCGATTTAGCGCGAGGGTTCCACATAGATTCTTGGTAGCTAAGCGCAGCAAGTAAGCGCCAGTCAAGGCTACCTGCATATTGCTCAAACCAAGGCCTGTAAGTGGGAAGTGTTTCTTTTATAGCCTCTATGTATGCAAGCGTATTAACGTAGTTAAACTGGCGTACGTGTCCAAAGTACTTTTCCTCAAGCACATACAGTTGGTTACTTTGTTTTACGTCACCAAAAAAGGGCACTAGCAGTGCATAAAGCGAATCATCTTTTGATTTATTAAGGATCCAAGCTATGGGGTCATTTCGGGTAACTGAAAAGCCAATACTTAAATTTGGGTGGTAACGTCTAAACAGTGAAAGCGTGTGTGAGTCGGCGAGGGTGTAATCTATTTCGCCATCGATAACGGCTTGTAAAAGCTCCTCTTCATCGAGTTCTTCGGTTTCTTGCCAAGTTAAATCTGGGTTACTCTTTTTTATTTTTTGTAAGGTTAAAGAGTGGCTACTTTTGGCTATAACTGTAAAGTTTCCATCAAGGTCGTCAAATTCACGTGGGCGAACTCGACCTTGTTTATAAACCAACTTTTGGCTAATTGTTCTGTAAGTGGGGCCATAGCGGTATTGCTGTGCACGCACTTTGTTGTAGGTAAGTCCTGAGGCTATTAAGTCTAAATCACCACTTTCAAGGCGCTCAAACATATCGGATAAATTAAAAAACGGCACTATTTCTAGTTCAACACCTAGGTAGTCGGCAAATGCTTGAGATAGCTCGTATTCAAAACCTTGCTCGCCTTGCACGGCTTGGTAGTAGTTGCTGGCACTGGCAAGGGTACCTACACGTATTTTGTTTTGTGCTTTAATTTGGGCAAGTTGAGTTTGTTGATCCTGCATATTACACGCACACAACAACATAACTAAAGTGATGATAATTATTAGCTTTTCTTTCAACATTAACCGCCCCATAAAGCTCATACCCCGTTATACCAAAACTTCACTATGGCGTCACTTAGCGTTTAGCTTTTATTGGTAATTTTGCTGCTGTTTATATAAATAAAAAGTTAATTTTCTGAAAAGCGCAATTTGGAGTTAAAACTCGGTGCTACATAGACTATAATGCCCGCCTAAAATATCGTTCAATCCCTAACCCCGGATGAAATTATCTATGTTGATCCTTCGTGGTGCACCAGCACTTTCAGAGTTCAGAGTTAATAAAATTTTAGCGCGTTGCAAACTATCGCAACTTCCAGTCACCAATGTATATGCCGAGTATGCACATTTTGCCGATTTAACCTCGCCTTTGAGTGTTGATGAGCAAACTAAGCTTGAAAAACTACTTACTTACGGTCCAACTATTGCCGAGCATACCCCAGCTGGCACACTTATTTTAGTTACCCCTCGCCCTGGCACCATTTCACCATGGGCATCTAAAGCAACTGATATAGCGCATAACTGTGGCCTTAAACAGGTTCACCGTGTTGAGCGTGGTATTGCTTATTACGTAGAAGGTGAACTAAGTGCAGATCAGCTTGCTCAAGTAACGGCGTTATTACACGACCGTATGACTGAGGCAACGCATAGCGAACTTGCTTCTGCAGCGCAATTATTCCGCAATGACTCACCTCGCGAAATGTCATCAGTTGACATTTTAGGTGGCGGGCGCGAAGCATTGGCTGCGGCAAACGTTGAACAAGGTTTTGCGCTTGCTGATGACGAGATAGACTACTTAGTAGAAAACTTTAAAAAGTTAGGCCGTAACCCTAACGACATAGAGTTATTTATGTTTGCCCAAGCAAACTCAGAGCATTGTCGTCATAAAATATTTAATGCTGATTGGACAATTGATGGGATTGAGCAGCCTAAATCACTGTTTAAAATGATCAAAAATACATTCGAGCACAATCCTGAAAATGTGCTGTCGGCGTACAAAGATAACGCAGCAGTAATGAAGGGCTCAAAAGCGGGTCGTTTCTTCCCGAATGTGCAAGGTGAATATGCGTATCATCAAGAAGACATAGAAATTTTAATGAAGGTAGAAACCCATAACCACCCAACAGCTATAGCACCATTTTCAGGTGCGGCTACAGGCTCAGGTGGTGAAATTCGCGATGAAGGCGCAACAGGCCGCGGCTCTAAGCCAAAAGCCGGTTTAGTTGGCTTTACGGTTTCTAACTTACGTATTCCGGGTTACGAGCAACCGTGGGAAAGCGACTTTGGTAAGCCTAATCGTATCGTAAACGCGCTTGATATTATGATGGATGGCCCACTGGGCGGTGCTGCATTTAATAACGAGTTTGGACGTCCTAACTTATTAGGTTACTTCCGCACGTACGAAGAAAAAGTAACAAGCCACAATGGTGAAGAGGTACGTGGTTACCACAAACCAATTATGCTTGCCGGTGGATTAGGTAATATTCGTGCTGATCATGTTCAAAAAGGCGAGATTCCAGTAGGCGCAAAACTAATTGCGCTAGGCGGCCCTGCTATGAATATTGGTTTAGGCGGTGGTGCTGCATCAAGTATGGCGTCGGGCCAATCAAACGAAGACTTAGACTTTGCTTCTGTTCAACGTGAAAACCCAGAAATGGAACGCCGTTGCCAAGAAGTGATCGATAAGTGTTGGCAACTAGGGGATGAAAACCCAATTGCGTTTATACACGATGTAGGCGCCGGTGGTTTATCTAATGCGTTTCCTGAGCTTGTAGATGATGGTGGCCGTGGTGGTAAATTCCAACTACGTGATATTCCTAACGATGAGCCGGGCATGGCTCCACACGAAATTTGGTGTAACGAATCGCAAGAACGTTATGTACTGGCTGTTGCTGTTGAAGATTTTGATCGCTTTGAATCCATTTGTAAGCGCGAACGTGCGCAGTACGCAGTAATAGGTGAAGCCACAGAAGAGCGCCACTTAACTGTTGCCGACAGCCACTTTGATAACAGCCCTGTTGATTTGCCGCTTGATGTATTATTAGGTAAAGCACCTAAAATGCATCGCGATGTAACTTCAAAGCAAGTTACCGGTAAGGCAATTGATGCAAAGTCGATTGATATAGCTGAGGCTGCTCAGCGTTTACTGCGCTTACCTACTATTGCAGAAAAAACATTCTTAATTACCATTGGCGATCGCTCGGTTACTGGTTTAGTAGCACGGGATCAAATGGTGGGCCCTTGGCAAGTACCTGTGGCTAACTGTGCAGTTACCGCAGCAACGTACGACACTTACCACGGTGAAGCTATGTCACTGGGTGAGCGCACGCCGGCAGCACTATTAAATTACGGTGCATCGGCGCGTTTAGCCGTGGCAGAGTCACTAACCAATATTGCCTGTGCCAACATTGGTAGCCTAGAGAACATTAAGCTATCGGCTAACTGGATGGCTGCAGCAGGTCACCCTGGTGAAGACGCCGGCCTTTACGAAGCTGTAAAAGCGGTAGGCGAAGAGCTTTGTCCTGCGCTTGGTTTAACTATACCTGTGGGTAAGGATTCTATGTCGATGAAAACGACATGGAAAAACGAGGATGATAGTGCTGAGCAATCAGTTACTTCTCCGTTATCACTTATTATTACTGCCTTTGGCCGTGTTGACGACGTGCGTAAAACAGTGACTCCGCAGTTACGTACTGATAAAGGCGATACATCACTTATTTTAGTTGACTTAGGCGCGGGTAAAAACCGACTGGGCGCATCAAGCCTTGCACAGGTTTACAAGCAGCTTGGTGATGTTACTCCAGATGTGGACAGCCCTGAGCTACTGAAAGGCTTTTACAATGCCATGCAAGCACTTGTCGCTGATAGCAAGCTACTTGCCTATCATGACCGCTCAGACGGTGGTTTATTTACTACGGTAACTGAAATGGCGTTTGCTGGGCACACCGGTGTGACTGTTGATTTAGCTGGTTTAACCGGGACAGATCTAGAAGCACTTTATAACGAAGAGCTTGGCGCGGTAATCCAAGTTGCTAACAGCGATTTAGATGCCGTAAATGCTGTATTTGAGCAACACGGTGTTGCTGCAATTAGCCACGTGATTGGCTCGCTTAATAGCGACGATAGCATTGTATTTAACCGCGGTGAGCAAACTGTACTTAATCATACTCGTACTGAATTACGTACTATTTGGGCCGAAACAACGTACCAAATGCAAGCACGTCGTGATAACCCTGATTGTGCTAAGCAAGAGTTTGATGCCAAGTTTGATGCAAAAGATCCAGGCTTAAACGTAAAACTTAACTTTGACTTAAACGAAGATATAGCCGCACCGTACATCGCAACGGGCGCTAAGCCGCAAATGGCTATTTTACGTGAGCAAGGCGTTAACTCGCATTTAGAAATGGCTGCTGCGTTTAACCGTGCTGGTTTTGCCGCTGTTGATGTACACATGAGCGATATCCTCGAAGGGCGTTTAACCCTTGAGCAATTTAAAGGCTTAGTGGCATGTGGAGGTTTCTCTTACGGTGACGTATTAGGCGCCGGTGAAGGCTGGGCTAAGTCTATATTGTTTAACGATATGGCACGCGATCAGTTCCAAAACTTCTTCCACCGTGAAGACACCTTTAGCTTAGGTGTGTGTAATGGTTGTCAAATGTTATCAACATTGAAAGAGTTAATTCCGGGTACTGAGCATTGGCCACGTTTTGTAACAAATAAGTCAGAGCGTTTTGAAGCTCGCTTTAGCTTAGTTGAAATACAAGAAAACCCGTCTGTGTTCTTTAATGGAATGGCTGGGTCGCGTATGCCAATTGCTGTATCTCATGGTGAAGGCCATGCAGAATTTGCAAACGATGCTGCCACTAAAGCTGCGCTTGAAAGCGGCACTGTTGCGGTTAAATTTGTAGATAACTATGGTAACCCGACAACGCAATATCCGGCTAACCCGAATGGTTCACCAGAGGGTATTACCGGTATTACCTCTACTGATGGCCGTGCCACTGTAATGATGCCGCACCCTGAGCGTGTATTCCGCGCTGTTGCTAACTCGTGGCACCCAGATGAGTGGAAAGAGGATAGCCCATGGATGCGTATGTTCCGCAATGCACGTAAAAATGTAGGTTAAAAACGACATATACAAGTTAGATTCATAATCTAGCTGTAAAATAAAAAAGGCTGCACTGTGCAGCCTTTTTTGATTGCGTAGATTTAAAATTACGATAGTTTGTAAGGTATAAATAAAAGCTTATAAGGATAGTATGTTAAAGCGCATTGGTTTAATTATGGGTGCTGTATTGCTAAGTATAGTTTTGCTTGGCTATGTATTTCGTTTGCCACTATTACAATGGGCTGTAGCGCCTGAGCTTGAAAAAGCAGGTGTTACCTTAAGTTGCTTAGATTTTTCGCTTACGAGTAAGTTAAATGTGCACGTACAAAAAGCCTGTTTAAGTTACCAAAATCAAGAGCTTGCTCTTACAGGTATTACTGCTAATACTAAGCATGTTAAAGTTAAACACGCAGTACTTAATGTAAATCCATTTCCTCAAAGTAGTAAAACAAGCACTGCTGCCACAATTTTAGATTTAGCGCTTCCTGAAAAAAGGCCAACAATTACAGTTGAGCATTTAACTATACACAGTGCGCTTTTAAAGCGCCCGCTAATGCTAAATATCACCGAGCCCACGCTTAACCAGTTTGTAGTCAATGGTGATTTAAACGCAAGCGCAACGCTTTACAATAATAAGGTACAAGGGCAGCTTAAAGTTAATGATGGATTATTGAAGCAACTACTTAAAACAGATAATGAGTTATTAAGTGGACTTAGCTTTAATGCAGCGCAGGCATTTAGCTTTAACGGAGTAGAGGCAAGCCTTACTGGTGATTTACAAGCCCAGTATGACTATAAAATACAAAGCTGCGATATAACAAACAGCTCCAAAGGTGTGCTAAGTGCTACCTATAATTTAAATAGCCAAAACCTTGAGCTTGACCCAAGCAAGCTTAAAAACAATGTAAAACTTAGTAATAACTGCCAATCTCTTATTCCTGAAAGTGCCTACAAGTCATTTGCTGTAAAGCAGCTTCCACTTAATTGGCAGTGGGCTTTAGCTAAACCAATTAGTTTTGCGCAAAACAACCTAACTTTACCGTTAATAACGCTCAAAAGTGCAGAGCAAGCCAAGCAAAATATAGATATAACGGTTACAGATACGTTTTTAAATACTGCAGCACCGTTACAAAGTGCACGCACACAGCTAAAAGCACAACTACATACGGATGAAATAGACGCTATAACGCTAAGTACGCAGCTTAAAAACGCTCAACTAAGCGGTGATTACGATATTGCGCTTAACTCTTTGCCTGAATTTTTACCGGCTGAGGCTAATAATATTAAAGCCAAGGGGGATTTTACAGTTACTCAACTTATTGACTTTAAGCCCGAAGGTAGCGCACGTATTGAGTTAAGCTTTGATAGCGCAGCTGCTTATGGCAGCGCTCTTAACGGCTACACAGGTAACCTTGAAGCAAGTATGAATGAAAAGCTCGATGCAAAAGTAACGCTTAAAAGTAAGCTTAAAAGCGTGCAATACAACGAATATAAACTCACTGGTATTAATAACACCCTTAGTGCAAGGGCAAGCTTAGGTGTGGGAGAGTTATTTGCTCACTTAAATGCAAACACCCAAATAAATACACTCACTAGTCCAAATGTCGATTTAAATACAATAAACGTAACGTCAACCGGGCTGCAAAGTCGCGCGCTTGAAGCGTCTCATCATGTATTTGTAAATGGTGTTGAGCTGGTGGCCAATCATCATGTTTCAAAGGTAGCGCATCCGTTTGAAGTGATTATACCGCAGCAAAGTGTGCTTTCGTTAAATTCAATCGTTAGCCAATTTGAGCCGTTAGCTCAGCTAACCCAAGGAAAATTGGGTGGGCGTATAAGTGGTGATGTGAATTTACAAAAAGCAAATTTTACTTTAACGATGACTGATACCAGTGCACTGTATAACGACTACTTGGCTAATCAATTTAGTATGCAGCTAGGTGGGCAGTACGATTCAGGGCAGCTTAATGTTGCCCCTACTACCTTTAATCTTAATGAATTACGTGCAGGCGCTGTAGTTAAAAGTATCACGGGTAATATTAAAGTGGTTAATAATAGCGCGCAGGCCTTTGATGTTGAAGGCGATATTTTTGGTGGTAAATTTTCTTTAGATAAATACACGCTTTTAAAGCAGCAGCAAACAGCTAATGTTACGTTTGAAAATGTTGATGCCAGCAAATTAATAACGCTTGACGATAAGTCGGGTATTACCCTAACAGGTAGGCTAAAAGGGTCGTTGCCGTTTTATTTTGATGATGCAGGGGTTGAGGTAAAAAATGGCAGCCTAGCCAATCAAGGCCAAGGGAAGCTTATTATTAGTAATAACGAAGCGTTTGATGCTGTTATGCGCCAGCAACAAGAGTTACAACCTGTGCTTGGGTTGCTCAAAAACCTTGATATACAAAAGCTTAATAGTACAGTAGCACTTAAAAGTGATGGCTGGTTAAACTTAGGTGTTAACTTACAAGGCTTTAATGAGCCAGAGCAGCAACAAGTTAACTTTAATTATAATCACGAAGAAAATGTGTTTACGTTGCTAAGAGCGCTTAGACTGAGCGACGAAATAACGCAAAAAGTTGAGCAGCAATACTCTAAAAAAGGAAACTAATGATGAAAAATTTGTTGAGCATTAAGGCCGTTATTGCACTTGCTGCTATTAGCGCTTTAAGCGCATGTACCCACAGAGTAGAGGTGGCAGCGAAAGAGCCGATAACGATCAATCTAAATGTAAAAGTAGATCACGAAATTCGAGTAAAAGTAGATAAAGAACTCGATAACTTATTCAGTGACGACAGTGAATTATTTTAGGAGCTAAATGATGACTATAAAAAATAAATTAAGTATTGCTACTCTAGTAAGTGCGGTATGTTTGTCGTTTTCGGCGTGGGCTATTAGTTTAGATGATGCTAAAAACCAAGGCTTAGTGGGTGAAGATAGCTCAGGTTACTTAGGGCTTGTTGTACAAAACAGCGAGGCAAAAGCCGTGGTTGAAGAAATTAACGCTAAACGTAAAGCACAGTATTTAAAGTTGGCTAAAAAGAACGATTTATCGCTGGCACAAGTAGAAGCACTCGCAGCAGCTAAAACAATCGAAAAGACCAAAAGTGGCCACTATATTGAAGTGAATGGTAACTGGGTTAAAAAGTAATACAAGCAGCTAAACATATTACTTAAAAACCAAGCGTTTAGGCGCTCGGTTTTTTTATATTTGCTAAAAGTTGCTGCCAAAAGTCGAATCCTTTGCGCCTTGCAAGCTTTATATTGTGCTCTGGTATAGATTCAGGCTCGTTATAGTTATCAAGCGCTTCGCTCATACTCAGTTCGCGAATTAAATGTAATGTAGGGTAGGGGGCTCGGTTAGTGTAATTTGCGGCATCATCTTCATCGCTGTCGGCAAACACGTAATCGGGATGAAAATTAGCAATTTGGTATTTACCTTCAAACCCTTGCGCTACCAGTAAGGCATTGGCTAAATCGACTAAATCTAAAAAGTCTTCAAAATCGCTAAAGCCGTTATCAAACAGTATTAATGTGGTTTCGCGCTCTGGATTTTGATCAAGCTGCACACACTGCTCTAGCATGTCCATTACAGCGTCATCAATTTTTGTTGCAGGGCTAAGCACATAATGAATACAGTTGTTTTCTACTTCTTTACGGGCAAATGGGCAAAAGTTATATTTTACAATAACGGATGATACCCACTCGCGGGTTTGGGAGATTGCTTGATGAGTCATGCTTTTGGCTCTAAATACTGATTTATAATGGTTAATGTTTTTTCAATGGCGCCTTGGTTTTTTACTACACATTGCTGCGCTTTAATACCCAAGCTTTGGCACGCTTTGGTGTTTTGGCTTAAATTAATTAATTGTTTAGCAAGCTCATCGGTATTTTCAACAACGACAGCCCCTTTAAGTTTAATTAACTCAGGGTAGATATGATCAAAATTATACGTGTGTGGGCCTGTAATAACACCAACCGAAAAAGCAGCAGCTTCAAGTGGGTTGTGCCCACCTCGGCGAATTAAACTACCGCCTATGTAACTTACATTCGCTGCGCCATATAAACACTGAAGTTCGCCCAGTGTATCAGCTAATAGTACCTGCTCGTTTTGATAGTTATTGTTGCTGCGACGACTAAAGCTAAGTGGGCTTTGAGTTAACGTATCGGCTACTTTATCAAATTGCTCAGGGTGGCGCGGTGCTATAACTAAAAGTGCATTAGGGTGTTTTTTTAATAGCTGCTGATGGGCGTTTAATATCATTTCGTGTTCAAGCGGGTGAGTAGAGCCTGCCACCCATACAAAACGTTCATTGGTTTTATACTCGGCTTTAAGATTTGCAACTTTAGTTAGTTGCTCATTGCTTGGCGTAATGTCGAACTTTATTGAGCCTGTAACATGGCTTTTTGAAGGGGGTAAACCAAGTTCAACAAAGCGCTTAGCATCATTTTTATTATGACTTGCAAGCACTGAAATTGAACGCATAATTATATGGGTTAACCCTGCCACCTTTTGATACCCTTGTTGCGATTTTTCGCTTAGGCGAGCATTAAGCACTAATACCGGAATATTCTTTTTATGGCTTATTGCCATTAAATTAGGCCACAGCTCAGTTTCTAAAATACACAGTGTTTGTGGGTTTACGCGCTTTAAAAATCGAGCGCTTGAACCTGCAAAGTCTATAGGTAAATAACAACAAGCCACGGTATTTTTAAATTGTTCACTAATTTGCGCACGCCCGGTAGGAGTATTGCAGGTAATAAGTATATTAAGCTGCGGGTGTTGTTTTTGCAGTGCTTTAATCAGTGGCGTTGCAGCAAGGACCTCACCTACAGAAGCGCAGTGGAACACAACTGGTTTAGCGCTATTATTAAATAAGTGTATGCTAATAAAACCAAAGCGCTCTTTAAAGTTTGCGCGGTAGCCTATATTTTTTTTACCTCTTAGTACATACAAGTAAAATACAATCAGTGGGCTAATTAAAATTAAAGCGAGTGAGTAAAAAATGCGTGCCATACTGAACTTTTATTAAGGTAAGTGGCGCTAGTTTAACGCGAAAGTGATAATTTCTGAACATGTGAAGCACTAAATTATAATTCAGTTCAGCTATATTCCCATAAAATACACACAACTAAATAAAACTATGGAATAATGGATTTAATTTTTTCCTGCCATTTCAGTTCCTAGAGGAATTTTTCATGTCAATTATCGATTCTGTGGCAACAAGCTACGTTGAAAGTTTAAACCGTCATCAAGCCTTATTTGAAACGATGGAGGCTTATCATCAAGAGTCTATGCAATTATTAGAAGCGTGCCACAGTGCATTGCAAGCTGGTGGTAAGGTTATTTGGTTTGGTAACGGCGGAAGTGCTGCCGATGCACAGCATTTAGCTGCCGAATTTGTTGTGCGTTATAAGTTAGAGCGTGGCCCGCTTGCCTCAATGGCGCTGACCACAGATACCTCAATATTAACTGCGCACAGTAACGACTACCACTTTGATACGGTATTTGAACGCCAAGTTCAGGCTTTATGTAAACCAGAAGATTTAGTGATTGGTTTAACAACCTCAGGTACCAGCGCCAATATTAATTTAGCACTGGAAGCAGCTAACAAAATTGGCGCGTTTACGGTTGCATTAACCGGTCGCGAGGGCGGTAAAGTAAAAGACATTGCTAAGTTGCCCATTATTATAAAAAATGATGAAACAGCCCGTATCCAAGAGGCACATATGTTTATTGGCCATTGGTTATGTGAAGCAATTGATATGGTTGTTGCGGAGCAGCAGTAATGGATTTATCGCTATTAAAAAACTTATCTAAAGCGCGTATTTTAGTTGTCGGCGATGTCATGCTAGACCGATACTGGTACGGCGATACAGGGCGTATTTCGCCTGAGGCTCCAGTACCCGTTGTTAAAGTAAGCAAGTTTGAAGATAAAGCAGGTGGCGCTGCAAATGTTGCAAAAAACATTGCTAGGCTTGATGCCAAAGTGGGCTTACTTGGTTTAATTGGTGAAGATGAAAGCGGGCAAATCTTAGAAACCATTTTAAAGGGTGAAAAAATACATTCACAGCTTGTTAGTGTATGCGATTTGCCCACTATTTCTAAAATGCGTGTAATTAGCCGCCATCAACAACTTGTGCGCCTAGATTTAGAAGAGACCTTTAGCGAGCAGCATAGCCAGTTGTTATTAAACCGTTTAGAGCTGGTGCTTGATGATTACGACTTTGTGGTATTTTCTGATTACAGCAAAGGCTCGCTGAGCTTAATTAAAGAAATGGTTAGCGTTGCTAAAACGGCGGGTAAAACTGTACTTATAGACCCTAAATCGCCCGATTTACACTTATACGAAGGCGCAGACTATATTACCCCTAATTTACATGAATTTAATTTGGCAGGGGGGAAAACAGGCTCTGAAGAAATATTAGCACAAAGCGCGCGTGAGCTAATTAGTAAAAATGGTATTAAAGCTATGCTACTTACACGCTCTGAGCAAGGTATGTCATTAATTAACGCCGATGAAAAACACGACTTTGCAGCGCAGCAGCTAGAAGTAAGTGATGTAACTGGCGCAGGCGATACTGTTATAGCCACGCTTGCGGTGATGCTCGGGGCAGGTATGGAGCCTAAAGATGCGGTAGAAATTGCTAATTTAGCCGCAGGCATTGTAGTAAGTAAATTGGGTGCGGCAACGGTTTCACCAGAAGAGCTTAGCCAAAAGCTTGGCCAATACTTGCACATCAATGGCGAGCACTACCAAACTCCGTTTGACGATGTATTGCAACACATTGAGTTTGCTAAACAAAATGGCGAAACGATAGTGTTTACCAATGGCTGTTTTGATATTTTACACGCAGGCCACGTACGCTATTTAGCCCAAGCTAAAGCGCGTGGAGATAGACTCGTTGTTGGTTTAAATAATGATGATTCAATTACGCGTTTAAAAGGCCCTGAGCGCCCTATAAATCCACTTGATGAGCGCGCAATGGTATTAAGTGCACTTGCCTCTGTGGATTGGGTAATTCCCTTTGGCAGCGCGGACGAAAACGACACACCGGCTAAATTAATCGAGCAAATAAGCCCCGATATTTTAGTTAAAGGTGGTGATTACACCGTAGAGCAAATAGCTGGCGCCGATCATGTGCTACGCCATGGCGGCAAAGTAGAAGTGCTGACATTTTTAGATGGTTGTTCAACCTCTAAGGTGATTAGCAAAATAAAGCAGTAATATTTGCTGATTAAATAAAAAAGGGTTGAAAACGCAGTTTTCAACCCTTTTTTTGTTATAAATAGCAGCATTTAAAATGCTATTTTTAAATATACGGTTTAAAAATTATATTCGTACTTAGCAAACGCTGATGTGTCGTTTTCTGCGCCATCGTTGTTTGATGCAAAAGCGCCGAGCGTTAAGCGCCCGCCCATAGCCAGCTGCCTGTAGCGTAGCTCAACTTGTTTTGAGTTATAACCGGTTTTGGTAATTGTATTACCTAAATCGGGGTTACTAGGGTAACGGTCAAGATTATCGCTGTTGTAATCCACACTACGTAGTTTTACTTGCCAGTCATCGCCATTTGAAAGCTGACCTAAAAGTGTTAATACCACTGACTGCGCATCGTTATCAAAGGTTGAGCCAATAGTGCGGCCGTGGTAACGATAGCCCGATTTATAATCGGAGTGTTCGTAGTAGCAGTTTTCATTGGGTGATTCGGCCGAGCACGATACACCTGTGTCTATGTATTCAACGTTAACGAGCACATTTTGATTGTAAATGCGCTGCGTAGTTTGTACGCCAAATAAGTACGCTCTGTCGGCTGGTTTGAATTGCGAGCTGGCATCTTCGCCAATTGTACTTGCGTAGATTGCATAGGGGTGACTAAATAAAGTGTCAGACCAACGCACATCTATGCCTGCAAGCTGATTACCAATTTTAGACTCCAGTGAGCTATCACAACTTTCATTGCCATCAATACAATTAGTTTGCCCAGTAATAACATCAATAAAATCACCTGCTGAGCTTGGTTGGCCTTCACCGGCCCACTGCGCAGACCAACTTAAAGCAATTTCAAGCTGTTGCATCGGGCGAAAGTTAACACGGCTGCTCCAAAGCAGCGCATCAGGAATAACACGGGTCGATTCTAACTTTGCCATTTGCGCGGTAAAGCTCCATTGCCCAAGCCAACTTAACCAAGGCGTTTCAAACGCTGTACTTTGTTCACGGGTTACACTTAGTGCCGGCAGTGGCTTTGCATTACCCGACATAATTAAACTGTTATCAACACCTGGGCCCCAAAACTGCTCTACGGCACCGGCTCTAAAAATCCAATTGCCCAAGCGGTAGGCTAAGTAGCTATCGTCAAATGAGGTATCGTTACAATCTTCAAGTGCTTGTTCGTTAGTGGCTATATCATCGGTTGTTTTGCCATCAACTAAGCATTGCTTACCATCGTTACGGTAATTAATGGCTACCTTCGCCGCAAAGTTATCGCCAAGGTAGGCGTAGGCCGCAGAAAGCTCAGATTCTTGTGTGTTGGTTGCCCCAAAGCTGGTGGCTATAATTGGGTCTGATGCGGCAAACGCTGAGAGTTGTACACTGTGCGAGCTGCTGTTTTCTGACTTATAACGATGTTTTACACGAAGCAGTGCATCTTGCAGGCTGGGAGATAAAAGTTCAAGCTTGCTCGATTCTAGCTCGCCAATAAAGCTTTTCCACATTAGCGGGTAGGTGGTTACAGGCGCTAAAATAACACCGGCATCAGCCAGTTGTTGAATGTCGGCACGTAGACCGTAATCGTCTGGCTTTACCCAGGGCTCTGCTGTTACTGATGCGCTCATAGCGCAAAAAAGAGAAGAAAGTAGAAAGATTCTGTTTCGCAAAGTTCAGATCCTTGTGATTAAGATTGCGGCTAAGTTTACCAATCTAACATGGCTATTGCAGTAAATAATCTATTTTAGGGCGTTAAATTTGTGTATAAAAATGTAACCTAGCTATCGTAAAAACAATGGGATTGATATACTGCTGCGCAAATAGGAAATAGAGAATGCAATGAGCAACAAACGACTTTTATTTATACCCGTATCATCGCCACAAGGAATAGGTGAATACATGCGCTCGTTGTTGCTAGCCCAAAGCCTTGAAAGTGAATGTCTAGGTTCACTTACTATCCATTTTGTTTTAAATAAACACACGAACTACGCTAAAAACTGCCCATATGATACCACCTTGCTTGAGCGCTCTGCGACTAAAGAGCGCGATAAAGTGTGTGAAGTTATAGCCGATTTTAAACCTGACATTGTAATATTTGATTGTGCAGGGCGCGCTGCTCACATGAAAGCTGCAAAAAAAGTGGGTGCCAAAGTGGTGTTTATTTCTCAGCATGCGAAAAAGCGAGCGAAAGGTTTAAAACTTAATCGTATCAACCTAATTGATAGCCATTGGGTGGTACAGCCTGATTACTGTATTGAACCGCTGAGCTGGGCTGAAAAAGCTAAAATAGATATGTTTTCTTTGGCTATGCCTAAAAATGTGGGCCCTTACATAGCGTTTTCATCAGCGTGCGATACCAAACAGGTATTAAAAAAGTATCAGCTTGATGAACAAGGCTACTTTATTGTGAGTGCAGGCTCTGGCGGTCATGTACTAGATAATCAAAACTGTGCAGATGTATTTTTTGCTGCCGCAGAGCAAATTTCATTGCAAACAGGGTTAAAGGCGGTGGTGGTATTTGGCCCTAATTATAATAAAGCGTTGCCAGTATCAAATACGGTTATAAATTTGGATACGTTAGAAAATAGTGAGTTTTTGTCGCTTATGGAGCAAGCTAAATTTGCGTTGTTAAGTGCTGGCGACACGCTATTGCAGGCGATTGCTGTTAAAACGCCTGCTGTGGCATGCGCTATATCAAAAGATCAAACACAGCGCCTAGCAAGTTGCGCCACAACTGGCGTGGTAATTAAAGCAAACTTTGAGATTGAAGACATAGTAAATAAAGCCAGCGCTTTACTAATAGAGCCGCATTTTAACCAGCTACTAGAAAAATATTCTTTGCTTGAAAGCGCACATAGCTATGAAGAAATAACGCAAGGGGTTAAAAGCATGATGATGGTTGCCGATAGATGAATATAGTGATTGTAATAGACTCGTTAGCGGGTGGCGGCGCCGAAAAAGTGATGCTAACCCTTGCTCAGCAGCTAGTAAAAACGCATAGCGTTACTATTTTATCGTTGGCTAATAAATATGAGTACACGATCCCTGCGAATATAAAGGTTGAAAGTTTATTCAGTGATAAAGCCACTAAAGTGGATCGCTTTTGGAAAATAAACAAAAGTGTAGCAAAACTAGAGGCGTGGTTTAATAACAAACAAAAACAAATTGGCCCCATAGATTTAGTGCTTAGCAATTTAGATAGAAGCAATAACTTATTGGCTAAAAGCCAGATTAAAAATGTTCACTTTGTTATGCATAACTCTGTTAATGCAGAGCTAGCTAGGCAAAAAAAGTTAGGCCCGTTTTCTTATTACTATCTTAAAAAGTCAAAGCAAAACTTAAATGGAAAATCCTTGGTGTGCGTGTCTAAAGGGGTAGAGCAAGAAATTACCCAAGGGCGTTTAATTAGCCCAAGCGCCATCACAACTATTTATAATCCCTTTAATTTAGTGGATATAAAGCGGCTCTCAAATGAGGTTAATACGCAAATTCCACAATCGCCGTATGTTATTCATGTAGGGCGATTAGCTAAACAAAAGCGCCACGATATTTTATTTTCGGCATTTGCAAAGCTTGATAAAAAATACAAATTAGTCCTTTTATGTAATAAGCCTAGCAAAGCATTTAAGCTTGCAAAAACGTATGGTATTGAGGGACAACTTATAGTGCCAGGGTTTGAGCAAAACCCGTATAACTGGATTAAGCAGGCTGAGGCATTAGTATTAAGCTCTGATTTTGAAGGGCTCCCTACAGTGTTAATTGAAGCATTAGCTGTTGGCACGCCTGTAGTAAGTACTAACTGTACGTTTGGGCCGAGCGAAATTTTAACAAACGACTTGGCTAAATATTTAGCGCCTGTAGGGCATAGCGATGAGCTAGCGGCTAAAATTGAGCTGGTTTTAAACACTAAGCCTAATGTAGATAATGCCGACATTTTACAAAAGGTAACGGCCGAACAAGTTGCTAAGCAATACCTAGCTTTGTGTGGTTAATTGCTCTTTATAAATAGCCAATAAAGTTTGCCAGTCATTACTTTGCCAATAAAAAGCGTTGTTACGTCCTTGCTCTTTTAAAAATGAGCGCTCTAAACGTGCCATATTACTTTGTTGCCATTGCTTGTTAGGTGGTTTTATTTCGCCGCGATCAAAGTCGATAATATAAACCTCGCCCGTTTCATTAAATAAAATATTATTTATATTCAAATCAGCGTGGTACACACCTTTTGAGTGAAATAGCGCAACAGTATTGGCAATGCGCTTGAGCTCATCTTCTGTTAGTGGGCGTTCAATTAAAATATCGAGCAGGCTTTTAGCCCCTTTTACAGCCTCTGTAATTATATCGCCACGATAAATTAAGCCTGTGGTTGTTACCTTGGCGGCAATGGGTTTTGGTACATTTAAGCCAAGCTCAATAAGCCTTATCATTAAGCTGAACTCTTTATACACACGGGTGTTTTTAAGCCCAGGGTAGAGGTACTGATCGCTTAACAACTTGCCAACTAAACCGCCGCGCCAATAGTGCCTAAGTACAGCGGTTAAATCATCGTGTTTAAAAAACCAGGCTGTGGCGCGGCCTTTTTTAGCACCGACTATTTTATTTTGCTGTTGCCAATAATCTGCATTGAACCAGTTTAAATCAACCTCGTTAAAATAATCTGGGTGGCTTAAAATAGTGTGCTTACCTTGCGTTAGTGTTTTAAACATAGCTCGTTAAAATAATTCAATAATGCGCGTATATTAACGTGTTTTATAGCGCAGCATAAGTGCTTGCATTAGTGCGAGTATAATTTAAGATCGCAGTCTATTATTTAAAGCCAAAGTGGAACGCGTGACTCAAGTGCCTAATTACTCCTCAATTTGTATTTTAAGACTCTCTGCCATTGGTGATGTGTGTCATGCCGTTAGTGCTGTACAAGCCATTCAAAAAGCACACCCCAATGCAAAAATAACGTGGGTAATGGGTAAAATAGAAGCCATGTTACTTGCCGATTTACCTGGGGTTGAGCTGGTGGTTTTTGATAAAAAACAAGGTAAGGATGCACTTAAAAAGTTAGCACATTCTTTTAAAGGGCAGCAGTTTGATGTGCTGCTTAATATGCAAGTCGCATTAAGAGCTGGCTTTGTTGCGCGCTGTATTCCGGCTAAAGTAAAAATAGGCTTTGATTGGGCACGTTCAAAAGAATTACATAGCTTGTTTATAAATAAACGAATAGCCCCACAAAAAGAAGCGCATGTGCTAGAGGGATTTAAAGGCTTTGCGGGCGCCATTGGAGTTAAAGACTATTCACCTACCTGGGATATGCCTTACACCTTAGCGGATGAGAACAAAGCAGATGAGCTATTAGGGCCTGCGCATTTGGCAAATAAGTTATTGGTAATATCGCCAGCGGCCAGTAAAGCACAGCGAAACTGGTTGCCTGAGCGCTATGCTGCCCTTGCTGATTACGCGCATGAGCAGGGCTTTAACGTGGTACTAACGGGCGGCCCAACTGAGCTTGAGATTAATTTAGCTAATCAAATTATAAAACACAGTCACTGTACTATTTTAAACTTAGTCGGTAAAACAAAACTTAAAGAGCTGTTATGTGTGCTTAAGCGCGCTGATTTAGTATTAGCCCCCGATACCGGCCCTGCACATATGGCGGTAACGGTAGGTACGCCGGTTATTGGTTTATATGCGCATTCTAATCCTGCACGTACAGGCCCTTATTTATATCAAGACTACGTAGTTGAGGTGTATCATCAAAATCTGCTAAAGCAAACGGGTAAAACAGCTCAACAATTGCCTTGGGGTACGCGCGTTAAGGGAGATGACCTTATGAGCCAAATAACCGTAGGCAGTGTTAAAGCTATGTTTGATCATGTGGTACAAAAAGAGTCTATAAAATGAGTGTAACAGAAAAAAACAAAGCGCTTTTTTTAGACCGAGATGGCGTGGTAAATATTGATCATGGCTATGTGTATCAAAGTGAAAAATTTGAATTTATAGACGGTGTGTTTAGTACCTGTAAAGCATTTTATGATGTAGGTTATAAAATTATCATAGTGACTAATCAATCGGGAATAGGGCGAGGTTACTACACTGAAGATGACTTTTTAGCTTTAACTCAGTGGATGAAAACACAATTTAGTAAGCACAATATTAAAATTACAGATGTGTATTTTTGCCCGCACCATCCCAAAAAAGCGATAGCGCAATATTTAAAACAGTGCCAGTGCAGAAAGCCAGCTCCAGGTATGCTGTTACAAGCTATGCAAGAGCATAATATTGACCCTTCGAGCAGTGTTATGGTGGGTGATAAACTTAGCGATATGCAAGCGGCACAAAAAGCGGCTATTAGCACGCGAGTGCTAGTTCGCTCAGGCCAACAATTTGACGAAAACGCTAAACAATACGCCGATTTAGTGATTGACTCTATTAACGATTTACCAGCACACTACTTGGTATAAAGTGCGTTTATATTTTCGCAACTAAAGTGTTAAGTATTGCTGCCATTACCTGTATTAGCGACGAGCTGCAAACAGTGCATTTTACTTGTTAAACTTTTACAATACACCTCAACATAAACAGTGGCTTTAATGTTGTTGTTTACCCGTTCATTTAATTGGAGACTACAGATGAGAGCATCTGCTTTTTTTAGCCAACTACAAGAGCAAATTGAAGACGTTAAAGCGCAAGGTTTGTATAAAAGTGAGCGTATTATTACCTCGCAGCAACAAGCTCAAATAGAAGTTGCATCTGGCGATAAAGTTATTAATTTTTGTGCTAACAATTACTTAGGCTTAGCAAATAGCCCTGAGCTAATTAAAGCAGCGCAAGGTGGTTTAGATGACCATGGCTTTGGTGTTGCTTCAGTACGTTTTATTTGTGGCACGCAAGATATTCATAAAACACTAGAGCAAAAAATTAGCGCGTTTTTAGAAACCGAAGATACAATTTTATACTCGTCTTGTTTTGATGCTAACACGGGCCTATTTGAAACTATTTTAGGCGCTGAAGATGCTATTATTTCTGATTCTCTAAATCACGCATCAATTATTGATGGCGTACGCTTATGTAAAGCTAAGCGTTTTCGTTATGCTAATAACGATATGGAGGATCTTGAAAAGCAACTTATTGCAGCTGATGAAGCGGGCGCTAAAACAAAATTAATTGCCACCGATGGCGTGTTTTCTATGGATGGCGTAATTTGTAACCTTGAAGCTGTGTGTGACCTTGCCGATAAGTATGATGCATTAGTGATGGTTGATGACTCACATGCGGTAGGCTTTGTTGGCGAAAACGGTAAAGGCACGCCTGAGTACTGTAATGTGCTTGACCGTGTAGATATTATTACCGGCACGCTAGGTAAAGCGCTGGGCGGTGCATCAGGCGGTTATACATCAGGTAAAAAAGAAATTGTTGAATGGCTACGTCAGCGTTCACGCCCTTACTTATTCTCAAATTCATTAGCGCCTTCAATTGTAACTGCATCAATTAAAGTACTCGAAATGCTTGAAAATGGTGGTGAGTTACGCGCTAAACTTTGGTCAAATGCTAAATATTTCCGTGAGCAAATGGAAGCTGCAGGCTTTACGTGTGCGGGTAAAGATCATGCCATTATTCCTGTAATGCTTGGCGATGCTAAAGTTGCTTCATTAATGGCAGACAAACTACTCGCTGAAGGCATTTATGTAACCGGTTTTTCGTTCCCTGTTGTGCCAAAAGGCCAAGCGCGTATTCGTACACAAATTTCTGCTGCGCACAGTATTGAACAACTAGACACCGCAATTGCTGCCTTTACCCGTATTGGTAAAGAAATGGGCGTTATTTAATTTTTTATAAACCGAAGTATTGCTTCGGTTTTTTAGTTGAGTGCTAACTATGAAAGCTTTATCAAAATTAAAAGCCGAAACCGGCATCTGGATGACCGACGTACCCAAGCCTGAAGTAGGGCATAACGATCTACTCATTAAAATTCGTAAAACCGCGATTTGTGGCACCGACGTTCATATTTATAAATGGGATGAGTGGTCACAAAAAACCATTCCGACCCCTATGGTTGTAGGCCATGAGTACGTGGGTGAAGTGGTTGATATGGGCCAAGAAGTACGTGGCTTTGCAGTTGGTGACCGCGTATCTGGCGAGGGACATATTACGTGTGGGCATTGTCGTAACTGTCGTGCTGGTCGTGTGCATTTGTGCCGAAATACAACCGGTGTGGGCGTTAACCGCGAAGGTGCATTTGCTGAATATTTAGTTATTCCGGCCTTTAATGCGTTTAAAATTCCTGACAATATTTCTGACGAGCTTGCGTCTATTTTTGACCCGTTTGGTAATGCTGTGCACACCGCTTTATCGTTTGATTTAGTGGGTGAAGATGTGCTTATTACAGGGGCAGGTCCAATTGGTATTATGGCGGCAGCCGTTGCTAAGCATGTGGGTGCTCGCCATGTTGTGATTACCGATGTTAACGAATACCGTTTAGAGCTTGCGCGTAAAATGGGCGCTACACGTGCCGTAAACGTTGCGAATGATAAACTTGAAGATGTAATGAATGAGCTAGGTATGACTGAAGGCTTTGATATTGGCCTTGAAATGTCAGGTGTGCCAAGCGCCTTTAATTCTATGTTAAATAACATGAACCATGGTGGCAAAATTGCCATGCTGGGTATTCCGCCATCAGATATGGCCGTAGATTGGAATAAAGTTATATTTAAAGGCTTAGTGATCAAAGGTATATATGGTCGCGAGATGTTCGAAACGTGGTACAAAATGGCAAGCTTGATTCAATCAGGCCTTAATTTAGACCCTATTATTACGCATCAATATTCGGTAGATGACTTCCAAGCTGGCTTTGATATGATGATTTCAGGTCAATCTGGTAAAGTAATTTTAAACTGGGAATAGTTTAAAGTTTGCATACAGAGGCGGCTTAAGCCGCCTTTTTATTATATTTTTAAAAGAGATTTCAATGGCATTTAAACATATATCTATAGCACAAACGCACGAACTGCTTGATAAAGAAGATGTAGTGATTGCAGATATACGCGATCCTAATTCGTACCAAGCAGGGCATATTCCTGGCTCTGAAGCGCTTTCAAATGCCAATATCGCTCAGTTTATGATGGAAAAAGAGTTCGATCAGCCCATTATTATTGTTTGCTACCACGGTATGAGCTCACAAGGTGCGGCTAGTTATTTAGTAGAGCAGGGCTTTGAAGATGTATATAGCATGGATGGTGGCTTTACGGCTTGGGAAGCGGCTTACAGCGAGAAAGTGGAACGATGATTGAGCTAGGTAGTTTAAATAATCCTCGTGCCGCACAGGGCTTTATAGATTATTTAAAAAGCCAAGGCTTAGAAGGGCAATTGCGCAGTGCTGATGGCAGTAATGTTATTATTTGTGTTGCGGGCGAGCACTTTCATCAAGTGCAACCTTTGTGGGCTGAATTTGTACAAAACCCCAATCATGAGCGTTATCAACAAGCCTCTTGGGATGTGGGCAGTACACAATCTGGCTTAACGTATCAAGGACAGTCGCTTAATTTAGTGGCACACTTTAAAGCACTAAGCTGGCTAAATAAAACCGTAAGTATTGTAAGCGTTGCTATTTACTTTGCATTTTTATTGGGTGGCTTTGAGCAAATTTATACTGCTTTGCAGTTTAACCCGAGCCAACCACTGAACTGGTTAACGCCGGCACTTGTTCATTTTAGCGCAATGCACATTGTATTTAACCTAATTTGGTGGATGTCGTTAGGTGATAATATTGAAAAGCAATGCGGTAAGCTGAGCTTAGTTGGGCTATTTGTGGTTACTGCACTTATTAGTAACTGGGCTCAGTTTTTAATTGTGGGGCCTAACTTTGGTGGTTTAAGTGGTGTTGTGTATGGTTTATTGGGTTTTTGTTGGATTCACAGCTATTTAAATCCTAAGCAACCTGCGCTAGTAAGCACTGCCATTATTGGCTTTATGTTAATTTGGCTGGTACTCGGTTTTGCTGATGTGTTGTTTGTTGGTATGGCTAATTGGGCGCATTTAGGTGGGCTTTTAAGCGGCATGGCTTATGCCGTAACCGCTAATTTATTTAATGCTAAAAAAGCGTAAGCTTAGTGGTATAAATACTTAGTAAATAATACTTCACGAATAATCTCTTGGCCTGTTTCTTCTTTTAGCAGGCTTTTTAATTTTTCGGCACACTTTGCTCTAATTTCTTCACGCCCAGTAAGCGACTTTATTTTTTCTTCAGGTTCTTTAGATAGTATTTCTACTAACGCATCGCGTAAAAGCGGGGTATGGTGCTCTACAATAGCAATATCTGCATTATTGCTAAGCATTAAATCTATAGTCACGCGTACATAGCCCATTTTTTTACTTGAAGCGCCTATGTAATTGGTAATAATGTCTGGCTCAAAACCAAAATAGCCCACTGTCGATTCCGCTTTTGCCGAAAAGCTAAAACAGTTTAGGATCAGTGCTAAAAAACCTGCGTATACTATTTTTTTCATCTTTAGTGTGTTTCCATTTTCTTAATACAAATAGTTTATACTTAATAGCGCCTAATAAACAGCTCCTGCAATTATTTATCGGCAGTAAAACATCACTTTTTCAAATGCTTTGGCAATGTTATCATCGTCTCGGTTTTTATTTTATTGAGCTATTGTGATTACATTTCCGCTTTCTATATCTGCCAATTGGCAATGTGCTTCTTTGGTAAATAACTTATCTGCGTTAGAGCAAGAGTGGCTATTTGAGCCACATTCATTAACCGCTAAATTAAAAAGTAATGCACAAACTTTTAGTGTAAAAGTGCTTAATGAGCAAACTTTTACTCTAAGCGATGCACAGCAACAACTACTTGGCTCAAATACAAATAAAGCACTTAATCGCGAGGTGCTTTTATTGTGTGACAATACACCCATGGTGTATGCCCAAAGTTGGCTGCCCAGTACACAAACGCAAACAACACTGCATAATATGGGCGCACGCCCTTTAGGTGATGTTATTTTTCAGCACCCTGAACTTACCCGAAGTAATATTGAGGTAGGGCGCTTTGACTCAGAGCATGCGCTGCAGTCACTTGTTAAAGAGTTGAATTTAACTACGCACCCTTTATTAGGTCGTCGTAGTGTGTTTTCTATTAATGATTATCACTTTTTAGTGTGCGAAGTATTTTTACCCGGAGCCTATTTGTACTCATGAAATTAGCCCCTTTGCAATTACAGCATAGCCCTTTTTATATTCAGCTCATGCGCATTGACAAACCTATCGGTACATTACTATTACTGTGGCCTACTTATTGGGCTCTATGGCTTGCAAACGCTGGTATGCCAAGCCTAGTTAACTTTATTGTATTTACCTTAGGCGTAATTGTTATGCGCAGTGCTGGCTGCGTTATTAATGATTTTGCAGATAGAAAAATAGACGGCTCAGTTAAGCGTACAGCAGGGCGCCCTTTGGCCACCGGACAAGTAAGTGCAGGTGAAGCACTGAGTTTATTCATATTACTGATAGCCATTGCTTTTGTGTTGGTATTACTACTTAGCATCAACACTATTTTATTGTCACTTGGGGCGTTGGCACTGGCATTTTGCTACCCGTTTATGAAACGCTATACACATCTTCCGCAGGTAGTCTTAGGCGCTGCATTTGGTTGGGCAATACCTATGGCATATATGGCATCAATTGACTCATTACCGCTGCAGGCGTGGCTGTTATTTGTTGCAAATATTTGTTGGACGGTAGCGTACGACACTATGTATGCCATGGTCGACAGAGATGATGATTTAAAAATAGGGGTTAAATCTACTGCTATTTTATTTGGTAAATACGACCGCCATATTATATTTTTATTAAACGCTAATTTTATAGCGTTGTTGGCGCTTATTGGCTTAATTAACCAGCTAGGCTTGGCGTTTGTTGCAGGTTTATGTACTGCCGCTGGGTTACTTATTTATCAGCAAGTGCTTATTCATAAACGTGCGCGTGATGCATGTTTTAAAGCGTTTTTAAATAATCACTATGTTGGATTAGCTATTTTTGTTGGCTTGTTCTTGTCATTTGTATTTGCGCGTTAATTTCATCTCAACGCTATTAATTTAACCTCAGCATAGCCACTAGTTGTTGTGGCTATGTTGGTTTTATCGTGGGGGGTCAATTACTCCACTTATTGAGGCGTTTTTTCTAAACCAGCCAGCAATAGAGTAGCGCTCATTAATGGCAGGTAACACCTCGTGTGCAAAACGCTCGCTTTCAAACATAACGAGTGTCCCCGCGGTGGGTTTAATTATTATCTCTACTTGCTTACTTTTTGGCTTGTAAATAACAAGCTCGCCGCCTTGCTCGGGCGTATTTAAATAAAGGATTGTTGTAAATACGCGGTTAGATCGCCCTTTAAATGCATCAAAATGCTTTTTATAAAAGTCGCCTTGGGTGTATTTAGCGTAGTGGCACTCATAATCAAATAAGCCCATAAAAAACTGTCGATTAAGTGTGGTTTTTATACTTTCCATTGTTGCTTGATAAGTTAGCTGTGCTTGTGAGCTGCCATCAAACCAATAGGTTTTATCTTTACGAATGGTTTTATCTATTTGTAAGTCATTTAAACGGCCAATACCTGCAGCGCTAAAATGCGGGTTAATACGGTGGCAATCGGTGATTAAACTCTCTACTAGCTCGCTAATAAGTGCGTTAGGAATAACAACATAACCATGGGTTTCTATTGCATCTAAATAAACATCAGAACTAAAAAGTGCGTTCATCTATGTCTGTTGATTAAAAAAGGTGCGACAGTGTAGCCTAAAAAAATTTAATAGCTAGTGGTTTGTGCTCCGCTACTTAAGCAAATAAAAACCTAACGCGTAAGCATAAAAACTAAAAGTGCTTTTTAGGTTAAGCAGCTGTGCTGCAGGTTTTGGTAACAAGAAGAGTAAATCAGTAAGGGCTATCTAAATTGGTTGCCCTTAAAAGGTTTAAGGGCAATGCGGTATGCTCTTTTTATCTTGGCTTAAGTAATAGTCGTAGATGCTTTTTTGATAAGAGATAATAAATGGTCAATGTGTTCGCTAACTGCTGCTTGTTGGCTTGTTTGTATAACAAGTTGTTCGTGACTTAAGTCTTTATTTGTTTTTAGCTGTACAAGTTCTGTGTGCTCTGCAAGAGTGCTCGCGTGTTCAATACTCGCAATAGCAAAGTGATCTGATTTAACCAGCCCTGAGATTACTTGCTCAATGCTGCCTACCTTAATGCTAGCCGATTTATTGAGCATATCGATAGCTTCGTTAAGCATGCTTTGTACTTGTTTAGACTGAGAAAAACAGCCGTACATAGGGTAGCTATCTAAATCGTGTTTGCTGATATCATTTTTATTTGCTAACGGATGGTGTTTAGAAACAAACAATACCAGTTGGTCTGGCAGGTGTATGTCGCTGCCGATGCTGTTAATTGCCTGCGAATAAACACTAATATCAATCTCGCCCTCTTGCAGTTTACGCGCAAGTTCGTGCTGCTCTTGCAATTGCATTTCTATTTTAACATGGGGGTATTGTGCTAAAAATTGCCCGCATGAGATAGGCACTACACTGCTGGCTTTGTTGGTGTAGCCAATGACTAACTTTTCGTCAGTATTGCCGTTAACCGATTGAGAAATTCGTTTTTTTGTATGCTCAAGTTCGGCAAGAGTGTTTTTGGCGTAATCAAGAAATAGCTCGCCTTCGGGTGTTAACTTTACTGAACGTGTTGAGCGTTTCACTAGTTCGTACCCCATTTCGTCTTCTAGGGTTTGAATGCTGCGCGTTAGCGCTGATGTGCTAATTTGAGTTTGTTCAGCTGCTTGTCTGAAATGACGTAATACACCAAGCGCTACAAATTGTTCTAATTGTTCAAATCTCACTTTATAGTCCCTTTTTATAAGTAAGTCGCGTGTGCCGCGAACATCAATAATATTAGATTTAACGTTTCAAAAAGCGAAGCCTAATATGTAACTGTGTTTGCAAATTTATGACATATTTGCAATCAGCATATCCCCCTTTTTGTATTATTTAAAGGGAATACTTATTAAAAAGTATCACCAATTAGGCTTATATTTTGATTAATTACGCTGTTTTAAACCTAACTAGTCGAGATAGTGATAATAAACACAATGGCTTACCTTCCTAGCTGCGTTAAAAAGTAATACTTTAGACATAATTTAGCATTAATTAATAAAAAAGTATGCCATAAAAAAAGAGTGCAGGAAAATTATTTAGTAGTGATTTGTAATGAAGTGAGGCGTAACAACCTATAAATATAGGTTATATTCATGATTTCATTATTTTCAACTCTATTAAGTAAGCCGCTAAGGCTTACTACTTTTGTTAGTAAAGTTTTTAGTAATGCGGTTACTTAGGGGTTTGTCTTCAATACTTTGTAGCTCTATTTCTATGGCGTCGCACGAAATATGAATTTCAAATAACGATGTTAATAACGAAAGGCTTAAGCACGCTAAGCTCACCCCAAACAAAATAATGCCTGTGGTGTTAAATTCTATAAATAAAGCAAACATTGATAGCGTACACAATAAAAAAGAGGCCACCCCATACACTTGCATGGTACGTATTAGTTTAATGCGCTTCCTTAAGTTTGTTATTTGAGCCACAACAACGGGGCGAATAGACTCACCTTCTCGTGAATTTAATTCTCGGATTAATTGCGCTAGTACTAAAAAGCGGTTTGTGTAAGCAAGCAGCAACAGTGAGATTGCTGGAAAAAGTAAACCTGGGGTAGTAAGTGTCATTGTTTTATCCTAAAAAGTTACCTGCTATACACTTTAGTAGAGTATCGTAGGATATTGTAAACACAAAATAATTGAGGTGATAATTGCAAAATATTAATACTCATAGTACTCAGCAAGCTTTTCAGTGGGTAACGCTCTACAAAGCAGATAACACATTAGAGGCAAATATAATCAAAGGGCTGTTATTAAGCGCGGGAATTGAGTGCCAAATTCAAGGTGAGATGCTTCAAGGCGCCTTAGGCGA
Organism: Pseudoalteromonas sp. P1-30; assembly: GCF_001400005.1. NCBI lineage: Bacteria > Pseudomonadati > Pseudomonadota > Gammaproteobacteria > Alteromonadales > Pseudoalteromonadaceae > Pseudoalteromonas > Pseudoalteromonas sp. P1-30. The sequence continues at coordinate 37,243 of NZ_LKBC01000007.1, forward strand.
AATCCCCTTTGAACAAACCCAAGTAAGTGTGCGGGTTTATTCGATAAAAGAGCGCCACGCGCGCGAAATATTGGTAAACTACCAACAAGTAAAACAATCCGCTCCAGATTGGGTATGCCCTAACTGTAATGAGCATAATGGATCAACATTTGATTTTTGTTGGTCATGTGAGACGTTAAGAAATGACAAAAGCGAATAACTTTCAACGTATTAGAGAGCTAAACTACTTACAAAAAGCAGTGTTAGCAAGTGCTTTAATTGAGCGTATGTTACCTAATTATGGTTTATTTAGTGAAGCCACCGGTTTTGGTGATGAAGCCTTATTACGCAGTGCGTTAAATGTTTGCTGGGAAAAAATATTACTACCAAAAAGTAAAATAGATCTCGAAAAACAAGTAGAAAAAATTGAGCCAAATGTACCTGAACTTGCCGACTTTGATATGTTTGGTACTTACCCCGCAATAGACGCTGCTACGTCGCTTTTGAGCCTAATGCACGGCTTGATGGGGCAAGACGAGCAAGAATTTATAAGCGTTAGTAAAATATCGCAAGCAACGGTGGCGCGTTTTATTGAATACCAAATGACGGTTGAAGGTGAAGTGGCTGACAATAAAGCCGTACGAGAACACCCATTAATGCAATACGAAATTGAAGTTTTGAGTGAGCTAATCGACTTTGTAGAAAATATGGGCCGCGTGACTTCTGAAAACGTTAAGGCACTTAAAAAGCAGGCCGTTGCAGATGGACAAACCAATATTGGTTTAGCGTTATAGTCTTAATTATTAACTGTGGTTAATTAATCGCTCTCTAGCAATTTTAGCGTTTATTACGTTGAACTTAGTAAAAACCTTAGCTAGAGAATGATAAAATAGTTTTAAATATGTGTGTAAATCTCTTAACCACAATGCAGGTTAAGCAGTAAATAAAGGCAGGAGAAGTAAAGTGCGAATTTTAGGCATTGAGTCATCGTGTGATGAAACCGGTATTGCAATTTACGATGATGAAAAAGGCTTATTGGCTCACCAGTTATACAGCCAAGTAAAAGTACATGCAGATTATGGCGGTGTTGTACCTGAGCTTGCATCGCGCGATCATGTTCGTAAAACCCTGCCACTTATTGACGCTGCGTTTGCTCAAGCCGGTTGTGGCCCTGAAGATTTAGATGGCATTGCATACACCGCAGGCCCTGGTTTAGTCGGGGCGTTACTGGTAGGTACCTCTATTGGCCGCTCTTTAGCCTATGGTTGGGATATTCCAGCTGTTGCCGTGCATCATATGGAAGGGCATTTACTTGCTCCTATGCTTGAAGAAAATGTGCCTGAGTTTCCCTTTATTGCTTTGCTCGTGTCGGGCGGCCATACCATGATGGTAAAAGTAGCCGGTATAGGCCAGTACGAAGTATTGGGTGAATCTGTTGATGATGCCGCAGGTGAAGCATTTGATAAAACAGCTAAACTGCTAGGGCTTGATTACCCAGGCGGCCCTCGACTAGCTAAAATGGCTGAGCAAGGTGTTGCAAAACGGTTTGTTTTTCCACGCCCTATGACGGATAAGCCAGGCCTTGATTTTAGCTTTAGTGGCTTAAAAACAGCAGCTTCTATAGCGATTCGCGAAAATGATGATGACGCACAAACCAAAGCAGATATCGCCCATGCGTTTCAAACAGCAGTGATTGATACATTGGTTATTAAGTGTAAGCGTGCTCTAAAACAAACTGGGATAAAACGTTTAGTGATTGCCGGCGGAGTAAGTGCAAATACACAGCTGCGCTTACAGCTTGAGCGTGTTATGCAAGGTATGAAAGGACAGGTTTACTACCCACGTACTGAGTTTTGTACTGATAATGGCGCAATGATTGCCTATGCTGGTATGCAGCGCTTAAAAGCAGGCCAGTTTGCCACACTCGACATGAAAACCAAACCGCGTTGGCCAATAGACAGCTTAGAAGCGATTTAGCATAAATAATTATTGATTTTTTTCATTAGTGGGTGCTTTTTTAGCGCCCACTTTTGGCTCTTCACCTTTGAAAAGGCGGATAATATTGGTGCGATGACGAAATATAATTAGCACAGTAATAAAGGTTACCGGTAGGGTGTAAAGCGGTTTAATCAACCACGTATACAGTGGAGCAAGCGACACCGTGACCAAAGCGCCTAATGAAGAAAAGCGCGTAATAGCAACCACAATAATCCAGGTACTTATTAACAGCCCCGCCAACGATAAACCAATCGGCAATAAAGAGCCAAATGCAGTGGCTACCGCCTTTCCGCCTTTAAAGCTAAAAAATAGTGGGTACATATGCCCTAAACACGCGGCAACGGCGACCAAACCAAGTGCTAAAGGCGTTAGGTCTAAAAAATAAGCCCCCCATACGGGGATAGTGCCTTTTAAAATATCAAACACTAATACTAAGCACGCAGGAAAGGCTCCACCTAAACGATACACATTGGTGGCACCTGGGTTATTTGAACCGCTGCTGCGAGGGTCTGGCAGTTTGAATAGCCGAGACACTAATATAGCCGATGAAATCGACCCTAATAAGTAGGCTAAAACAAACAGTAAAATGGCTAACACAAAGTCCCTTATTTTTTAATTGCTATACCCATCGATAGCACTTTTACGCTATTATTGGCGGCACAATTTATCGTGAAAATTATTAACTGCTGTATTTTGCAGTTAATCTAGCTATTTGGCTATTGTAGAAGTAATTTTTACATATTTAAACACTGCTTAAAGCATATACAGTATTAATTTTATCAATGCATTGTATGCTTAGAGAGTGTTTATAGTTATTTGGAGTATCAATGGATAAGGTTTTTATATCTCAACTACACGTCGACACAATTATTGGAGTGTACGACTTTGAAAAAGAAAGTAAACAAAGCCTTTATTTTGATATTGAAATGCTCAGCGATATAAAGCCTGCAGCAGCAAATGATGACATTAATTTAGCACTCGATTATGCAAAAGTAAGCGAGCGAGTGATTGAGCACACTACGGCTAAGCCGGTTGAGTTACTTGAAACCTTAGTAGAGCAACTAGCAACTATTATATTAACCGAATTTAATACACCACAAGTAACAATTAGAGTGAGCAAACCGGCCGCTGTAGCGCAAGCAAACACCGTAGGTGTAGAAATAACACGCACAAAGGCTATGAGCTAAATGGCGCAAATTTATATCAGCTTAGGCTCAAATATAAATAAAGCGCATTATATTCGCTGTGCGCTTGATGCACTTGAGCAACACTTTACAGATATTGTGCATTCATCTGTTTTTGAAAGCGAAGCTGTAGGGTTTAAAGGAAATAACTTTTATAACTCGGTGGTGGCTGCTAGCACATCAATGCCGCTTGAGCGTGTATGTAAGTTATTAAAACAAATAGAGCGTGATAACGGGCGTAAAGCGGATGATAAAAAATTTAGCCCCCGTACATTAGATTTAGATCTGCTCTTTTACGATGACGTTATTTGCGACTCGCCAGCACAATTACCTCGCGATGAAATTACCAAAAACGCTTTTGTACTTCAGCCACTTTGTGAAGTCGCCCCCAATTTTTATCACCCCGTTGCCAAGCAAACCATTGCTGCGCTATGGAGTGCGTATAACAACCCTCAACAAAAACTATGGAAGGTGGAGTTTTCTAACCCATGAGTATTTTAGAAATAATTATTTTAGCCCTGATACAAGGGTTTACTGAGTTTTTACCTATTTCGAGCTCAGCTCACTTAATTTTACCTTCGCAAATTTTGGGATGGGAAGACCAAGGCCTTGCTTTTGATGTGGCTGTTCATGTTGGTACGTTAATAGCGGTTGTTATTTATTTTCGTAAAGAAGTGGCTGATATTCTTAGCGCCTGGTTTAAATCGTTTGGCGCTCAAGGCACCACCGACGACAGCAAACTTGGCTGGTGGATTATACTGGGCACTGTACCTGCAGCGTTATTAGGCTTATTGCTAAAAGACGTTGTTGAGCTGTATCTGCGCAGTGCGTGGGTTATAGCTGCTACGACTATTATTTTTGGTTTATTACTTTGGTACGCCGATGCCAAAGGTAAGCAAATGAAAACAATTTATCAGCTTAACTGGAAAACAGCGCTGTTTATTGGCTTTGCTCAAGCGGTGGCTATGATCCCTGGTACCTCTCGCTCAGGCATTACTATGACAGCGGGTTTATTGCTGGGCATGAACAAACAAAGCGCAGCGCGTTTTTCGTTTTTACTCGCTATACCTATTATTTCTATGATGGGTCTTTACTACACAATAGAGTTGGCTTTGGGCGATCATGTGGTTGATTGGAGCACATTAATTTTAGGTGTAGTCCTTTCGTTTTTATCGGCGTACGCCTGTATATTCATGTTTTTAAAAGTGATAGAACGAATGGGTATGCTGCCGTTTGTTATTTACAGACTTTTACTTGGCGTTGGCTTAATTGTATTTTTAACGCTTTAAAATAAAAAGTGCATAAAGTGCCCCCACTAGCTTAATTTTAAACTACAGCGGGGGCCTTAATATCTACAAAAGTTACAAATTAAGTAAATAAGCTTCTATAAATTGACGTTGATTTGGTGCTTCAGGTGCTGTTTTAAAGCTAATGACGCCTGCATTTTTTCGTAACTTGAGTTTATCAGTAAATTGACACTCAACACGATTTAATTGTGTAGCAGTGTGTTTAAAATTTTCGTCTTTTTCACACATGTACGCTATTTCATTTGCAACTTGAGCGCAAAAAGAACCCACCGCATACTTTTTAAGGTTTTCGTCGTTGACGTTAGCCCAGTCAAGTTGTGTCTCTATGGCTGAGCCGCACTGTTGAAGTGTATTTTGTTGTGCTTTAATTAGTTGTTGCTGTTGAATTTCTAAATGTTTGTTGCGATCAAAGCTAGCAAGTCGCTCTTGAGTTCCGTCAGCTAACTGTTGTTCGTATTGTGCTTTTAAATCTTCAACAATAGCAGGGCTAGATTCATCTTCTTTTGATAAGTAAGTGCCTTCACTACCTTGAGGTATGTATAGGGTGTAAGAGCAACAGCGATAACCTTCATTAACAGTGATTAAACTACGCTCAGTTCCATCAAAAGTGAACTTATACGCTTTATTTGTTCCATGAGGCTTTAGGTTTGTTAGAAAAACGACACCATCAATCTTATGGTTTACCCCAGTAACTTTTACTAACGCCTGTTTTTTATCAAGAGTTGGTGCAATAACAACGTTTACTCCTTCACCTGAATTTAGTTCTAGGGGGTATTTAGCCAGCTCGAGCGCAAAAGCTTGCTGAAAAAATAAAATAGAGGCTACGAACAATAGTTTTTTCATGATAAGTCCTTTTAATTATTAAGAATTGTATTTAGCTAATTTATAACACCGATGCCAATTTATTTAAAGCTGTAGCTAAAATTGCGAAACCTGACTCTCAAATAAAAATTAATAAGGATTAACGCTGTTTTAGCATCAGTGAATTGACGAGACGTGCATAGTCACGAAGCCTAAAATTTGGCATTATAGCGCCATTAAACTTCACAGACGTGCGAAGTACGAAAGGATTTAAAAAGTTATGCATATTCATATATTAGGCATTTGCGGCACCTTTATGGGCGGTATAGCGGCTATTGCTAAATCGCTTGGTCATAAAGTAACCGGCTCTGATCAAAATGTTTACCCGCCGATGAGCACTCAACTTGAGCAGCTGGGCATTGAGCTAACCCAAGGTTACGACGTAAAACAGTTAGAGCCAAAGCCAGATATGGTGGTTATTGGTAATGCCATGAGCCGAGGTAACCCCTGTGTAGAGTATGTGTTAGATAAGGGCTTGCCGTATACATCGGGGCCAGAGTGGCTTAAACATAACCTATTGCAAAATGCTTGGGTGCTTGCGGTGGCAGGCACACATGGCAAAACCACCACAGCAAGCATGCTGGCGTGGATTTTAGAGTATGCAGGTTTAAAACCCGGGTTTTTAATTGGTGGCATAGTTCAAAACTTTGGTGTGTCAGCCAAAGTGGGCGAAACCCCGTTTTTTGTAATAGAAGCGGATGAATACGATACCGCTTTTTTTGATAAGCGCAGTAAATTTGTGCATTACTTACCACGTACGCTCATTTTAAATAACCTTGAGTTTGACCACGCTGATATTTTTGACGATTTAAACGCAATAAAAAAACAATTTCATCACTTAATGCGTACATTACCTCATACTGGCAAGGTAATTTGGCCAAAAGACGATATCGCACTTGATGATGTTATTAAGCAAGGGCTCTGGAGCGAAAGTGAAACCCTAAATGGTGATTGGCATTATGACTTGTTAAGCGCTGATGGCAGCCAATTTAATGTGCTTTTAAACAATGAACTTCAAGGCACAGTTAATTGGCAGGCTATAGGCGAGCATAATGTTAAAAATGCCATTATGGCTATCGCGGCAGCGCGCCACGTAGGTATAGCCGTTGAGCATAGCATTGCAGCGCTTGAAGAGTTTATTAGCCCTAAACGGCGTATGGAGCTTAAAGCCGACATAAATAACATTAAGGTGTACGACGATTTTGCGCACCACCCAACAGCCATAAAAACTACCCTTGCGGGGTTGCGTGCAAAAGTGGGTGATGAAAAAATTATTGCTATTTTAGAGCCTCGCTCAAACACCATGAAGATGGGTGTACATCAACATACGCTACTTGCTTCGTTAAGTGATGCCGATGACGTGCTGTTATTTGAGCCCGACAACCTAAATTGGTCTCTTAAAGCGCAAGCCGATAATGCCGGTATGCAGTGTTTTAATAGTACGCAAATGATTATTGACACTGTGCTTGAAAATATCATGCCAAATCAGCACATATTAATTATGAGCAATGGCGGTTTTAATGGCTTACATCAACACTTAGTTGATGGTTTAGCTAAAAAATACAGCGGAGAATAATGTGCAGTTTAAAGATAAAATTACACTGGCGTTTAGTGGTGCTTCAGGCGCGCCTTACGGTTTAAGATTGCTTGAAGTATTACTCGCGCAGCAATTTCAAGTGTATGTACTTATATCAAGTGCTGCGCGCGTGGTGCTTGATACAGAGTCAAACATTAAACTCTCAGCTAATGAAGATAAAGCAACCGAGCAGTTAAGCGCTCTATTTAATGCCAAGCCAGAGCAGTTAAAAGTATTTGGTAAAGATAACTGGTTTAGCCCTGTAGCTTCAGGCTCTGCCGCCCCTAAAAAAATGGTAGTATGCCCGTGCAGCGCAGGGTCCGTGTCTGCTATTGCGCTCGGAGCATCAGATAACCTACTCGAGCGTGCAGCCGATGTGGTTATTAAAGAGCGAGGGCAATTAATTTTAGTGCCACGCGAAACGCCCTTTAGCGAAATTCACCTTGAGAATATGTTAAAGCTTGCGCGTTTAGGGGTCACTATTATGCCCGCTGCGCCTGGTTTTTATCACAAGCCACAACGTATTGAAGACTTAGTTGATTTTATGGTGGCGCGAATTTTAGATCATTTAAACATTGAACATAACCTAACTAAACGTTGGGGTTATGGTGAGGGTAAATAATGAATAAGCAAAATGTTGCTTTAAATATAGAAGGCCTGACCAAGGTTTATAAAAACGGTGTAGAGGCCGTGAAAGGTGTTGATTTACAAGTTTTTGAAGGCGACTTTTTTGCCTTACTTGGCCCAAATGGTGCCGGTAAGTCGACCACTATTGGTGTTATATCGTCCTTGGTAAATAAAACGCAAGGTAAGGTGGAAGTGTTTGGTCACAACATCGATACCGACCTTGAAGCTGCTAAAGCGCATTTAGGCCTTGTGCCACAAGAGTTTAACTTTAGTCAGTTTGAAACGCTTGGCCAAATATTGGTAAATCAAGCAGGCTACTACGGTGTTACCCGCGCAGAAGCGCATAAGCGTGCCGATAAATATTTAACTCAGCTTGGCTTATTAGAAAAAAAAGACAAGCAAGCACGTACGCTTTCAGGGGGTATGAAACGCCGTTTAATGATTGCCCGCGCATTAATGCATGAGCCAAAGCTACTAATATTAGATGAACCCACAGCAGGGGTTGATATAGAGCTGCGCCGCTCAATGTGGGATTTTTTACGCCAAATTAATGAGCAAGGCGTAACGATTATTTTAACCACGCACTACCTTGAAGAAGCTGAGCTGTTATGTAAAAACATCGCTATTATTGATACTGGCCGTATTGTTGAAAACACCACTATAAAAGCGTTACTAGCTAAGCTTGATAAAGAAACCTTTGTGCTTGATTTAAAACAGCCAGCACAGCCAGTCACCCTTGAGGGGTACTCATTTAGCATGCCTGATGAGCACACCATAGAAGTTGAAGTGGCTAAATCTCAAGGGTTAAATGCAGTTTTCAGTGCGCTAACCGAACAAGGTAACACTGTTTTGAGTATGCGTAATAAAGCAAACAGATTAGAAGAGTTATTTGTAGGATTACTAGAGCAAGGGCGGGGCGAATAAATGTTTAAATATGGCGTAGCCTTAAAGAGTTTATGGATTAAAGAGTGTATTCGTTTTTTACGTATTTGGGTGCAAACCTTAGTGCCGCCGGCGATTACGATGAGTTTATACTTTGTTATTTTTGGTAATTTAATTGGCTCACGTATTGGTGAAATGGGTGGTTTTAGCTACATGGAATTTATTGTTCCGGGGCTAATAATGATGTCGGTTATTACCAACTCATATTCTAATGTTGCTTCTAGTTTTTATTCAACCAAGTTTCAAAAAAGCATTGAAGAGCTATTGGTTGCGCCTGTGCCTAATTACATAATTGTACTTGGTTATATGGGCGGCGGTATGACCCGCGGCATGATGGTGGGCTTTATTGTTACCTGTGTATCGCTGTTGTTTGTGGATATTCAAATACACAATATATTTGTAATTATGGCAACGGTAATTTTAACCTCAGCGGTGTTTGCACTCGGTGGTTTAATTAACGCTATTTATGCCAATAGTTTTGACGATATTAGTATTATCCCAACCTTTATTTTAACGCCACTAACATACTTAGGCGGCGTATTTTATTCAATTACGCTACTGCCAGAGTTTTGGCAAAATGTATCGCAAATAAACCCAATTATTTATATGGTTAATGCGTTTCGTTATGGCTTTTTAGGCGTGTCGGATGTTGATTTAAGTGTCGCGCTTGGCGTTATATTAGTATTTATTACGGTGCTATTTACTTTAGCGCTAACGTTAATTAAAAAAGGTGTGGGGCTTAGACATTAATGAGCGATGCAAATTCACGCAGTATTGTATCTAATCAGGCGGGCATACACGAAAAGCTTGATGAAATCGTTAACAAGCATTTAAACGCAGAGTTTAAAAAGCCTATTGCTGAGCACACTCAACAAGCGTTTGATGAAGTCAATGAGCAGGTTCAAGCTTTTAATGGACCGCTTATTATAGACTCATGTTGTGGAGTAGGAGAGAGCTCGGCTAATTTAGCTAAGCGCCACCCAGATGCATTAATTATTGGTATTGATAAATCGTCACACCGCTTAGATAAGCACGATGTTGAATATAAACAAACAGACAGCGGCCAGTACATTTTGGTACAAGCTGACTTAAACGACTTTTGGCGTTTAGCTGTGGCTGCTAATTGGCAGCCTACTCATCATTATTTGCTTTATCCTAACCCATGGCCTAAATCTAAGCATATCCAGCGTAGGTGGCACGGCGCGGCTATTTTTCCGTTTATTGTTAAGCTAGGCGGTCGCTTAGAGGTGCGCAGCAACTGGGATATTTATGTAAAAGAGTTTGCCAGAGCGCTTGAACTAACGGGTCATCCTTGTGAGGTAACGCTGTATGAGTCAAACGAAGCAATTACTCCGTTTGAGCGTAAATACTGGGCCAGCGGCCAACAAAGCCATCGTTTAGTGATAGACCTTTAAACGGCCACTTCCTCTTGGCTTGATGAGTTAACATGTGACGCTGGGTAAGCAAAGTAATTGCCTTGCATCAGCGCCACATCTACATTTTTAAGCGCATTTTCAATACTTACATTTTCTACCGACTCTGCCATGAGCGTTAAACCAAGCTGCTTTGCAGCATGAACTGTATGCTCAATAAATAAGGCTATATTTTCATCACTTACTGCTTGTTTTACTAATGCGCCGTCGAGTTTTATACCGTTTACTTCAAGCTTTAGCGCATTCGAAATATTTGAATAACCACTACCAAAACCAGTAATAATGACATTCACCCCTTTGGTTTTTACCATAGAAATAAACGTTTTAACTTCTAAAAAATTAGTAATAGCGTGTGACTCTAAAAGGCCAAGCGTGATGTTTTCTGGGTGCGGGTAGCGCTTAAGCTCGTTAGCAATGTATTCACTCAAACTAGGGTCGAGTATATCTTTATCGCTTATGTTTAAGCTCCAGCATATATCTGTTTTTCTAAACCGCTCTATACACTGGCTAAATAGCGTGCGCGTTAGTAGTCCGCCCATTCTTGAGCGGCTCACTACATTTAAAAATGAGTCGGGTTTTAAAATTTCGCCATTTTTAGTCACCATTCTGGCTAAGCATTCGTAATGTACAACTTCATTATTGGTGGTGTTAAACATAGCTTGAAAATAAGGCACTATGCGGTTGTTATCAAATGCTTCTTGAACCTCTTTGGCAAGGCTTACATTGTATTGATACTGGTTTTTTACATCGCTCATTACTTTTGAGTAGCTAACAACCTTACCGCGCCCATGTTTAGCCTGAAGCGTTGCAATGTGCGCGTTTTCAATCAGTAGTGATTTATTACCACTGGCGATACCTGCGCAGTAAGTTATATAAATAAATGGGTTTGTTAATACCGGGCTGTTTGCATTATACGACTCAACTAAATCGCTCAGTTCGCTGCTTTTAAAGCTTTTAGGGGTAAGCACGGCAATTTTATTAGTAGCAAGGCGATACACCTTACAGCTTTGCGGGCTGCGACTTTGATAATGACTGAGCAAGCTTTTCATTACGTTGTCGCCAACTTGAGTGCCATAAAAGCTATTAATATCTTCAATTTCGTTCACCCAAATAATGGCAAGTTGCATGTGGTGTGAATTACTCTTTTTGATAAAGTACTCAAGCGCAATATGATTGGCAAAGCCCGTACTGGCATCTGTTGCTAGGGTACGCTTTAACAAATATATATAAATAGCTGCAACCAGTACCGCAATAAAAAAGAAAAAACACGCCGTTATTATGGCTTTAGTGACACTGTATTGAAGCTTTTTATTTAAATCATCTAAGGTTATGTCGGCACCCGTAATGTAGGTGGTACCATATTTATCTACAAAGGGAATAAAAACAGTTTTAAAATCACCCCATTGGTCGCTAGATTTCTCAAAAACAGGCTCGGTAGAATAAAACGCGCCCCTGTTAATGTCGGTGGCCTCTGGGTATAAATCAAGAAATTGCGTAACACGTGCGTTTTCTTGATCGTCTTTGGTGTAGCTGGAAGAGGTAAAGTAAACTTTGTTATCGCGCATGATCATCGAATAGACGTAAGCTATATCAAGCGCTTGTGCAAGCTCTGAGAGTTGTTTGCTTTTAGTTTGGTAAACCGAAAAACCAATATCGTAGCCTTGGCTAATTCTATCGTGGTAACTTTGCCCCAAAATATGTTTTACGCTGGTGGCGGCATTTAGAAGGCGCTCATCGACAGCGTGCATTATTTCGCTACGCGCTGAGCTATAGGTGTAATAAACATAGACTAATAAACTGACCAAAAACAATGTAAAGCCAGCTATAAACCACTTCCCTTTTAATTTCCCTGTGAGCATACTTGTCCCTTATTGTTACACACATTAAGTATACGCATAAATGTAATTTGCCCAAAACTAAAATGTGACTTTTTAATAAAATCCTATTATTGAAATTTTTTTACAATATTTGTCATCCGTTTAGTCGCTTTTATGGCTTAAAGGGAGACATTTTACTTATATTGCAGTAAAGTTAGCGCAATTTTTAAAAGAAGCACGCTGCTTATAATAGCGCCATAGTTTGGCATTTTTAACTGTTAAACGCGTGTTTTAGCTACACACACACTAGGTATAAAGATGGATCAAAAGCGTTGTGCCGTCGCCTCTAAAGAAAGCCTTAAGCGTATATTTACTGTACCTGAAGCGCCAGACTCAACTTTAAGCAAAATTGAGCTTGAAATTTCGAGTAATTTAGCAGGGTTTTTAAACGAAAATATAGCGGCAATTGAAAAACCATTACACGAAATTGAAAAAGATTTTCAGGCTGCGGTGATCCCAGAAAACCCAACGTTTGTATCTGCTTACGCCCAAGATATTATGGAGCAGCTAGTTGCCCATTCGGTACACACGGCTGCGCCTAGCTTTATTGGGCATATGACATCGGCTCTTCCGCATTTTTTACTACCGCTTTCAAAATTGATGGTGGGGCTTAATCAAAACCTAGTAAAAATAGAAACCTCAAAAGCATTTACGCCCCTAGAGCGCCAAGTACTAGGTATGATGCATCATTTAGCTTACTCGCAAGATGAGTCGTTTTATTCTAAATGGATGCACAGTGCTAAAACATCACTCGGTGCTTTTTGTTCTGGTGGTACAGTTGCAAACATAACGGCACTGTGGATTGCACGTAACCGCTTATTAAAACCCGACGGTAGCTTTAAAGGCATTGCCGCTCAAGGGCTCGTTGCCGGTATGCTGCATTATGGCTACAAAGGGCTGGCCGTTTTAGTGTCGGAGCGAGGGCATTACTCTTTAGGTAAATCAATTGATTTACTAGGCATCGGCCGTGAAAATTTAATTGGTGTAAAAACCTGCGAAAATAACAAGGTTGATGTGAATGCCATGCGCGAAAAAGCTTTAGAGCTTGAATCGCAAGGCATAAAAGTTATGGCAATTGTAGGGGTTGCTGGCACAACCGAGACCGGTAATATCGACCCTCTTGATGATATGGCCGATTTAGCGCAGCAAATAAACTGCCATTTTCACGTTGATGCAGCGTGGGGTGGGGCAACGCTTTTATCGCAAACGCATCGCCCATTATTAAAAGGAATTGAGCGCGCAGATTCGATTACCATTGATGCACACAAACAAATGTATGTGCCAATGGGTGCAGGCTTGGTGTTATTTAAAGACCCAACTGCTACGGATGCAATAGAGCACCATGCAGAGTACATATTACGTAAAGGCTCAAAAGATTTAGGAAGCCATACACTTGAAGGCAGCCGCCCAGGTATGGCTATGTTAGTACATGCTTGTTTACGCGTTATTGGCCGCAAGGGCTACGAAATGCTTATTGATCGTAGTATCAAAAAAGCACATTACTTTGCTGATTTAATTAAAGCCGATGAAGACTTTGAGCTGATTTCAGAGCCTGAGCTGTGTTTGCTTACATACCGCTATGTGCCTAAACAAATTAAACAAGCCATAGCCCAAGCAGATGCCGCAACACGGTTAGAAATTTTCGCGTCGCTCAATCGCTTTACTGCCAGTATGCAAAAACGCCAACGTGAATCGGGGCGCTCGTTTGTATCGCGTACTCGCTTAACACCCTCAAAGTACTATAATCAGCCAACAGTGGTATTTAGAGTGGTATTGGCTAATCCGCTAACATCGGGTGTTATATTAAAAGAGATTTTAGCTGAGCAAAAAGAGCTTGCTAAAACAGACCCTGTATTTAAAAAGTACTTAAGTAAGTATATGCAGTAACGCCTAGATATAAACTAAAACAAAGGCGCCAATGGGCGCCTTTGTTATTTTTGCTGTGAGTTTTAATACAGTCTTCTTTTTAAGCGTTAAAGCAGTTTGCCCTAATAATGTCAGTTATAATTTTTTGCGATGGGTTTATTTTCTCCATTGCTAAAAATTCATCAGGTTGGTGGGCTTGATTAATTGAGCCTGGCCCCATGACTATTGTTTCACAGCCAAGTTGCTGAATAAACGGAGCTTCTGTGCAATAATTTACTGCAACGGCTTTTTCCCCTGCAATTTTTTCTGCCATTTTAACGAGTGCGCTATCAGTGCTGCCACTAAAAGCTGGAATGGGCTCGTGTAAATCAATTACGCTCACTGCGCTTGGGTATTGCGCGTTTATATCGCTGGTAGCATCAATAAGTAAAGCTTGTAAGTCTTTAATGCTTAACCCTGGGAGCGGGCGCATGTCTATGTGCATTTCGCAGCAGCCACAAATTCGATTTGCGTTGTCGCCACCATGAATATTACCTAAATTTAAGGTAGGGTAAGGTATTTCAAAATGTTCAACTGAATATTTATTCTTTAACTGCTCTTTTAAGATCAGCAACTTTGTAATCACTTTATGCATGACTTCGATGGCGTTAAGACCACGTTCGGGATCGGAACTATGACCTGAGCGGCCAATCACTCTTATAGCCGTGCTCATATGTCCTTTGTGAGTAAATACAGGAGTCATATCAGTAGGTTCACCAATAATACAACGCGCAGGTTTTAAATTAGGGTGCTTACAAATTTGCTGCGCTCCCGCCATGGTGGTTTCTTCATCGGCAGTGGCGAGTATTAAAATAGGTTGTGTTTGCTGTTTTATATCAAGCTCACTAATAGCTTGTAATACAAAAGCAAAAAAGCCTTTCATATCAATACTACCTAACCCATATAAGTTATTATTATGTTCAGTGAGTTTAAATGGGTCGTGGTTCCAGCGGCTATCGTCAAACGGTACGGTGTCTGTATGGCCTGCAAGCATTAAGCCGCCATCGCCTTGCCCTCGCTTTGCAAGTAAGTTGTATCGGCCTTTTCCACCTTCTAACTCTATAATTTCGCAAGTAAAACCTAAACTTTCGCACCAACGTGCTAGCAACTCTATTACCCCTTTATTACTCATACAAAGCTCATCTTCTATTGCACTAATAGAGGGGGCTGCAATGAGTTGTTGGTACATAGAGATAAATGACGGCAAAGACATAAAAAAATCCAAAATAATTATTCAATTTAATTGCATAACAATATAAAAGTATTTATGATGAATATCAATTCACTTTTTAAGCATAAATATATTAAGTATAGCCATGAAGATAATGCGACGATAATCAACAATTCATTGAGAAAAGTATTAGCTAGCATCTAAGCTAGTGTAAGCGAACACCACACCTATTTAGTAGTAAATTTATAAACGAGTAAAAAATGAATGTAGCGATTATTGGCGCAAGCGGTTATAGCGGCGCAGAATTAGCAAGCTTAGTTGCTAAGCACCCTAATTTAACGTTATCGGGCTGTTATGTCTCTGAGGGAAGTTTAGATAAACATAAATTATTAAGTGATTTATACCCAGAGCATAGAAACCTTCTTGATATTCCTCTACTACCACTGAGCGAATCAGCGTTTGATGACATAAATTCGAGTGCCGATTACATCTGCTTATGTACTGATCACAAAGTAAGTGTTGATTTAGCCCCGCAGTTTTTAGCTATGGGTAAAAAAGTATTTGACCTATCGGGCGGTTACCGCCTTGCTAGCAACGACGAGTATGTTACTTACTATGGTTTTGAGCACCAACATCCTGAGTTATTAAACGAAGCAGCCTACGGGTTAGCAGAGTGGAATAGCAGTGCAATTGCCAATGCAAATCTTGTGGCAGTAGCCGGCTGTTACCCAACCGCTGCGCTTAATGCGTTAAAGCCGTTGCAACAGGCAGGCTTGTTGAGTGATGAAAAAGTGATTATTAATGCTGTTTCAGGTGTTACTGGCGCAGGGCGTAAAGCCAGCGTAGGTACTCACTTTTGTGAAGTATCGCTTGCCCCGTATGGTTTGTTTAACCATCGTCATGGGCCTGAAATTGAACAACACCTTGGCCACAAGGTGTTATTTACACCGCACTTAGGTAATTTTCCGCGTGGAATTTTAGAAACTATTTATGTACAGCTTAAGCCAGGCGTTACCAAGGAAAACGTATCTGATGCTTATCAAGTACTTAAAAACGAGCCGTTGATTCGTTTGTTAGCTGATAAAGTGCCATCTATTAAAAGCGTGCTAAAACAACCCTATGTTGATATTGGTTGGCAGCAGCAAGGCTCTCAACTGATTGTTATGGCAGCGATAGATAATCTATTAAAAGGCGCTGCGGGTCAAGCCTTGCAATGTATTAACTTATCAATGAATTTAGATCACACCACTGGCTTAAAAGGAGCCTTTTAATGAGCACTAAAACGTGGGTAATTAAATTAGGTGGTGCTGTACTTAATACTGAAAACGCGGCAAAAGCTTTGTTTAATGTATTAAGCGCTGATCAAAATAATCAGTTTGTTATTGTTCATGGTGGTGGCTCGTTAGTTGACACTTGGCTAAAACAAGCAGGCTTTGCTAGTGCAAAGCACCAAGGACTGCGTATTAGCCCAAGTGAGCAAATGCCTTACATAGTGGGGGCGCTGGCTGGCTGTGCAAATAAGCAGCTGGTAAGCCAAGCTATTAATGCAGGCCATAAACCTGTTGGTCTCTGTTTGTATGAAGCCGGAGTTATGGCGTCTCAAAAGCTAAAAGCGCTTGGGCAAGTAGGTAAGTGCGAAAGTAATGATGATTCAATTGTTAACGATTTACTTAAGCTTGGTCGGTTACCTATCGTGAGTTCTATTGGGTTTGATGAGCAAGGTAACTGGTACAACGTTAATGCTGATGAAGCTGCCGCAGCGATTGCTAGCAACTTAAATGCAGAACTTATTTTTATGACAGATGTAGAAGCGGTACTTGATGCAAACAAGCAGCCGTTACATCAACTTGACACAAAACACATTGATACTTTAATTGATGAAGGGGTAATTTTGGGCGGAATGGAGGTCAAAGTTAAGACCAGCCTGCACGCTGCCCAACATTTACGACGCGGTGTGTATATTTCCAGCTGGCAAAAGCCAGACAATTTAACTGCTTTGCTACAGGGCGAGCATGTCGGAACAAAAATTACACCATAGGGTTATCATGTTAGAGAATTTTTTAACGGGTCTAGAATTAGACCAACAAGGCGCACTAAATTTACTAAAACTAGCGCGTGATTTAAAAGCAAAGCCAGAAAAGTACAGCCAAGTATTAGCGGGTAAGTCAATTGTTACCTTATTTGAAAAGCAAAGTTTACGTACGCGTTTATCGTTTGATATTGGAATTAACCGTTTAGGCGGCCACGCTGTGTATTTAGATCAGCAAAACGGCGCTATGGGTGCACGTGAATCTGTAAAAGACTTTGCACTTAATATTTCTACGTGGGCTGATGGTATTGTCGCGCGCGTAAACCAGCACAGCACGTTAACCACCTTAGGTGAATACTCTAGTGTACCTGTCGTTAATAGCTTGTGTGATTTATATCACCCGTGCCAGGCATTGGCTGACTTTTTAACGCTACAAGAAGTACACGGCGATGTAAGCGAGCTAAAAGTGGCTTACTTAGGTGAAGGTAACAACGTTACTCATTCACTTATGTTATTAGCGGCAACGCTAGGTACAGATTTTGTTGCTGTTACACCAAAAGGCAGCTCGCCTGATTCGCAAATTCTTAAAAAGGCTGAGCAAATTGCTGCAATGAATGGCGCATCAGTAATGGTAAGCGACCGTGTAGAAGCCGCTGTAGGCGCTAATGTTGTATATGCAGATACGTGGGTGTCTATGGGCGATGATACACCTCTTGAGCAAGTTAAAGAAAAATACATGCCATATCAGCTAAACCAAGCACTGCTAGAACAAACAGGTGCGACTACGGTATTACATTGCCAGCCGGCACACCGTGAGTTTGAAATTACCTCTGAGGTAATGGATGGCCCAGCATCAAAAATTATTCAACAAGCAGAAAATCGCATGCATGCGCAAAATGCTCTGCTAGTTACATTACTAAATCCAAATTTTGTTAAGGAACACCTATGAGTTCAATTAAAAAAGTCGTTTTAGCCTATTCAGGTGGTCTTGATACTTCAGCTATCGTGCCATGGTTAAAAGAAAACTACGGTTGTGAAGTAATTGCCTTTGTTGCCGATGTAGGCCAAGGCGCTGAAGAACTTGAAGGCGTTGAAGAAAAAGCCATCGCATCAGGCGCATCTGAGTGTTACGTAGTTGACTTAAAAGATGAAATGGTAAGTGAGTACATTTACCCAACGCTTAAAACGGGTTCTATTTACGAAGGTACTTATTTATTAGGTACGTCTATGGCGCGTCCTATTATTGCTAAAGCGCAAGTTGAAATTGCACGTAAAGTAGGTGCCGATGCACTTTCGCATGGTTGTACTGGTAAAGGTAACGACCAAGTTCGTTTTGAATCGTGCTTTGCAGCACTTGCACCCGATTTAAAAGTAATTGCACCATGGCGCGAGTGGGATTTATCAAGCCGTGAATCATTATTAGATTACTTGGCTGAGCGTGATATTCCGTGTTCTGCTTCAGCAACAAAAATATACAGCCGTGATGCTAACGCATGGCATATTTCGCACGAAGGTGGCGAGCTTGAAGATCCATGGTGTGAGCCTAGTGACCAAGTTTGGACCTGGACTAATTCACCAGAGCAAGCACCCGATAAAGCTGAGCATGTAACGCTTACGGTTATTGAGGGTGAAGTGGTTGCCGTAAATGGCGAGCAGCTTAAGCCTTACGACTGTTTAGTTAAATTAAACGACATTGCTGCGCCACATGGTGTTGGTCGTGTAGATATTGTAGAAAACCGTTTAGTAGGCATGAAATCGCGCGGCTGTTACGAAACACCAGGCGGTACCGTTATTATGGCGGCACTGCAAGCTATTGACGAGCTAGTACTTGATAAATCAAGCCGTAAATGGAAAGAAGTATTGGGCGGTGAGTTTTCGCACTTAGTTTATGATGGTCGTTGGTTTACACCTCTAAAAGACTCTATTTTAGCCGGTGCAGAAGCGCTTTCTACACTTGCTACGGGTGAAGTTGTACTTAAGCTTTACAAAGGCCAAGTGACAGCCGTTCAGAAAAAATCACCTAATAGCTTATACAGCGAAGACTTTGCTACCTTTGGTGAAGACGACGTATATGACCAGTCACATGCTGAAGGCTTTATTCGTTTATTCTCGCTTTCGAGCAGAATTTCAGCAATGGCTAAAAAGTAAATTATTTATAGCCCCTTGTATAAGGGGCATTACAGGGTTTGGAGAGATTTCATGGCATTATGGGGCGGACGTTTTTCTACGGGTCCAGATGAGGCGTTTAAACAGTTTAACGACTCACTTCCGTTCGATTATCAGTTAGCAGAGCAAGATATTATTGGCTCTGTGGCATGGGCAGGTGCGCTTGAGCAAGTAAATGTACTTACAAGCGATGAGCACACCAAGTTGGTTGCAGCACTAAATGAACTGCTTGAAGAAGTAAAAGCAGATCCACAAGCAGTGGCAACCTCAGGTGCAGAAGACATTCACTCGCACGTAGAAGCCGCACTAATCGAAAAAGTAGGTGATTTAGCTAAAAAGCTACACACAGGCCGAAGCCGTAATGACCAAGTAGCCACTGACTTTAGATTATGGTGCCGCGATACTGCTGATCATTTACTCGGTGCAATTGCTGCACTAAAAGCTGAGTTTGTGGCGTTAGCTGAGCGCGAGCTGGGCACTATATTGCCAGGTTACACTCACTTACAACGTGCTCAACCTGTACTGTTTAGCCATTGGTGTATGGCTTATGTAGAGATGCTAGAGCGTGATGAAAGCCGCTTGCAAGATGCCAAAGCGCGTTTTAATTTTTGCCCTCTAGGCAGTGGCGCACTAGCAGGTACTGCCTACCCAATTGATCGCCAAGCTTTGGCGCAAGGCCTGGGCTTTACTGGCGCAACTAAAAACAGCCTTGATGGCGTATCTGACCGTGATTTTGTAGTAGAGCTTTTAAGCTGTGCTTCTATTTCTATGATTCATTTATCGCGTATGGCTGAAGATTTAATATTTTATAACTCTGGTGAAGCCGGATTTATAGAGCTTGCTGATAATGTTACCTCTGGCTCATCGTTAATGCCGCAGAAAAAGAACCCTGATGCGCTAGAGCTTATTCGTGGTAAAACTGGCCGTGTATTTGGTGCGTTTAGTGCCATGATGATGACCTTAAAAGCACTCCCTCTTGCGTACAATAAAGATATGCAAGAAGACAAAGAAGGTCTTTTTGACGCTATGCCAACTTGGCTTGCCTGTATTCACATGGCGCAAGCGTGTATCAAAAGCGTAAAAGTAAACGGCGATAAAACGCTTGCAGCAGCAAAAGGTGGCCATGCTAATGCAACTGAGCTTGCAGACTACTTAGTAGCTAAAGGTGTGCCATTTAGAGAAGGCCACCACATTGTGGGTGTACTTGTGCAGCTTGCTATAAGCGAAGGTAAAACTCTTGAAGAGCTTTCGCTTGAGCAGTACAAATCAGTTAATGACGTGTTTGAAGATGACGTTTACCCAGTACTTGAAATAGATGCCTGTATTAAAGCACGCCAAGCGCTTGGCGGTACATCTATTGAGCAAGTTACTAAAGCGGTTAAAGAAGCCAAAAAAAAACAGCAAATAACGGTTCGTGATGCAAATTTAGATGATGTTGAAGATATTGCTAGGCTGATACAGCACTGGGCTACGGTAGGTGAAAACTTGCCGCGTGCTAAAAGCGACATGGTGCATTCAATTAACGAATTTGCAGTAACAGAAATAGACGGCAAAGTGTCGGGATGTGCATCGTTATACATTTACGACACGGGGCTTGCTGAAATACGCTCTTTAGGCATTGATCCACAAAGCGCGGTAACTGGGCAGGGTAGGCAGCTTGTAGAGCACTTATTAGCAAAAGCCAAAAAATTGGCGCTTAATCGCGTTATTGTATTAACCCGTGTGCCAGACTTTTTTGAACAGCAACGTTTTACTTTTTGTAGTAAAGAATCGTTACCAGAGAAGGTAATGAAAGATTGCGAACTTTGCCTTCGTAAAGAAAACTGTGACGAAGTAGCAATGGAATATATTTTAAAGCCAAGTACACGTGCGGAGATCCCGTGTAAATACGTGGCTTAAATTCCCTGGATATAAAAAACGTACGGTTACCCCTGTGCGTTTTTTTATGTGTATAATAAACTGGTCAGATGAGTTTGGTGTCAGCTAGGGTTTTAGATTTAGTTTTAATAAATAGTTGTAGGTAGCATGTATTTTTAATATGTCAAAAAATGTTGGCACATTGGTTGCTTTGTATAAGTCAGATAGCAAAATAGCTATCACTGCTTAAAACAGGTAATGCAATTACCTACATGATGGTGTGATTAAAAGTTGCGCCAAATAATATTAAAACTTATACAAGGAACAATCACATGCAAGTTTCAGCTAATAGCCAATTACAAATGCAAGCATACAATAAAACACAACAATTACAGCCTGCGACGGAACAAACTGCTAGCCCTAAAACACTACAATCTGATACAGTAAGCTTCTCTCAAGAGGCGATGAGCGCTTCTAGTAATGATCTGCAGAGAGCAGGAATAATTTTGCCGGGTGGAAATCCACGCCCGAAATAATTACTATGGGATTTTAATGTTTTTAACTGATTTCTTTGGTTACTTTTCTCTATCGGCCCTAAATTTTTGGGCATTCTCTATGGCTTTTTTATTTAACCTATTTGTTTACAGCTTAGGAGTAAAAAGAGAAACAACATTGCTGATAAGTTCATTTATCATGATGGTATCCTATGGCGTATCTGATTACTCTTTAACATGGATATCTATAAATGAACTTACTTACCTCGATTGGGCCCTCTATGATGCCATTACAATTGCACTTCTAGTTACTACATATAGAATAATTAAAAAAGTAACTGTTTCTTTTACTTATTTAATCACGGGTTTAAGTATAAACATGTGTCTGCTGTTAGCTATGCATTTAGATGTTTTTATATATAATAATCGGGACACATGGCTTCTTTGGGATATATATGGTTTTACTGTTAGTATCATAGATATATTTATGATAGTAGCCTTGATTGTAGATAGGGATTTCTTAGGTCTCCACAAACTCAAAAATAAGCTTTTTGGTTTGTTTAAGTCTTCAAAAACGCAGCACATAATCTAGCTTAAATGTATATTTCTGAAGCCCTAATGGATTATGTAGCGGCTTTCTCCCAATGGGGCTTCTTAATGGCCTTCCTCTACTGTCTAGTCTCCAGCATAAACAAAGAAAATAAATCTCCTGTTTATTTGTCTGCATTAATGCTCTGCTCATATATTTTTGGCAGCTATATAAAATTGTTAGATAACCTATATCTTAATTGGGCGTTCTACGATTTTATTACAATTGTAGCGTTGCTGTCTTTGCAGTACTTCAATGTTTTTAAACGTAACAAAGCTTTCCTGTTCCTCGTTCTGGCTTTAACTGCTAATGCCGTACTTACATTGCTTTTGTATTATGACTTATATGTTCTATATAACTTTGAGCCATGGTGGTATTGGAGTGTTTATTCTATCGGCGTAAACGTAATTGATGTTTTAATGATGCTTTCACTAGTGGTTAACCAGCTAAAGAGTAATCGGCTTATTGAAAAGTTATAAGTGTGGCTGAACTTTAATAACGTGAGGTTTGCTGCATTTGTGGGGCTATTTATTGAGTTTTAGTTGCCAGGCGAGGGCTGTGGTACTGACGAGGGTCAGATGAATTATGTTAATATTACTTATTTTTTGCCTAACTACATAGTGTTTCAAACAACATGGCTATTATTGATGTAATCTCTAACTTCGATTTCGCTTATATATTAAGCGCTATTGTGCAGTGGGGGTTTCTCATGGCCTTTTTATACTCATTAGTATCTTCAATAAATAACCCCTTTAAAGGCTTTGTTGTACTTTCGAGTATTATGGCGATAGGTTATTTGCCTTGGATATTTACAAACTTTCAAACGGTTACTTATTTAGATTTTGCCCTTTTAGATATCGCTATTTTAGTTGCTGTGTATGTAACTCAGCGTTATTTTATTAAAGAGAAAACGACAGCTTATGTCTACTTAAACATCGGCCTTAGCGTTAACACCTTTTTAGCCCTATGCATGTATCTAGATACCAATATTCTATATAATTACACCTACTGGTGGTTTTGGCGCTTTTATTCATCGGCTGTTATGTTTTCTGATTTGTGTATGATTGCCGTACTAATTATCAATAGAGACTTTTTAGGCTTAATTAAGCTTAAAAGGTGGCTTTTGCAGCTAGCATTTTAAAGACGAAGTATCGAAACGTTTATGGCGATGAAAGTTTTTTTAGTTTTAATAAGTAAAATACTAAGCTAGGTGCTCAGTTAATGGTGTTGTTTATTATTTTTGAGGTGCTTATTATTAGCGTTTACTTTTAAGATGGATATCATCTCTTTTTTATTAGATGTGAGAATTGCCCATATAATCGGTGTGGTATTGCAATGGGGGTTCCTCATGGCATTTTTATATTCTTTAGTCTCATCTATCAATTCACGCTTTAAAGCGTTAGTTATACTTTCATCGATTATGGCTATTTCGTATTTTCCAGGTGTTTTGTTCAATTACCAAACCATTACTTACCTTGATCTCGCTATTTTAGATGCTATCACCATTGTGGTTTTAATTATTGCCCAATACTTTTATATTAAAGAGAAAACGGTTGCATTTATGTATCTTATGCTTGGGCTGAGTATCAACATGTGCTTTGCTCTAGGTATGTATTTAGACTCTTATATTTTACATAATTACACCTATTGGTGGTTTTGGGGGTTGTATTCATCAGTGGTGGCCATTTCTGATCTGAGTATGATTTTAGTGCTGTTTATTAATAAAGACTTTTTAAAAATTATTTATTTCAAAAACCTTATTTACTCGTTCTTTGCTAAGAAACCGCAATAGTGAATAATGTTCTAATCCCTCCTGAAGTGTCAGTTTATATCGGTGTGTTGGTGCAGTGGGGGTTTTTAATGGCCTTTTTATATTCACTAACAACTAGCATTAACAATCCATCAAAACAGGCAGTATGGCTATCTTTAGTTATGGTAGTTTCTTACTGCTTAAGTACAGTTATAGATATTTACAACATTAGTTACATAGAACTGTTTTGCTATGATGTAGGCACTTTATTTTGTATTTTATTTCTGCGGTATTTCCTACCTGAAAAGCGCATATCTACTTACTTATTATTTGGCTTGAGCATCAATTCGTTATTATTTTTAGCTATGCACATAGATGTGTTTGTACGTGGTAATTACGAACCGTGGTGGTTTTGGTCTGTTTATACAGTTGTTATTAATATGATGGATATCATCATGGTTGGTATTTTTTTCGTTAAAAAGGATTTTTTAATGTTAGTGCATGCTACTGATAAGTTGGTGAACGGTGTTATGAGATTGAAGCAAAGTGGCTGATGTTCTTTGGGGACTGGTCGATTTAGGGTACAACGTAGGTATTTTGTTTACGTGGTTTTTTCTTATTGCCTTTTTGTAAAACTTATCGGCAAGTATTAATAAGCCAGATAAGAGCAGGGCACAACTTTCATTTATTATGATGGTATCCTACATAGCTAGTTTGTTTATGGATCCAATTATAGAAACACCGCACTTAAATTATTTTTATTATGATGCTGTAACTATCTTGGTTTTACTTCTGTGGCGTAATTTCACCAAACAAACTATACCTACGCCCTTTTATTATTTAATTGTAGGGCTGAGCTTTAATGCCTGTTTATTTTTAGGTATGCATTACGACATTGTTATACAAGGTACACTTTACTATTGGTGGTTTTGGGCGGTATATATTTTTGGGATGTATTTTAGCGATTTCACAATGGCAATTGTACTAATTATAAACAGAGATATTTTAGGTTTACTTCGGCTTAGGAGATATTTGAGATTATTTATAGAAAGGCTGAGGGAGTGAGTTAATTTAATTATTGTTTTATGGTATTTGCTACGCCTCAAAAGTGTAGATAGCGGTACAATTTTTACTTTTCAGGCATTAAGGTTTCATGATTGATTTAATATTAAATACCAATATAACCTTCTACATAGGTGCATTTGTACAATGGGGCTTTTTAATGGCTTTTTTGTATTCACTTGCCAGCTCAATAAATAACGCTGATAA
Organism: Pseudoalteromonas sp. P1-30; assembly: GCF_001400005.1. Classification (NCBI taxonomy): domain Bacteria; kingdom Pseudomonadati; phylum Pseudomonadota; class Gammaproteobacteria; order Alteromonadales; family Pseudoalteromonadaceae; genus Pseudoalteromonas; species Pseudoalteromonas sp. P1-30. The sequence continues at coordinate 62,257 of NZ_LKBC01000007.1, forward strand.
GAGCAAAGTTTGGTTAACATCAATCATGGCACTTTCATATTCATCTAGCTTATTTATTGATATGGACTCCATAACCTACTTTGATTTTTTCTTATTTGATGCTGCAACACTAGCCTCAATTGCTTTATGTGGTTTTTTTATAAAAAGTTGCACCTTGTACATTTATTTACTTATTGGGTTAAGTATTAATACTTCTTTATTTTTTGCGATGTACATAGACAACGATATTATGCATCACTATGAGTACTGGTGGTTTTGGGATATTTACTTTGTAGGTGTTAATTTTAGCGATTTACTAATGATTACAGTAAGCCTTTTAAATAAAGATATTTTAGGTTTAGCAAAGTTAAGTAATTATTTAACAACAAAATTTAAGCCCTCACGATATGCATAGCCTGTTATGGGCGATGGCTGACCTATACGATTACATAACCATTTTAATTACATGGCTGTTTGTTTTTGCATTTTCATATTGCTTATCTACAAGCATAAATAAGTCAGATAAAAGTTTAGCCCAAATATCATTTATTATGATGGCTTCATATACATCAAGTATGGTTATGGACCCGCAAACAGCCACACCTCACTTAAACCTGTTCTTATTTGATGCAGTTACCATAATCGCTTTGATGATATGGATGATTTTTTCGAAAGCTAAACAGATCGCTTTTTATTATTTAATCGTGGGGCTTAGTTTTAATGCGTTTGTATTTTACGGTATGCATTACGATAGTATCGTTGTTGGGAATATCGAGTATTGGTGGTTTTGGGGGCTTTATGGTATTGGGCAGCTTACAAGTGACTTGGTTTTATTTATAAATAAAGATATTTTAGGGTTAATAAAAGTCAAAAATTTTCTCGTTAAGAAAATGGGTGCTCATTAATGCTTCAACATGTATTTATGGCATTGAGTACAGTAAATGACTACCTAAGTATTTTTATTACATGGGCTTTTGTAGTTCCATTTCTTTATAATTTTGCTTGTACAATAAACTGCCGCAATAAGCATATTATGTACATTTTTTTGGTGATGATGCTCTCTTATACGCTCAGCCTATTTATGTTCAAAGCATCATTTATCCTTACAGGCTCAATATATTTAGATTTAGTAATTGCGGATTTACTTACCATTTTCACGCTTGCTTGCCTCTCCTATAATTATCTTCTTTTTGGTTTAACGTTTAATGCAACATTACACATGCCTATGCATTACGATTATGTGGTATTGGTTAGTTATGACTATTGGTGGTTTTGGGGGCTTTATGGTATTGGGCAGCTTACAAGTGACTTTAGGCTTGGCAAAGCTTAAACGTGCTTTATTTAACCGCAATGAATTACAAGCTATGGCTAAAAAGTAGTTAGGTATATTAGCGCACCTAAAGTGCGCTAATTGTGTTTATTTAGCTTGCGTCGCAGCCTAACCTTTGTTTTAAAGCATCCACTACAAGTGGGCTTACAAATTCGCTCACATCGCCATTATGGCGGGCAACTTCTTTTACCAAGGTTGATGATATAAACGAGTTGCGCTCAGAAGGTGTTAAAAACACGCTTTCTAAATCTGGATTTAGGCGGCGGTTCATATTTGCGAGCTGAAATTCGTAATCAAAATCAGATACCGCTCTAATACCGCGAATAAGCACATCGGCTTTATGATCAAAAGCTAAATCGGCTAGTAAGCCTGAAAAGCCAATCACTTTTACATTACTTAAATGTCCTAAAATAGTGTTGGCTAAATCAACTCGCTCATCAAGACTAAAGCACGGCTTTTTAGAAGGGTTATGAGCAATAGCAACAATAACCGTGCTAAACATTTTAGCTGCGCGCTGAATTAGGTCGGTGTGGCCGTTGGTTAACGGGTCGAAGGTACCAGGATAGATTGCCGTAACGTTCATAGATTTCACTAACTATTATTTTTTAAGTAGTCTATCAGTGTTTGTTCTACAAATCAGCCTAGGAGATCAGGTTGAGCTTGTATGTTTGATATTTAATCAGTAAAAGTGCTTTAAATGCGTTACTATTTTTTAAAGTGTAATTACGCTGCTTAGGCTTTACTTTAGTTAACAGCACCACATTAATACAAATGCCTGCGTGGAGCATAATCAGGCCTCGTTTTTAAAATAGTAAATTATGATGGTATTTAAACCAGCCCGATTTGTTTATACTGCATGGCTGATATTTAGTGTAATGTAGTTTATAAGTTAATTTGAGTCGTCGCATATGAATACTAAGGATAAAATAATACACACCAGTATTTCGTTATTTAATGAACATGGTGAGCGTGCAATATCAACCAATCATATTGCATCACATTTAGGGATGAGCCCGGGTAACCTTTACTATCATTTTAAAAATAAAGAAGACATTATCCGACATATTTTTGCGCTTTACAGCGAGCATTTACATACTCATTTTAAACCCATTGAAGCAAACGATGATGCATTTGATCATCTAACTGCTTATTTAGATTCGTTATTTGAGCTAATGTGGCGTTATCATTTTTTTTACGACAACTTAGGCGACATCCTCTCAAGGGATGAAAGCTTAAAACAAGCCTACATTGGTTTTCAGTCAACTTTATTAGAGCAGGTTCGCCAAGTTATTTTAGGCCTGCGCGATAACGAAATGATTGCCATAGAAGAGCAAGATGCGCTTGAACTTGCCCATACTCTTAAGCTAACCGTTAGTTTTTGGACTCCGTATATTAAAGCGCGTAGGCTCAGTGGTAATTTAGCCGAGCAAGATATTTATCATGGCATTTTAAAAGTATTAGCATTATTTAGGGCTTACAGCACCGAAAAAAGCATACTTAAAATGAATCAGTTACGTGAAAAATACACCCAACTAGCAGAGCAAGCGCCAGCGCTTGCCTAACTGCTGTTAGTTGGTTAGTTCCTAGACGCAAAAATTTTTGCTATAATCGCGCGCCCAATGCCTGGGAGCGCGAATTCCCGCAGTCTAAGAGTGAACTATGCTTAAATTTATCGTCAAACTACATCCTGAAATTGCCATTAAAAGCCGTTCGGTACGTAAACGCTTTACTAAAGTGTTAGAAAATAACATTAAAATTGTATTGCGCCGTGTTGACGAAAAAGTACAAGTAAGAAACAACTGGGATAATATTTCTGTTGTAACTAAGCTTGATGATGCACAAACACGCCTAGACTTTATCGATAGCTTGCAGCGTATTCCTGGTATTGTGCAATTTATTGAAGTGACCGAAACTGACTTCACAACGCTTGACGATATCTATAAAAAAACCATAGACCTAGTAGGGCATACCATCGTTGGTAAAACGTTTTGTGTACGCGCAAAGCGTATTGGTCAACACGACTTTACTTCTACCGATTTAGAGCGTTACGTGGGTGGTGGTTTAAACCAGCACGTTGAAGGCGCGCGCGTTAAGTTAAGCCGCCCAGAAGTAACTATTCGCTTAGAAGTAAAAGACGATAAAGCCTACATAGTTACGCAAACTCACCTAGGTATGGCAGGCTTTCCACTACCAACACAAGAAGATGTGCTTTCGTTAATGTCAGGCGGCTTTGACTCTGGTGTAGCAAGTTATCAGATGATCCGTAAAGGCGCTCGCACGCACTTTTTATTCTTTAATTTAGGTGGCGCAGCACACGAAATTGGTGTTAAGCAAGCCAGCTACTATTTATGGAAAAAATTTAGCTCTACTCATAAAGTTAAATTTATCACGGTTGATTTTGAACCGGTTGTTGCCGAAATTTTAGAGAACGTTGAAAACAGCCAAATGGGTGTTGTGCTAAAACGCATGATGATGCGTGCTGGCAGCCAAGTAGCCGAAAAATTAAATATTCAAGCCTTGGTAACTGGTGAGAGTATAGGTCAGGTTTCTAGCCAAACCTTAGCTAATTTAAGTGTAATTGACCGCGTAACAGAAACCCTGATTTTGCGCCCACTTATTCAGCACGACAAACAAGAAATTATAAATATTGCACGTAAAATTGGCACCGCAGAAATGGCCGAAACCATGCCTGAGTATTGTGGCGTAATATCTAAAAAGCCAACGGTTAAAGCTAAACTTGACGTTATTAAAGCCGAAGAAGAAAAGTTCGACTTTGATGTGCTTAATACTGTTGTTGAAAACGCTCGCATTATGGATGTGCGTGATATAGACGTAGAAGCTAAGCAAGAACTTAAAGAAGCTGAGTCGGTAGTTGATTTACCAGCGGGTGCAGTGGTTGTTGATATTCGCTCACCAGAGGAAGAGGATGCAGCGCCGCTTGAGATTGACGGTATAGATGTAGTGCATTTACCGTTTTTCCGCTTAGCGACTAAATTTGGTGATCTGCCAAAAGATAAGGATTACTACCTGTATTGTGAAAGAGGGGTTATGAGCCAGTTACAGGCGCTTATTCTTCATGAAGCAGGCTTTACGGGTGTAAAAGTTTATCGCCCGTAAAGGTTAACCGTAATTTAGAGCGTGGTTTATACCACGCTTTTTTTTGCCTTAATTTTAGCAAGTAGGGCATCGTTTAGCGGGGTGCTGATATTTAATCGCTTACCTTGTTGGCTAATATAGCCACAAATGGCGTCTATTTCGGTTTGTCGGTTATGCGCTACGTCTTGATGCATTGAAGAGTAGTTTTCAGCGGTTAGCATCATTACGTTATAAGCGTTGTTAAGTGCATCAGCCAGCTTAATATCAAGCTTTAAAGCCTGGGCTATTTGGCATGCCTCAGTTAATAAATTAAAGATAATGCTATTAAAATAAGGGGCACGTAACTGACCATTTTTAATATCATACAATGCGCTTAATGGGTTAATGGCAATATTTACTAATAGTTTTTCAAATCGTAGCTGCTCAATATTAGTAGTGTAGCTAAGCTGCGGCACGTTTTGCAATTGCTCACACATTGCTTGGTGATAACTGTGCGCGCAAGGGTTGCAGGCACCTAATACGCTTTTACCTTCACCGGTGTGCTGTACTATAAAGTCGTTTGTTTTAAAGCCAGCCATGCTGGTGGTTAAAAAGTACAACGCTTGCTGCTTATCGAGTTGCTCATTGAGCGTTTCAACATTACCCATACCGTTGTGCGATACAATTAGTACACTACTTGGCGATAAAAAGGGTTTAACTTGCGTAAAGGCCGATTGCACCTGAAAAGCCTTTACAGCAAAAATAACAATATCAAACGCGGGCTGTTCATTAATTTGCTTAAGCGTAATAAATCGTGCATTTATTTTTTGCGAAGGCTGTTTTGCTTTGCAATAAAAGCGTGTATTTGCAGTGGCTTTGCGTGTTAACACATGAACAGTGTGAGCTTTAGATAAAAAGTGGCTTAGCAATAAACCAATAGCGCCGTCGCCAATAATAAGAATATTAGCCATAAGGGTTCTTTTTTCGAGGAGTAAAAATGGTTCTTAGTAAAAAGTACGTGGCTGCACCAGCAAAATCAGCAACAAAATCACCTAACGAGGCCTGCCTGTAGGGAAGCGCATCTTGCATTATTTCTATTGCTGCACCGTAGCCCGCAAGCAAGAGTACTTGCGTGTACAGCGGTAACTTAAAGGCTTTATCCATAATGATGGCAAGTATAAAAAATATCCCAAAGTGGGCAACTTTATCAACATGTGGAAATAAGTTCGTAACGCCGCCTTTTATTTCTTTGGCAAATAAGAGGGTAAACACCACAATACTAATCAAAAAAACTGCTTGGTAAACACGCCTTGTCACGATAAATCCTAAAACCGCTTAAAAAAGAGGCTGCAGTATATCAAACTAAATTAGTATCGCACCTGAACAACTGGCAGAAAAATGTAAAGATTTATAATTTTAGCGTTATAATCGGCGCATAAATTTAGATTTAATAGTTAGGAGAACCCAATGCCTTCATTTGATATCGTATCAGAAGTAGAAATGAACGAAGCTAAAAATGCAGTAGATAACGCCAACCGTGAGCTAGAAACACGCTTTGACTTTAGAGGTGTTGACGCATCAATTGAGCTAAACGACAAAACAATTAAACTAAAAGCTGAAGCTGACTCACAAGTTATGCAGTTGTTTGATATTTTAGCAGGTAAAATTTCTAAGCGTGGTATGGACGTAGCAAGCTTGGAGCTGCAAGACATCACTCGTGCTGGTAAAAACGTGTTTCGTAATGTTGCACTTAAACAAGGCATTGAGAAAGACATGGCTAAAAAAGTAGTTAAAGCCATTAAAGACTCAAAAGTAAAAGTACAAGCTGCTATTCAAGGTGAAGAAGTACGTGTAACGGGTAAAAAGCGTGACGATTTACAAGCTGCTATGCAAGTCGTTCGCACTGCAGATTTAGGCCAGCCTTTCCAGTTTAAAAACTTTCGCGATTAATTAGCTAAGTGCCTTTAGTATTTTAAAGTGAAAATTTAAATGTGTGGTTATTAAATATATTAGCCACACATTTTACCCCGCCTTAATTACAGCCTTTACTTACCCGCAAGCCTAAACCCCTTTTACCTACTTAAAATTAGTCCACTGTTATTCCATACTCTTTTAACGTTATTTAAATGCATTATTAAACCTGCTTATCACGCAGTTGCGTATATTAGGCTATTCTTAATATCAATATTACTTAATAGCGACTGTTTAAGGCTTTAAATGCTTAAGTTTCTTGTTTTTATAATTATTATTGCGTGCAGTAAGTTTAGTTTTGCCAAGCCAATAAATGTAGATGTGTTGGTAGAGGACGGTTACTTTCCAATTATTATTAATGCCGAAAAAGAGCAAGGGGTAGCGCCTGAGTTTGTAAAAATACTCAATGACTCTCAAAGCGAATATAAATTTACTCTTAACTCTTTGCCTGTAAAAAGGCTCAAAAAGTGGGTCGAATGGGGGGAATTCGACATGTTATTTTTAATGGCTATGCAATGGGTGCCTGAGGTAGCAAGAAGTGCCTTACGGGAAACGAGCTTTTATGTTATTGCTAAAAATGAGTTCTATACGCTGGCACAAAACGCCCAAAAGCAAAGCTATTTCGATGACTTACATGCTTTAACAAAAGCGGGGGTATTGGGGTATTCCTATCGTTTTGCTGATTTTAAAACCGATGCACAATATTTAAGTGATGAACACCAAGTTAGTTTAACAATCGATGAGTTTAACGTTGTTAAAATGCTGCTATTAAAGCGTGCCGATGTTGGGGTGTTAAATAACATAGCTTATCAATACTTTAAAAAGAACAACATTTTTAATATGAACCTGCTTTATAAGAGTAATACCCCAGATGCTATATACGATACTCATTTTTTAGTTAACCCTGCGCGCAGTAAAATTACGGTAAAACAAATGGATAAGCTTTTAAATTCGCCTGAAATAAAACCTAAAATCACAGCGCTTTTAAGTTCATACGGCGTAACATCCAGCTTTACTGAAAATAAATAATTTAACCTTTAGCTATATAGACGTCCGTTGACATTTGTAAACAAACTGCTCACAATAACCGCCTATTTTCAAGGTGCTTGCTGGATGCTAAATACAGGGTTTAAAGTATTAAAACTAACAGCGAGATAATCGGGAAGTTGGTGCGCCTTTATGATAAAAGCAATCCCAACACTGCCCCCGCAACGGTAAAGTATTAACGCATTTATGTGTTTACTGAGTCCGGAGACCGGCCTTGAAGTAATCTTACTTACTTAAATCTTTGCGGTGGGCAAAGATAGGGAACATCATGCTAAATAAAACAACTCTTGGCGTTGCTATCTCGGCTGCGCTGTCTTTTTCTGTATCTGCTGCACAAAGCCCAATTGAAAAAATCACTGTTACCGCTAATAAATTTGAACAATCAATAAATAATGTTTTAGCGAGCGTTAATGTAATTGATCGCGCCGAAATAGATGCAAGCAATGTACGCGATTTACCAACCTTACTAATCACACAAGTGGGTTTTCAAATTAATCCTAATGGTGGCTTTGGCCAAACGTCGGGCGTATCTTTACGTGGTACAGGTTCTGGCGATACGCTAATTTTAATTGATGGTGTACGCACGGGCTCAGCCACGCTAGGACAAAAAGCATTAAGTAACGTGCCGCTAAATAGTATTGAGCGAATCGAGATCATAAAGGGCTCGCGTGCAGCTGTGTATGGCTCAGATGCATTAGCTGGGGTTATTAATATAATAACGCGTGAAGCGAGCAATGTATCACTTGATGCCACATTTGGCTCTAACGCTTATCAAAACTATCAGCTTGCAGGTTCAGTAAAATCAGATGAAGTGGTTAGCGCATTTAATGCAGGCTTTGAAAAAACCGATGGTTTTGATGCATTACAAGGTATAGCGCCCGATGACGACAGCTATGAAAATAAAAACGTAGGCTTTAAAGTAAACTATGCAGATGCACATTACGGTAACTTTAAGCTACTAGGCCAGTACAGCGAAGGCTACGCGGATTACGATAGCAGCTTTAGCCCGGCTACGAGCACGGTTGAAAGAGGGGACTTTAAAAACTATCAACTGTCGGCGCAGTGGAGCAAAAACTACACTAACCAATCTCATGCTATAGATGTTGCTTTTGCAACCGATGATTCTGACAGCACATATGTGGACTTTTTTACCGGCGGGCCATTAACCAGTACATTTATTACTAAGCGCTCGCAAGTAGATTACAGCGGCCAATACCGCTTAACAAATGCGCTTAATATTAGCGGCGGCGTTAATTGGTATAACGATGATGTATCGCACAGCTCGCAAGCATTTGATGAGGATAGCCGCGATGTATTAGCAGTGTTTGTTGGGGCTTATTACGACACCGACACTGTGCTTGCCAATTTAACTCTTCGCCAAGACGACGATGAACAGTTTGGTGATGAAACAACCTATACTGCGGCGGCTGGTTATCATTTATCTGAAAATTCAACATTTAGAATTAGTCAAAGCACAGGTTTTAAAGCGCCAACATTTAACGATTTATACTACCCAAATTTTGGTAATCCGGATCTCCAACCTGAAAAATCAATAAACCGCGAGCTTGGTGTAAATGTTAATTTTGACAGTGCACAAGTCGATTTTGCAATTTTTAGAAACGACATCGAAGATAAAATTGATTACGATGAAAACTTTGCGTTAGCTAATATAAACGAAGCTCGCTATGAAGGGGTTGAGTTTATCCTTACACAGCAAATTTTAGGGTTTGATAGCCACTTTAATTTTGCATATTTAAGTGCCGAAAACAAAGAAACCGGCGATGAGCTACGCAATGTTGCCAAGCGCACTGTTAATTGGGAGCTCGCAAAGCAATTTGGTGATTTTGATGCTCGCATTGATATGCAATACCGCAGTGATCGCGAGGGGGCAGTAACGCGCCTAGGGTCGTATACACTTTGGAACCTAGCGGGTAACTATCATGTAAACGATAATATTGAGCTGTCGCTGCGTGTAGAGAACCTATTTGACAGAGATTACAATGTGGTTGACTCGAGAGCTGACTTTACAAGCGGTGACGTATATTACTACAACACCCCAGAGCGCCGCTTTTTTGCAGGTGCAAGCTATCAGTTTTAATAGCGTTTTTTAATATACAAAAGCCCGATTTATATCGGGCTTTTTAATGTGTATTTATACCAATTCGCATTAATACTTAATCATTTTCAGGGGCTAAATGTGTCGCTATCTGCGTT
>NZ_LKBC01000007.1:71894-162422 GCF_001400005.1 Pseudoalteromonas sp. P1-30
ACGTTTATCCATCCTCAAAATAGATCACTTAATTATGCGGATTGGTATTAGAATTATTTTAACAACGAAAATTAGCTAGTCAGCTAAAAACTCTTTAAATACAGTTTCAAACTTGTGTAATTTAGGTGCTATTAAAATACTACAGTAACCCTGCTGTGGGTTTTCGTTGTAGTAATCTTGATGATAATGCTCCGCTGGGTAATATGTGGTAGCAGGGCTAACCTCTGTCACTATTGGCTCGCTAATATGGTTTTGTAACTGGGCTATCATCTCATTGGTTTTATTTAATTGCGCATCGTTGTGGTAATAAACAACACTTCTATACTGTGTGCCAATATCGTTACCTTGGCGATTTAATTGCGTGGCATCGTGTAACGTAAAAAACATGCTAAGCAGTGTTTCAAAGCTTACTACAGCGCTGTCAAATTCCAGTTGCACAACCTCAGCATGGCCTGTTGTACCAGAGCAGACCGATTTATACGTGGGGTTGTCGGTATTACCGCCGGTGTAACCTGAGCTTACGTTTAGTACACCTTTTACTCGTCTGAATGCAGCGTCTATACACCAAAAACAGCCTCCACCAAATGTTGCTAGTTGTGTTGATGTGCTCATAAGTTGTCCTAATTATGTATGTTACAGTATTAAGGCGAGCATAAATTGAATACGCCGTAACAGCAAGTTACGGCGCAGTGTAAGCTCAGTTAAATTTCTTCGCTGTCTTTGAGCGGGTGAGAGTCGGCTTGCTTATTTAATTTTTGCTGTAAAAATTCTGGCGACTGTGTGTTGCGGGCTAGGGCATAATACGCCGCAGGCACAACATAAAGCGTTAGCAATGTTGCTACAATAACCCCTGTAAATACCACCACACCAATTACCATGCGGCTCTCTGCGCCTGGGCCTGATGCCAATACTAAAGGCACTGCGCTCATTACCGTAGTCAGAGAGGTCATTATTATTGGGCGCAGGCGCTGAGTGGCCGCTTGCAAAATAGCCTCGCTAAATTCTACGCCTTTATCGCGCAGTTGGTTGGTAAATTCGACTATTAAAATACCATTTTTAGCGCTTAAACCTATCAGCATTACAATACCAATTTGGCTATAAATATTAAGCGTTAAGCCGGTTGCCCATAGGCCAAACATGGCGCCCATTAGGCCAAGTGGTACTGTTAGCATAATGACAAACGGGTGCATAAAGCTTTCAAATTGTGCAGCTAAAACTAAAAAGGTCACAGTTAGGGCAAGCACAAATACATAGGTCATGGCCGATGCGCCTTCGTAATATAATTGTGATTCACCTTTATAATCTACAGCGCCGTCAATGTCGTTTTCTTCTGCAGCTACTTTGTTTAAAAAGTTAAGTGCTTGTTCAAGTGTATAACCGTCCGCAAGATTAGCGCTTAGTGTGATGGCGCGCATTCGGTTATAACGGTTTAAGCGCGATGCTGTGGCCTCTTCTTTTAAGCTTATAAGGCTATCTAGTGGGACCAGCTCACCACTGCGTGATTTAAGGTAAATATTTGAAATATCAGTAGGGTTTGTAAAGTCTTGTTTAGTGCCTTTTAAAATTACATCGTATTCTTCACCACGGTCAATAAAGGTGGTAACACGGCGCTGTCCTAGCATGGTTTCAAGCGTGGTACCTACATCGGATACCGACACACCTAAATCGGCGGCTTTGTTTTTATCTATGCTGACTAAAAATTGTGGAAAGGTTTCTTTATAGTCGTGATCGATTCTTACCAAGCCTGGATTTTTTTCTGCGCGCTCTATAATGCGGTCGCGCCAATCAGCAAGTTGCTCGTAATCGTTACCTTGTAGTACAAACTCTATGGGGCGAGAGGAGCCGCCACCGTCAATACCACGGCGCATAATAGCAAAGGCACGTACATCTGTTACTTCGGTCATTTTGGCGCTTATTTCGTCCATAACTTCCCAGGTAGAGCGCTTGCGCTTATCCCAATCGGCCATGCCAACGATAGCAACACCACCACTGCCGCCCCAGCCCGGTACGCGTACTAAAACACGGCTTAATTCGCCAGCTTCTGAGTAAGGAAGCAGGCGCTCTTCTATTTTGGCCATGTTGGCTGCGTTATTTTCATAACTTGCGCCTTCAGGGCCGCTCATCATAATAAAAAAGGTACCGCGGTCTTCTTTTGGCGTAAGCTCAGAGGGCACTTGCAAAAACAACGAGTAGCTAACAAAACCAGCAAGTACTAGGCTTATCATTAAGCCCCATTTTTTGGTCATATTTGAGGTAAGCGATTGGCGGTAACTGTTTTCAACTTTGCTAAAAACACGGTCCATCCATTGGCTAAATTTACTTTCTTTTTCTGACGCTTTTAAAACTTTAGAGCACAGCGCCGGCGAGAGCGTAAGGGCAGTAATACTAGAGAAAAACACCGCGGCACTTACAGCCATTGCAAACTCTGTAAACAAAGCGCCAATTCGCCCATCCATAAATACTAAAGGCACAAACACCGAAATAAGCACAAGTGTTGTCGCAATAATTGCAAAGCCTACTTCGCGGGCGCCTCTAAAGGCCGCTAATAAAGGTGGTTCGCCAAGCTCAATCCGACGGTGAATATTTTCAAGCATTACAATGGCGTCATCTACGACCAGGCCAATTGCTAATACCAGCGCAAGTAAGGTTAATAAGTTGATTGAATAACCCATGGCAAGTAAAAACATAAAGCTGCCAACAAGTGCTACAGGCACCGTAACGGCGGGGATAAGCGTAGCGCGAATATTACCTAAAAAGATAAATATTATTAACACTACTAATCCCATAGAAATGGCAAGCGTGCTATATACTTCGTTGATTGACTCTTTAATAAAAATAGACGAGTCGTAGCTGTCTTGAATAGTGGTGCCCTCTGGCAAATTACGTTTTATTTTTTCAAGTTCACTGCGGGCGTTGTCTACCACTGTTAAGGTGTTTGCTTTAGCTTGCTTGACTATGCCAAGGCCAATCATGTTACGGCCGTTACCACGGAACAGGCTTTCATCGTCTGCGGCTTCTAAATGTACATCGGCAACTTCACCTAAACGTACAAGGTAGCCGTCTTCACCGCGTTTAATAACTAAGTTTTGAAAATCACGTTGGTCTTTATAGCTACGCGCTGTACGTACGGTAAAGTCGCGGTCGATAGATTCAATTTCACCTGCTGGAAGCTCTACGTTTTCGCTGCGTAGGGTGTTTTCGATATCACTTGAAGTGATCCCACGAGCGGCCATGGCTTGGCGGTTTAGCCAAATTTTCATGGCGTATTGGCGCTCACCACCAATACGTACATTTGAAACGCCATCTACAACGGCTAATCGGTCGACAATAAAGCGCTGTGCATAATCGCTCAATTGCAGCGAGTTCATGGTTTCACTGTTAAGTACAAACCAGGCTATAGGGCTCTCGTCGCTGTTTGACTTAGATACCTCTGGTGGGCGTACTTGCTCTGGTAGGTTATCTAGTGCGCGGGCAACTCGCTCTCGTACATCGTTTGAGGCTGCGTCAATATCACGGCTTATATCAAACTCAATAACGATATTAGAGCGCCCATTTCTGCTTGAAGAATTAATACTTTTAATGCCTTCAATACCCGATATCCGGTTTTCTAATATTTGCGTTATTTTTGTCTCGACTATTTCTGCCGAAGCACCAGTGTAGTCAGTACTAATACTGACAATAGGGGTTTCAATATCTGGGTATTCTCTAAGTGGTAGCATCGAAAAAGCCACCAAGCCAAATGTTAGCAGTAGTAAGTTAATTACTATGGCAAAAACAGGGCGTTTAACACTCGTATCTGTAATTTTCACCGATTAACCCTCAACACTTACTTTGCTACCAGGGCGAATTTTAATAATGCCTTCGGTAATCACTTGCTCGCCATCGCTAAGGCCTTCATCAATCGCTACCCAGCCGTTATTTCTGCCAGCAACATGCACTTCTACCTTGTTGGCAATACCCTCTTTTACTTGGTATACAAAATGTTTATCTTGCAGTGGGATCACGGCTTTTTCTGGCACCATAAGCGCCTGATTACTACTAAGCTCCAGAGCGGTGTTTAAAAGCATCCCAGGGCGTAATAACCCGGATTTATTAGCAAAGCTTGCGGTTACTTCTACACTGCGAGTAATCGAGTCGATACGAGAACTAATATGGGTCACTTTGCCGGTAAAGGTGCGCCCCGGGTAGGCATCGTTTTGAGTATGTACTTTCATGCCTAGGTTAAGTTGAGATAAATATTTTTCAGGGACTTTAAAGTCAACTTTTATAATACTAATATCATCAAGTGTTGTAATAATTGTATCGCTACTTACATAAGCACCAACCGACACTTCTCGTTTGCCTAATAAGCCAGAAAACGGCGCGGTAATTAGCATTTCATCAAGTTTGGTTTTAGCACTTTCTAGTTGGGCTTGCGTGGCATCTACGCGAGAAAGCTGCTCTTCTAATAATGATTTAGCGGTAGATTGCGTACGAGAAAGCTCAGTAAGGCGGCTTAACTGACGTTTTTCTTCTTTTAAGTTAATGCCTAGCTCTTTTACAGCGTATTGTTCTTGCTGATTTTGCAGCTGCACAAGGCGTTGGCCTTTACTTACTAAGTCGCCATCTTCAAAATATATGTGTGTAACATAATCGCTTTGTGCGCTTTTTATATAAATTGCTTGGTTTGCGCGTGCACTGCCTATGGCTTCAATCATAACGGTGTTTTCTTGAGACGATACCGTATGAGCCATTACCTGTGTGGGTGTATCACTTGAATTAGATTGTTCGCCATGGCTAGATGGCAAATATAAGTACACACTTAAAATAACAAGAAGCGTAATTAAAAATGGAAAAAGAGCTTTACCTGACTGTTTTGAATACATCGTTTTCATACCTGAAAATAAATTGTAAGTATTGTACGAAATAAGACCGTGAAAAGGCGGTTATGTGTCTCATAAATTTGTGCGTTAGGCGTAAAAATTTATGAGACTAATTACTTGTTCCTATTTAACACTAAAATTATGATAAAACGATGAAGCAACCACCGCAGTGTAAAACCTGTTTAACAATGAGAAAAATAATACTTTGGGGTATTGTTATGTTTTTATTTTATATGGTTTTTTACCAATATGGGTAAGCCAAGTTCAATAATAAAATACAGGGCGCAAGGGGCGCGCAATGGCATTGAAGTACTTACTGTAGGCAGCGTAGGTTTAGTATTTATTATGCTGTTTAATTTACTGCGCCCGGGTGAAATTAGCTTAATAGAAATTTTTTTAGTAAGCATGTGCATAGCTGCTATTTTTATTGGTTTTTTAAAAACACAGGAACCTTATTACAGTTTAGTGCTTAGTGAGTCCTTACTTGTGTATCAGCATAAGTATGGCCAGTGGCAGTTACATGTTAGTAACTTACACCACAGCGGTATTCCTAAGGTGGCTGACGGCCTTGAACACCTTGAATTAAACGCAGTAGGTTTAAAACTCAATGATATGGACGAATTTTTAAGCGCTATACACCCACGCATTGCCGGAAAACTACTGATAGAGCAGCGTAATTTATTTATGCAAGCTGTTCAAAAACATTGCAAAAATGGCAATTGCCCATCAGAATGGTTAATAGAAGAGACACAATACACCTCACCTAAAGGATTTAGCTATACTGGACTTATAGCTATGTTTGCTAACAGAGCCAAGCACCTTGAGTTGTTAACGGGATATAATTTACTGTTACCCGCAAGTGTATTAGAGACAGACATTTGGTCGTTCAGTGCCGATTTAAATAAATGGAAACGCGCACCTGAACGGTTTATAGCATCGCAAGTTGGACACTAAATGCGATAGTAGGAAAAATAATGAGCCAAGAAAGATCTTTTATAAAGAGTGGTCGCAATACCATCATCCATAAAGATAAAAAGCTTGATCTAGTCATTGTAAATGCAGAGCAGCACCCACGTATAAAGGTAACTCAAAATGGTTTGGAGCCATTTAAAGAGGAGCTACCTAAAAACCGGCGTGATGCCAAAGAGCGTTACCTTGAAATTGTTAATGTAAGTAGCGCTGATATTTTTGGTGAAGAAAAACAGCTGTTGTTTATTCAGGCGCTTGATGGGCGTGAATACAAAGTAGATTACTCAAAAATAGGCACTAAGCTGTTTGTGCGTATTCATCAAGATACGTATATGTAATACCAATCCACAATAATGCTTAATCATTTTGCGACACGTTTTCCAGCCTCAAAATGGAGCACTTAATTAAGCGAATTGGAATAACTCTAAATGGCACCTTTATTGCTAGTGATTACACTATAGTAATTATTTGACATTATAGGTGCGTTTTATGAAAGCGTTTGCTTTTACTCCCCTTATATCTTGTTTTTTATTGGCTGCCTGTGGCGGTGGAGGTGGCGGTAGTGAAGACTCTGCTGTTGAAACCTCGGTTAATGCCGGAATCGATCTACAAGTTGTAGAAAAAACAGAGTTTACAATCACCGCACAAGGCTCACCAGATGACGGTACCTTTACTTGGCAGCGCGTTAGCGGCCCATCTGTGGACGGCTTCCCGCTTGAAGGTGCAGAGCAAACAATTACTGCGCCCGATGTTAAAGCCGATAGTGAACTTGTACTATCTGTAAGCTATCAAACAGATAACGGCAGCTTAGTTAGTGACAACGTGAGCATATTTATTACCTCAAGTAATCAATTACCGCTTGCTGTTGTTAGTCAAACAGCCCCAGAAACACTGCCTTCAACCTATAACGACACCGTAACGTTAAGTGCTGAAGAGTCGAGCGACCCTGACGAAAATGGCCAAATTAATAGCTATCAGTGGCAATTAATTTCAGGCCCAGATTTAGATGTAACCGACTTTGACAACTCTACGGTAAGTTTTAGCCACCCGCTGCTTGAATCAAATACTAATTTAATATGGCAATTAAGCGTTACCGACGACGAGGGCGGCGAGGCAAGTACTGAATACAGTATGACATTAAATAAAACAGACGAGCTGGTTGTGGCCAATGCCGGAGATGGCCAAAACGTTGAAGAATTTGAGGAAGTGACCTTAGATGCAAGTGAAAGTGACACCCTAACAGATACGTTTTCATGTAGCTGGCAACAATTAACAGGCAATGCCGAAACGCTGGCAAATACTAGCCAATGTACCACGACATTTTTTGCCTCCGACGTTGATTTAGATACCACATTGAGCTTTGAAGTCACTGTTACTGATTATAAAGGGCGCACTGACACCGATACCGTATTTATTGATGTATCACCAAAAGCATTAGGGTTAATTAACGACAGTGGCCTAGGCGAGTGTTATAACAATACCCAGCGTATCAATTGCCAAAGTAGTGACTTTCCGGGTCAAGATGCAGAGCTTGGCCGAGACAGCTTTGCCAACCAACTCGATAAAGCAGGCCAAGGTAACCTTGCGTTTGACTACACTAAGCTAAATCAGTTTGCTGATGAAGTAGCGGATGATAGTGACGACTTTACTTGTATACGCGACAACGTAACGGGGCTTGTATGGGAAGTGAAAAGTGTAGAGTCAGGTACATTACCTAATACCACCTTACGCGATGGCCAAAATCATTACTTTTGGGATTTAGGCACGACAACCTTTACCGATACCAGTACTGCTAATACCACCTGTCCAGATGATACAAGCTGTGGTGTGCAAACCTATATAAATGAAGTGAACGACTTAGATTTTTGCGGCGGTACCAATTGGCGCTTACCAACTTACACTGAGCTGTTGAGCTTAATAGATTATGGCAAGCAGGGCGAAAACGTATTAATTGATGAAGCGTTTTTTCCAAATATGCCAGAAGCAGGCGCTATAGATGATGTGAATTTACCGTACTGGACATCACAAACTGCAGCCGATGGTACCAGCTTATCGCAAGCGTACATTATCGATATGAGCAACGGGAATGACTTAGCCTACCCGAAAGAAAAATACGCGTATGTACGTTTAGTCAGAAGCCGATAGGAGAAAATCATGAAAACATGCTTACTATTTTCAATGGCTGTATTTAGCGCAAGCTTTCAACTAGCCGCAGCGCAAACGTGTTACGACGGGGCGGATACAACAACACCAACCACTCGCTTCACTCTTAATGACGATGGCACAGTGTTAGATACAGAAACAGGCCTAATGTGGCAACGTTGTAGCTACGGACAAGTTTACGATAGCGACACTGAAACATGTACAGGCTCTTCTCCGTCACTTAATTGGCAAGAAGCACTCAGAGGTGCAGAAAACGACACCACTGCCGATTACGACGATTGGCAGGTTCCTAATATTAAAGAGCTTGCCAGTATTTTAGAGCACAGCTGCACCGAGCCAAGTATTAACGAAGAGGTGTTTTTAGGCACTAAATTGCAAAACTACTGGAGTAATACCTCAGGGGTAAGCACGATGAGCTCAGCATGGGTTTACCAGTTTGATAGCGGGCTTAATAGCTTACATGCTAAAACCAGTGACGTGTATTTACGTTTGGTGCGTTACGAAAACTAAGTAAAATAAAATAGCTAAGCACTTAGCTTTAATACAAAAGCGC
This sequence comes from Pseudoalteromonas sp. P1-30, assembly GCF_001400005.1. Taxonomy (NCBI): domain Bacteria; kingdom Pseudomonadati; phylum Pseudomonadota; class Gammaproteobacteria; order Alteromonadales; family Pseudoalteromonadaceae; genus Pseudoalteromonas; species Pseudoalteromonas sp. P1-30. Next base: position 80,442 of record NZ_LKBC01000007.1, read on the forward strand.
CGCTAAATTTAGCGGCGCTTTTTTGTTTTACATAAATTTACGTTATTTCAATAATAAAGCGCATACAACGTTGTTACTTTGTCGTTTTTTTTGCCATTATAGGCCGAGTTTTAATGACGAAGGAACATTGCGGTGTATTTAAGCTACTTTGGCTTGAGCGAAAAGCCATTTTCGATCTCGCCCAACCCCCATTATTTATTTTTAAGCGAACGCCACAAAGAGGCACTTGCCCATTTAACCTATGGTTTAGGCGAAGATGGCGGGTTTGTATTACTAACCGGCGAAGTGGGAACAGGCAAAACCACCATTACCCGCAGTATGTTAGAGCAACTGCCAGAGAACACTCAAGTTGCAATGATCCATAATCCGGCGCTGTCGGAGCTTGAGCTTTTGGCCAGTATTTGTGATGAGCTAAACATTACTTACGATGCCCAAAATGCCACCCTTAAAAGTTTAACCGACATTATTAAGCAGCACCTAGAGGCTAATAACAAAGCGGGCGGGCACACAATTTTAATTATTGATGAAGCGCAGCTCCTTGCCCCCGATGTGCTTGAGCAATTACGACTATTAACTAACATAGAAACTGATCATAAAAAACTGCTACAAATAGTCTTAGTGGGTCAACCAGAGCTTCAGGCATTATTAAAACGTACTGAGCTTAGGCAGTTAGCGCAGCGAATTACAGCACGGTATCACTTATTACCGCTCACCCAAGGGCAAACAGTTGCGTATATAAAGCATCGTTTACATATTGCCGGGTGTGATAAAGGCGTGTTTTCGCTCGATGCGATGCAAGCTGTACATCAGTTAACTGGCGGTATTCCACGCTTAATGAATTTAGTCTGTGAGCGCGCGTTAGTCGGGGCTTTTTCTAAGCAGCAGCTTATTGTTGATAGTGATATTATAAAACAATCAGCCCAAGAATCACTGCCTATGGACTTTGTGGCTGCGCAGAATAATGCGCCTAAATCCACTGGCCGTGTTTATTATTACTTAGCATTTGCTGCTCTGTTTGCAGTAGGTGTTGGCATGTCGTTTATTATATAGTTAGGTAATTTATGTCTTATTTATTAGATGCATTAAAGCAATCTCAACAAGCAGATATGAGCGCCGAGCAATATGATTTGCAGTCAGCGCAGTTAAAGCAGCAGCAAGCACTTACGCGCTATAAAAAAATGGTGTGGCTACTTGGCGGCGCAATTGCAGCATTTATTGCAATAGCGGGTGGCTTTACAGCGGGTAAGTGGTTTCAAAGCAGCGCACTATTAAAAACAAGCCAGCCGGTTGACGTTGTTAGCACTGATAGCAAAAAACAAGCAGTAACAGATGAGCCAACTACAGCGCAAAATAAAGCCGAAAAGCCTGTAACATCACCGTCTTCAGAGGCTGAAAAAAATAGTAATAAAGCAACGATTGAAGGGCAGTTGGTGTATGTACAAACACCTACCGGGGTACAAAAAATGTTGCTTACCCCACAAGGGCAGTATATCCCTATTAATGATAATCCGGCGCAGCAGCAACCAGGTTACAATGTGCAAACCCCTATAAATGCTAACGGGTATAATCAAAATGCGTTTAATCAGCAAACTTACAATGCACAGCTACCTAATACGCAAAGCTATAATCCACTTGCTTATAATGCACACGGCCAAAACACGCAATTTATGCAGCCGCAAGCACAAAATACAAGCTCAGCAGGTTTAGATATGAGCAAGTACAAAGTGCTTGGAAAACCACTGAATGGTGAAAATACGCCCCACACGCAAGCGCCGCAAAGTAGTCCGGAGCTTGATGCTGTACCGAGTAAATTAAAAGATGCCTTTGCACAAGCGATAAAAGACTCGCAGCAAGAACAAGATTATGAAGTAACGCAGGCCTCTCGCAGTTCATCTCGAGTTAAACCGGTTGAGCTATTACCAGATGGCTTACAAGCCATGCTGCCAAGCATTAAATACCAAGCACATATATACTCTTCAAGTGCAGATAAACGCTGGATAAAGCTTAATGGGAGAGAGCTACACGAAGGGGAGAGCATTGGGGCACTAACAGTGCGCGAAATTACCCCAGAGCAAAGTGTACTTGATTTTGATGGTTATGAATTCAGTATTAAAGCTTTGCAGGATTGGCCGCAATAAAGCGCAGCTAATAAAGTAAGGCCGCAAAACTGCGGCTTTACTTTTTAACTCAGGGTAAAATAGCGTTTTTGTAAAAGCGCTCTAAATCAATGTTGTAGTCGGTCGGCTTAACAGTTGATTCGAGCTTGTCAGCTGTTTTTTTATTTGCCAAGTTTATATCTTGCATTTCCGTGTAGCGACCGTGTTTAGCACTATAAAATGTTTTAACCACCGGCTTTAAAGGTGTTTCAGGGTTACTCTGTGTAACCAAGCCTACTTTTTGGCTAGATAAGCGCACCAAGGTGCCTACTGGGTGAATGCCAATACATTGGATAAACTTAGTAAGTAGCTCACCATCAAAGCTATCAGGGCAACCATCTTTTAAAATTTTAAACGCTTTTATAGGCTCCATACCTGCTTTATATACCCGCTCTGCCGTAAGTGCATCATATACATCTACAATTGACGCCATACGTACGTATTGGCTTATCTCATCGCCTTTTTTGGCAAACGGATAGCCTTTTCCGTCTAACCGCTCATGGTGTAGGCCGGCAATATCTACAGCAATCCCCGTTAATCCTGCTTCTTCCAAAATTTGCTTAGAATACAGAGCATGGTTTTGCATAATTTTAAATTCGTCATCACTAAAGCGGCCCGGTTTATTGAGCACTTTGTCAGGAATTTTAATTTTTCCTATGTCATGCAACAAAGCACCTGTAGTGAGCTCTACAATAATGTCGCGTTCTATGCCTAAGTGCTTTGCAAAAATACCCATTAAAATAGAAACGTTGATAGAGTGCTCTAATAAGTAAGCATCTTTTTGACGCATTTGGGTTAAGCAGGCTAGGGCATCTTGGTTTCTAAAAATAGAGTCCATAAAGCCACTGGCAAGCTCTTTAAAAGGCGCTATGTCTATATCTCTACCCGCTTTTATATCGCCAAAGGCCTTTTGTTGAAGTGTTTTAGCTTCGTCGTAGAGCTTTTTAGCTTTGCCCATTTCTTGTTCGCTACTATGAACTTTAAGCCAAGGGTCGCGTTTTTTAATCTCAGCCTTAGGCGCTGGGGCTTGGGTGTCGGGCTCGGGTGTAGTTAATGTTTTATCTGGATCTATCTCTATTTCTAAAATGCCCGCTTTTTTGAGCTTATCGATACTCGTCTGAGTTTTAACCCAGCCTTGGTTTTTAATTTTAATGCGCCCAGTTTGTTTTGTAACACTTTGAACAAACATGCCAGGCTGTAATTGCGAAATAGAGATGACTTTCAATTTTTTTGCTTCTGTAATGGGTCTTTGTTTAAATTAGCATCATTATACGTTTCAATATAAAAAAAAAGGCACTTTTTAAGTGCCTTTTTTTACATTTTTAGTTAATTAGTATTGGATGGGCTATTCGTCATCTTCTACTAGGGTCATCAGTGAAGTATTACCACCAGATGCGGTAGTATCTATACTGATCGTTTTTTCAGTAATTAAGCGCTTAATTAACGTATCGTAATACTCTGAAGTAATTACTGGTAAAATAGCGCCTTTACGCTGTGCAAGTTGTTGGCTGAAGTAACCTAAACGAGACGAACGTGCAGCAACCACCGCACCCGCTAAGTGAGGGTGAGCCAAAATAGCTTGTAGCTGATTAGGTTTTGCAACCTGGAACACGCCCTCAGCAACGCCTGTGGCAATAAACTTATCTTTAAAGGCTACCGCTTCGTCGTAAAATAGCTCTGATGCTACCGTAATTACTGTATTACCTGCAGCAAGTGCTGTAATGATTGAAAGCGCCCAAAAGTTAAATGACGTGCTTTTATCTGCATAACATACTACACAACCACGTGCTTCAAGGTGCAAGGTGTTTGATTCACCAGTAGGCCCAGGCAAAGTAGTAAACTTACGCATATGTTTTTCTAAACGGTTAAGTTGTGCACGCGCTTCTGAAAGCGTTAATGCCAAATCGTCCGCTAGGTCATCAATAATTTCGACCGTTGCTACTTTAGCAAGCAACTGACGAACAGCCGATACACGGTCATTTAACGGTGTTGCACGCCAAATTTTCTCATCGCGCATTGAGTTAGCCATCAGCTTTTCAACTTGCTCGTTTGCACCGCTGTAATGGTGTAAATCAAGCTCATCTGGCGTTAGGTTAGTCATTTGCACGTTATCAGGTGATGCTTTCTCTTTTACTAAACGCTGCAGGTAGTTAGGGCCACCGGCTTTAGGGCCAGTACCAGATAAACCACGGCCACCAAATGGTTGCACACCTACAATGGCACCAATCATGTTGCGGTTTACATATACGTTACCCGCACGCGACATTTTAGCTAGGTACTCACAACGCTCTTCAATACGTGAGTGAACACCCATTGTTAAGCCGTAACCTGTGTTGTTAATTTGGTCAATCACGTTGTCGATATCATTCGCTTTAAAGCGAACAATGTGCACACATGGACCAAATACTTCACGTTTAAGTACTGATAAATCTTCGATTTCGTATAAACGAGGGGCAAAAAAGTAGGCGCCATTTTCGGTGTTATCAGGGATCTTACACTCGTAATGAAGTGTTGCATTACCTTTTAAGTATTCAACATGATCATTTAGCGTTTTAAGGGCTTTTTCATCAATTACTGGGCCTACATCGGTAGAAAGTAATGACGGGTCGCCAATATGCAGCTCGGCGAGTGCGCCTTTAAGCATTTCAATAATGCCATCGGCTACATCTTCTTGTATAAATAATACACGCAGTGCTGAACAACGCTGGCCTGCACTTTGGAAACCTGAGCTTATTACATCATCAACAACTTGCTCTGGCAGCGCTGTTGAATCCACAATCATACAGTTTTGGCCACCGGTTTCTGCAATTAACGGTACTTGAATATCGTTACGCGCAGCCAGTGTTTGTGAAATCAGTGTGCCTGTTTCTGTAGAACCGGTAAACATAACTGCCTGAATGCGCTCATCAGGTACAATTGTTTTACCTACCTCAGAACCACGGGCAATTACCGGCTGTACTACATGCTCTGGTAAGCCAACCGAAAGCATTAACTCAATAGCGCGAAGTGCGATTAAGCTTGTTTGCTCTGCAGGTTTTGCAATAACAGTATTACCAGTCACTATCGCAGCGGCCACCTGACCTAAGAAAATAGCAAGCGGGAAGTTCCACGGGCTAATACATAAAATTACACCGCGTGCTTCAAAGCGCTCATCGCTTGCAAGTTCTTCTGCACGTGCCGCGTAATAACGACAAAAATCAACGGCTTCACGTACTTCGTCAATACCATCTTGCGTAATTTTACCGGCTTCTTTAATACATATAGCGACGAGCTCATCGTGGTGACGCTCTAGAATATCTGCCACGCGGCGTAATAAATTAGCACGCTCTTTTACAGATGTTTGCGACCATGACTCAAACGCCGCTTCTGCATTGGCCAAAATGTCTTTCATCTCATCGCCAGATTGCAGTTTAACGTGGCCGATGATTTCGTTGTGATTAGCTGGGTTTTTAACCGCTAATGCGCCTTCAGGTACTTGGCTTTGATCAATTAAATGCTCGTTAAACCAGCTTTCAAGGTTTTCTTTGAATGGCGTAATTACATTAATATCGGTTAAGTCCATGCCTTTAGAGTTAGCACGTTCGTTGCCGTATAAATCGATTGGCATTTTAATTTGCGTATTGTACTTATTACGTAAACCTTGCAGTGTTTCTACTGGATCAGGTAATAGCGACTCAACTGGTTTAGTGGTATCTACAATGGCGTTTACAAACGATGAGTTAGCGCCATTTTCTAGTAAACGACGTACTAAGTAGGCAAGTAGGTCTTCGTGCTGGCCAACGGGTGCATAAACACGGCATTGAATTTTTTCTTCATTTACGATTTGGTCAAATAAAGATTCGCCCATACCGTGTAAACGCTGGAATTCAAATCCGGTGTTATCGCCTTTAGCAACTTCTAAAATAGTGGCTGCAGTGTAAGCGTTGTGTGTTGCAAATTGCGGGTACAGTACATCGCGTGCTTCTAGCATTCTAATAGCACAAGCTTTGTAAGATACATCGGTAGTTGCTTTACGCGTGAATACTGGGTAGTGCTCTAAACCATCTTGTTGCGTGGTTTTAATTTCTGTATCCCAGTAGGCACCTTTTACAAGGCGAACCATCATTTTACGGCCTACACGAGTAGCAAGTTCAGTTACCCATTCAATAACAAAAATAGCGCGCTTTTGGTATGCTTGTACGGCTAAACCAAAACCTTGCCAGTTACCTAAATCTTCATCGCTAAATACCGCTTCTATAACATCTAGAGAAATATCTAAGCGGTCAGCTTCTTCAGCATCAACTGTAAAGCCAATGTCGTATTTTTTAGCAGCAAGCGCGAGCTCTTTCAGTTTAGGTACAATTTCGGCCATTACGCGGTCTTTATGCGTAAACTCATAGCGTGGATGAATAGCAGAAAGTTTAACTGAAATACCAGGGCTTTTAACTGGGCCACGGCCATTTGCCGCTTTACCAATTGCATGGATTGCGTTCATGTAGCTGTCGAAGTAACGCTTGGCATCTTTCATTGTGCGCGCGCCTTCGCCTAACATGTCGTATGAGTAAACGTAGCCTTTTTGCTCTTTTTCAGCAGCGCGTTCAATGGCTTCGTCAATGGTGCGACCCATAACGAACTGCTTACCCATAATTTTCATGGCAAAGTTTACAGACTTGCGAATCACAGGCTCGCCTAAACGACCTATGGTCTTTTTAAGCATACCAAATTGCTGTTCTTTGGTTTTATCTGTGTAGTTAACCATTTTACCGGTTACTAATAATCCCCACGAAGAAGCATTAACAAATAAAGAATCGCTGCTTCCTAAATGAGAACTCCAATCACCTTTAGCAAGCTTGTCACGAATTAACGTATCTTGCGTGGCTTTGTCTGGTACGCGAAGTAGGGCTTCGGCCAAACACATTAACACTACACCTTCCTCACTAGAGAGTGAGAATTCATTTAAAAGTGCGTCTACACCGCTTTGACCGTCTTGATCTTTTCGAATGTTTAAAACAATCTGGCGAGCTCTTTCCCATGCACGGCTTCGTGCTTTAACACCCACTTCTGCAAGTGGTAAAATATGATCAATAACAGCATTTTCATCAATGCGGTAAAAATCACGAATTTTCTGTCTTGTAGGACAGGTTGTTGTCAAATCGCCATTGAATAACATAAGCAACCCTTAGGAATGTTAATATGTAAATAGTAGAACAAAATTTATGTGCTTGGGCTGTTGAGCTAAAGCAACTTTGCTACCAATAAATTACCAGTGATGTAATGCGTGCATTCTAATTAAATTTCAGCAGAATATGCTGGTTAAATTTCACGATTTACGATAATTTACAGGGCATATTTTCAACTTATCCGTATAAAATTCTGTATGACAAGTCCAAATAGATTACGCCTGCTTGATCGTATCGATTTAGCAATATTAGACGTTCTTCAAAAGAACGGCAGAATTTCTAATGTTAACCTAGCAAAACAGGTTAATTTAAGTCCTAGTCCATGCCTTGACCGTGTAAAACGTTTAGAGCAAGAAGGCTATATAGAAGGGTACTTTGCAAAGCTTAGCGAACAAAAGCTGAATCAGAGCTTAGTAGCGCATGTGCAAGTATCGCTGGTGACATCTAACACGGCTGTTTTTAAAGTATTTAAAGAGCATATACTTAAAATTGAGCAAGTTGTAGAGTGCGATATGGTAGCGGGAGGGTACGACTACCTGCTAAAAATTAGGGTCTCGGATATGGATGAGTATAGACAGGTGCTAGGAGACTTGGTCGATATTCCGGGCGTAGGTACTCACCATACTTACATGGTAATAGAAAAAATTAAGCAGGATCCTGGTTTACGTTTGGATGTTTAAAAACCAAATGCTTATTGCAATACATTACACACACATTAAAAAAGCACCTAAGGGTGCTTTTTTAATGATTAGCCAGCGGCTATTAAACTTAGTTAATCAAGGATTAGGTTAATTAAGCCCACCCTTCGTAGCGCTTACGGCGCGAAAGTACAACGGTAAGTATAATACCTAAAAACAAACCTATAAAAGCAATAGCGCCACCATAAGTAAGTAGTTGGCGTTTTTCTTTTGCAGTGGCAGCTTGTTTTTGAGCACGTTCTTGCTCAAGTGTTGTTTGCAGCTCAGTAATTTGTTGATTAAGCAATTTGTTTTGATTAGTTAAGCTTTGATTATGTTCTTGTAACTGAGGTAGCTCAATTTGTGCTTGGCGTAGTTTGTTTTGCACTGTGCTCATTTCGCTACTGAGTGTTTGATACTGCTGATGAAGCCCTGGTGTTTGCGATATAAATTTAGACTCAACCCAACCTTCACGGTCTTTATCGTCTTTTATTTTTATAAAGCCGTTTTCTTCTTTTGATAGCACGGTTAATTTAGTACCCGCATCTACAGAGCCAAGTAAGCGGTAGTTTTTACCTGCGCCAGAGCGCATAAAGGTATATAGATTATCGATTATATAAGCTGAATTTGCATCTGATGAATTGGCTGTTTGAGCTTCTTGTGCTTGGCTTATAAACGAGGTGGCTGTTAAAAGTAGCCCTAGTAAACAGTGTTTTAGCATTTATCTACCTTGTTAGTCTATCCGTGTCCGTTGTGGTTGTGATTGAGATTTTCACATAAGTAGTGAGATAGTATGGATTAAACGCGTTAATAGCAAGGTTGATATTGTAACCCAGTGCGGGCGTTGCTCAGCCAAAAAGGTTAAAAAATTTGCAAAATGAGGTGGCTTTGTTTATTTTGAGCACTTATTTATTTTAAAGGTAATCCTCAACCCTAATGGATACTGAGATAGAACTGAAGTTTTTGGTATCAGATGCCGTTGTTCCACTGATCCCCTCGCTAATCACACAATTTGCTAAAACGGTTATTAATAAACCTTCACGTAGTTTGCAAAATGCTTATTACGATACCCCAAGTAGAGAGCTAAGAGCCCTTGATATAGGTTTTAGAACCCGCTGTGCCGACAGTAAATGCGAACAAACAATAAAGCTTGCTGGCGAAGTTGTGGGTGGGCTACACCAACGTCCTGAATACAACTTACCAATTGAATCAAGCCGTCCTGATTTATTAGCATTTAATAATGCTATTTGGCCTCATGGTATGCAAGTAAATGCTATTAGCGATAATTTATATCCTATTTTTAGCACTAACTTTATTCGTCGTACTTGGTTAATAGAAACCCCAAATGGCGCAAAAATTGAAGTCGTGCTAGATAAAGGCGAAATAGCTGCATCAGGTAAGGTTGATATTATTAGCGAACTAGAAATAGAGCTTGTTGAGGGCAACAGAGACGAGCTATTTGCTTTGGCAGATAAACTTGTTAGCCAAAACTGTATTCGTTTAGGGCTTTATTCAAAAGCAGCTAGAGGCTACCGACTAGCCGATGAAACACCGCTTAAACCAAGTAAGTCTATTGGGTTTGTAAAATTAAAAAAACAAGCAACTCAAGAGCAAGCACTAATAGAGGCCATGAACTTTGGTATTCGTTTTGTGCAAAAGCATGAGCAGTGTTACTTTGACAAACCAAGTTTAAAAACGCTCAAACGTGTGACTGATGGCATTAGCTTAATTAGGCATAATTTTTGGCTGTTTGACGATATTGTAAGTAAAGACAGTACTGAGCAATTAAGAACAGAGTTAAAGTGGCTGTTAAGTGAATTAGCTTGGGTTGAAAATGCAATTCAGCTAAAAACTTATACATCTAAACGCCATGCATTTTATAAAAAAATAAATGCAGCGCCTGCATTAGCGCAAGTTATTAACGATTTAAAAGAGCTACAGCCAAGCATTGATGATATTAATGCTTTGTTTCAAAGCGCGCGATACAATCGTTTATTGCTGTCGTTGACTACTTGGTTGGTAGATAAACAATGGCGTAAGTTTTGGGGGCAAACTCAACTACAGGCAGCAGAGCAGCCAGTAGCTAAAATTGCAAAACGTTTATTTAATAAAGATTGGCAAAATTTAGATAAGTTACTTCCTAAAGAGCAAACGCTTACAGCACAAGATTATTTAAGCTTACGCACCCAACTAGAAAACAGCTTATTAAGCGGTAATTGCTTAGGGTCATTGTTTGACAAAGAAGAGCGCTTAGAATTTAGACTGCCGTGGCTAGATATTTCTCATGGTATGTACGAGCTCAGCACGCTGGAATATTTAAAGCAGCTTTGTGGCGGGCAAGAAGACGAGCAATTGGCTAAAATTCAACAGTGGCTAGATCAAAAGTCAGATTACTTAGTCAGTGCAATGGAGCAAAGCCGTTTAGCGTCTTTTGATATAGAGCCGTACTGGCAGTAATATATTTAAGCAGGTGTGTGTATGGGCACCTGCTTTAATCTTTTTGTTGAAACTTTCTTAAACCTCCTAAATTAAATAACCTCTTAATTTCTACGTAATAAAAATGGTGCGTTAGTCACTCGTTAACTATGCTTATAGTCATAAACCTACAACGGTAAGACTAATATGAAGTGTAGTGTTGTTTTGCTTTTTTTATTCAATAGTATGGGTGTCTATGCTCAAACCTTTACTTTTGGTGTAGTTCCGCAATATGAGCCTCAAAAACTCACTGCAATATGGCAGCCCTTTCTTAATAAAGTAACCGAAAAAACAGGCGTGCAACTACAGCTTGTTACCGTGGAATCAATCCCGGTTTTTGAGCAAGGTTTTGCAGATGGCGATTACGATTTTGCTTATATGAACCCATGGCATAGTGTGATTGCTTACGACAAGCAAGGCTATTTACCTATAGTGAAAGATGCTGCGCGCCATTTGCAAGGCGTATTAGTGGTCAATAAAAACAGTAATATTGAATCCGTTAAGCAGCTTGAAGGCGCCGAAATTGCTTTTCCTGCGCCTAATGCGTTAGGCGCTTCTTTATTAATGCGGGCGGAGCTTGCCCTATTGTATGGCTTAACAATAAAGCCTGTGTATGTAAAAACGCACTCATCTGTTTATTTAAATGTGGCACTTAACGCAACGCCTGCCGGCGGCGGGGTGATGGGCACATTAAAGCAACAGCCTCAAAATTTGCAGCAAAAGCTAAAAGTTATTTACAAAACGCGGAAGGTTAGCCGCCACCCCATTGTGGTTCACCCTAGAGTAAATAATCAGGTACAAACGCAAGTTCAACAAGCAATTATAGAAATAGGGAGCGACCCTAAACAAAAACACTTACTAGCGGGTATTCCTATTATTAACCCAAGTAAAGCAAGCATTGACGATTATAAACAATTAACGCAATGGGGTTTACGCTCGTTTTATGTTGAAAATTAACTGGTGGCGCAGCCTAAGGGTTCAAAGCTTTATTGCGGTAATGGCATTTGGCTTTTTATTAATATGCTTATTTATTTTTTACGCTTTGCCAGAGCAAGCTAGGTGGGTAAACGATGGCCTTTCTAGCGCAGCGCAGCGCTCTTTACAGCAACTATCCACATCAATAAAAACCCCTTTATTAACGCGTCAATACGCACAGCTGTATGAGCAAATAGACGCGCAACTTAATACAAACCCTAATTGGAAAGCAATTAGGGTAGTAGAGCCTTCTACAGGTAATCAGTTATATCCCTTAGATGAGTGGCAGCTGTTAGCGCAGCAGGGCAATGTTACGTTAAATGAGCATATTACTTTTTTAGATAAACCTTTGGCTGAAATAACGTTAGTCGTTAATTTTGAAGACGAAATAAACGAAGCGGCCAAGCTACATTACACATTAATTTATATTCAGTTTTTTATACTTGTGGTGTTTTTTATTGGCTTAGCTTGGTTGGTCGATTATAGAATTACCAGCCCTTTACGGGCGCTCGAAGTCGCCTTTTCTAAACTGGCTAAAGGGAACTTTGATTGCCACGTTAGCGTTCAGCAAAAAAATGAGATTGGCAGCGTCATAAATGCATTTAATAAAATGGCCGGTGAGGTTGCTACTAATCATCAAAAAGTAAACGCACTGAGAATTCAAGCCGAGTCGGCCAGTAAGGCTAAGTCTGACTTTATGGCGAGTATGAGCCATGAGCTTAGAACGCCGTTAAATGCGATTTTAGGGTTAGCGCAGCTTTATCAATATGACAGTAAAGCAACCGAGGTACACAAAGACAATGCGCAAAGTATTTACCAAGCTGGGGAGCATTTACTTTTACTAATAAACGACGTGCTAGATTTAACTTCTATTGAGTCGGGGAATATGCAGTTTAATTTTGAATATGCCCCCGTGAAAGACATGCTACAGCATAGTATTGAAATGGTGAGCGAACTTGCCAGAGTTGAGCTTGTTACTATAAATACTCACAATATTGACTCCCTTGAAGGTATTTACTTATATGTAGATAAGCGCCGTTTTAAACAGGTGCTGCTTAATTTACTTTCCAACGCAATAAAATATAACAAAGTGCGAGGTAAAATAGATATACGCTGTGAGATTGCTGATTCAAGCCGCTGTAATATTGATATTGAAGATACAGGGTGCGGTTTTTCAGAAGATGATATTTTAAGGCTTTTTAAACCCTTTGATAGACTAGGGGCAGAGACCAGTAAAACACATGGTACGGGCATAGGTTTAGTTATTACTAAAGAGCTTGTAGAGCGTATGCAAGGGCAGCTACAAGTAAATAGCCAAATAAATAAAGGCGCGTGCTTTACCATTAGCTTTAATAGTTTTAAAGAAAGCGCTTTAACCACTATACAAGCTGATGAACCGATAAATCATCCCAGCAGTGAGCCCGCAGGCTCAGCCATAGGTAAACTCCCAGTATTAAATGTGCTGGTGGCAGAAGATCAACTGACTAATCAGCAGGTTTTAAAGCAGCAACTGACCATGCTTGGTGTTAATTCAACGTTTGCAAATAATGGCGAACAGGCCTGGCAAATGCTCCAAGATAATTGTTTTGATATGCTACTTACCGATATTCAAATGCCGTTGTTAAATGGCCTTGAGTTGGCTAAAAAAATCCGAAAAAACACACAATTCAATGAGCTAATAATTATTGCTGTTACAGCCAATATAATGGAAAAAAACATACAAGATTGTTACAGCGCTGGGTTGAACGGTTTTTTAACTAAACCGATAGAGCTTGAAAGCCTAAAAGCACTGCTGATGAAGCACTCTCAAGGCATTGTTCCTTCGCATACACAGCCGCTGCAAATTACAGCGCAAGCAAGCTCTATGTACAGTCAATTAGATATGCCTTTATTGTTTTCGATGTTAGGAAAAGATACGCATGTACATTGTTTAGTCTTTCAGGCGTTTTTACAAACCGCTTATGAGCAAGTTAAATTAATTGAAGCGTATACACATAGTTTAAACTACGCCGATTTATCTTTTCAGGCGCATGGTTTAAAGTCATCTGCTAAATCGGTTGCAGCGTTAAAGTTAAGTGACATTTGCCAGCAGATAGAAAGCTTAGCCGCTCAAAATAAGGTCGATGAAGCGTTATTATTTGCACTACAAACAGGGTTTAATGAAGTGGTTACACAGTTAAAAGTGTACTGTAATAAACATGAGGCATCTTCTTAATGCCTCATGTAATGGCCCTTTTAATTAATATTTAGCGGCCTGCCCTTTAGCGGGTAGGGAGCTTAAAATGAAGTCGCGTAAATCGTTATTTGAAAGCTTAAGATCTTCATGTCGTAGGTACATCATATGGCCGCTGCGGTACCCTTTAAAGCTTAACCTTTCTTTCATTTTACCACTTGGGTCAAGCTGCCATAACGTGTATTTAGCATCAAAGTAATTTGTTGCGCCATCGTAGTAACCCGCTTGAATCATGACGTTTAAATACGGGTTTTGCGCCATCGCTAAACGTAAGTTTTCGCCGGTATTATTTTTACTACGATCCCATGGGTGAACATTGCCAAATAAGTTGTATTTAACATCCGTTTTATAGTTGAGCTCTTCACGCAGGTAATAGTTAATTGCAGGCGTAAATGAGTGCAGCCAAGAGGTAAGCTCAGCCCAGTAATCAGGTGATTCGCCAGCATCGCGTTTATCAATACCTAAATAGCGCGAATCTAGACGTCCGACAGTTTGTCCACGCTCACGTAAAAGTTCTTTCCAAAAAAATCGAGTGGGAATATCTAAGTTGTTTTGCGCTACAAACTGCTCTGAAAGGCCTGCATATTCGGCCATCTTCTTTATTATTTGGCGTTTTTTATCGGCATCGATAAAGCCACCTTTCGCGAGGGCAGGAATAAGCTCATTAATAGTGAACTGTTCTACTTCGGGTAAAAGTTCATTGAGATCTTTTTCTTGCAAGTTTTTATTCAGTGCTTTGTGATACCACGCAGTTGCAGCAAAATAAGGTAAGCGATTAGCCGCTTTTATAGGACCGTCGCGTTTTATACCAATATCGGTCGGCGATACTAATACCACCCCATTGATGTACATCCATTGACTGTTTTGCAGTTCATGGGCAAGGCCTGATACGCGAGTAGTGCCGTAGCTTTCTCCAATTAAAAACTTAGGTGAGCGCCAGCGCTCGTTTCGGTTAACAAAGGTATTTAGCCATTCAGCTAAGTATTTTATGTCGGCATTGACACCAAAAAAGTGCTCTTTTTGTTGCTCTTTCGAAAGCATTTCACCTTTGGCGTTTTCTACTACGCGTGAATAACCTGTATTTACCGGATTTACATAAACAATATCTGCTACATCTAATACTGAGTAGGGGTTATCTTTTACGCCATAAGGCTGAATGGGGTAGCCTTCGTCATCAATTTTTAATACGCGTGGGCCAGTATAGGCTAAGTGCATCCATACAGATGCAGAGCCAGGACCGCCATTAAACGATATTAGTAATGGGCGAGCTGCGGTGTTATCGACTTTATCTCGTGTGTAATAGGTATATTGTAATGTGGCAATGGCATCGCCATTATCACTCCACACCGGCTGAGTGCCTGTTTTAACTGTGTAGCTAAAGCGTTCACCATTAATTTTAGCTTTATGCTTAGTGACTACGTGGCTATCAATGTCTATTTTTCGTTGGTTTTCTGCTGTTGCAGTACTGCTAAGTAATACGATGGCAAGCGCTAAGGTGTAACGAGTTAATTGGACAAGCTTCATTGTCGTTCCTTATTTTTGTTTAGATGCTATTTAAAATAAAAAACACACAAATAACAAAAGTATTGAGATTAATGGTCGATAATACTGGTTAAGTCTAAACTTATACACGGCGTGTTTGTTTATTTAGGGTTAATTTATCCTAGCGTGTTTAGCTTAGCTAAAAAATCAAGTATATTTGGTCGACTTTGTATTTGAATTAAATACAAGCCTTGCGCTTACATTAATGGACTTAGCCTACTTACTGGCTACATAAACAGAACTTTACTGGATGTTTTTCATAGCTTGTCGCTTCAGTGCAAGTTTAAGTACGTAAAATAACAAGATTAAAGAGAAGTTTATGCAAAGAGTATTAGTGGTTGAAGACAGTAAAGTAGTGCAGCAGGTGCTACGCCACTTAACGGCTCAATATTTAGATGTCGCTGTCGATTTCGCATGGTCATTAAATGAATGCCAAGACTATATTGAGAAACATAAATACTCGCTGGCTTTAGTTGATTTAACTTTGCCTGATGCACCTAATGGCGAGGTGGCTAAATTTACACTTTCACACGCCATTCCTACTGTGGTACTTACCTCAAAAATTGATGAATATAAGCGCCAACAAATGCTAGAGCTTGGTGTTATTGATTACGTAATTAAAGACAATCGCGATTCATACCATTACGCTATCAAGTTAGTGGCTCAGCTTCTGAGAAATCAAGGCTGTAAGGCGTTGGTTGCTGATGATTCGGTGTTAAGCCGCTCCTTAATGAAGCAAATGCTAGAAAAGCAATTATTTGATGTAACCGATGCGCAAGACGGTCAGCAAGCACTCGAAATAATAAAAAGTAACCCTAATATAAAATTGCTCATGACCGATTATGCGATGCCATTAATGGATGGCTTTGAATTGGTTAAAGCGGTGCGTAATTTTAGAGGGCGCGATGATTTGGCCATCATTGGGCTTTCGGGGGCAGGTAAACATGGGTTATCGGCTCGGTTTATTAAATACGGTGCCAACGACTTTTTAACAAAGCCATTTATGAATGAAGAGTTTCATTGTCGTGTTATGCAAACAATGGAGCAGTTGTCACTGATTGCGGATATTAAAGAAAGTGCTTACAGAGACTATTTAACGGGTATGTATAACCGCCGTTATTTTTACCAATATGCAGAGCAACTATTAAAAAAACAACAGCAAAATACGCTTGCATTACTCGATATAGATTTTTTCAAAAATATTAATGACACCTTAGGCCACGAAGCGGGCGATCAGGCACTAAAGCAGGTAGCCACGTTAATTAAAACTACGTTTTCTAAGTTTACCGTTGCGCGGGTGGGCGGCGAAGAGTTTGCCATTATATTAGATGATATAGACACGGCGCGTGGGCGAGAGTACTTAGAAGGCTTTAGAAAAAAACTCGCTAAACATGAGTTTTTAATCGATGAAAAACCGTTTTCTATCACCATCAGTATTGGTGTTGCTGATTTTCAAAACACTGATTTAACACAAGCCATGCGCATCGCTGATGCTGCCCTTTACGAAGCCAAAAACAATGGCCGAAACTGTGTTGTGTAAATATAAAAAATAACACTAATTACAAGCTAGTAGGGCGTCACTTTTGGAGATGCACCAATGTAGCTAAGTTGTTAAAAAAGCGCACCTTGATGGTGCGTTTTTTTTGTTTTAAATTTACTGTTTATACTTATCTCTTTGATATTAAATGTTTTTTAATAGTGGCACAAAGGTTGGATTATGTAAGCCAACAGGATAACAATAAAGCGTCCGAGGGGGCCACTATGAAAATGATTAGTGCAATCATAAAACCATTTAAATTAGATGATGTGCGTGAAGCGCTCGCTGATTTAGGTATTGAAGGGATGACCGTAGTTGATGTTAAAGGTTTTGGACGTCAACGAGGCCATACAGAGCTGTATCGTGGAGCAGAGTATCAGGTAGATTTTATTCCTAAGATCAAACTTGAAATTGCTACTCGTACTGAAAATTGCCAACGCGTAGTTGAAGCAATTACCAAAATTGCATCAACAGGCAAAATTGGTGACGGTAAAATTTTCGTGTACGACTTAGATCAAATTGTGCGTATTCGTACGGGCGAACTTGATGAAGAAGCAATTTAAGGGGGCTGATTAATGGAAAACACAATTGTAGAACTCAAATTTTCACTCGACACCTTTTATTTTCTGGTGTCGGGTATACTAGTAATGTGGATGGCAGCAGGTTTTGCCATGTTAGAAGCGGGTTTAGTTCGCTCTAAAAATACCACTGAAATTTTAACTAAAAACGTGGCGCTGTATTCTATCGCATGTACCATGTTTTTATTGGTTGGCTACAACATTATGTATGTAGACAACGCTGAAGGCGGCATCATCCCTTCAATTGGCGCATTAATTGGCACGCAAGCGGCCGATGCTGACCACTCTTTAGAATCTGACTTTTTCTTCCAAGTAGTATTTGTTGCAACGGCTATGTCGATTGTATCGGGTGCCGTGGCTGAACGTATGAAGTTATTTGCTTTCTTAGCATTTGCAGTTGTTTTAACTGGCTTTATTTACCCAATGGAAGGTTACTGGACATGGGGCGGCGGTTTCTTATCAGAAATGGGCTTTGTAGATTTTGCAGGCTCTGCCATCGTTCACGGTGCTGGTGCTGCAGCTGCTTTAGCAGGTGTAATTTTACTTGGCGCTCGTAAAGGTAAATACGGTAAAAACGGTGAAATTTACCCAATTCCAGGCTCTAACCTACCACTTGCTACATTAGGTACGTTTATTTTATGGATGGGTTGGTTTGGTTTTAACGGTGGTTCGCAATTACTTCTTTCAGACAAAGAAAATGCAACAGCTGTAGGTCAAATTTTACTTAACACCAATGCCGCAGCGGCAATGGGTGCAATTGCTGCACTGTTTGTATGTAAAGTGTTGTGGGGTAAAGCTGATTTAACTATGGTACTAAACGGCGCATTAGCAGGTTTAGTTGTTATTACAGCAGACCCACTTTCACCATCTCCATTAATGGCGTGTTTACTAGGTATTTTAGGTGGCTCACTGGTTGTATTTAGCATTGTAGCTCTAGATAAAGCGAAGATTGATGACCCAGTAGGTGCTATCTCTGTTCACGGTGTATGTGGCGCGCTAGGTATTATGTTAGTGCCTGTATCTAACGGCGATGCAAACTTTGTAACACAGCTTATTGGTTTAGTGACTATTTTAGTCTTTGTTTTTGTAGCTTCATTTATTGTGTGGGCTATTTTAAAGCAAACTATGGGTATTCGCGTAACCGAAGAAGAAGAGCTAAGCGGTATGGACCAACACGATTGTGGCATTGATGCTTACCCTGAGTTTGTATCTGTTCGCAGTAACTAATATTAAATAGATTAATCATTGTGTTCACAAAGCCCTACCTTGGTAGGGCTTTTTTCGTTTCAGGGAAGGTTAACTTTTCAGGTGTTAGGCTATAGCCAATATGCTAAGCTCACACTCGTGAATAAACCTTGGAATAAATTACATTTAAATGGCTGACAACAAAAAAACACCCAGTAGTAAAACCACTCCTAAGCGTGCACCTAAAGCAACCAGCTCGCCACGTAAAGCTAAATCAAAAACGACTAAAAAAACGTCAAACACTGTTGTTAAACGCACATTTATGCGAAAAACATGGTCTGTTTTTTGGAAATTGAGCTTAGCTGTTTTTATTGCTATGGCCATGTATCTTATTTATTTAGATTCAAAAACAACACGTATATTTGAAGGTAATAAATGGCAGTTACCTGCCCAAGTATACGCACGCTCAATGGAGTTTTACCCAGGGCAGTTTTTATCTAGCCAAGAGGTTGTGTGGGAGCTTGAGCGCCTCAATTATTCATCAGTTAATAGGCTAAGCCGCACGGGGCAGTTTGTAAAAACAGCCGATAGCATAAAAATTTACCGACGCGACTTTGAGTTTTATGATGGCCTTGAAGAATCGCACATTATTGAGCTGCGTTTTGCGGGGCAAAAGGTAGCAACCATTAAAGATAAATTTGGCAGACGCCTAAACAGCGCTCGCCTAGAGCCTGTGCAAATAGCCCGTATTGGAAATGATTCAAAGCAAGATAGAGAGTTTGTACCGCTTGATAAGTTTCCGCCTATGTTGAAAGACACGTTATTAGTGGTAGAAGATCGGGATTTTTATCAGCACCATGGTGTGTCGGTATTTTCTATTTTGCGCGCGCTCTATTCAAACATTAAAGCAGGGCGTACCGTGCAAGGTGGTAGCACCTTAACGCAGCAGCTTGCAAAAAATATATACCTAACGCGTGAGCGTTCTTTAGTGCGTAAAATAAATGAAGCATTTATTGCGCTTATTTTAGATTACCGTTATTCAAAAGATCAGATTTTAGAAGCTTATTTAAATGAAGTTTACCTAGGGCAATCTTATAACCAAGGCGTGCATGGCATGGGCTTGGCCTCTGAGTTTTATTTTTCAAAGCCTGTTGATGAGCTGGAATATGACCAAATAGCGCTGCTGGTAGCGATGGTCAAAGGGCCTTCGTATTACAATCCTCGTCGCTATAAAGAACGCACTATGGAGCGTCGCGACCTAGTACTGCGCTTAATGGTTGAAAACAAGCTACTAACTACAAAAGAATACCGTGCATCACTTAAACGCCCAATTGATATAGCGCCTATGAAAGCAAGTTTACAAAAGTCATACCCTGGCTTTTTAGAACTTGTAAACCGTGAGCTTAAGCAGTTATTACCTGATCAAAAAACACTAGATGCCGGTGTGCGTGTATTTACTTACTTTGATTTGCAAAAACAAACGGCGATGGAAGAGTCCATTCAAAAAAGTTTACCGTATTTAGAAAAACGTCCTAACACGGATAAACTCGAAGCAGCCATGATCTCAGTTAATGTAGAAAAAGGCGGTGTGTCGGCTTTAGTGTCGGGGCGCGATGTTCGCTACTCAGGTTTTAACCGAGTGCTCGATACTAAACGAAATATTGGCTCTTTAGTTAAACCCGCGGTGTACTTAACAGCCCTGCAGTTACCACATTATAACTTAGCCACATTACTTGATGACTCCCCTGTGCAGGTAACAAATGAGCAAGGTAAAGTGTGGCAACCTGAGAACTTTGATCACCAATACCGAGGTGCATTACCACTTTATAAAGCCTTTAGTAACAGTATTAATATTCCTGCGGTAAATTTAGGCCTAGATGTAGGTGTTGATAAAGTAGCAAATACGCTCAAAGGGTTAGGAGCAAAAGGTAATATAGATGAATACCCCTCGCTGCTACTTGGTGCTGTAGAAATGTCGAGCTTTGAGGTTGCCCAGCTTTATACCACTATCGCAGCAGATGGCGAGTATAGAGAGCTTACTTCTGTATCTGCGCTAACAGACTCGGTAGGTAACGTATTGTATAAGCATAAAGTTAAGTCTGAGCCGCGCTTTGCAAAAGACTCTGTATATATGACTAAATATGCCATGAAGCGAGTGACAAAAGACGGCACCGCTAAGCGTTTAAATTTACACTTTCCATCAATTCAGCTTGCCGGTAAAACAGGCACTAGTAATGATTTACGTGATAGCTGGTTTGCAGGGTTTGATCAAAACACAGTGACCGTTGCATGGCTTGGTAGAGACGACAATAGAAGCACCGGTTTAACAGGGAGTGTGGGCGCCTTAGAAGCTTATATTCGTTACTTAAAACCGCTCAACCCTGAAGCAATAGCAGATACACGCCCGCCATCAATAAGATGGGCTTTCGTCAATGAAAGAACGGGTTTACAAGCACCGCCCGGATGCGGAAAAGTCATTCAGTTACCACTAAGAGCCAGTGAGTTTGAACCTAGGCCGCAGTGTATACGCTAATAAAATAAAACCTTAATAATAAAACCGCTAACTCAGCGGTTTTATTATATTTAGCTTCCTATCAAGATTTAAAAAACTGCATTGATTTAGTTAAGTCATCAGAGAGCTGACTAAGTTGCTGTGCGTCTTGCAGTGTAGATTGTGCAGAGAGAAGAGTGTGATCTGCTAAGTTACTGACTTCTTGCGAATCACTTAATGCTTGGGTGGTTGCGTTAGATTGCTCTTTAACCCGCAGTGCTATTTCCTCGCCTTGGTGTTTTATATCGCCCATACTTTGCTCTGCACTTTGTAAAATATCGTTTGTTTCGGTGGCGGCTTTTACCGATTGTTCCATCTTCTGGACACTTGAGCGCATTTTTTGTTGTGTATCGTCAGAAGCTTGTTGGAGAGAGCTAATTATTTGGTGAATTTCTTGGGTTTGAGTTTGTGTACGCTGGGCAAGGGTTCTTACTTCATCAGCTACCACGGCAAAACCACGGCCATGTTCACCGGCTCGTGCGGCTTCTATTGCTGCGTTTAGGGCTAATAAATTAGTTTGATCGGCTATTTCGCTAATGCCTTTACTTACTTTACTAATTTCTTGGCTATCTTGGGCTAAGCGATTGAGGGCTTGTTGGCTTTCGGTAAATTCAACTTGAAGGTCTTGCATGTATTTGGCAAGTTCCATGGTGTTGTTAGAGCCTTGCTTTACATGCTGCGCGGCATCTTGCGCTGTTAACATCGCTTGATTAGCAGACTCTTCTACACTCACTGCACTTTGCTCCATATTACTTAGTGAATCATGAATAGCGTTTACCCGTATTTGCTGTTTTTCAACATCGTTACTCGTTTGGCTGCTTGCCTGTGAAAGCGATTTAGTGGCGCCGCATAGCTCCACAGTACTTGCTTTTACATTCTCTAAAAGTTTTGAAAAGGCATTAAGAAGTGCGTTATATCGCGCTGCAATAATATCCATTTCATCATTAGTACTTGAGTTGATAACCGCATTTAAATCGCCATTTGCTGCACTTTGCGCAGCTTCGGCAAAGCGATTAATGGTATCGACCACAGCAAAGTAAAAACCAACCATTAAGTAAAATGCAATCAATAAACTAATTAATGATGCAGCTAATACAGTGTTTCTTGTCAAGCGTTGCGTGTTCAGTTTTTCATTTATTAGCGATTCAAGGGTAGGGATGCTTTTATCAATTAGTTGGCTAATACGACTAAGCACTTGGCTGGTAAGCCCTGCAAATTCGTTTTGTGTAAGCTGTATATCATCTGGTTCAAGCAGCTTTTTATCAATGGCTGTTTTAAAAGCGGCTATGGCGTTATGTAAATTAGTGAGAGAGGGCGTGAGTGCTTTATTTACAGATGCATCGGCTGTGGTGGCAATTGTAAGTATTTTATCGAGTTGCTGCTGGTACAAAGGTAGCGACTTACTTAAGTTTGAAAGCGCAATAAAAGTCTCTGGTGTAAAACGCTGGTTAGTAAGAACGGTATTAGCGCTTTGCGCTGTCGCATTTATCTGCATGATAAGCGCAGGTATAGGCGTAACTAATGCGCGATTAACATAAGCACTCGCAAGTTGGTTATCTAAGGCTAAATTAGACTGTATTGAAACCAGCTCAAGTACGTCATTCATTTGCTCATCTTTTACATTAAAACCACGTGCTTTTGCTACTTTTATATTTTTATAGGTTTCACCCTGCATTTGATTTGCAAGAATGTCTCTGTAGCTCAGTAAACCTTGTTTTTGCATTTGAGAGACGCTGATACTCTCGCTTAATAAAGAGACTAAAAAAAACAAACTAAGCGCAAGGGGTAATAATAAAATACCAAAAACTAAACCAATTTTAGTTTTATATTTTAAGTTGCCCATTAATGATATAGCAGGTGCTGCTAAGTGCCTTAAGCTCGTCATACGTTTCTCTTGTGGGGTAAAAGTGAGTCTAAAAAGTGAGACCGTATAAAGGCTAAAAACCATTCAATTATCAATACGCACAAATAAAAAAGCCCGTAAGGGCTTTTTTAACTTTAGAGTTAATAACGCACATTATTAACACATGTATTGGATGCTTATAGCTTAGCGAAGGCGCGCTCTGCAGCTTCTATAGTCGCTTGTACTTCTTGCTCTGTGTGCGCAGCACACACAAAGCCAGCTTCAAATGCAGAAGGTGCTAGGTATACGCCTTCTTCCAACATTAAGTGGAAAAAGCGTTTAAAGCGTTCTAAATCACATTCAGTTGCTTGCTGGTAAGTTGTCACTTTTTCAGCATCAGTGAAGAAAAAGCCATACATACCGCCAGCGTAGTTAGTGGTTAGAGGAATGCCAGCTTTTTTAGCGCCTGCTTCAAAGCCTTCACAAATAGCTTTAGAAATAGCTTCTAACTTATCGTGCAAACCTGGCTCACTTAATAGCTCAAGCGATTTTAAACCCGCAGCCATTGCAATAGGGTTACCAGAAAGAGTACCGGCTTGGTAAACCGGACCTACTGGCGCAATGTAATCCATAATTTCGGTTTTGCCGCCAAAGGCACCAACAGGCATGCCGCCACCAATGACTTTACCTAAACATGTTAAGTCAGGTTTTATGTTGTAATACGCCTGAGCGCCACCTAATGCAACACGAAAACCGGTCATTACTTCGTCAAAAATAAGCACCGATTTGTACTCATCACATACTGCACGCAAGCCTTCTAAAAAGCCTTCTACAGGAGGAATACAGTTCATGTTACCCGCTACTGGCTCAACGATGATACAGGCAATATCGTCTGCGTATTTTTCAAATACCGCTTTTACTTCATCAAGGTTATTAAACGATACGGTAAGCGTGTGCTTTGCAAAATCCTCAGGGATACCAGGTGAATTTGGCACACCCATGGTTAATGCGCCAGAACCTGCTTTTACTAATAATGAGTCGGCATGGCCGTGGTAACAACCTTCAAACTTAAGGATTTTATCACGCCCTGTATAGCCACGAGCTAAGCGAATGGCGCTCATTGTTGCTTCGGTACCAGAGCTTACCATACGTACTTTTTCGATTGAGGGGACAAGCGCTTTTACTTTTTCGGCCATTAAAATTTCGGCTTCAGTGGGCGCCCCATAACTTAAACCGTTTTCTACCGCTTCGTGAACAGCTTGCTTTATAGCTGGGTGGTTATGGCCCATGATCATCGGGCCCCATGAACCTACATAATCGATATAACGGTTACCATCGGCATCAAAGGTAAAGGCACCCTCGGCTTTGGTAATAAATAGTGGCGTACCACCAACACCGTTAAATGCACGTACAGGTGAATTTACGCCACCAGGAATTGAAGTTTGTGCACGATTAAATAAATCTTGGCTTATTGTCATGAAAAATCCTATTAGTTGTCGCTTGGTAAAAATGTTTAGCTGTCGCGTTTGCGGCTAAACCAAGGTACGTCTACTTCATATTGCTCGACTTTATTTTCTACGCCGAGGGTTAAAGCAAACAGTGCCATACGAATTAACACGCCATTTTGTACTTGGCGGAAAATAGCTAAATTGTCGTTACTGTTTAAGTCGTTATCAAGCTCATTAGCTTCTAAACGGCTATCGCGTGGGAGCGGGTGCATAAGCACGGAATTTGGCTTACAGTGCGCGTTATAAATTGATTGGCTAATTCTAAAGCCGCCACGGTATTTATTAGCCTCTTCTTGTGAAGGAAAGCGCTCTTCTTGAATACGTGTTTGGTACACAATATCGGCTGCTAAGTTCCCTTCCATTTTGTTGACTAATTGTATTTTATGGCCTGCATTTTCTACCGCATCTAAAATACTCGTTGGCATTTGCAGGCCATCGGGCGCCACCATCGAAAATTTTACGTTTTTGTAATGGCACAATAATTTAGATAATGAATGTACTGTGCGTCCATATTTTAAATCGCCAACTAAGGCGATATGCATGCCATCAATGTTTTGATCAAATCGGTTGAGTTCGCGCTCAATAGTAAGCAAGTCAAGTAGTGCTTGAGTAGGGTGCTCGTTTGGGCCATCACCTCCGTTAATTACCGGTACGGTACAACCGTCTGCAAATTCGCTTACCGAGCCTGCATCAGGGTGGCGCATAGCAACGGCATCAGCGTACGCTGAAATAACGCGCGCAGTGTCGTAAAGCGATTCGCCTTTAGCAAGGGCTGAGCTTTGCATGCCGGTTGTTTCGCGCACGCCACCGCCTAGTAAATTAAAGGCAGTACCAAAGCTTACACGCGTACGCGTGCTTGGTTCAAAAAACAAATTAGCTAAAATAGCGCCTTCTAGCACTGTTGTTTGCTTTTGTTTTTTAGCATAAGGCTCCATTTTTTTCGCTACTGCAAAAATACGCTCAATGCAGTCTCTGTCGAGTTGATTTACCGACAGTATATGTTCACCTTGGAAACTTAACATGGGGTTATTCCTAATCAATCAAAGGGGCGCGATAATCCATAAAAATGGGGCACGCAATCGCGCGTGTTATAGCAAGTATTGTAAATTGCAGCGCAGTTTAACATGCGCTACACAGCTTATAAATTAGGTTTTATTACCGCAAGCGTAACAATAATTAGCAGCGCAATAACTGGGAGCTCATTAAAAATACGATAAAAGCGGTCCGTTTTGGTATTTCTGTCGTGTTTAAAGTCGCTCAGTAATTTAAAGCAGTAGCCGTGATATAGATATAAAATAATGACCAGTACTAGTTTGTAGTGCAGCCACATGCTGTATCTAAACCACTCACGGCCATATTCTACAATAGTGAGTACACCAAAAACGGCCGTTAAAATAGCAAACGGGGTAACAAAAAAGAGTAGCCGGCGTTCCATCACTTTAAGCATTGAGTTACAGGCTTTTTCTTCGCTCATTGCGTGGTATACAAATAACCGAGGTAAATAAAAAATACCGGCAAACCAAGCAATCATAAAAAAAATGTGCAGTGTTTTATAAATTAGTAAAGCGCTCATAAGAATCCTAAAGTAGGCTGTTACGAATAGTTAAAATATTATTTATTTGATCCCAGCGTAATAGCCCCATTATTTGCTGATCATCTAGCAAGTTGTATACATACAGGGCGCCGCTGCGTTTATCTTTTAAAATATCAAAGGCATCAGCTAAGGTCGACTGGCTGCTAATGCCTTGTAAACTAATGTAGTTTATATTTATATTTTCGCCCGACATCAGGGTAAGGTCGTACTCTGCTAGGCGATAGCCGTTTTCTTCATCGTAAACTATTAAAGGGGTTTGGCTGTCCATGGCGTCTAAGGTGTTTTTAATTTGCTCTTTATCGTCTGAATAAAGCAGTTTAAAGTCCTCATCCATATCATCCATTATGCCCACTTTTTGTAGCGCCTCCGTTGCGGGTGATACATGATAGGGTAGCCCCTGAAAATCGAGCTGTTGCAAAAATATAGACCGATTGCCAAATACTTGCAGCGCCGTTACATAGGCGGTTGTTATCACTAACATGGCCGGTACAATAATCTCTGGCGAGGACGTAAGCTCCATCACAGTTGTTAATGCTGCTAACGGCGCATGTAATGTAGCTGCGAGTAAACCGGCCATTCCTAATACGCCGTATGTGCCTGCAATGTCAGCACCTGGGCTTATAAACTGGGCAAAAAAGGCCATTAAAGTACCTGTTAATACACCTAGCCCAATAACGGGACCTATTAAGCCGCCCGGTATTCCTAGGCCAATGGCAAACAGGGTCGCCAGCAGTTTAGCTATTAAAATAGTGGTAAGTAGCTGCGCGTTTTCAGGCGATTCAACCGCAATAGTAATCGCACTCATACCCGAACCCATTGCTTGGGGCACTGCATAGGCAATAATACTCGCAATACAACCTGCAATGAGTAAACGAGGAAACATGCTTAAAGGTTTAAATGTTTTTATGATCAGCATTAAATTTTGATTAAAGCTATAGGCAATTGCCCCTAAGGCCATGCCACATAAAATTAAATATGGGTAATGCCAACCACTCAATGGCGTAATGCTAATAAGTGCAAGCTCTGAGCCTTCACCAAACACAAATTGGGTTGCTAATGCACCAGTTAGTGCGGCAAGCATAATTGGTACAAAAATATGCACTTTGTACTCACGTAGCACCACTTCCATTACAAAAATAACCGCAGCCAGTGGGGTATTAAACGAGGCCGCAATACCAGCGGCGACACCACAGCCACTTAATGTACGCATGGCGTTATGTGGTAAATGAAGTTTATC
Source organism: Pseudoalteromonas sp. P1-30 (assembly GCF_001400005.1). Classification (NCBI taxonomy): domain Bacteria; kingdom Pseudomonadati; phylum Pseudomonadota; class Gammaproteobacteria; order Alteromonadales; family Pseudoalteromonadaceae; genus Pseudoalteromonas; species Pseudoalteromonas sp. P1-30. The sequence goes on from NZ_LKBC01000007.1 coordinate 107,692, forward strand.
GGCTAATATACTTGCGCCAGTGGCGCCCATATGAACAGATGGCCCTTCGCGGCCCACCGAAAAACCACTAATAAGTGCCAGTGCACCACCAACAAATTGGTTTACGGTGTTGTAAAGCGGCATTTGCCCGTAGTGGCGTTTAATGCGATGAATAACAAAAGGAATGCCTAATCGGTAGTGCTTAAAGCCAGTAAATGCAGCAAATGTAGCAATCAGTAGCGCAGCAATTAACGGCATTAAAACCCGTTCAATAGTGGGGATAGTCGTAAAATTATCGGGAGTGTCTAAAAATAAGCTTTGAAAAAACAGAATCGTTAAGCGAAATAAAATAATAAAAAATGCAGCAATTAAACCAGCACTTACGCCTAATAAGCATAATTGCACAGAGGTTTTTGGTTTTGCTAATCGACGCCTGAGTTGCTCAAGCCACATGCTGTATTCTCCGCCACATTTTTTCAGCGAGCAGTTTAACAAAAGTGTGCAGGTAAGTCCTTGTGATTTTGCAATTTTAAACACTTATATTAACAAATATTACAGCAATCACTGAAAACACATTTTGCTATCGTATCGGCTAAAGCAATAGTTAAAAGCCTAAGATACCTCAAGAGATGTTTGACTATACTTGATTAAAACACTCGGGTATTAGATAATCACGCCATTGCGATATTGAGGGTTTTAAAATGTCTGAAGAATTACCAATAAAGTTCAGCGATGCAGCTGCTGTTCGTGTTAAACAGTTAATCGACGAAGAAGAAAATCCAGATTTAAAACTGCGTGTTTACGTAACAGGTGGTGGTTGTTCTGGTTTTCAATATGGTTTTACTTTTGATGAAAAAGCAAATCCTGGCGATTTAGAAATAGTTAAAAATGGTGTAACCCTGGTTATTGACCCAATGAGTATTCAGTACTTAGTTGATGGCGAAGTGGATTACACCGAAGGGTTAGAAGGCGCACGCTTTTTTGTATCTAATCCTAATGCAACGACTACCTGTGGGTGTGGTGCAAGTTTTAGCGTTTAAGCAATTTACGCTTAGCTATTAAAGCCGCGTTAGCGGCTTTTTTAATGCCTAAAATTCAATTGGGCTGTAATGGGTAAACTGCATTATTAATACAAAAAAGCCTAATACAAAAGCAGAAAAGGCAAGTATGTATAAAAAGCCTTTTTTACCTTGTTTAATGGGTACTCCGTAGTGACGTAAAAACAAAAACCATAAAAAGCATAGTAAAATAGGCAACAAAAATAAGACTCTAAACATACTTCCTCTTTAGTCCCTTAGTTAGGGAAAAACGTTATTTATGGGAACTTTTTACCCTTACTGTTGTTTAAACATCAATACAGCAAGGTTATTCGCACGTTAATTTGTAACAAAGTGCTTTTATCTTACAATTATTTTTTTAGGAAAAAACTTAATATTTTTGGTACGTTAACTTAAATATTCAGCATAAGTAAAGGTTAGTGGTTGGGTAAATTTATGCAAACTATGTAATTAATTATTTAACCGAACTGTTAATAGTATATAATGTATCCAAGAGTGAGACGGGCAAAATTTCACTCTTAATAAAAATAAACCTATATCCTATTTTTGCGGGTTAGCACTGAATAGATTGGTAGGTTGAATAAGTAGCAATACCTTTGCTTATTTAAGCAATAGCTTGCTATTGAATAATGTAGTGGGTATCTGCTTATATGCCTCCAATCATTGTGTGACTACTGCTTTGACGGGTATGTCATATCATCTAGTAGGAGATGTAAAATGATGGGCAAGACTGTTTCTTCTGAAGAAAACGAAAAGCTAACTAAATGGCTTAAAACAAAACGCCATGAAAAGGGTCATACAATGCGTAGCCTGGCACAAGTGCTAGGAACACCTCACTCATTTATCGGTAAGATTGAAAATCAAGAACGCCGCTTAGATGTTATTGAGTTTGTACGTTACTGTAATGCACTTGAAGTTGATCCGCATGAAGCGCTAGGCTTAATTAAAGCGGATTAATATTGTTTTGCTTAGGGTGTTATAAGGGGCACTTGAACGGCCTAAGCAAATCACGTTAATGCAAGGATGCATTACATATTTTTATGGTAATTTTGCTCTAACTGATAGAGCTTATGCCTAATCAAATATAAAAACACCAGCGAAGGTATTACCATTAATGCCGTTAACACAAAAAATAATGCCCAATTTCCCATTAGCCAATCATCAATAACCACACCACTGTAACTTGAAAGCAATGTACGCCCTAAATTCCCAAGCGAAGCCAGTAAAGCATAATGTGTTGCACTAAATGCCCGGTCACATAACATCGATATAAATGCCACCATAGCGACTAACGACCAAGCCTGAGTAAAGCCGTCAATTACAATAGCAAAAGCGTATAAGCCTAAATTAGGGCCAACCAGCGCAATAGCCGAAAATGCTAAATTAGACCCCGCCATAGCTACACCACTTATAAATAGCCCTTTTACAATGCCGTACTTTTGATTAAACAAGCTGCCCACAAAGGTAAAAGCAATGGTGAGTACTGCAGTGCCTACTTTTGAAAAAGTGGCTATATCGCTGTTGCTAAAGCCTATTTCTTTATAAAAAACAATCGACATACGCCCTAAAAAAGCTTCGCCTATTTTAAATAAGAAAATAAATGCTAATAAGGCAAGGGCTGTTTTAACCCCATTTTTAGCAAAAAAGGTTTTAAAGGGATCAACCACTGTAACGCCAAGCCAAGCAATCACTTTAGTAAAGGGCGTTTGCTTAATGCTGGCTAGTTTTTCAAGGTATACGCGCTCAAGCTCTGCGTGAACAGCTTCTCGGTTTGATTTAGGCTCTTTGGCAAATAACACGCCGCTCATTAGTATCAACATAACAGCGGCTAAAAAGTAATACACTTGTGGCCAATCTAAAGAGGGGATATCGGCCATGTAAAAAGGTATAGCCCCTAGTAATGCATAACCTGTCCACCAACCCGATGTGGCCATAGCAGCAGCTGCAGTGGCTTTATGAGATTCGTTTTCGCTTAACGTGTCTATTCTAAAAGCATCAATTGCTATGTCTTGTGTGGCAGAGGCGACTGCGATGAGTAAACACAAGCCGGCGGCAATCGCTAAGTTTGCTTTTAAATCAAGCCCCGCTAAAAGCAGGGTGCCAATAAACATAAAGCTTTGGCAAAATAAAATCCAGCTGCGACGTTGCCCAAACCACTTGTACAATAACGGCAGTTTGGTTCTATCAATAAGCGGCGACCACATAAAATTAATGCTGTATGCGCCAAATACAATACCAAATAAGCCAATCATACTGCGGCTTAGGCCTTCGTCTTTTAGCCAAGCCGACATCACAGAGCCAATCAGTACCCATGGAAAACCACTGCTCATACCAAATATAAAAATATTGATTAAACGTTTATCTTTAAAATACGAGAAATATTCGCTTACTGAGAGGGTTTTGCTCATAGGGCCTTCATTGGCGTTGGGTGCAACTTAGTTGCACCTCAGTGATTTATAATGGGGTTTGCTCAAGTACTTTAATATTTAAAATAACAACGGGCGTTTTTGGTACAAAGTCGTAGCCAATTTTTTCATTAAAGCCGGTTTCAACAGCCATAATTTTATCTAGCGTGTCGTAACCATCCATTACATTGCCAAACACGGCAAAGCCCCAATCTCTACCTGGGTTTAAATGATCGTTATCATCCATATTAAAAAAGAACTGGCGAGTTCCTGAATGCGGTTCACGGTCTTGATACGCCATAGCGATGCTGTACATATCATTTTTTAAACCATTGCCACTTTCGTTAAATATAGGGTCGTTTTCGTGTAAGCCATCAAGGTCTTTATCGTAGCCACCACCTTGTATTACAAAGTCACGGTCGTTTTCAACATCACGTTCTACACGGTGGAATATACTGCCTTGGTAACTTTTATCCATTACGTAGGTTAAAAAGTTATTTACCGTAATAGGGGCTTTTGAGCGGTCTAGCTCAACCACAATGCTACCCAATGACGTGACTATTTCTACACGCGGGAAAATATTGTCTTTTTGAACAAAACGGCCTTCTTGCGCGGCAAAGGTGCTTACACTAAATAGTAGGCTTAAGCAGATTAAAAATCGTTTCATTGTTAACCTTCTAAAAATTCAATTAATTCTGGGTCCGATACAATGCGGGTTATAATTTGTTCCGTCAACTTATTGAGTTGACCTTCAATTTTGGCGCGATCGTGGCTCAGCGGCCCTTCTAAATTAGCACTGCCACGATACACTTTACTAAAATTGCTGGTAGAGCGAATGACCCTTACGCCTAGCTCAATGTGCGCTTCGCTGGTATGGCTCATGAGCTTTTCAGTCACCTTTGCTTGTAAGGCATGAATGTCTAGTTCAAAGCGGGTTGTTGCTAGGTTTGAAATACTTGCCCCGTTACGATTTAGCGCGCTATCTAATACGCTTTTAACAGAGGTTACAATATCTTGGCTGGCAAAGGTTTTGGTTTTGTCCGACTCAACAAGCTTAAGGGTTGCGCTATCACCACGTAAATCAATAACGCTGGTACTTAAACTGGCTGAAATAACGCTAATTTGGCCACTTTTATAAACCGGGTTTAATATCACTTGGTTTGGCTGGTTACTGCATGCGCTAAACACCAGCATGGAGCAACAGGCTAAAATAAATTTAGTTAATTTCATTTTATAGCATCCCACTATTTTTAGTTGCGCTGAGCACTACAAACTTTTTGTTTGAACCTAATAGCTTACAGTTACCAAACATACGATTTAATTTATCGTGATAATCTAAATGACGATTACCAATAATACGCAGCTCGCCACCTTCTTTTAATGTATCTTTTGCTTGTTTAAACATTTGCCACGCAATGTGGTCGGTAACAGCTTGGGCTTGGTGAAATGGAGGGTTACACAACACCATATCCACACTGTCTCTTGCAAAGCCGGTTAAACAATCGTTTTCTATAAATTGGCAATCATCAAATTTATTTGCTTGGTTAAGTTCTACATTTAAACGTGCAGATTCGACCGCCATGTACGACTCATCAACAAAGGTTACCGACGCATTTGGACAGCGTGATAACGTCATTAAACCCACCACACCATTACCACAACCTAAGTCGATAATACTTTTTGCTTTTGAGGTTTGCGGCAAGTAATTAAAAAAGAACCGTGCACCTATATCTAACGAATCGCGCGAAAACACATTGGCATGGTTCGTTATATTAAAATCAGTGCCTTCAAGCTGCCAACTTACCGGGAAGTTAGCTTCTTTATAACCGCCTTTAGCTGTACTTAATATTAAACGCGACTTTTTAACGGCCAAACTTGTTTTGGTTTCGCCAATAAATTGCTCAAACGCTTTTATAGTTGAGTTATGAATTTCCTTTGTTTTACCCGCGGCAATAACCGGTGTGCCAGGGGCAAGTACTTCACTCAACTCGCTTAATTGAAACTGTAAAAACCCGACGTTACGCGGTATTTTTATAAGTACTAAATCAACCTCTTCAGGCAGCGCAGATAAGCTATCTAACTGTGTAAATTGGGCTGTTGATAGTTTATTTTCTTTTAAATTATAGGCTGCAGCTTGGTGGCTAATATAAGAATCGTTAACTGAACAAACCGTTAATTCACTAAAATAACAGGCAAGGGCACCAAACGCGTCGTTTAAAATTAGTAATGAGCGACAATCAGGGTGATGTTCGTTAACATAATTGATAAGGTACTCGTCGGCCGAATCCCACGCTCGTAAACTGCGGTTTTTTTGATCCAAAGGGAAACGTTCAAGAGTAAATGTTTTATCGCCTAGCTGGGCTTGCGTCGTCATAATGGTTTGTTGATCAGTAATCTAATGTAGGTAAATTCTAACATGCAACGGCAAAACGCCAACCCCCAACAGTTACCAAACGGCTTTTCTTATCAAAGTAAGGCGCTTAGTGCGCAAAAAAGCCTCGATTTATTTTATTATTTACAAAAAAATCTTAATTGGCAGCAGCCTAATGTCACTGTGTATGGCAGAACAGGGCCCATTCCACGTTTGCAATGTTTTATGAGCGACTTAAATATTGAATATGGTTACTCACACAGTAAACAAATAGTAGAGCCGTGGGATGAGGTGCTTTTAGCAATGCGAAAACGTTTAGAGCGACATTTAAATAAGCCGCTTAATTCGTTATTAGTTAATTATTACCGTGATGGTAACGACACCATGGGCTGGCACAGTGATGATGAAATAGAACTAGGCCCTGAACCTACCATTGTATGTATATCACTTGGTGCTGAGCGCGTACTCAAATTAAAACAAAAAGCCACCAATAAAGTCACCGACTTAAAATTACAAAGCGGTAGTTGCTTAGTGATGAGTGGGCATAGTCAGCGCGACTACCAGCACGCAATCCCCAAACAAACAACGCTTGCTCACCCACGGATCAGCTTAACGTACCGCTTTATTGAGCACATTAAACAAAAGCAATTTAGTTAGTTAAATTAACTTGTTATAGTAGCTGCACAAATCAGTGACTAAATATGGTGTTTTAATGTCAATGCAACAACAAATTCAAGACAAGCTTAGTAGCGCGATTGCCTGTAAGCATTTAAACGTAATTAACGAAAGCCATATGCATAGCGCCGGTAGTGAGTCGCATTTTAAAGTAATTGTGGTAAGTGAAGAATTTGCGGGTAAACGATTACTACAGCGCCACCGCCAAATTAACGAAGTACTAAAAGATGAGCTAGCAAATCATATTCATGCCTTAGCGATTCATACGTACACGCCAGATGAATTTTCAGAGCAGGGTGGCGAAGCACCTGACTCTCCAAATTGTATGGGCGGCTCAAAGCTAAATTAACCACAATGTAGGTTAGCCAATATAAATAGGGGTATTTGATCAGCTTTAACTGATCAGATCAGTGTTTTTAGTATTAGCCTTTAAACTAGCGCTAATTTTTATTGTAAAAGATATAGGATGATCAATGGTCATTAAGCCTAAAATTCGTGGATTTATTTGTACTAACGCACACCCTGTAGGATGTGCAGAGCATGTTCAAGAGCAAATTAACTATGTAAAACAACAAGGCGAATTAAAAGATGCGCCTAAAAATGTACTCGTAATTGGTGCATCTACTGGTTACGGCTTAGCGTCTCGTATTACGGCGGCATTTGGCGGTGGGGCTAAAACACTGGGTATTTTCTTTGAAAAAGAAGGTACAGAGCGTAAAACAGGTTCTGCTGGTTGGTACAATACAGCAGCATTTCAAGACGCTGCAGATGAAGCTGGGCTTTGGTCAAAAAATATTAATGGCGATGCGTTTTCTAACGAAATTAAGCAAAAAGCAATCGAGACAATCAAAGCAGATTTAGGCAAAGTAGACTGTATTATTTACAGCTTAGCATCGCCTCGTCGTACCGATCCAAATACAGGTGAGGTGTATTCATCTACACTTAAACCTATTGGCAGTGCTGTAACTACAAAAAATTTAAATACGTCAAAGCGCGAAATTGACGAAGTAACAGTAGAAGCCGCAAGCCAAGATGACATCGACAACACCATTAAAGTGATGGGCGGTGAGGATTGGGAAATGTGGATTGATGCATTAAAAGAAGCAGACGTACTAGCCGATAACTTTAAAACCACGGCTTATACTTATATAGGTAAAGAGTTAACGTGGCCAATCTACGGGCACGCAACAATAGGTAAAGCAAAAGAAGATTTAGACCGTGCAACTGCCGCAATTAAAGAATCGACAAAAGATTTAAATGGTCAAGCCTATGTGTCGTCGTTAAATGCTGTTGTTACTCAGGCAAGCTCTGCTATTCCTATTATGCCGCTATATATCTCTGCTTTATTTAAAGTAATGAAAGCCGATGGCACTTATGAAGGCACTATTGAGCAAATTCATGCTTTATTTAGCGAAAACCTATACGGTGAAAACCCACGCTTTGACGAGGGCGGCCACTTATTCCAAAACTACAAAGAGCTAGAAGACGATGTACAAGCACGTGTGCAAGCTGTTTGGGATAAAGTAGATACGAGCTCAATTGATGAGCTAACCGATTATGTAGGCTACCATAACGAATTTTTACGTTTATTTGGTTTTGGCATTGACGCTGTTGACTATGAGCAAGATGTAGATGCAGTGAAGCCAATTGCAAACATGATTGACTAATCATACTTTGTAATTATAAAAAGTCGCTTATTGCGGCTTTTTTGCTTTTAGTGTTTTAGATATTTTGTGGCAGTTAGGTGCTTAGGCTACCACTTTGGTCTACCTTGATTTTTATTTAAAACACTTAACAAAACTAAATAAGCGTTTCTGTCGTATAATTTTCATAAATACACTCGCATAGTCGTACATAATGATGTTAAAATCGAAGCAATATGTGAGGAGTTTTACTGCGTTGCTTGTTTGATATTCCTAGCAAGTTGTTCTTTTGTACCTTGATATATCTTGGATAACTCAAGTGGCGACGTGGTTGATACGATTTTTCAGTTTCTTTCCGTTAATTAATGCAAGTGCGTATGATCAACATAAAAAAAGGTCTGGATTTACCCATAGAGGGCGCGCCTCAGCAAGTTATTCATGATGGTTCTGCCATCAAACGTGTAGCTGTGCTAGGTGAAGAGTTTATCGGTATGCGTCCAACCATGCATGTTCGTGTGGATGACCAAGTCAAAAAAGGCCAGGTACTTTTTGAAGACAAAAAGAACCCAGGCGTCCTATTTACTGCACCAGCTTCTGGTACAGTAAAAGAAATTAATCGTGGTGCTAAACGTGTGCTGCAATCTGTTGTTATTGAAGTAAACGGCAGTGAGCAAATCACCTTTGACTCTTTCAATGCAGATGAGCTTGCAAGCTTATCGCGTGAAAAAGCCAAAGAAGTACTTGTTCAGTCAGGTCAATGGACAGCACTTCGTGCTCGCCCATTTAGCAAAATAGCTGCGTTGGATGCAAATCCTAGCTCTATATTTGTAACCGCTATCGACACAAACCCTCTTGCTGCAGATCCTGCAGTAATTATTGCCGAAAATGCAGCTGCATTTGAAGCGGGTCTTGCTGTTGTTTCGCGTTTGACCGATGGCAAAGTATTTGTATGTAAGCAAGCTGGCAGTCAAGTTCCTAGCTCGTCTATCGCTCAAGTAGAAGTACATGAGTTCGGTGGCGTGCATCCAGCAGGCTTAGTTGGTACTCATATTCATCACCTTGATGCAGTATCTGTTAATAAACAAGTTTGGCATATTGGTTACCAAGACGTTATCGCGTATGGTCACTTATTCCTTACTGGTGAAATCAACACTGACCGTGTTATTTCGCTTGCAGGTCCTCGCGTTAAAAACCCTCGTTTAGTGAAAACACAACTAGGTGCTTCATTAGATGATTTAGTGGCAGGCGAATTAGAAGACGGTGATAACCGTGTTATTTCTGGTTCTGTTTTATCTGGCGCTATTTCTTCAGGTCCTCATGCATTCTTAGGTCGCTACCACGTTCAAGTATCTGTTTTACTTGAAGGTCGCGAAAAAGAGCTGTTTGGTTGGATTGCACCAGGTAGTGATAAATTCTCTGTAACGCGTACATTCCTTTCTCACCTTGCACCGAGTCGTTTATTTAAAATGACAACGTCTACAGGTGGTTCAAAACGTGCCATGGTACCAATTGGTAGCTACGAGCGCGTAATGCCGCTAGATATTTTGCCAACCCTATTATTACGTGACTTAATTTCACGTGACTTAGACAGTGCAATTTCATTAGGCGCGCTTGAACTTGATGAAGAAGATTTAGCGTTATGTACCTTCGTTTGTCCGGGCAAATACGAGTATGGTTCTATCCTACGCGATTGCTTAACAACGATCGAGAAGGAAGGCTAAGAGATGGGTTTAAAGAAATTTTTAGAAGACATTGAGCCGCATTTTGAACCAGGTGGTAAACACGAAAAATGGTACGCCCTGTATGAAGCAGCCGCGACTATTTTTTACACGCCAGGTTATGTAAATAAAGGCGCAACTCACGTTCGCGATAATATCGACCTAAAACGCATGATGATTTTAGTGTGGATGGCGACGTTCCCAGCTATGTTTTTTGGTATGTTCAACATCGGTCATCAGGCCGCAGGTGCTTTAGCACAAGGTTTTGAACTAGCAAACTCTTGGCAGGTTGGCTTGTTCCAGTTATTTGGTGGTGAATTAACCGCTGAGTCGGGCTGGGGCGCTAAAATGTTCTACGGGGCATGCTTCTTCTTACCAATATACGCCGTTACTTTTGCAGTAGGTGGTTTTTGGGAAGTACTATTTGCTTCTGTGCGTAAGCATGAAGTTAACGAAGGTTTCTTCGTAACCTCTGTATTATTTGCACTTATTTTGCCTGCGACTATTCCTTTATGGCAAGTGGCGTTAGGTATTACGTTTGGTGTTGTTATTGCTAAAGAAATCTTTGGTGGTACAGGCCGTAACTTCTTAAACCCTGCATTAGCGGGCCGTGCGTTTTTATTCTTCGCATACCCTGCACAAATTTCAGGTGACACAGTATGGACTGCAGTAGACTCGTTCTCTGGTGCAACTATGCTAGGTCAAGCGTTTGTAGGCACTCTTGATTACAGCAACATGGAGCTCTGGTGGAATGCGTTTTACGGTTTCATTCAAGGTTCTGTAGGTGAGACATCTACGCTTGCTGTGCTTATTGGTGGCTTATTCTTAATTTACGTTCGCATCGCTTCTTGGCGCATTGTACTAGGTGTATTCCTAGGTATGGTGGCAACTGCATTCTTATTAAATGCGGTTGGCTCTGAGAGCAATCCTGTATTTGCAATGCCTTGGCATTGGCATTTAGTACTGGGTGGTTTTGCGTTTGGTATGTTCTTTATGGCTACTGACCCTGTATCAGCTGCATTTACCGATAAAGGTAAGTTCGCATACGGCGCGCTTATTGGCTTTATGGTAGTTATGATCCGTGTAGTAAACCCTGCTTTCCCAGAAGGCATGATGCTAGCAATCTTATTTGCTAACTTATTTGCTCCACTGTTCGATCACTTTGTAGTGCAAGCTAATATCAAGCGGAGGTTGGCACGTAATGTCTAGTAATAACGAATCAATCGGCAAAACGTTAACGGTTGTTGTGGCACTATGTTTAGTGTGTGCAATTATTGTATCGTTTGCTTCTGTACAGCTTCGTCCTTTACAGCAAGCTAATAAAACTCAAGATATTCAACGTAATATCTTAGCAGCAGCTGATATTGAAATCGCAAACTCTGTATCTGACACATTCGATGGCAAAATCGAAGCACGTGTTGTTGATATGGACACTGGCGAATTTGTTGAAGATGCTGATCCAAACTCATTTGATTTCGAAAAATCGAAATTCGACCAACAAAGAAGTTTTGCACTTAAAGCAGAAGGGATTAAGGACATCGCTGGTATTCAGCGTATGACTAAAAACTCACCTGTTTACATCTCTAAAAAAGAAGATGGCTCTACAGATGCAATCATTTTACCTATCCAAGGTTACGGCCTTTGGGGTGTAATGTATGGTTTCTTAGCGCTTGAAAGCGATGGCGAAACAGTTAAAAACATCAACTTTTACAAGCATAGCGAAACACCAGGCCTGGGTGGCGAAATTCAAAACCCACAATGGACAGCTAAATGGCAAGGTAAAGAGTTACCTATTAACATTATGAAAAGCGGTGCTAGCAACGAACATCAAATTGATGGTTTATCAGGTGCTACACTAACTTCTAATGGTGTTGATCACACAGTTGACTTTTGGACTGGTGAAAACGGCTTTGGTCCTTTCCTTGCGAAGGTACGTGAAGGAGCGTTGAAATAATGGCTGATACTAAAGAAATGAAGTCGGTCCTATTTGGTCCGGTTTTAGCTAACAACCCAATCGCATTACAAGTACTTGGTATTTGTTCTGCTCTGGCGGTAACGTCTAGCTTAAAAAATGCCTTAATCATGTCAATTGCTTTGACATTAGTAACGGCGTTTTCTAGCTTGTTCATTTCAAGCATTCGTAACCACATACCTTCATCAGTACGTATTATCGTACAGATGACGATCATTGCTTCACTAGTAATTGTTGTAGACCAAGTATTACAAGCATTCTCTTACGCTACGGCGAAAGAGCTTTCTGTATTCGTTGGCCTAATCATTACTAACTGTATTGTAATGGGTCGTGCTGAAGCGTACGCAATGAAGTCGCCGCCACTTATGTCATTTTTAGATGGTATTGGTAATGGCTTAGGCTACTCAGTGGTATTACTTACTGTTGGTTTCATTCGTGAGCTATTTGGTAAAGGAACACTATTCGGTGTTGATATTATCCCATTAGTACAAGATGGTGGTTGGTATCAACCTATGGGTCTATTGATTTTACCACCGAGTGCATTCTTCATCATTGGTTTATTCATATGGGTACTTCGTACTTATAAGAAAGACCAAGTAGAAGCTAAAGCGTAAGGGGCAAGCAGTGGAACATTATATTAGTTTATTTGTAAAAGCGGTTTTTATTGAAAACTTAGCTTTAGCTTTCTTCCTAGGTATGTGTACTTTCTTAGCAGTATCTAAAAAAGTAACTACATCAATTGGCCTAGGTGTAGCCGTTATTGTGGTACTGGGTATTTCTGTACCAGTAAATAACTTGGTTTACCATGCCGTACTTGCACCGGGTGCATTAGAGTGGCTTGGTTACCCTGAAGCAGACCTTAGCTTTTTACGTTTCTTAACGTTCATTGGTGTTATTGCAGCACTCGTGCAAATTTTGGAAATGGCATTAGATAAGTTTTTCCCTGCACTTTACAACGCATTAGGTATCTTCTTACCACTAATCACAGTTAACTGTGCGATTTTTGGTGCGGTATCATTCATGGTTGAGCGTAACTATAACTTCGGCGAGTCTGTTGTTTATGGTGTTGGCGCTGGTGTTGGTTGGGCGCTTGCAATCACATTACTTGCAGGTATCCGTGAGAAAATGAAATATTCAGACGTGCCAGACGGCCTACGTGGTTTAGGTATTACCTTCATCACTGTTGGTTTAATGGGTCTTGGCTTTATGTCATTCTCTGGTATTTCACTGTAAAGGTAGCGAGGATAAATCATGAGTTATGAGATTTTCTTAGGCGTTGGTGTTTTCATCGCTATCGTTGTACTACTAGTTTTAGTTATCATTGGTGCTAAATCTAAGTTAGTTGCAAGCGGTGACATCATCATCGGTATTAATGGCGATCCAGACAAAGCCATTAAAACATCAGCAGGTAGCAAGCTTTTAGGCGCGCTATCTGAATCAGGTATTTTCGTATCATCTGCATGTGGTGGCGGTGGCTCTTGTGGTCAGTGTCGTGTACACATTAAAGAAGGTGGTGGCGATATCTTACCAACAGAACTTGATCACATTTCTAAAGGTGAAGCCCGTGAAGGCTGTCGTTTAGCGTGTCAGGTAAATGTTAAAAACGACATGGAAATTGAACTTGAAGAGTCAATTTTCGGTGTTAAAAAATGGGATTGTGAAGTTATCTCTAACGATAATAAAGCAACGTTCATTAAAGAGCTTAAGCTACAAATTCCAGATGGCGAATCAGTGCCTTTCCGTGCGGGTGGTTACATCCAAATCGAAGCGCCTGCTCACCATGTTAAATACGCAGATTTCGATATCCCTGAAGAGTATCGTGGCGACTGGAATCACTTTGGTTTCTTCGACCTGGAGTCAAAAGTAGACGACGAAACAATTCGTGCATACTCAATGGCTAACTACCCAGAAGAAGAAGGCATTATCATGCTTAACGTGCGTATTGCTACGCCGCCGCCAAGAAACCTAAGCCTACCATGTGGTAAAATGTCATCGTACATTTGGTCACTTAAAGCAGGCGACAAGGTAACTATTTCAGGTCCATTTGGTGAGTTCTTCGCTAAAGACACCGACGCTGAAATGGTATTCGTAGGTGGTGGTGCAGGTATGGCACCAATGCGTTCACATATCTTTGACCAACTTAAGCGTTTAAACTCTAAGCGTAAGATTAGTTTCTGGTATGGTGCGCGTTCTGAGCGTGAAATGTTCTATGTTGAAGATTTCGATGGCTTAGCAGCTGAAAACGATAACTTTGTATGGCATACCGCATTGTCTGATCCACAACCAGAAGATAACTGGGAAGGTTACACAGGCTTTATCCATAACGTACTTTATGAAAACTACTTGAAAGATCATGAAGCGCCAGAAGATTGTGAGTTCTACATGTGTGGTCCTCCAATGATGAACGCGGCTGTTATCGGCATGCTTAAAGACCTAGGTGTAGAAGACGAAAACATCTTACTAGATGACTTCGGTGGCTAACACCCATATCAAAACAGCTTAGTTTTGGTTAAAATACGGGCCTCGTCGCACTTTGTGCTACGGGGCTTTTTTTATTTTATTTTACATGGGCTAATTTAATGAACAGAGTAAGCAGTTCTCAAGGCGCTATCAGTATTTTTTTATTAACTATAATGCTATTTATCTCTGGCTGTGGGGCTGAAAAAACACCTCAGGAGGTATTTTTAGAAGGCAAAACGATGGGCACCACCTATCATATTAAATACTTTGCCGACGATAAAAGCGTTGATGCCACTAAATTACAGCAGCAAATAGATACGCAATTGAAAGCGGTTAATCAGTCTATGTCTACGTATATCCCCGATTCTGAAATTAACACATTTAATAAATTACCCGCCAACCAGGTTATGCCAATTAGTGAAGACTTTAGGGCTGTGGTGAGTGAATCGATTCGTTTAGGTAAGTCGACCAAAACGCTCGATGTAACGATGGGCCCGTTAATAGATTTATGGGGCTTTGGACCTGATAAAAAACCAACTAAGCGCCCAAGTGATGAAGCACTTGCTGCAATGATTGAAAAAATTGGTGTAGATAAACTTAATCTTACTGAGCAGGGCCTTGCTAAAACAGTTGATGGTTTAGAGCTGTCGTTTTCGGCTACAGCGAAAGGGTATGGCATTGATAAAGTAGCGCAATTACTTGAAAGCCAAAATATTAGTAACTACATGGTAGAAATAGGTGGGGAGCTGCGCATTGGCGGTGAAAAGCCAAATAACCAAGATTGGAAAATCGCGATAGAGCAGCCAGATGCGCCACCAGGCGAGCGAAAAGTTCACCGTGTATTAGCGCCCGGTACGAATGGCATTGCAACATCAGGTGACTACCGTATTTTTTATAAAATGGCTGGCGAAACCTACACTCATTTAATAGACCCAGTAACAGGCATGCCAATCAAACATGACTTAGTGTCGGTTACTGTATTACATCCTAGTGCAATGACCGCAGATGGCTTAGCAACCGCATTAACGGTTATGGGAATGGACGATGCTAAAGCATACGCTGAAAAGCACGATTTACCTGTGTACTTAATGTCTAAATCAGACAAAGGCATTGTGACTTACGCGAGCACTGCATTTAAACCTTATTTGTAATATAATAGCGTTTAGCTAAAACTTTATTCGTGCTAAACGCATATTACAACCGATTTTTTGAAATAGACTTCTCTCGCATCTATGTGGGTTTTGGGTGTATAATTTAGCGGTCGCTCAACAATGTTTGAGCATAATTTATTGCTGATCAATAGGGGCTAAGCAATGTCACTTTTTCTTCTTACATTTGGTTTATTAATTTTAATCGTGATAGCTATGGCTGTTGGTATGATCGTGCAAAGAAAATCTATGGCAAGTAGTTGCGGTGGATTAGGCTCGGTAGGTATTGATAAAGCCTGTGATTGTGACGATCCATGTGATAAGCGTAAAAAGCGTATGGCTAAAGAGCAAGCCTGGAAAGAAAACCAAATTATTTAAGCCGTAGCTTAATGACAAAAAGCGCCTTATGGCGCTTTTTTTGTACCTGTATATTTAGTGCTCATATCTTCTTTTAATTAAACACAACCTTAATGTATTAGACCAAGGTCTATAGTTTAGTTTTTTTCACCTATTAGGTTTATTTTTCTCGTTTGTCAAATTGGAGCTAACACTCTAAAGTTTAACCATAGACACAGAGCAAGGCTCCAGTCATAAGCTTGAGGCATAAAAGTTAGCCTCGCTTAAAAGAATCTTTATATTGTGTGTGAAGATGTTGTCAGTGTGAAAGGCAACTCANTCTTTATATTGTGTGTGAAGATGTTGTCAGTGTGAAAGGCAACTCAAGGTCGGTGGTGACCGGTTTTGAGTTGTTTTTATTCCCTACAATTGCCACGCAGTGTAAACCAAGAATCTTTATATGTGTGTGAAGATGTTGTCAGTGTGAAAGGCGGCTCAAGTTCGGTGGTGACTGAATTTGGGCTGTTTTTGTTTGTGCGGCTTTATTTTTAACTTCATTAATCCCTCTTATCTCTACTCCTCACGCTTCCTAAATATAAAATATTTATAAACTAAGTCTTTATTTTTATTCTGTTATTTTTTATTAACAAAATAGCTGCGAAAGCTTAACGCAAAACTTTATATTTTTTGTTGAACCGAAAACTCTCTTTGTTATACTCAGCATCGAACTTTCAGTAAGTTTTGAAAGTTTATTTGATACGGATCAATTCTCACTAGGTAAATGTGTGCTAGCCGGTTTGATTGTATTTAGCACCTCGTTTTAGGGCTTACAGCAGCAATGTTTTTTTAATTTTTCCATTGCGCGCTTTATTACTCTAATTTTGTTATTAGTCATTTAGTAGGTTAATGTCTTTGAACACACTTTCTTTGCATCATACAAATACGGCTTTTGCTTCTAGCAAACCGCAAACGTGTGAGCGCTTGAATAAAGCGGGCAAGGGCGTGTGTGTCGCTATAACATTATTAGTGTTTAATACGGTAATGCTGCTAAGTGGTGCATTAGAGGATGCCTTTCAGCTTGAAGCGTTGTTTAGCAATGGCTCTATTGTTGAGCCTGTTTTGCTGCACGTTACGCAATTTTTAGCTCATCCGATCATATCTAGTCAGTTACTCATTGGCCTTTGCTGGTTATTGTTCCATATTTTTCCGGCGCGTCGTGCTGGAATAATCCTTCGTAAAGCCGCTTTCGCTTTTCGCGAGACAAAAGTACACCAACCTGTGTCCGCTGCACATGGTTGTCGTGCTCCACCTAGCTTTACAGGTTGTCTGTAAGGCTTCAATTGTTGCTGGTTTTAATTATTTTTTCTTGCTGTAAATAATTAAAGTTTGCATTAGCAATGTAGCCGCGTGTTTTTATCACGTCAGCCAACCAACACTCACCCAAGTTAACTTTTATTACGTTATATAAATGCGTTTAGAAGCTGGGTTTGTTGCTAGGTATTTTTTTGCATCCACTTGCAGCGGGTTCAGTCCCCTTTATTTTTATAATTTAGTTCTAGTTAACTTGGGTTTTTATTGAAAAATCGTTGCTTAATTTTTATTCAAAGCAGCAAATTAAAACTCTAGGTTTGTAGGATACTCCCTTGTTAATTCGTAACCTTTGTAATATTGCTTTAGCTAGTACGGTGCTGGCGTTGTCAGGCTGTAAAGGCGGGATACTCGATCCAAAAGGCCAAATAGGTATTGATGAGAAAAACTTAATCATCATTGCTACTGTCCTTATGCTGCTCGTAGTAATCCCCGTTATTGTGATGACTTTGTATTTCGCATGGAAATACCGAGACACACAAGATCATGAAATTTATGCACCAAAATGGGCTCATTCAAATAAGATTGAAGCCGTTGTTTGGGCTGTTCCTATTGTTATCGTTATTATTTTAGGTGTTATTACCTGGCAGTCTACCCAAGACTTAGACCCCTATAAACCTATTGAGGGTAAAGGCGAGCACCTCACTGTAGAGGTGGTTTCATTAAACTGGAAGTGGCTATTTATTTACCCAGAGCAAGGTATTGCAACGGTAAATGAATTGGTATTTCCGGCAAATGTGCCGGTGGAATACAAAATCACTTCAGAAAGCACAATGAACTCGTTTTTTATTCCTCAGCTAGGTAGTCAAATTTATTCTATGGCAGGCATGGAAACCAAGCTTCATTTAATCGCAAATGAGCCGGGCACATTTAAAGGCTTTTCTGCTAATTACAGTGGCGCAGGTTTTACCGGTATGAAGTTCAATGCCATTGCCACCCCAACACAAGCTGATTTTGACACGTGGGTAACAAGCGTTAAAGCCAATGCTAATAACCTCACTCATGCCAATTATGTTGAGCTTGCAAAAGCCAGTGAAAACAATCCTGTTGCCTATTATGGCAAGGTCGACGACGGCCTATTTCATACCATTGTTATGAAGTATATGCAGGCACATGGCGATATGAACAAAAAACATCAAGCGATGAGCGAGCATGGGCAAATGAGCAAAAAGCACCATGAAATGAATGAACACGCAATGCCTTCATCTCACAGCCAGGGCGAGGAATAATAATGTCGTTTTTAGGTAAACTTTCACTCGACGCAATTCCGTTTCATGAGCCAATTATAATGGTTACCATGACGGTGATAGCGATTGCCGGGCTTATTATTGCCGGGCTTATTACTAAATATAAAAAGTGGGGCGTGCTTTGGCACGATTGGATCACCTCTGTTGATCATAAACGCTTAGGCGTAATGTACATCTTTTTAGCATTAATAATGCTGTTTCGTGGTTTTTCTGATGCCATTATGATGCGTGCGCAGTTAGCACTTGCTACTAGTGGTGCACCTGGTTATTTGCCTCCTGAGCATTACGACCAAATATTTACAGCGCACGGCGTTATCATGATCATATTTATGGCTATGCCATTTATGATTGGCCTAATGAACATTGTATTGCCACTGCAAATTGGCGCACGCGATGTCGCTTTTCCATTTTTAAATAACCTAAGTTTTTGGTTTACTGCCAGCGGTGCCATTTTAATTAACTTGTCGCTTGTATTTGGTGAGTTTGCAAAAACAGGTTGGGTGGCGTATCCGCCGCTTTCGGAGCTGACCTTTAGCCCTGGGGTGGGGGTCGATTATTATATATGGGCCTTGCAAATTTCCGGGCTCGGTACACTTTTAACTGCAGTAAACTTTTTAGCGACTGTGTTTAAAATGCGTGCCCCAGGTATGACCCTAATGAAAATGCCAATTTTTACATGGGCATGTACATGGGCAAATATCTTAATTGCAGCATCTTTCCCTATTTTAACTGCTGTGCTGGGCATGCTAACGCTTGACCGTTACCTTGATTTTCACTTTTTTACCAATGCAGCGGGCGGCAACGCCATGATGTACATCAACCTGTTTTGGGCGTGGGGTCACCCTGAGGTTTATATTTTAGTACTGCCTGCTTTTGGTATTTTTTCTGAAATTATCTCAACCTTTGCCGGTAAACGTTTATTTGGTTACAAATCGATGGTGTATGCCAGCGGTGCAATCTCTATTTTAGGTTTTATTGTTTGGCTACACCACTTTTTCACCATGGGGTCGAGCGCCAACGTTAATGCGTTCTTTGGGGTAATGACCATGGTTATTGCCGTCCCAACTGGCGTTAAGCTATTCAACTGGTTGTTTACCATTTACCGCGGCCGTTTACGTATCAGCGTTCCTGTACTTTGGACATTAGGCTTTATGGTTACCTTTACAGTAGGCGGTATGACCGGCGTACTACTGGCTATTCCGGGTGCCGATTACGTGTTGCATAACAGTTTATTCTTAATTGCGCATTTCCATAACACAATTATTGGTGGCGCTGTATTTGGCTACCTTGCAGGTTTTGTATTTTGGTTCCCTAAAGCAATGGGCTTTAAGCTTAGCGAAAAATGGGGTAAAGCGTCTTTCTGGTGTTGGATAGTTGGTTTCTTCGTGGCGTTTATGCCGTTGTATGTACTTGGCTTCTTAGGTATGACACGTCGCTTAAACCACACTAATAACCCAGATTGGAACATGTGGTTATACATTGCTGCAGGCGGTGCTGTCATTATTATGTTTGGTATTATTTTCCAAGTTGTGCAGCTCTTTGTTAGCTTTAGAGACCGCGAAGCACTTGACGATACAACCGGCGATCCGTGGAACGGCCATACACTAGAATGGGCAACTAGCTCACCTCCACAAGTGTATAACTTTGCCACTATTCCTCACGTTGATGACATTGATGCCTGGACCGAAGCGAAAGAAAAAGGCCAAGCGTATCAAACAAAAGCAAGCTACAGCCCAATTCATATGCCTAAAAACACAGCATCTGGGGTGTTAATTGCAGCAAGCTTAACTGTATTTAGCTTTGCCATGATCTGGCATATCTGGTGGTTAGCTGCCGTTGGTTTTGTTGGCGCAATTGCCTTATTTATCAAGCGTTGTTACACCAGCGATGTTGATTACTATATACAACCTGATGAAATCGCACGTATTGAAGCTGCGTATAATTCTAGTGGAAATAAGGAGCTAAGCGCGTGAGTACACTATCTGCGAATGTAGAAACTGCCCATTTAGACTCAGTTTCGCACGATGCTCATGCACATGAGCATCACGATACCTCTGGCGATACAATCTTTGGCTTTTGGTTATACCTAATGACCGATTGCCTATTGTTTGCCTCGTTTTTTGCCACTTACGCCGTGCTGTTTATGAACACAGCCGGTGGTGTATCAGGTAAAGACATTTTTGAACTCGACTTTGTTGCTGTAGAAACAGCGGCGCTACTCATTAGTAGTATTACCTTTGGCTTTGCCATGATTGCCGCACAAGGGCAAAAAAAGGCACTAACACTCACCTGGTTGTTTATTACCTTTTGTTTAGGTGCTGTGTTTATAGGCATGGAAATTTACGAATTTCATCACCTAATTGTGCATGGCAATGGTCCACAACAAAGTGCCTTTTTAACCTCATTCTTCTCGTTAGTAGGCTTACATGGTTTGCACGTAACTGCGGGTCTAATTTGGATGAGTATTATGATGATAGAAGTGGCTAAACGCGGCTTAGGTAAACAAACAGTGACACGCTTAAGCTGCCTAAGCCTATTTTGGCACTTCTTAGACATTGTTTGGATTTGTGTATTTACCGTTGTTTATTTAATGGGAGCAATGTAATGAGCCACAGCGAAGCGCACGCGTTAAAGCAAATGCAAAACGAGCACCATGATGAGTCTCATGGCAGTGTTAAAACGTACTTAATAGGCTTTGTGCTATCACTAATTTTAACCGCGATACCGTTTTACATGGTAATGGAAGGCGACTTTTCAAAAGTAACTACGCTTTGGAGCATTGTTACTTTAGCTATTGTACAAATTTGGGTGCACTTAAAATACTTTTTACACCTTAATTTTACGACAGAAGATGGCCGTGCAAGTACCTTCTCATTTTTATTCAGTGCCCTAATTATCGTCATGGTTGTTGGGTTATCGGTTTGGATAATTTACGAATCTAACGCAATGATGATGTACTAGGAGTTGAAGATGTTTCGTCGTTATTTATCAGTGACTAAGCCAGGCATTATTATGGGCAACCTTATCAGCGTTGCAGGCGGTTTTTTACTTGCCTCGCGCGGGGATATAGACCCATGGCTAATGGTTGTTACGCTTATTGGCTTGTCACTTGTGGTTGCATCGGGCTGTGCTATCAACAATGTAATTGATAGGGACATAGATGTAGCCATGGCACGTACTCGTACGCGGGTTACAGTAACAGGCGAAATGTCGGCCTTTGCTGCACTGAGTCACGGGGTTTTATTGGGTGTTGTAGGGTTTGGTTTACTCATTGCTTACACCACACAAGCCGCGGTATTTTTTGCAGCGTTTGGCTATGTCATTTATGTTGGGGTTTATAGCCTTTACATGAAGCGCAACTCAGTTTATGGCACGTTTGTAGGTAGCCTTTCTGGCGCAGTGCCCCCTGTTGTAGGTTACTGCGCTGTAACCGGGCAGTTCGATATGGGTGCATTAATACTATTAGTTATGTTTAGTCTGTGGCAAATGCCGCATTCATATGCCATTGCTATTTTTCGCTTTAAAGATTACCAAGCCGCAGGTATCCCCGTATTACCCGTAGCGCAAGGGATTGATAAAGCGAAGCGCCATATTGTACTTTATATTGCTGTGTACGCTTTAGTCGTCATGCTATTACCAATAAGTGGCTACACTGGCGCCGCCTTTATGGCAGTGGCGTGTATTACCAGTTTTTGGTGGTTACTTATGGCCCTGCGTGGCTATCGCCGTAATGTTAATTTAACGAGCTGGGCACGCCAAGTGTTTGCTTTTTCTATTATAAATATTACAGCACTCAGTATTGCTATGGCCGTTGACTACCACAGCGCAGCGCCACAACTGCTTACACTGATATAATTTTTTAAAGCTTTATATTTCCAAAGTTAATCCAAAGGCTCGAAAGGGCCTTTTTTCATGTTTGAAATAAAGCGGCAATAGAGTGTTTATGAGCTTGCTTTAGGTTTTCTTTTATTTGGGCTCTAATTTCTGCTGATTTATTTTGGCTTAGCTTAAAGTTTCCACTCCAGTGAGTGGGAGTAAACTCTATAAAGCTTAATTGTTGATACATTGCTTGACGCCTACTTTTGGGCATATCATTAATATTCCACATGGGCTTAAAGGTTTGCTCAAAATGGGTTGTTAATTGACTCATTATTTTTTCTTTCTCGCTGTCGCTTTTAATAATCACTACCTTTGCAGTGACTTGTACTGATGAGTAAAGCCAGCTTGGCAGTGTTTTATTATTACTATACGAGGGAGATAGATAGCAGCTATCACCATTAAAGTGTAATTTTACAGAACGTTTATCACATTGTGTTAGTGGGTTATGTTTAGCTACGTGTGCAATGAATACATTACAAATGGGATCATATAGTACAGGTACATGGCATATATTATTTAAATCACTTTGCGAGCTGGGCGTTAAAATACTCGCTAGCGGAAATTGCTCAACCAATGCCTGCAAACGTTTAATATCATGCTCTTGAAAATGCGAAGGTGGGTACATTAGAGCTTCTCCTCTAGTTGCAATTTTATGTTCGGCCATTGCTCATCAACTATGCTAAATTTTGCTGTGTTTCTATAGCTACCATTGCTGAGCTTTCTATCTTTATAAGCGAGTCCTTCAAAACGTGCACCTAAACGTGCAATAGCATTACGTGATTTTTGATTATATTCATGAGTATTAAATGTAATTCTCACTAAATTAAGATCATCAAATGCGTATTTGAGCAGTAAAAATTTAGCATGTGTATTTATGTAAGTTCGCTGCCAGTCATTACTAATAAAGGTGTGGCCTATTTCAGCACTCAGGTTGTGTTTATCTAATTTAAATAATCGTGTTGTACCTACTACTTGCTGTGTATTTGTGTCAATAATCGCAAAAACAATCTGTTCGTTTTTATTAAATTGCGCCTGTGTTAAAAACCACTCTTTTAGCATTTCAGGGGTTTTTGTGTAGTTAACTAGTACCCATTGCCATACTTTAGGGTGCTTACCTGCTTTATATAATCCATTTAAGTGTTTATGGTTTAGTGGTTCTAAAACAACCTTGTTTGTTTTATGTATATGCTGAGTGAACATTATTAGCTCCATTTTTTGCTATTAAAGAGCAATAAATGTACGCTTATTTGGTTTAGTAAAAACAACCAGAATATAACTTTTACCTATACCAGATAGAAAATACATGCAGCCACTTAATATAAAATTTAATAAGCAATATAAGGCAAAGTATTTGCAGCTAGCGCAAGCTATTCGTACTGCAATTATTGAAGGTGATATTGCGGTTGGCGCTAAGTTAAGTTCAGCTAGAGAGATGGCGAAAGCTTATCAATTAAATCGCCATACAATAATGAATGCTTTACAACTATTAGTGGCTGAGGGATGGTTAGAGTCTCATGAGCGTAGCGGTTATAAAGTAACGCAAACCTTACCTATCCAAGGCAGCGCTAATACTAAGCAAGTGCCAGTCTTAACACCTAAAGCCTATAAATTTGCCAAAGAGTTAGCAGTTCCAGCTCCTGCAATGAATTTAAATAATTATAAGTATAATTTTGCAGGTGGGCTTCCCGATCTTAATAGCTTCCCATATAAAGAATTTAAACGCTCCTTAAGTCATGTTTTTAACCATGTAGATACCAGTAAATTTCATTATGGTGATATAAGCGGTGTGAGTGAGTTAAAAGTGCAAATAAGCAATTACTTATATAAAGCGCGTAACTTAAAAACAAGCGACTTACTCGTGTGTAATGGCTCACAAGAAGCACTATTTTTAATCTCTAAAGCATTTATTAGCACTAACGATTTTGTTGCTGTAGAAACGTTAGGATATCCACCAGCCCGTAAAGCTTTTGCGGCATGTGGCGCACAATTAGTAGATATAAAACAAGATGAATACGGTTTATGTATTGATGATTTGAAAGCGCAACTTAGCCGTTTCTCAATTAAAATGCTGTACTTAACGCCGCTGCATCAGTACCCGACAACTGTTACTTTATCGCCTACACGGCGTATGCAAATTTATCAGTTATGTTACCAACATGGCGTAATGATTATAGAGGATGACTATGACCATGAGTTTCATTACCAATGTCACCCGTTACAACCAATGGCGGCGGATGACCCTGCGGGTATAGTTATTTACCTTTCTACATTCTCTAAAATTATGTTTTCCGCAGCCAGAATCGGTTACATTTGCGCTGCCCCTGATGTTATCGCACAGCTTAATGCGTGGAAGCAGTTAATGAATCATAAAAATGATGTGGTTATGCAATTAGCTTTAGCGCACTTTATGAAAGAGGGCGCGTTTGAACGTCATTTAAAGCGAATGACTAAGCTATACAAGCATAGGTATGAAGCTATGGATAACTCATTAAGAGCACTGCAGGTGAAAGGTTTACCTATTGAGTATAAAAAGCCCGATGGTGGGATGGCAATGTGGGTTAACTTAAACATAGATACGGCTAATATTAAAAAGCATCTACACAAGCGCAGTATTTATTTGCAAACAGAATCAGAGTTTTATTTCTGCGACTCTTATAGAAGCTTAAAACCTAAACACTTTAGTTACTTGCGTCTAGGCTTTGCTGGCCAGTCAGTGGAAGTCATGCAAGAAGGTATAAACATAATTGCTGAGTATGCTTATTAAGCTATTTATTTAAACTTTCTGCTTCGTAAAACAAAGGTTTTAGGGTGCCGCAGTTTATAAATTTATACGTTAACTCATTCTGGCTAGGAAGGAGGGTTGAGGTTCTAAACTTTTGCATACAGGCATTTACCAAATCTACAAAAATTAAGTGGCTGAAACTAGGTGCTTGGCTAATTTTATGTATGTAAATTCGCTCTGTGCTACCTAGGTCTATCATGACGTATTCTTGCCAGGGGCTAGGTTTAGCTAAATCTTTTAATTGGCGAGCATATAGCTGTTTACTCAATTCTATTGTTCTGTTTGTGTAAATTAGGCTACCTGCTTTTTTGTAATTGCCCTCGTACACATCTGCGGTAATGGTTATTTCTTCACCGCGCATTAAGCGTTGAATATTAAAAGGTTTGGGCTTTAGCGTTATAAGCTCTGCGTTGCGCACAACATCTAAAAAAGCCACATCGGGGTTTTTAATCCTATACACCACTTGTACATCGTGCGGTAATTTATAGCCGGGTAAGTTAAACGCATAAATCCCTGAACCTTTATTCACCAGTGCTATTGCATGCTCAGCCTTGTATTTGGGGTTGAGTGGTGGCAATTCTGCTGCCTCTTCCTCAGCAAAAGCGTATCCGCTTATAGTAATGAGCAACAATGTAAGAAGTAAACGCATAATAATCTCAATTAATTTATGAGCTTAAAGTGTAGTATATAGTGCGCTAAGCTGGTGATTTATTGTTAGGCTAAGTAAGCCTATTTACTAATTAAGATGTATTTATGCGCTTAGTTGCTCACTTCGTGTAATAAAGTCCTAGCATATACGTGTAGGTTTTCGTCTTCAGGGTTTGAAGTGTTCGTTAAATAAATTATACGCCCAGCTTTATTAATAAATAGGGTAGTGGGTGTGCCTCTTATTCCTAACTGTTTTGCTATGGCATCGGCTTTAATAGCTGTTTTAAATGTGTAGCCTCTATCACTTATTACTTTAGCGGGGGGAGCATCGTCGTTTTCTTCAAAGTTTACCGCAATGACCTTTAAGCCTTTATGTTTTATTTTCTCAAGTGCTGGTTGCAGCTTTTTACAATATAGGCACCACGTAGCCCAAAAATGTAAAACGTAAGGCTGGCCTAATAAATCTTGTGTGTGAACGGATGAACCATCAGCCATGTTTAACGTTATTGCAGGCAATAGTGGTAATGAGTCATTAGCGAGTAGCTGTGCAGAGCTTATAAAACTTAATAAAATTAATGTAATGGCGGTAATTAGTTTTCTAATGGTTCGTTCTTATTATTTTTAATATTAATAAGAACGTGAATTAAGTTATTTCATTTCATTTCATTAAAAACCAGCAGCCTGCTCAATCACTATTGCATGGCGCTGCGCTAAACGCGTATGGTCTCTGTCGTAGCCGCCACCAATAACACTGGCAATAGCGGTGTTATGTTCAAGGCAGCGCTTAAACACTAAATGGTCACGCTGTTTAATGCCGTCCCAGCTTATATCTAGTTTGCCTAAGCCATCGTCTTGCCAAATATCTACACCGGCATCGTATAAGACTAAATCGGGGTTGAGCTCTTTTAGTAAAAACTGCAGCGTATCATCCACAACGCCTAAGTATTCTGCGTCTTGCATATTGTTAGCAAGGCCTATGTCTAAATCGCTGGGGGATTTTCTAAACGGGAAGTTTTTTTCGCAGTGTATAGAGCATGTATACGCATACGGCTGATGTGCAAGCATTGCAGCTGTGCCATCGCCTTGGTGTACGTCTAAATCAAAAATGAGCACGTTGGTCACCTCACCGCTTTGTATTAATGTTTGCGCGGTAAAGGCTAAGTCGTTCACCATACAAAAACCTGAGCCAAAATCAGTGTGTGCATGGTGCGTACCACCTGCTAAATGACAGGCTAAGCCATGCTTTAATGCTAAGCGTGCAGTTTGTAACGTGCCTTGTGGGGCGGTGAATGTGCGGTCCATTAGCGGTTGCGACCAAGGTAAGCCAATGCGGCGCATGGCTTTTTCGTCTAGGCGGTTATGCCATAAATCGTGAATGTAGTTTTCGCAGTGTACCAGTTCAAGCGGCTCGGGGGAGCCCAAAATAGGCTCTACTAAATTATTACCTGCAATGCCTAAACCTTTAACCTGCTCATATAAATGAGCAAATTTACTCATTACAAATCGGTGCTTAGGGTCAAAGCTAAACGAATAATTACTGTGATAGACCAAAGGTAAGTGAGGGTTTAGGCGCATAACCGTATCAATAATAAAGTTTGCGCTATGGTAATAAACTTAACTAAGGGAGTCTATTGCCGTTATTCAATCAATGAGGCAAGCTCACGATGAAGTAATTGTTCATCGGCTAAATTAAGTTCAACTAGCCGTTTTAAATAGGTAATGCTGTTTATATCTATATGGTGGCAATTAAGGCCGATGTGTTGATCTTCTATGTGGCAAATAAACACCTCCATTTTTATTTCTATATCGCTTTGTGGCAAGGTAAAGCGCAAGGTGGCTTCGCTATTTTTTGTGCCACTAAACGCCGCGCATTTAGTAATGAGTGCGCCATGTAAAGATACATCGAGTAATTTGCATGGGTAGCTCTCTCCTGCAAATTCTAATTGAGCCGCGGTTGAAAAAAGAATACGCGAGAACTGACGTCGATTTTCCATAAAACGAGTGCCTTTATTGTAATATTTAAATCAAGCATAGCGGGAAATAGCCCATAGCGATAAAAAATGGCATAAAAAAACCCCGCATAAATGCAGGGTTTGTTATATCAGTTAACAATTAACCAATTTTTTTATACTTAATACGCTTAGGTTGTGCAGCTTCTGCGCCTAAGGTCTTTTTAAGCCACTCTTCGTATTCAGTGTAGTTACCATCAAAGAAGTTAATTTGGCCTTCGTCGCGGTAATCTAAAATGTGTGTTGCAATACGGTCAAGGAACCAACGGTCATGCGATATACACATTACACAGCCTGGGAACTCTAAAATAGCGTTCTCAAGGGCGCGTAGTGTTTCAACATCAAGGTCATTGGTTGGCTCATCCAGTAGTACTACGTTACCACCCGCTTTTAAAAGCTTAGCAAGGTGTAAACGGTTACGCTCACCACCAGATAAGTCTTTTACAAACTTTTGCTGATCGTTACCTTTAAAGTTAAAGCGGCTAACGTATGCACGGCTTGGGAACTCAAAGTTACCAATTTTTAGTACGTCTTGTCCGTCAGATATTTCTTGGAATACAGTTTTGCTTTCGTCCATGTTGCCACGGAACTGATCAACCGTTGCTAATTCTACAGTTTCACCTACGCTAATGCTGCCGCTATCTGGTTGCTCTTCGCCGCTTAGCATTTTAAATAGGGTTGATTTACCCGCGCCATTGGCACCAATAATGCCCACAATCGCGCCTTTTGGCATACTAAAGCTTAAATCGTCGATTAATACGCGGTCGCCAAAACTCTTACGTAAATTATTAACTTCAAGCACTTGGTCACCTAAACGCGGACCAGGTGGAATAAATAGCTCGTTAGTTTCGTTACGCTTTTGATAATCAGACTGCTGTAGCTCGCTAAACTGCGCCATACGCGCTTTAGACTTAGCTTGACGACCTTTAGGGTTTGAACGTACCCACTCAAGTTCTTGAGCAATTGATTTTTGACGTGCTTTTTCAGATTTTTGCTCTTGTTGTAAGCGCGCATCTTTTTGCTCAAGCCAAGAAGAGTAGTTACCTTCCCATGGAATACCTTCACCACGGTCAAGCTCTAGTATCCAGCCAGCTACATTATCAAGGAAGTAACGGTCATGCGTTACCGCCACAACAGTGCCTTCGTAATCATGTAAGAAGCGCTCAAGCCAAGCTACCGACTCAGCATCTAAGTGGTTAGTAGGCTCATCGAGAATAAGCATATCTGGCTTTTCGAGTAATAAACGACAAATAGCAACACGGCGGCGCTCACCACCTGAAAGGTGCTCAATTTTAGCATCCCACTCAGGTAAACGAAGTGCATCAGCAGCGCGTTCTAAAACGTTATCGATGTTGTGACCATCGTGCGCTTGAATGATTGCTTCAAGCTCGCCTTGCTCTTTTGCTAGGGCGTCAAAGTCAGCGTCTTCCATTGCATACTCGTTGTACACTTCGTCAAGGCGATTAAGGGCATGTTTTACTTCGCCAACAGCTTCTTCAACTATTTCGCGTACTGTTTTGCTTTCGTCCAGTACTGGCTCTTGCGGTAAGTAACCAATTTTAGTACCAGGTTGAGGGCGAGCTTCACCTTCAAAGTCTTGGTCAACACCGGCCATAATGCGAAGTAATGTAGATTTACCAGCACCATTTAAACCTAGCACACCAATTTTAGCGCCAGGGAAAAAGTGCAACGAAATATCTTTTAAAATTGTGCGCTTAGGTGGCACAACTTTAGATACTCGACTCATCGAGAATATAAACTTATCAGGTAAAACCATGGAGGAAAGCCTTCAAATAATAATAAAAATTTCAATGTTGTATTGTAGTGGCTCACGGGTGAAACAGTCAACGAATGGCGGGTTTTAAAGCGCTAATGGCTGCAGGTTGATAAAGTATAAAATCATGAATAAATTTCATTTAGACATCTATACATCTAGAGGTTGATATTTTTAGCATACTGTTCATAATGAGAGCGTATAAATTCTCGGTTTTTATGAGTAGGAGTAAAAAATATGCCAATTACAGTGAAAGACGAGCTACCGGCTATTGCCCGTTTACGTGAAGAAAACGTGTTTGTAATGCCAAAAAGTCGCGCAAAAACGCAAGAAATTCGTCCTATGCGTTTGGCTATTTTAAATTTAATGCCTAATAAAGTAGAAACCGAAGTGCAGTTTATTCGTTTGCTTGCCAATTCTCCTTTACAAGTAAATGTAGAGCTACTGCGCCTAGATACGCACCGTAGCAGTAGCAACTCAGAAGAGCACCTAGATACCTTTTACCGTTATTTTTCAGAAGTGAAAGACAATAACTACGATGCGTTAATTGTTACCGGCGCGCCACTCGCACACCTTGAATACGACGATGTAGCCTACTGGGATGAGCTAAAAGTGATTATTGATTGGGCAGAGCAGCACGTTACCTCTACGCTGTTTTCGTGCTGGGCGGCGCATGCGGCGCTGTATCACCGTTACAATTTAAAACGCGATTTAAAAGAAGATAAACTATGTGGCGTGTTTACTCACCAGTGTTACTTTGATCACGGGGCACTTACTCGTGGCTTCGACGACACCTTTTTAGTGCCGCACTCACGTTATGGCCACATAGATATAAATAAAATAAATGCCTGCGACGATATAGTCGTGCTGGCTGGCTCTGAAAAAGTAGGCGCTTACTTAATGAAAAATAAGTCGGGCAGCCAAGTGTTTATAACCGGCCACCCAGAATACGATGCCGACACATTAAAAGCAGAGTACGAGCGCGATTTACAAAAAAGTCCTGATGCGCCAAAACCCGAAAACTATTTTCCAGATAACGATGCAAGCAAAAAGCCGTCAAAAACGTGGCAAAGCCATGCTTTTTTGCTGTTTTCGAACTGGTTAAATTACTACGTGTACCAAACGACCCCTTATGATATTAATTTAGTTAGCCAAGATGTGAGGACTAACAACTATGCCGAATAACGTGCAAAACAATAATAAACACAGCGAATTAAGCGCTGCATTAAAAAAGCGTATTTTAATTTTAGATGGCGCCATGGGCACCATGATCCAAACTCACAAGCTTGAAGAAGAAGACTACCGAGGCGAGCGCTTTAAAGACTGGCACGTGCTAATAAAAGGCAATAACGATTTATTAAGCCTTACAAAACCTGAGTTAATAACCGATATACATCGCAGCTTTTTAGCCGCCGGTGCAGACATTATTGAAACCAATACCTTTAACTCAACCACCATTTCGATGGAAGATTACGACATGGCAAGCATAAGCCGTGAAGTAAACCTAGAGTCGGCCAAACTCGCACGCGCAATATGTGACGAATTCACCGCTAAAACTCCAGAAAAACCACGCTACGTAGCCGGTGTGTTAGGGCCAACCTCTAAAACCTGCTCAATTTCGCCAGATGTAAACGACCCAGGCTATCGTAATATTACCTTTGATAAGCTGGTTACTGCCTATGTTGAGTCTACCCTTGCATTAATGGAAGGCGGCGCTGATTTAATACTTATCGAAACCATATTCGACACGCTAAATGCAAAAGCAGCCTCATTCGCAGTAGAAGAAGCGTTTGAGCAAGCAGGGCGTACATTACCCGTAATGATCTCAGGCACAATTACCGATGCCTCTGGGCGTACACTTTCGGGGCAAACAACCGAAGCATTTTATAATTCTATTCGCCATATTAAGCCGCTTTCTATAGGCCTTAACTGCGCCCTAGGGCCAGACTTACTTCGCCAATACGTAGAGGAGCTTTCGCGCGTGTGCGAAACCTTTACCTCAGTACACCCAAATGCAGGTTTACCAAATGAGTTTGGTGAGTACGACCTAGAAGCAGAGGACATGGCGAAAGAGATTATAGATTGGGGCAAATCGGGCTTTATAAATATTGTTGGTGGTTGCTGTGGTACCACGCCTGCGCATATTCGTGCGTTTGCCAAAGGGCTTGAAGGGGTAAAACCTCGCGCATTACCAGAGCTTGATGTTCGCATGCGTTTATCAGGCCTTGAAGCCTGTAACTTAAACTAGGAGCCAACATGACCCAGCAAATTGCAGTATTTACCAATGTTGGCGAGCGTACCAACGTAACCGGCTCTGCCATGTTTAAACGCTTAATCATGGAAGAAGATTACGAGACCGCCCTGAATGTTGCCCGCGAGCAAGTAGAAAACGGCGCCCAAGTTATTGATATAAACATGGACGAAGCCATGTTGGACTCAAAAGCGGCCATGGTTAAGTTTTTAAACTTAATTGCCTCAGAGCCCGATATTTCTAAAGTGCCCATTATGGTCGACTCCTCTAAATGGGAAGTAATAGAAGCAGGGCTTAAATGTATTCAAGGCAAGGCCATTGTTAACTCAATATCGCTTAAAGAGGGCGAAGAGCCGTTTAAACGCCAAGCTAAAATTATTAAACGTTTTGGCGCCGCCGCTGTTGTAATGGCGTTTGATACAGACGGCCAAGCCGACACCGCAGACCGTAAATACGAAATATGTGAACGCAGCTACAAAATATTAGTCGAAGAGATTGGCTTCCCGCCGGAAGATATTATTTTCGATCCTAATATATTTGCCGTAGCCACCGGTATAGAAGAGCACGACAATTACGCAGTAGAATTTATTGAAGGTACACGCCGAATTAAACAAAACTTACCACACTGTAAAGTGTCGGGCGGGGTGTCTAATGTCTCGTTTTCGTTTAGGGGTAATAACCCCGTACGTGAAGCGATTCACTCGGTGTTTCTATACCACGCGATAAAAGCGGGTATGGATATGGGTATTGTAAACGCAGGCCAGCTTGCAGTTTACGACGATATCCCCGAGGAACTTCGCAAAGCCGT
This sequence comes from Pseudoalteromonas sp. P1-30, assembly GCF_001400005.1. Lineage (NCBI taxonomy): Bacteria > Pseudomonadati > Pseudomonadota > Gammaproteobacteria > Alteromonadales > Pseudoalteromonadaceae > Pseudoalteromonas > Pseudoalteromonas sp. P1-30. The sequence goes on from NZ_LKBC01000007.1 coordinate 140,223, forward strand.
AGAAGATGTAATCCTTAACACCGACCCAGGTGCAGGTGAGCGCTTAGTAGAAATAGCCCCTAAGTTTTCGGGTATGGCACAAGCCGAACGCGTAGAAGATTTAGAATGGCGCACATGGCCTGTTGAAAAACGCCTAGAGCACGCCCTTGTAAAAGGCATAACTACCTTTATAGATGAAGACACGGAAGAGTGCCGCGCAGCTGCCGATAAACCTATTCACGTAATTGAAGGGCCATTAATGGATGGCATGAACGTGGTAGGGGATTTATTTGGTGCAGGTAAAATGTTTTTACCGCAGGTTGTTAAATCTGCCCGCGTAATGAAGCGCGCAGTGGCCTACCTAGACCCATTCATAGAAGCTGAAAAAGAAGAAGGCGCCACTAACGGTAAAGTAGTTATGGCCACCGTAAAAGGCGACGTGCACGACATTGGTAAAAACATTGTAGGCGTAGTACTGCAATGTAATAACTACGAAGTAATCGATTTAGGCGTAATGGTACCTGCTGAAAAAATACTGCAAACCGCGATTGACGAAAAAGCCGACATAATTGGTCTTTCGGGTTTAATTACCCCATCGCTTGATGAAATGGTACACGTAGCCAAAGAAATGACCCGCCGAGGTTTTGAGCTACCACTTATGATTGGCGGCGCAACGACCTCTAAAGCGCATACTGCCGTTAAAATTGAACCGCAGTACGACAAAGGCGTAGTGTACGTAAATAACGCCAGCCGTGCAGTGGGCGTGGTATCAAGCTTATTATCTAAAGAGCTAAAACCGGCCTTTTTAGAAAAAACTAAAGCCGAGTACGAAAAAGTACGCGAGCAACAAGCGCGCAAAAAGCCACGTTCAAAACCCGTTACCATACAGCGTGCCCGCGATAACGCAGCCAAGCTTGATTGGGATAATTACACGCCACCGGTGCCTAAAAAGCTGGGCGTGACCGAATTTAAAAATGTATCAATCGCCACGTTACGTAAATATATAGATTGGACCCCATACTTTATGACGTGGTCAATCGCTGGTAAATACCCGCGCATAATGGACGATGAAGTCGTTGGCGAGCAAGCACGTAGCTTATTTAAAGACGCTAACGACATGCTCGACGACCTTGAAAAGTCAGGTGCTTTGCAACCTTTAGGTGTAATTGGTTTATTCCCTGCAAACCGCGTGGGTGATGACATAGAAATTTACACCGACGAAACCCGCAAAGAGCTGTTAACTACCTCATGCCATTTACGCCAGCAAACCGAAAAAACCGACTTTGCTAACTATTGTTTAGCCGACTACATTGCGCCAAAAGGCACACCTGATTACTTTGGCGCGTTTGCAGTAACGGGCGGTTTAGAAGAAGACGACCTAGCCGACGCGTTCGATGCCAAGCAAGACGACTACAATAAAATAATGGTAAAAGCGGTTGCCGACAGGCTCGCAGAAGCCTTTGCCGAATACCTGCACGAACAAGTGCGCAAAGAGTATTGGGGTTACGCAGCCGATGAAAACTTAAGTAACGATGAGCTAATTCGCGAAAACTACCAAGGTATTCGCCCAGCGCCGGGTTACCCCGCGTGCCCAGAGCACACCGAGAAAAAGAAAATTTGGCAGTTACTCGATACCGAAAAACGCATTGGCATGCAGCTCACCAGCTCATACGCCATGTGGCCAGGGGCTGCGGTTTCGGGCTGGTATTTCTCACACCCAGAGGCAAAATATTATGCCGTAGCATCTATTCAAAAGGATCAGGTGGAAGATTACGCCAAGCGAACTAATATGACGCTCGAAGAGGCTGAAAGATGGCTGTCGCCTAATTTGGGGTATGAGCCAGAGTAAAAGAGCAGCGGTCAGTTTTTAGCTGTCAGCTATCAGTAAAACAAAACGAGCCAAATTAGGCTCGTTTTTTACTTTTATTACCTTGTTTAAGAACAATCAGTTGAAATCATATAATATGGTTATGCAGGCACTATTGGTGATTTCTCTTTAACTGAATTAATATTAGGTAAACGTTGAAAAACTTATATGAAGCAATTGCTTAGTAGTAATAATTTGAAAATATTAGTCGCCAAAACTAAATGAAATTTTAGTTACTTAAGCCGCTGGTGTATTTGTAAGTTATTTAAATAAGGATTAGTTATTTTGAGGGATAAAATTACAGGGCTTTGGAATAGAAAGAAATTTGTATTAATGACATTTATTGCTCTTCTTATTACTTCTATAGGTGCTTATGAAATCCTCTACCACTCTAATGGACATTCTAATTTTTGGCCTGATTTGGGTAGCTGGATTGGGGGAGTGGGAACTATTTATGCCGTGATTATCGCAATTGTTGAGTATAAGAGTCGAAAACGGATTGACGGGGCATATGAAAGATTCGAAATACTTAGCTGCATAAAAGGAGAATATTTCCACAGTTGGATGTATTGTACTTTATATCAACTAGAAACGAAAAGTTGCTTGGAGTCATTAAGAAGTTCTTCAGAAGACAAGCAAGTTATTGCCATAGGAAAGTGGGAGCGTTCTTTAAAGTCGACACTAGAGTTTCATCAAAAATTTATAATCGCTCATAATAAATTGTCTAACTCTGTTATACGCCTAAGATTTTTGTCTCCAGATAAATATAAAATATTAGAAAGTGATTTTAAAAAACTATATAAATTAGAAAATGACGTGGAAAAGCTTATGAATATTATTGATCAGCGGCGATTTGATAAAATTGATCCTAGCTGGTCGTCAGAATTGAAGGTTTTATCAGATAATATAAGTAAAAAAAATAATTATGATCACATTTTTAATATTCTGTATGATAATGAATGGTTGGAATATTTAGAAGGCATTCAAGAAAATGTATTTAACCTTTTATTAAAAAAGTTAGAAAATCCAAAGTTGTAATTTAGAAATATAAGGCTACCTAGAGCCTTAAGATACATTATATTTTTATAAAGTTGCTTCTGATCTTATATTTTCACTTAGTGTCAGTTATTACCTACCTTTATACAATGCATTCTCAATAACTTTAAATAAAGGGCTACAATGAAGTATCTAAATTACATATTGCTTTGCCTATTCCTACTTTTCACATCAAACACATTTGCGCTTGAGCAGAAGTATCACGAGAGTGTTTTACCTGTTATTGCTGCTTTTAAAGCGCAGGATAAAACTGCGATTGCTGCGCATATTCGCTACCCTCTAAAAAGGCAATATCCATTGCCCGACATTAAAAATGAAGCTGAGTTTATTAACCGCTTTGATGAAGTGTTTGACGACGAGCTAGTTGCCGTTATGGGCAGCTCTAATATTAATACCGATTGGGATAAAGTTGGTTGGCGCGGCATTATGCTAAATAACGGCGTGATGTGGGTTAATACTGACGGTAAAATTATCGGTATAAATAGCCACACAGCTAAAGAGCAGGCATTTGCTAAACGCTTAATTGAACAAGACAAGCAATCACTTCATTCAAGTATTAATACATTTGAAGAGCCAGTACTCGATTGGAAAACGGCTAGCTACCATATTCGCGTTGATGATTTAGGTGATAGAAATTACCGTTATGCGGTGTGGAGTAGTGATAAAAGGCCAAAGGATAAGCCTGATCTGGTTTTATTTAACGGTGATATTACCTTTGAGGGTAGCGGCGGCAATCACCACTATACGTTTATAAACGGACGCTATAGTTACATATTACACGTTACTGTAATTGGTTGCGATACATCGCCACCTGGTTGGCTTGAAGTATATAAAAATGATGAGCAGTTATTAAATGAGTCAGTTATAAGTGCTAAGTAGAATCAGTAAACCCTTCTTATCTCTATCTAATAAAGCTGCCACTTAATAACAGCTATAGGTTGGCGTTTCGCCGATAAAAATTTCAATAAACCAATTCTAAGTGGTAGGCTAAAAAAGTAGCAATTATTCAAACCGTTCTCGCGCAACAAGGCATTCCTTTAAAGCGCTTTGCCAAGGAGTTAAATATGATCACGCTTACCGTTAATGGTAATAAACATGAGTTTACAGGCGATCCGTCAACGCCGGTGCTTTGGTATCTTCGAGATGAATTAAATTTAACCGGGCCTAAGTTTGGCTGTGGTATGGCGCAATGTGGTGCGTGCACCATACATATTGATGGCGTAGCGCAGCGCTCGTGCATATTACCGGTATCGGCTGTGGCAGGGCGTGCTATTACCTCTATTGAAGGGTTAAGCGAGCAAGGCGACCACCCAGTGCAAAAAGCCTGGGTCGAGCATAAAGTGCCGCAATGTGGGTTTTGTCAGTGTGGGCAAATAATGCAAGCGGCAAGCTTATTAGCCGCTAACCCTAATCCCACTGATGATGAAATAGTGAGTAATATGTCGGGCAATATTTGTCGTTGTGGCACGTATCCGCGTATTCATAAAGCGATTAAGTCGGCGGCTAAAACCATTGCGGGCGTTGAATATTTTGACCCAAATGAACAAGGGGAAGAAGTATGAAAAACGACAATACGTACTTTGACTTAAACCGTCGCCAATTTTTAAAAACCAGCGCAATAGGCGCATTAGTATTAGGCACTTATTTTGTAGGCAGTGCACCAAAAGCGTTTGCAGGCGTGTTAGAGCAACCCTCTGAGCAAGCAAAGCGTGCTAACTTATTTATAGCGCTGCGCCCCGATGGCATGGTTGAAATAACCTGTCATCGCTCTGAAATGGGCCAGCAAATTCGTACCGCCATTGCCCAAATTGTGGCAGACGAAATGGAAGCTGCATGGGATAAAGTAGTGGTTATTCAAGGTAAGGGCGACCCTAAATATGGGGATCAAAATACCGATGGCTCGCGCAGTATTCGCTACAACATGCAGCGCCTGCGCGAAATGGGTGCAAGTGTACGCTACATGATGCAGCACGCAGCCGTTAAATATTGGAACGTTGAGCCGCAAACCTGTACAGCTAATCAGCACGTGGTTACCCACAGCTCAGGTAAAACGCTTGCCTATAAAGACTTAATCGACCTCGCACTTGGTATTACCCCGCCAGAGCCAGACAAGTTAACACTTAAAACACGTAAAGAATGGCGTTATATAAATACCGGTATGGCGCATATAGATTTAACCGATTTAGTAACCGGTAAAGCCACATTTGCTGCTGATGTTCGCGAGCCAAAAGCGCTGGTGGCTATGATTGAGCGCCCACCGGTAGTAGGTGGTGTGGTTAAATCGTTTGATGCCAGCGTCGCTAAAGCAATTAATGGCGTAGTTGATATTATTGAAATGCCTGTACCAAAAGGTGCGCCGCAATTTCAGCCAAAAGGCGGCATTGCTATTGTTGCTAAAAATACCTGGGCTGTATGGCAGGCGCGTAAAGCACTAAAAGTGGTGTGGGATGATGGTAAAAACGGCGATTATAATTCAGAGAGTTTTAAAAAGTCGCTATTACAAACCGTTAATGAGCCGCAAGCGCATGTACGCGAAAAAGGCGATGCAGCAAGCGTACTGGCTAAATCGAGCAATAAGTTAGTAGCCGATTATTACGCGCCGCATTTGGCCCAAGCACCAATGGAGCCACCTTGCGCCACGGCGATGTATCATAAAGACCGCGTTGATATTTGGGCTGCAACGCAAAACCCGCAAGCTGATATGAAAACCGTAGCTGCGTTACTTGGTATGGAAGAGAGCCAAATTAACGTGCATGTAACCATGTTAGGTGGCGGGTTTGGGCGTAAATCAAAACCTGACTTTTCAGCAGAAGCTGCTTACATTTCAATGAAAGTAGGACAACCCATACGCGTACAATGGACGCGAGAGGATGATATTCAGCACAGTTTTTATCATGCGGTATCGGCTCAACATATTGAAGCGTCATTAGATGCAAAAGGTAACATAGAAGCTTATTTACATCGTACGGCGTTTTCGCCAATTATGTCGACCTTTCAAGAAGGTGCAACGTCGCCTGCAGGTTTTGAGCTGCGCTTAGGCTTTACCGATAACCCCATAAACTCACCTAATTTAAAGCTAGAAAACGGCGAAGCACCTGCTAAAACAAGAGTAGGCTGGATGCGTTCGGTATCAAATATTTTTCATGCTTTTGCTATTCAGTCATTTATTGCTGAAGCTGCGCACAAAGCAGGGCGTGACCAAAAAGACTATTTACTTGAAACCATAGGCCCTGATCGTATTTTAGATGTAACCGAGCAAAATGCCTCGTACGATAACTATGGCGCCGATAAAGACGTTTATCCATTAGATATTGGTAAATTACGCCATGTTATTGAAAAAGTGGCTGAGATAAGTAAATGGGGCCGAAAGCTGCCAAAAGGTCGCGGGTTAGGCATTGCTGCGCACCGCAGCTTTCTAACGTATGTGGCTACTGTGGTTGAGGTAGAGGTATCGGATGCTGGTGATTTAAACGTGATTAAATCGTGGGTAGCTATTGATGCAGGTACGGTTGTAAACACCGATACCGTTAAAAATCAAACGCAAGGTGGCTCTATTTACGGTATTACAACCGCAATAAGCGAGGGTATTACCTTTGATAAAGGCCGCGTGCAGCAAAGTAATTTTCACGATTACCGCGTACCGCGTATGAGCGACTCACCACTAGAGGTAGAAGTAGAAATAATACAAAGCGATGCACCACCTGCTGGTGTAGGCGAGCCCGCAACACCGGTTTACGCCCCTGCATTGTGTAACGCTATTTTTGCCGCTTGTGGTAAGCGTATTAGGCAGCTGCCTATAGGTAACCAATTAAAAGCGTAAATAACGTACTTTTATTTAAGCCGTAAAACAAAAAAACCGCCAAATGGCGGTTTTTTTAGAAGTTAGCGATTAGTGAGTTTTTTCAAACTCGTCTACTTCGCGCTCTGCTTCTTCTTTAGATTTACCGTACTGCTGCTGGATTTTACCTACTAGCTCTGTACGGCTACCTTCAATTTTGTCTAAATCGTCGTCAGTAAGATCGCCCCATTTTTGTTGCGCCTTACCTTTAAGTTCGTTCCAATTACCTTTCATACGATCGTTGTTCATAAGTATCTCCTTACTTAGCTTTAATTAACGTTCAGTATAAAAGGAGCAAAGCGTGTACCAATCAGTTAAACTTTTTATTTTATGTTTATAATCATTGATTTATATATTTAAGCGAGGCGTTACTTTTATTGCAGCGCGTATGTTCTTAAAAAATGTACAGAGCGGTCTGTAATTATTTCTGATTATGGATACGCGTAAACTCATCTGCTTTTGCGGCGCGTTTATTTTTGGTTTTTGTTACAATGCCTACAAAGCAATTTTGGGTAAATAGCAGTGCTGCCGGTTCAAAACATATATCAACAACTTCTAACTACATTACAAAGTAACCCCATAACGTTATTACAAGCACCGCCTGGTGCGGGTAAATCAACCTGGTTACCGCTACAGCTTATGCGCGACGGCCATTTTAAACGTATTGTAATGCTTGAGCCGCGCCGCTTAGCAGCACGTAATATTGCCAATTACTTAGCACAGTGCCAAAACGAAAAAGTGGGGCAGAGTGTTGGTTTGCGAGTACGTGGTGAAAGCAAAGTAAGTAGTAATACGCGCCTTGAAATAGTCACCGAGGGCATGCTTACCCGCATGCTACAAAACGACCCCGAATTAAGCGATATAGATTTACTGATATTTGATGAATTTCATGAACGCTCAATTGCGGCCGACACCTCACTGGCCTTTGCTTTAGAGACCCAAAGTGCGCTGCGCGACGATTTAACCATACTACTTATGTCGGCCACCCTTGATACTGAGCGCTATACGCAGTTTTTTGATTGCCCGGTTATACAATCAAGCGGGCGTAGTTACCCCATAGACGAAGTATATATACCAATAAAAGATGAAAGCCGCTGGCTTGATGCTATTCCCTCTTTAATAAAACAAGCACTTAACGAGCAAAGCGGCAGTGCGCTGGTGTTTTTGCCTGGGCAATTTGAAATAGTACGCGTAGAACAGGCCCTTAATGATTTACCAAGTAACTGCTTAGTTGCCACATTATTTGGCGAGCAAGATAAAGCCAATCAGCAAGCGGCGATTGCCCCTGCGCCTAAAGGTATGCGCAAAATTGTGCTTACCACCAATGTAGCCGAAACCAGTTTAACCATTGAAGGCATTCGCATTGTTATTGATAGCGGCAAACGCCGCGCAGCGAGCTATAACTTAAAAACAGGCGTAACTGAGCTTACAACACAAAGTATATCGCGCTCCTCTGCTGTGCAGCGAGCAGGGCGTGCAGGGCGAATAGAACCCGGTGTTGTTTACAGGCTTGGCTCAAAGCAAACCTTTGAGCGACGCAATAGCCACGATAGCCCCGAAATACTCACCTCAGACATAAGCCAACTTATGCTGGAGGCAAAACAGTGGGGCGCAAATATCAGCGAACTCACCTTGCTTGATACGCCAACAGCGCAGCAATGCACGCAAGCGGCAAGCTTACTAACCATGCTTGAAGCCATCGACTCTAAAGGTAAGTTAACCAAATTGGGCAGCAACATGCTGGGTTTTGGGGCGGATATTCGCTTAGCGCATATGCTTTTAAAAGCGCAAGCGCTTGAGGCAGAACTCCCTGGTATTTATCGCTTAGCACTTTATTTAGTGGCGCTGCTTGAGAGCCGAATAAACAGCGCCAACGAGCTAAGCTTGGCGCTACATAGCCAACAACAAAGGCCACACCCAGTATTTAAACAGCAGTTAAAATACTGGCAAAGCCGTTTAAAAGTAACCGACAGTAACAGCGAGCTAAACACCGAGTATTTAGGTTTGCTGGTGGCATTAGCTTACCCCGATCGCATTGCAAAAAAACGCGGCAATGGCTACTTACTTGCCAATGGGGCGGGCGCTGATTTAAACACCGATTACTGGCATAACGATGACTACCTTGCTATTGCAAGTATGGGCGGCCATAAAGGCACGCGTATTTTTGCCGCCACCGCACTTAGCCCATTTGAGCTACAAGATTACTTACCGCATTTGTTTACTACGCTTACCCGCTGTGAGTTTGATGAAAAAACCGCGCGCTTTATCCATCAAGACGAAGTAAAGCTCGGCGCTATTACGCTTACAAGCCAACCAAGTAAGCAAAAGCTTGATAAAACCGAGCGCGCCAAAGCGTGGCTTAATTTATTTACCAAACACGGCTTTGCATTATTTAATGAACAACCCGATGCGCAGCAATTATTAATACGCATGAGTTTAGCCAGTCAGTTTATGCCAGATACGTTCCCGGCAATAAGCGAGCAGCAACTTATCGAAACAGCTGATGATTGGTTAGGCGTATATTTACAGGATATAAAAACGCTGGAGCAGCTTAAAAAGTTTAATTACTTTGAAGCACTGCAAAATTGTTTTGACTGGACACAGCAAACAGCCCTAAAAACACTGTTACCGCTTAGGTTAACGGTACCGAGTGGCTCAAATATAAAAATTAATTACCAGCTAGATGGCCCCGCAAAACTTAGCGTGCGCATGCAAGAAGTGTATGGTTTAACAAGTACGCCAATGCTTGCAAATGGCAAACTGCCGCTGCTTATTGAATTACTCTCGCCAGGTAAGCGTTCATTACAGCTTACGCAAGATCTTGCGCACTTTTGGGCTAGTAGTTATCGCGATGTACAAAAAGAAATGAAAGGACGTTACCCCAAGCATTTTTGGCCCGACGATCCAGCCAACAGCGTGGCAACCAATAGAGTAAAAAGCAAAATGTAGGTTTATTAACTTAAAAATATTTGTTTTATTTTTGAACATGTGAATATAGTGTACCTATAAATAAATCAATACTTTTAACTACAAGGAAGAAGTGATGAAACGACTATTTACATTAGCTTTGCTATTAGTGAGTACCTTTTCGGTTAATGCTGAAAAGGCACTGGACTTAAACAAATTTGCACAGCATTACTACAAAACAATGACCGCCACGCAAGCGCCTAACGCAAGTGAAAAAGAGCTTGAAGCCTACCTTAATTTATTAACAGACGATGTAGGCAGCCAGCACATACCGTATCAAGTAGATGACTCTCGCACTGCAGAGGGTAAAAAACTAATGCGTAAGGGCATGCGTTTTTATTTAGGCGCGCACACCTTATACGAAAGCGAGCTGCTTAATACCTTTGTATTTAACGATAGCGGCTTTGCGATTCGTTATAAAAACCACGCTAAGGGCATTCATCCGCAAAGTAAGCAGCCAATCGAGTACACATCAGTAATGATGGAAGTAATAGAAGTTGAAAACGGTAAAGTGGCGATGATCCGTAAATATCACGAATAAAACGTAAAGTGATAAAACGCGCTAGCCATTAAAGCAAAGTTAATGGCTAATTGGGCTGTAATAGCTTTTTGTTGTTATGTGTTTAAACTTCTTTACCACCGTGCTGCTCTGCTAAATCATCTAGCTCGGCAGAGGTGTAATCAAACCCGCTTTCATCATACTCGTAAGTGACTTTTACACTGTCGCCGCCATTAAATAGGCGAGTTTTAACTTGGTTTACGGGCCAATCTTTTAGTACATGCACAAAGCGGTTAGCAACTTGCGAGGTTTCAAAGCGGTAGCGAATTTCTGTTTTCATAAAAAGGCTCTGTTATTGTATGGCTTAGCTAAAAGTGAGTAGTAAAATTACACTATTTAATGCATTACCACCTCTCATATTCTCTTGGGCGTGTTGATTTTTAATGGTTGAATTTTCAGCCGTATGTTTGGTTTTTAGGCAAGGCAGAGCCTATGAAACTTGGTTATTCCCCATAAATAGGCGATAACGCAGCATAAAAGCCAAACATGGGCTGCCCATTTGGTTCTTTCTAGGGTGATAAGCTCTTGTTTATTGGGTTTTGCTTATTCTTACATGGATGTAAGTCATTAAAATAACGCAGAAGCCGTTATCGAGCCTACCAAGTTACAAACCACATGCCGCGTTTTAATCGCCCCTAGATTGAACAAATTTCTATCCACCAAGGTCAACACGCCCTAGTATACCTTTAATCAATACGCCGATATAAGCCTCTAAAACAGTAAGTGAAGCAAAAAACCACACTTAAACGCTATAAGTGATGCGTTTTTAAAATAAATAATAATTATTACAAATAGCTTTTATATCTAAAAAGTTAATGTGATTTTATTTTTACGTAATGTTCGCACTTTGCTTTAAGGCGCAGTGTTCCTTTCTAAAAATACTTATCTAGTACAAACCAAGCATTGTTATAAGTTTTTGATAGTAAATTACTTTAATAAGTAGATTAGCTTTGTACAGCGAATGTTTTGCTAAGCAATTTACGCACAGTTTAGCTATGTTAAAAAGTATTTTTGCCGATCTCCCTTTGTTCTAAAAACTAAAACTATTTTAAAAATAAAACAAAAAAGAAACATTTAGGTTGATTGTTAGGTATTTGTAATTAGAATAGTCGCTATTACAAATAAGAATGATTCACATACAATATTAGGATTCAACATGAATTTGCGTAAATCTCTCCTTGCTAGTGCAGTAATTACTGCAACTATGGGTTTAACTGCGTGTGGCGGCTCAAGCTCCAGCGATAGCACCGAAACACCAACCACTCCAACAGTGACTAATTCGGCACCTACCGCTATTAGCTTATCTACAGCGGCTGTAACAGAAGATGTAGTAGGCGCAGTAGTCGGTACTTTAAGTGCAACCGATGACGATGCAACAGGCATGGTATTTACACTTTCTGATGATGAACAGTATTTTGAAATTAATGACAGCAATGAGCTAACGCTTAAAAGCACGTTAGCGCTTAATGCTGAGCAAGTAGAAACAATTGATGTAACAGTCACTGCAACCGATGCTGGCGATTTAAGTTTTACACAAACACTGAGCGTATCTGTAACTGATATTGAAGCGCAAGAAGGCGTAAACGTTTACGAATTTGCCTCAACAGTTAATGCTAGTAATTCTGCGGTAAGTTACACAGGCCAAGTGGCTCGCCATGCACTTTCGGCGCAAATTAAAGCTTACATAAGCTTATTAAGTGTTGATTACATTGAAAGCGAAGGCTTAACGGGCGATGCCGTTAAAGCGCAGTTAATGGCTTATTGGAGCGATTACGAAGCCGTAAAAGATAACAGCTTTTTGTTTATTGATGGCGCAACTACATTGCAACAGTCGTTTGCAGAAATTTCGAATTCAGGCAAAACCTTAACAGGTAAAATTGCCGGTAACGATGCGTCTAAAATGGAAGAAGATTGGCTAACAGAAGGCACATTTGAAGGCTGGAGCGACTTCGGCACTCAAGCAAAAACGCCAGAAGGGCTTATTTTTCATTACTTTGATTTACTTGCCGCTAATGTAGATGCAATTGCAAGCGGTACACAATCTGAGGATGTAAACGGTAATGACATTACTGCGGCATACATCACAACAAGTGGCCTTGATTTAAACCAGCTTATTCAAAAGCACACGCTAGGTGCGTTAATGTTCTCGCAAGGCACTGACGATTACCTAGACGAAGGGCTTGATGAAGATAACACCGATGCAGCAGCCGATGGCACTTACAGTACTTTAGAGCATCAATACGATGAAGGTTTTGGTTACTTTGGCGCTGCTCGTCATTATTTAGAATTTAGCGACGAGGCTATTTCTGATGGTAGCGCAAGCGCTGATATTGATGGCGATGGCAAAATTGACTTAGCGAGTGAATACAACTGGGGTAACTCTACCAACGCAGCTAAACGTGATAAAGGCGCGGTAGTAGCAACTGACTTTAGCAGCGCAGCAATGACGGCGTTTATTGCGGGTCGTAAAATTATTAACGATGCTGCACCAAGTACATTAACTGATGATCAAAAAACGCAGTTACTAGCACAACGTGATATTGCTGTAGCCAATTGGGAAAACGCAATTGCAGCCACCGTTGTACATTACATCAACGACACATTAGCCGACATTGATACAGTACAAGGTACAGAGGCAAGTGCTGACGATTTTGCTAATTTAGCTAAACACTTTAGTGAAATGAAAGGCTTTGCACTGAACTTTCAATTTAACCCATTTTCACCTTTTTACAGCGACGATAACGCAGGTAAATTTGCCGAGCTACATACATTACTCGGTGAAGCGCCACTGCTAACAGATGCATACAAAGCGCAGTTAGTAGAGGCACGTGATTTGATGCAGGAAGTTTACGGCTTTGATGCTCAAAACGTTGAAAACTGGTAATAACCACCCGTTTTAGCTCCAAGGAAGGTCAGCCCACGGGCTGGCCTTTTGCCGTTTAATTTTCAAAGTTTTTAGGGTTGAAATAATGATCAATTATGCAAAAAAAGGGGTTGTGGTTGCAGCTACTGTATTAACCCTTAGTGGGTGTGGTGAAAGTAGCTCAAGTAGCACAGGTAGTGATTTTCAAAGTAGTGATAGCGGGCAAACTACTACGCCTGCGGTTACAGAGTTTGATGAAGCACAACTCGTTACTAACTTAGTCGATAATGTAATAACACCTACGTTTGTTTTGTTTAATCAACAAGCACAAACACAAACACAGGCCGTTGCAAATTACTGCCAAGCTGAAATACAAAGCGTACAAGAAAGCTCAGAAGAGGCCATTGCGCTGCGTGCTCAAGCACAACAAGCCTGGCTGGATACCATGGCGGGTTGGCAACAAGCCGAAATGATGCAAATGGGGCCGCTTCTTGATAACGCAGGGCAGTTACGTAACCAAATATATTCATGGCCTACTTTTAGCCGCTGTGGGATAGACCAAGACGTGGTGTATAACCAAGACGGTGTTATTAACCAAGATCAAAATCGCCCGTATGCCATTAGCGAAAGAACAGCAACACGCCGTGGCTTATTTGCAATTGGGCATGTGTTGTTTAACGAGCAATTAGCGCATCACTGTAGTGTGGCAAATGATGCCCTTGCAGATTGGAATAACCGCACAGATTTAGCGCGTCGTCAGGCTCGTTGTGAGTTTGCTGTGGTGGCAAGTGAAGATGTTTTAAGTTCGTCAGCGCAGTTATTACAAGCTTGGCAAGGGGATAGCGGTTTTGCTAACGAATTAAAAAATACCGGCCAAAGTGGCTCTCGCTTTAGCACAACTCATGAAGCGCTTAATCATATTAGCGATGCACTGTTTTATATCGACACAATAGTAAAAGATAAAAAATTAGCAGAGCCGATTGGTATTTTTTCAAATTCGTGTGGCGCATCGGCGTGCCCTGAAGATGTAGAAAGCCTAGATGCGAAAAGCTCTTTAGATAATATTCGTAATAACTTAGCGGCGTTTGAAGCGTTAATTATGGGTAACTTAGACGCTGAGCAAGCAGGCACTGGCTTTGATGACTTTTTAGATGCAGAGCAAGCACAGGCTACTAAAACACGTTTAGTTGAAGGAATAGCAGCCCTTAAAGCCACTTTAAATAGCATAGATAGCTCGCTGGCCGATTTGCTAATTGATAACGAGCAACAGGTGCGTGATGTACATGGGCAAGTGAAAGTGCTGACCGATGAGCTAAAAAATGACTTTATTAATGAGCTAGCACTTGAGCTACCTACCACCTCTGCAGGCGATAACGACTAAGGGCGACAATGAAATACAATAAACTTACAATTGCATTGCTTATGGCCGTAAGTTGCCAAGCAGTGGCAGAGCAAAAAAACGAATTAGAACATATTCAAATTATTAGCCATAACGATAAATTGCGCACCGAAGCAGGCTCGGCAACTTTAATTGGCGAAGCGCAACTGGAACAATTTGAGTTTGATGATATTCATCGTATTTTATCGCAGGTGCCTGGGGTAAACATACGCGAAGAAGATGGCTTTGGGCTAAGGCCTAACATTGGTTTTAGGGGCGTAACCCCTGAACGTAGTAAAAAAATAACCATTTTAGAAGACGGTGTTTTAATTGGCCCTGCGCCGTATTCGGCACCGGCGGCTTATTATTTTCCGCTTACTACACGCATGACCGCAGTTGAAGTGTTTAAAGGCCCAGCAGCCATACATTATGGCCCGCAAACGGTGGCGGGTACGCTTAATTTAGTGTCGCGCCAAGTGCCTGATGATGCCAGCGGTATGCTTGATATTTCAGCAGGCTCCGATGGCTATAAAAAAGCGCACGCGTATTATGGTAATCGCCAAGGGCAGTTTGGCTTTTTAGTTGAAGGCGTTCACCTAGAAAGTGACGGTTTTAAAGAGCTTGATGGTGGGCAAGACACAGGCTTTGAAAAAGACGATTTATTAGTTAAATTAGATTACACACTTAATAGCGAGCAGTATAAACAACGCTTTGAGTTAAAGCTGGCCTATTCAGATGAGCTTTCTAACGAAACCTACCTTGGGTTAACCGAAGGAGATTACCAGCAAACACCGTATCGCCGTTATGCCGCCAGCGGCCCTGCAAATATGGACACTAAGCACACGCAAGTGATGTTTACCCACCAGCTTAGCAGCGACAATTTTGCCCTTACAACCCGCGCCTATCGCAACGATTTTGAACGTGCGTGGCTTAAACTCAACGCGGTTACTAACAGCAGTGGTAGTTTGTCGGATATTTTGGCAGACCCAACACGCTTTGAGCGTGAATACAGCGTTATTAGTGGCCAAGCCGATTCGGTTCAAAGTGGTGAAAGCAATGTATTTTTAACCATGGGAACGAACGACAGAGCCTTTTTCTCGCAGGGCATACAGTTTGATGGTGATTGGCAAGTCGCTGCGTTTGGGCTAGAGCACTCACTCTCATTCGGGGTGCGTTTTCATCAAGATGAAATAGAGCGCGATCATTTTGAAGACACATACGCCATGGTTAACGCGGTTAACACCCGTACAGACACCGCGAGTGTATTTACCACACAAAATACCGAATCTACCGATGCGTGGTCGTTATATATTGAAGACAAAGTAACCTTCGATAAGCTAACTCTTGGTTTAGGCGTGCGCGGCGAGTTAATGGATATGTCGTATCAAAATGACGCCCCTGGACAAGCAAACGATTGGCAAGATAAATCGAGCCGTATTTGGTTACCTGGGTTAAGTGGCTTTTACCAATTATCGGCCAATGCAGGGTTACTTTTTGGTGTACACCAAGGATTTGTGCCCTCAAGCCCATCTAGCCCTGTACGTGAAGGAGATGAAGAGTTTGAAAAAAGCGTAAACTATGAATTTGGTGGCCGTTACAACAACGGTAACAGCCAAGTGGAAGTAGTGAGCTTTTTTAATGATTATTCAAACTTAGTAGAAAGCTGTGGCCAGTCAAATTGTGGAATCGAAAACGAAATTGACCGCGAATTTAGTGGTGGGGAAGTGGATGTATGGGGCGTTGAGTCTCAATTTGCACACACTTACGCATTAAATAAGCACATTGATGTGCCGGTACGCTTAACTTATACCTACACGCAAAGTGAGTTTAAAGAAGAGCTATTTAGCGAATTTACGCAGTGGGGACATATTCGCCCGGGCGATCATTTACCGTACTTGCCTAACCATCAAGCTGCGCTGAGCTTAGGCCTTGCACATAACGATTGGTCGGTTGATGTATTAATAAAATACACCTCAGAAATGCCAGAGGCCGCTGGCGTAGCTTATACCGCTGGCGAGCTTGGTAACACCACAGGGAATGATTTTTCATTACCGTTGGCAGGTGTCGAGGTACCCGCTACAACAGTACTAGATATTGCTGCGCGCTACGAGCTTGATCAATATGGGCATATTTACGCTAAGGTAGATAATCTGTTTGACCAAGATAACATTGTTAGTCGTCGCCCATATGGCGCGCGCCCGGGTAAACCGCGTAGCGTAGCCGTGGGTTACAAATATCAATTTTAAGAGGTAAGTTATGCTCGAGACTATATGGCAAACGCTTCTTCAAACGCCAAATTATTTGTTTGATGCCAATAAACGTATTTTTATTGGCTATAGCATTGCGGCGTTAGTGATTGCTATGTTGCTGTATTTTTCGGGCCGTGCGCAGCAAAAAAAGCGCACGTGGCGTGGGCTGGGGCGCTATTTATTTAGTAAGCGTATTTGGCTGAGTAAAAGTGCCAAGCTCGACTACCAATTATTAATTATAAACCGCTTACTTAAAGCCGCGCTGTGGGTGCCTATAGTGTTAACTATGGTGCCTGTTGCTATTGGTGTAAGTGATGCCCTGCAATGGCTTTTTGGTGAACGCGCAGTATGGCAGCTGCCAAGTACTGTGGTGTTAATTATTTTTACCGTTTTATTGTTTATATTTGATGATTTAACACGGTTTTTATTACATTTAGCACTGCATAAAGTGCCGTTTTTGTGGCATTTTCATAAGGTACATCATAGTGCGTTAGTGCTCACCCCAATGACCATTTATCGCAGCCACCCGTTTGAAAGCTATTTATATGCCTGTCGAATGGCGTTAGCCCAAGGTTTTGTAGTGGGCGTTTGTGTGTATTGCTTTGGCCGAAATTTATCAATGTTAGATATTTTGGGGGCTAATGTATTTGTATTTGCCTTTAATGCTTTAGGCGCTAATTTACGCCACTCACATGTGTGGTGGAGCTTTGGTAAAAAAATAGAAAATTGGTTAATTAGCCCAGCTCAGCACCAAATTCATCACAGCGATAACCCAAAACATTTTGACCGTAACCTAGGCTCAGCGTTAGCCATTTGGGATAGAGCCTGTGGCACGCTGATAAAAGCGCATCAAGTAGGTAAAATTACCGTGGGGGTTGGCAATAACGACCGGGGGCACAACAGTGTAATGGATGCGTATTGGCGGCCAATTTACGAGAACCTACAAACGCCTTGGCAACGTGTGGCTAAAGCCGCTAATAAGGTGAACGTTTTTAATAAAAAAAAGCCCATTATTGAGGTTAATATTAACGACAAAACAGTTAAATAGCGCTCGGTTACAAAAAATAAAAGGTTAAATTGTAAATTTTGTGTTTCAATAATCGTATCAAACTCGGTACATACACGCGTACCTTCTTTAATTTACGATGACGATTTAACATGCATTACAAATCAGTTTTATTAGCAAGTTGTGCTTTATTGCTAAGCGCCTGTGGTGGCTCAGGCGGCGATGACACGCCCACCGTTAATTCAAATAAAATTCCTACCTTATCGATTGCCAACATACCCAGCGAATTAACTAAAGGCCAAACCATTGAGCTAATTGCAACAGCAAGCGATGAAGACGGTACAATAAGCAGTGTGGTTTGGCAACAAACTGCGGGCACCACGTTATTGAATGAACCATTAGATGCGTTAAGTACCCGCCTTACTATACCCGCTGCGCAAAGTTATGAGCCTATAACGTATTCATTTAGCGTAACAGCCACCGATAATGAAGGGGCAACAAACACTCAAACCGTTACATTTGTAGCCAAAAACAGCATGGACATACACAGCGCCGCTAGGTTATTACACCAAGCTAGCATGGGCCCAACGCTTGCTGAAATAAACAGTGCTCAAGGTTTAAGTGAGCAACAATGGCTCGATGACCAAATAGCACTGCCAGTTAGCTACCATCGAAACTACTTGGTAAAACTTGAAGATGACGAAGACTTTAAATATATAAGCCGAATAGATGCATGGTGGAAAGCGGTGCTACAAAGTGACGATCAACTACGCCAACGCGTTGCATTTGCACTGAGTGAAATATTGGTCGTATCGGATGAAAATAGCGATTTGCGAGCACAACCAGAGGGCATGATCACTTACTACGATTTATTGCTCAAACATGCGTTTGGCAATTTTAGAGAGTTACTCGAAGAGGTAACGCTTTCGCCAATTATGGGCACGTACCTAAGCCATTTAGGGAACGAAAAAGCTGATGAAGCACTTAATATTCGCCCAGATGAAAATTACGCCCGTGAGGTTATGCAATTATTTACCATTGGCCTAGATGAGTTAAACCTTGATGGCACCGCTAAGCTAGATGCAAACGGTAATAGCATAGCAACTTACGGACAGGCTCAAATACAGGGGTTTGCGCGTGTATTTACAGGCTGGACACTTGCCGGCAGCGAAACCTTTAAACGCAAAAGCCGCGATTATATAAACCCTATGCAAGCTTACAGCGAATACCATTCGGATAAAGAAAAAGTTCTATTAAATAATGAGGTTATACCGCCTGGTTATGGCCCAGAGGAGTCGCTAAAAATAGCCCTCGATAATTTATTTAATC
Organism: Pseudoalteromonas sp. P1-30; assembly: GCF_001400005.1. NCBI lineage: Bacteria > Pseudomonadati > Pseudomonadota > Gammaproteobacteria > Alteromonadales > Pseudoalteromonadaceae > Pseudoalteromonas > Pseudoalteromonas sp. P1-30. The sequence goes on from NZ_LKBC01000007.1 coordinate 159,314, forward strand.
ACGACAACGTTGCACCGTTTATTTCTAAGCAGCTTATTCAGCGGTTAATTACCTCAAACCCTACTGCGCAATATGTAGAGCGCGTTGCACGTGTATTTAACGATAATGGAAGTGGTGTGCGAGGCGATTTAGCCGCAGTTGTTAAAGCTATTTATTTAGATGGCGAAGCACGCCATTTTGGCAGTGTACTTAGCTATCAAGGTAAAATTAAAGAACCACTTTTAAAAACTGTGCAGTTTTGGCGAAACCTTAACGCGAAGTCGCAGCAAGGTTATTATAAAACGTGGAACTTAGTCGATAGCTACGGGCAAGGCCCCATGCAGTCGGGCTCTGTATTTAATTTTTTCAGACCTGATTACCAAAGTGCGACTTTGCGCTCCCAAGGGCTTCTCGCCCCCGAATTACAAATAGCCAACGATGCGACTTTAATAGGCACAATGAATGCCTTATTTGCAAGTTTGGTTTGGAGTACAGCCGAAGCGCATACCGAGTTAAACCCTGCAGGAATTTATGTTTATGTACAAAGCGATATGGATTACTTGGCGCAAAATGGCATTAGCGCACTGATAGAGCAATATAATACCCTGTATTTTGCCGGCAATATGAGCGCTGACACTACACAAGCTTTACTTGATTTAGATGCCTATTTTGATGAGGATCAGTACCGCGTGAGGGTTTCGTACTTGTTATACATGATTGCTATTTCACCTGAATTTAACGTGCAGTATTAGGAGCGCATAATGAGCTTAAATAGAAGAGACTTTTTGTCATTATGTTTAAAAGGCGGGGTATCGGCAGCCGCTTTAACCAGTTTGCAGCTACAAGCGTTAACGGGGGCAACTGATGCAATAGAACTCGGTGATTATAAAGCCCTAGTGTGTGTATTTTTATATGGCGGAAACGACTCACTTAATATGTTGCTACCCCTTGAGGGAGAGCAGCGTAGTTTATACGAGCAAAGCCGGCAAAACCTCGCAGTAGACAATCCGCTAGCGTTAAGTGTTTCTCAGCAGTTTGCAGGTGGCGTGGGTATTCATCCCTCACTTGCGCCATTACAGAGCGTGTTTGAGTCGGATGATTTAGCCTTTGTTGCTGGCGTAGGCACTTTACTTACCCCCACCACATTAACAGATTACAAAAATAATGCGGTGCCTTTACCTAAGCATTTATTTTCGCATAACGATCAGCAAGCGTCATGGATGTACGGCCGAGAAAAAGCCTCTTTAAACAGTGGGTGGGGCGCACGTATGCTAGAGCGATTAGCTGTAGAGGATCAGTTTGCGGCAAATATCTCTCTCGATGGCACTAATTTATGGCAAACAGGCACAAATACCAGTGCCTTTGCGCTTAACAAAAGTGGCATAAGCACAATTAACGCCTTTGGTGGCTATCAGCCCCGCACTGAGCACGTTACTAACATAATGAACCGCTTGTTAGGCAATGCAAGCCATGTACTAGGGCGTGAATATGCGAATGGCTTAAATAGCGCAATTACCAACACGCAAACGATGAACAGTGCGCTTGAACAAGCCCCAGCGCTTACTACCACCTTTAGCGATACTAGCTTGAGTGAGCAATTAGCCGCGGTGGCCAAAGCTATTAGTGTGCAGTCGTCGTTAAGTACACAGCGCCAAGTATTTTTTGTCTCTATGGGGGGATTTGACACCCACGATGATCAGCTTACTGCGCACCCTGCGTTATTAAATACGCTAGCTCAAGGGCTCAGCGAGTTTAACAGTGCCATGAAAGAGCTAAACATGAATGATAAAGTCATCACGTTTACTATGTCTGACTTTGGCCGCACGCTCACCTCAAACGGCGATGGCACCGACCATGGCTGGGCGGGTAATCAAATAGTAATGGGCGGCGCGGTAAAAGGACGTTCTATTTATGGCCAGTTACTTACTCAGCAATTAGAGGGCGAATACGATACCGGTGGCGGGCGGTTAATTCCGCAAGTGGCTAACGAGCAATACTTTGCAACGTTAGCGCAGTGGTTTGGCGTGCCAGTTTCGGAGCTGGTTGATATTTTTCCAAATTTAAGTAACTTTAACAGCGCGACCTTAGACTTTTTTGTGTAATGATACTGACACGCCAGCCTAGGTTCGTTAGTTTAAGGTTAAAGCGCCGCTGCTTGATAATAAAAATTCGTTATTTAGTTGTTTTAATTAGCTTATTTTAAGGTTTTTGAACAAAGCTTATTATTTAAAGCACTTAAGTATCACTATACAGGGGCGCGAGCTGTTAATTGTAATCTAAACCCAGTGCTTGGCAGTATAATGTACTGGTTTCAAATACTTAAAATTAAAGATCACACATGATAAAGGAATCATAATAATGAAAATTTTAGTGAGCTTAGTAAGTTTAATCGCTTTTTTACTCGTTTTACTGCCAGGGCCTTTATATAAGTATGGGGTTGTTGAACTAAGTACTGCGTTTGCAGGGTTTAGATTTGGTGTGTATGTGGGTGGCGCTGCATTAGTGCTGCTTATTATACAGGTTATTTTTATGCGTAAAACGCTTAGCATGGGCAGCACTTTAATGGCGTTGGTGTTTGCAGCCATCGCGATTGCAATGCCACTGAGCATGATGAGCAAGGCTAAAAGCGTACCCGCGATCCATGATATTTCGACCGATTTAATTAACCCGCCAAAATTTGTGGCAATTGTACCGCTGCGAGCGGATGCTAAAAACCCAGCTGAATACGCAGGAGAAGAAACAGCCACGCAGCAACGCAAAGCTTACCCTGAGCTAAAAACATTAAATTATGCACAATCAAAAACAGACTTATTGGCTGCTACCGAGCAAGTGGTTAAAAATTTAGGGTTTGAGCTTGTTAATGTTAATGCGGCTACGGGCATTGTAGAAGCAACGGATACCACCACATGGTTTGGTTTTAAAGACGATGTAGTTGTGCGTATCAATGATGAAGGCAGCCAGCGCTTTGTCGATATACGCAGTAAGTCACGCGTGGGGCGAAGCGATTTAGGAAAAAATGCTGAACGTATACATTCACTCATTGATGAGATAAATACGTTACTGGATAAGTAACCAACTGTCCCGTCCTGAAATAGGTTGACGGTTTTAATGAAAGACTTGGTGCGAAAGT
>NZ_LKBC01000008.1:0-115330 GCF_001400005.1 Pseudoalteromonas sp. P1-30
CTCCACCACCTCCGTAGCGTGGGTTGAGTATCACGAAACCCGCGGATAAAACACACCACAGAACTCACACTCTTTGTATTAAAGCCTTCAATTTCAGCTTTAATAGCTGTTTAGCATGCTAAATCTGCTATTGAAAAGTGCTTTTTTATCCCAAGCTATAATTATAGAGCATCTACACACTTATTTATGGCGAGTTTCTATGTTAAATAAACAAAAGCATATTTACACAAAAGAGCAGATTCGCTCTTATGAGGGAGAGGCGGCTAAGCAATGTGGAATAGATTTATTTACTTTAATGCAGCGAGCGGGAGAGTCCGTATATAAGCAGTGGCAGTCTTTTAACGCTAAGCTTACTTTAATTATTGTAGGTAATGGCAATAATGCGGGTGATGCTTACATAGCCGCGTGTTTAATTAAGGACTCTGGCGCAGAGGTTAAAGTTTGCGCTATAGATCCTGCAAAAACACTCAGTGGTGATGCTGCTAAAGCAAAGCAGCTATGGCTTGATACTGGTGGCATAGTTAACGAGTTTGCAAAGAGTGATTTAGATTGCTGCGACTGTGTGATTGATGGGTTACTAGGTACTGGGCTTAATTCACCTGTTCGCGAAAATTATTGTGAGATTATTACTGCCATCAACCAAAGCGAAAAGCCTGTTTTAAGTATCGATGTTCCCTCAGGGATTGATGCAAATACAGGTGAAGTATTAGGCGCAGCTATTCAGGCAACAAAAACACTTACTTTTATTGCGATTAAACAAGGCCTTTCTACAGGGACAGGTAAACAGCATGCCGGTAAGTTGATTCTCGATGAATTAGCAATTGAAGATACTTTTAGTGAACTCGCTTCACCTTGTGCTCACTTGATAAATATAGATAGCTTTAATCGCTTGGGCTCTCGGGCTTTAAATAGCCATAAGGGCAATCATGGCAAGTTATTATGCGTAGGGGGCAACCAAGGTACTGCGGGTGCAATCAGGCTCAGTAGTGAAGCTGCGCTACGAGCAGGTGCAGGGATGGTGAAGGCTTATACGCACCAAAGTTCTATTATGCCAATAAGCATAGGTAGGGCAGAGTTAATGGTCATGAGTGAAAACCTTGAACAGGCTTTAGAGTGGGCAAGTTGTGTTGTACTTGGCCCTGGACTTGGGCAGGATGAATGGGCTAAAAAAACGTTTTGCACTGTAATGCACTATTGCCAAGAGCACAATACGCCGCTTGTACTTGATGCTGATGCACTTAATTTATTAGCTGAAAATGCAAGTGCTTATACATTGGCTCAATGTGTCCTTACTCCGCATCCTGGTGAGGCGGCTCGGCTTATTAGCAAAAACACCTCTGAAATAGAGTCAAATAGGTTTGGAAGCGTGCGACTATGCGCAAAACGGTATAATGCTACTTGCATATTAAAAGGCGCTGGCTCTTTAATTGATAACGGTAAAAACACTTGGGTGTGTGAAAATGGCAACGCAGCACTTGCCGTTGGAGGGAGTGGCGACGTACTTACAGGTATTATTGGTGCATTGCTTGCTCAAGGGCTTAGTATCGACGAAGCAGCGCGATACGGGGTAACTCTTCATGCTCGAGCTGGTGAAGTTGCGGCTGAAGAGCAAGGGCAGCGCGGCATGCTACCCTCGGATTTATTTCAAATAGTCAGGTCGTTAATCAACTAAGTATTTAGCTCTGTTGAATAAGATCCCATTTGTTACCATAGAGATCTTCAAATACGGCCACCGTACCGTAAGGCTCATTACGAGGCTGCTCATGAAATACTACGCCATTTTCTAGCATGCTTTCGTAGTCGCGCCAAAAGTTGTCAGTGTTTAAAAATAGCCACACACGGCCACCTGCTTGATTGCCAACAGCGTTAAACTGCTCTGGCTCTGTTGCTTGTGCAAGTAATATGTGTGTGCCATTTGAGTTGGGTGGAGTTATTATCACCCAGCGTTTTCCATCACCTAAATCCGTATCTTCCACTAATTCAAAGCTTAATTTTTTTGTATAAAATGCGATTGCTTCGTCATAGTCTTTTACAACAAGAGCAATACTACCTATATGCTGCTTTGGCATAACTTAAAAACCTAAAGTTGTTTTATGTTTGTGTATTTTCACATATCAATACAGGGTTGAATAGTATAGGTAAATGTTTATTAAAGCTTATTTTAAGGGGAGATATACGTTATACATTGGCTTCGCATCTATCGCTAGCAGTAAAAGGATTCACTCTATTTTAAACCCTATAGCATGCTTAAAGCGTCCTTAAAAAGTGTTTTAATTTACGTAGCTAAACTGGCTTACTCATCTTCATTCGTAGGGTCGTCACCTGAGTCTTCTTTGCGTTTACGCTGCTCTTGCTTGGCCTTTTGAACATTTTCATAAGTAGGGGGTGGAATAGGCATAAGTGAAATTAGTGGAAAAAATGCTAAAAATAAATACGCTCCTTTAGACATGCTCTTACCCCATATAACGAGCTTAAGCATAATCCAAGCAATAAATACCACTAACCCTGTTATAAGTGATACCAAAATAAAGAAGATGATTATTTCATTATTATTAAGCAAATCCTTTTACCTTTAATCCAATAACTCATGGTATAGATGTGGAGATAAATTAAGCAATAACAATAGGCTTGTATTAAAAAGCAAAAACCCAGCCGAAGCTGGGTTTTTATATAAGCAAGGTGCTTAAAGGAGGATGATCACATCATGCCGCCCATACCACCCATTCCGCCCATGCCACCCATATCAGGGGCACCAGCAGCTTCTTCTTTAGGGATTTCAGCAACCATTGCTTCGGTAGTGATCATTAGACCCGCAATCGAACCTGCAAATTGTAGTGCAGAGCGCGTTACTTTAGTTGGATCTAGGATACCCATTTCAAGCATGTCGTTGTATTCGCCAGAGGCTGCGTTGTAACCGTAGTTACCTTCGCCACCTTTAACAGCGTTTATTACTACTGACGCTTCGTCGCCTGCATTTGTTACGATTTGACGAAGTGGTGCTTCCATCGCACGAAGTGCAACTTTAATACCGTGGTTTTGGTCTTCGTTGTCGCCAAGTAGCTCAACTAGCTTGCTAGCAGCACGTACTAGAGCAACACCACCACCAGGTACTACGCCTTCTTCAACCGCTGCACGAGTTGCATGTAATGCATCTTCAACACGGTCTTTTTTCTCTTTCATTTCAATTTCAGTCGCTGCGCCTACTTTAATTACTGCAACACCGCCGGCAAGTTTAGCCATGCGCTCTTGTAGTTTTTCTTTATCGTAGTCAGACGTTGCTTCTTCAATCTGTGCTTTAATTTGAGCAACACGGCCGTTAATGCCATCTTCTGCACCCGCACCATCAATGATAGTTGTATCATCTTTAGTGATTACTACACGCTTAGCAGTACCTAGGTCTTCGATAGTTGCTTTTTCAAGCTCTAAACCAATTTCTTCAGAGATAACAGTACCGCCAGTTAATACTGCGATATCTTGTAGCATTGCTTTACGACGGTCGCCAAAACCAGGGGCTTTAACTGCTGATACTTTAACAATACCGCGCATGTTGTTAACTACAAGCGTTGCAAGTGCTTCGCCTTCTAGGTCTTCAGCAATGATTAATAGTGGCTTGCTTGCTTTAGCAACGGCTTCTAATGTAGGTAGTAGCTCACGAATGTTAGACACTTTTTTATCTACAAGTAGAATGAACGGGTTGTCTAGCTCAACAGCGCCTTTTTCAGCGTTATTGATAAAGTACGGAGATAGGTAACCACGGTCAAACTGCATGCCTTCTACAACATCTAGTTCGTTCTCTAGTGATTGACCTTCTTCTACAGTAATAACACCTGTGTTACGGCCTACTTTTTCCATTGCTTGTGCAATGATGTCGCCAATTTCTTTATCAGAGTTAGCTGAAATAGTACCTACTTGTGCAATAGCTTTAGTATCAGCACATGGTACAGATAGCGCTTTAAGCTCTTCTACTGCAGCGATAATTGCTTTATCAATACCGCGCTTAAGATCCATTGGGTTCATACCCGCAGCAACCGCTTTAAGACCTTCGTTTACAATAGATTGCGCAAGTACAGTTGCGGTAGTAGTACCGTCACCCGCTGCATCATTTGCTTTAGATGCAACTTCTTTTACCATTTGTGCACCCATGTTTTCAAACTTGTCTTCAAGTTCGATTTCTTTTGCTACAGATACACCATCTTTAGTGATCACTGGAGAGCCAAATGATTTATCTAGTACTACGTTACGGCCTTTAGGACCTAAAGTCACTTTTACTGCGTTTGCTAGGATATTTACGCCTGTTAGCATTTTAGCGCGTGCGTCACCTGCAAAAAGTACTTCTTTTGCTGCCATCTTTAATTTCCTCTAAATTCTTAAATGTTTGTTAAACGAAAAGTAGGGTTAGCCTACAATGCCTAAAATGTTGTCTTCACGCATGATCAGGTACTCTTGACCTTCGATCTTTTCAGTTTTTTCAACATATGAGCCAAATAACACAGTGTCACCGGCTTTTACTTCTAAAGCTCTAACGTCACCGTTATCTAGAACGCGACCATTGCCAACAGCAATAACTTCTCCGCGAGTTGATTTTTCAGCTGCAGAGCCAGTTAATACAATACCGCCAGCAGACTTGGTTTCTTCTTCTAGACGCTTAACGATTACGCGATCTTGTAAAGGACGAATGTTCATTTTTTTAGTTCTCCTAACAGTTTCTGAACAGTACAGAAAAAAGCTTTTCTAATTTGCATTCATTAATGGGGGTAGAGTGTAAAATTCCAAGAGAAAAATCGATAAATTTTTAATCTTTTCTCTCATACTCGCCATCAATGGTAGTTGGTTTATTTACATGCTGTTGTTCATGCTGCGAATGTGGGTGTTGTGTAAAGGCCGAAGAGCCTTGCTGTGCACCTGTGCTCATGCGTACCGTTGCTTGACTTGCAAGGCCTGCAGCAAGTTTATTGCGTATTGAGGGGGTTAATAATAGTAGGCCGAATACATCGGTCATAATGCCTGGGGTTAGCAATAAAACACCCGCAATGATCACGCAAATACCGGTAAATAATTCTTTAGCTGGCATTTGTCCTTGGGCCATTTGGCTTTGTGCATTTTGTAATGCACCCATACCTTGTTGTTTAACCATTCTGGCGCCCAAAATAGCCGTAACAATCACTAGGGCTATAGTCGCAAATCCACCAATTACATCGCTAACCTGTATTAGTAGCGCAATTTCGATGATAGGAATGATAATAAACAACACAAATAAAAATCTAAACATAGGGCTCTCTAAATAATGGCACTCAAAAGAGTGGATGAAATATAAGTGAGGGTGAAAGGGTCTATTTTCAAGGTTGAGCTTAAAGTGATTAATAATTGCTTAATATCTACAATTATTCATCGCCTACACATTACACTAGCTATCAGATACTATTGCATTAGTTCCCTATAAATTAGTAAAGGTTAATTATGACTACGCAATTTAAATTGATATTTACCACGTGCAAAGATGAGGCTGAAGCACGCACTTTAGCAAAAGCACTTGTAGCGCAAAAATTAGCGGCGTGTGTAAATATTTTACCAAATATGACCTCAGTTTATATGTGGGAAGGCGATGTTGCCCAAGAGATAGAAGCAAAGCTACTGATTAAAACAAAATCAGAAAAAATGAATGATGTGTTTGAAACCATTAAAAGTTTACACAGTTACGAAGTACCCGAAATTCAAGTGGTTGATGTGGCCACTGGTAATTTGGCTTATTTTCATTGGATGGATGAGGTATTAAATTAATGCGGTTTTTCTTTTTATTATTGGTTAGCTTGCTGGCGCTTCCGGCAAAGGCAAACACCAATAATGTGCTAGGTGATTTACTTGCCCCGCCACAGCAAACCTTTTTACCCGTAGACCAAGCGTTTGTATTTGATTTTGATCAACAAGGTAGCACTTTATTTGTGGGGTGGGATATAGCCCCTGACTATTACCTTTATAAAAAGAAAATAGAAATTATCGCTAAAGGCGCCAACATAAAGGTAGGCGATGCCGGTACTGGCGAAATAATTGAAGACGAGTTTTTTGGCAAAACCGAAGTTTTTTTCAATAGTGTGAGTGTTATAAGTAAGCTCAGTAATGTTACAGAGGGGGCTGTTGTTAAGGTGCGCTATCAGGGCTGTGCCAAAGCTGGGCTGTGTTATCCGCCTGAGGTTATTAGTATTCCTTTAAGCGTTATTGCCTCAGAGCAAGCGCAAGGTAATAACTCATCTGCTGATGCCGCTGATACATTAAACGCATTAACTCCTCCTGTAGACTCAACGCGTGGCCAAAGCAATACAACCACTCAAGATTTAAGTTTTACAGAGCGATTAGCAAGTCAAAGTTTAGTAACCAATTTACTCATATTTTTTGCTGTTGGGGTGGGGCTTGCGTTTACACCCTGTGTGTTCCCTATGTTTCCTATTTTATCGAGTTTAATTGCAGGGCAGCAAAACCTGTCTACTAAAAAAGCGTTTGCGTTGTCGTTTGTATATATACAAGGTATGGCGCTTACTTATGCTGCATTAGGGTTGGTAGTGGCGGCCTTAGGCGGGCAAGTGCAGGGGTATTTACAACACCCTTATGTACTTATTAGTTTTAGTTTACTGTTTGTACTGCTCGCAATGTCGATGTTTGGCTGGTACGAAATTAAGTTACCCAGCGCCATGATGAGCAAGCTAACGCAAGTCAGTAATAACCAAAAAGGCGGCAATTACATAGGTGTGTTTTTAATGGGGGTATTGTCGGGCTTAATTGCATCACCTTGTACCACAGCTCCGTTGTCTGCTGCGCTATTATTTGTAGCGCAAAGTGGTGACTACCTTGTCGGTGGTTTAACCCTGTATGTATTAAGTTTAGGAATGGGCCTACCACTTTTATTACTCGGTACATCTGGTGGCAAATTGCTTCCTAAAGCAGGCGGTTGGATGGAGCAAGTTAAAACTTTATTTGGTTTTATTATGCTTGTTGTGCCACTTATTTTATTGGAGCGAATAATAAGCGCCGACATTATTTTACTTATGGCGGGTATTTTAGCACTGGCAACGGCTATTTATTTACACTATTGGCAGAGTGCTCAGCCACAATGCAAGCTTAAAACAGCGCTTTGGTTTAGTGCTACATTTTTAGTAGTTACTGGTTTAACATTAGCTAAAAACGTTATTTGGCCGCAGCAACAGGTTGAGCAGGTTAGTCAGCAAAGTAATGAGTTTAAACAAGTGGCTAATTTAACTGAGCTAAAAAACGCTGTTGCTGAAGCTAATCAGCAAGGCAAACTGGTGATGGTTGATTTATACGCCGATTGGTGTGTGGCATGTAAAGAGTTTGAGCATTACACATTTCCAGATGCCAAAGTACAGAGCGAGTTTAGTCACTATCAGTTAATTCAAATCGATTTAACACAAAGTGATGACACCACCATTGAGCTAATGGAAGAGTTCACTGTATTTGGTTTACCCAGTATTTTGTTTTTTAACACACAAGGGCAAGAGCTAAGTTCAGAGCGCGTTACAGGATTTTTAAACGCTGATGATTTTGCCACCCACCTAGCTGCAGTGCGCGCCAGCGCACAATAATAGTGCAATTTAGCCGCTTGGGCTTACCAAGTGGCTTGCCTTCAATTACGTCATATTTATTACACCTCCAGAGATTAGACCAGTATTTTGCTGCTATTTACATCGAACTGACTATAATAGTTGGCTAACGTGAGAATTTGTTGCAATTTTTGTTTTTTATACTTACTTTAGTGTACAAAATTAGCTCGCAACGGCTTAACTCATTACTTAGAGGATATATCGCGTATTATGGCTGCAAAATTTAAACTTTTAGTTATAAATGGTCCAAATTTAAACATGCTAGGAAAGCGTGAGCCAGAAAAGTACGGTTTGCACACTCTTGGTGAAATTATGAGCGAACTAACGACTGCCGCAGAGGGTCTAGATGTTCAGCTTACGCATTTTCAAAGTAATAGTGAGCAAGCCCTTATAGAAAGAATACACGATGCTTGGCAGGCAGTTGATTACATAATTATTAATCCTGCTGCATTTACGCATACTAGCGTCGCTTTACGTGATGCATTGTTAAGCGTTGATATTCCTTTTTTTGAGGTGCACTTAAGTAATGTGCATGCACGTGAAGCATTTCGTCATCATTCGTATTTTTCTGATGTGGCGCAAGGTGTGGTATGTGGATTAGGTGCAATGGGTTACCACGCAGCATTGAACGCTGCCGTGAGCCGGTTGCAAAACTCGAATTAATTTAAACTAACAAACTTATAGGCGGGTCGTTCATGGATATTCGCAAGATCAAAAAGCTAATCGAATTAGTAGAAGAATCAGGTATTGCTGAACTAGAAATCACTGAAGGTGAAGAATCAGTACGTATTAACCGTAACAACATGAGCGCAGGTCCTGCTTACGCTCAGTACGCACCACAGCAATTTGCTGCTCCAGCACCTGCGGCACCAGCACAAGCTGCGCCAGCCGTTGAAGCTGATGCTACACCAGCAGCGCCTGCAGGCCATCAAGTTAAATCACCTATGGTTGGTTCATTTTACTCAGCAGCTTCTCCAGAAGCGCCAGCATACGTAGAAGTAGGTTCTCAAGTAAAAGTAGGTGATACTTTATGTATCGTTGAAGCAATGAAAATGATGAACCAAATTGAGTCAGATAAAGCGGGTACAGTTACAGCTATTTTAGTTGAAAATGGCGAACCAGTAGAATTTGATCAACCTCTATTCATCATTGAATAATTTAGTAACCTAAAGGCCAACTCTTATGTTAGATAAAGTAGTCATTGCAAACCGAGGTGAAATAGCACTTCGCGTATTGCGCGCCTGCAAAGAGCTTGGGATCAAAACGGTTGCTGTGCATTCAACGGCGGATCGCGATCTTAAGCACGTATTACTTGCAGATGAAACCATTTGTATCGGTAGACCTCCAGCCACTGAAAGTTACTTAGATATTCCGCGCATTATTGCGGCTGCTGAAGTAACAGACGCTGTAGCGATTCACCCAGGATATGGTTTTCTTTCAGAAAATGCAGATTTTGCTGACCAAGTTGAGCAAAGTGGCTTTGTATTTATTGGTCCAAAAGGCGACACTATTCGTCTTATGGGCGATAAAGTATCGGCAATCAATGCAATGCGTAAAGCCGGTGTACCATGTGTACCAGGTTCTGACGGTCCAGTATCGGATGACAAAGAACGCAACATGCAAATTGCAAAGCGCATTGGTTACCCGGTAATTATTAAAGCCGCTGGTGGCGGTGGTGGCCGTGGTATGCGTGTAGTACGTAGCGAAGCTGAATTAATTGATTCAATCGCACTTACTCAACAAGAAGCGAAACAGTTTTTTGGTAATAGCATGGTTTACATGGAAAAATTCCTTGAAAACCCTCGCCATATTGAAATTCAGGTACTTGCTGATGGACAAGGTAATGCTGTTCATTTAGGTGAGCGTGACTGTTCTATGCAACGTCGTCACCAAAAAGTAGTTGAAGAAGCACCTGCTCCAGGTATAACGGCAGAAGTGCGTAAATTTATTGGTGAACGCTGTACACGTGCATGTATCGAAATTGGTTACCGTGGTGCGGGTACGTTTGAGTTTTTATACGAAAACGGCGAATTTTACTTCATCGAAATGAACACCCGTATTCAAGTTGAGCACCCAGTGACTGAAATGGTAAGCGGTGTTGATTTAATTAAAGAGCAGCTAAAAATTGCTGCTGGGCAACCGCTATCTTTCACGCAAGATGACGTGGTTATCCGCGGCCATGCAATTGAATGTCGTATTAACGCAGAAGACCCAGAAACGTTTATCCCGTCGCCGGGTAAAATTACACGTTTCCACCCTGCAGGTGGTTTAGGTATTCGTTGGGATAGCCATATTTATGCTGACTATACAGTACCTCCACATTACGATTCGATGATTGGTAAGCTTATTACTTACGGTGAAAACCGTGATGTGGCTATTGCCCGTGCTCGTAATGCGTTGAACGAATTAGTTATTGATGGCATCAAAACAAACACGCCATTACATAAGAAAATTCTTGCAGACGAAAACTTCCAAAGTGGTGGTACAAATATCCACTACCTTGAGAAAAAACTAGGGCTATAGAGCCCCAGTTAATTAAAACCGGCCTAAGCCGGTTTTTTTATGCCTAAAACGCCAATTTATCGCCTTCAAGAAATATTCTGGTATGATTAGCAAAGATGCGCTTTTAGTAAATTTTTGAGGTAACAATGACGCGTAGTTTTGAAGCTCACCTAAATGATGAAATAGCCACAGTAGCAATGGGTAACAAAGTGGCTGCTATTATAGAGCAAGGTGCAGTAATTTATTTACACGGCGATTTAGGTGCAGGTAAAACAACATTTACGCGTGGTGTAGTGCAAGGCTTTGGCCACACTGGTAAGGTAAAAAGCCCAACCTATACGCTGGTAGAGCCATACGAACTGACACGTGCTAATGTATATCATTTTGACCTATACCGGTTAGGCGATCCTGAAGAGCTTGAGTACATGGGTATAAGAGATTACTTTTCTGAGCAGGCTATTTGTATTGTTGAGTGGCCAGAAAAAGGGGGAGAATTTATACCAGTTCCCGATTTAGACATTACCTTAAGTTACGTTGGCGATGAGCGCAAAATTGTTATGAATAGTGCAAGCGAGCGCGGAATAGCAATTGTCGAAAAACTTACTAACCTAAACCCGAGTTAATATACTTACTAACACATTGAAATATAAAAGCATCAAAGTTACCTTTTTAGTTGGCGTACAAAATAGCGGCTTAAGGTAGATTTACTATCCAACGTTTAGGTTAATAAGCTAATAGCGGGTTAAGGCGCCCGCTCTCATAATAATAAATAGTTAAGGCAATGGTAGTTATAATGAATCGAGGTGTAGTTAAACTTTTTATTTGTTTCATAGTTTTCGCTGTGAGCTTACCGTTGTGGGCAAAAAATACCATAAATAGTGTACGAGTATGGCCCTCGCCAGATAGCACGCGGGTGGTATTTGATTTAGATGATAAGCCCGATTTCAGCTATTTTATGCTTAAAAACCCGAGTCGCTTAGTGGTCGACCTTGAAAACACCAAAGGGTTAAAAGTATTACCGAGTATTCCTTCTAAGCACAAAATTGTAAGCAAGCTGCGCTATTCAAAGCCTAAAAATAAACAAAGTGTACGTTTTGTATTTGAGCTAACAGCGCCTATTAAGCCGGTTATTTTTGCGCTGGCACCTACTGGCCCGTACAAAAACAGGCTGGTTGTGGATTTATATAATAAAAGTGAACCCGCAGTAAGTACTACACCTGCCCAAAAAGCAGCTAAAAAGCGCCAATTAAGCCAAGAGCGAGACATTGTTATTGCAATTGATGCGGGCCATGGCGGAGAAGACCCAGGTTCTATTGGCCCCTCTGGTACGTATGAAAAAACCATTACTCTACAAATAGCTAAACGTTTAGAGCGTATGATTGACGGCGAACGTGGCATGATTTCGCGCATGGTAAGAAGTGGCGACTACTTTGTTAAGCTTAATACCCGTACCAACCGAGCACGCCAGAAAAAAGCCGACTTTTTAGTGTCAATTCATGCTGATGCATTTACCAGCCCTGGGCCAAATGGTGCTTCGGTGTGGGTGTTATCGCTTGGCCGCGCTAATTCTGAAATTGGTAAATGGATAGAAGATAAAGAAAAACACTCAGAGCTTTTAGGTGGTGCAGCCGATGTAATTAAAGATGCTGCTAACGAAAAATACCTCGCGCAAGCGCTACTTGATATGTCGATGGACCACTCAATGAAAACAGGGCTTAGTGTGGCCGAAGAAGTAGTAAAAGAGCTAAAAAAGGTCGCTAAATTACATAAAAAAGATCCACAACATGCAAGTCTTGCCGTATTAAAGTCGCCAGATATTCCTTCCATTTTGGTTGAGACAGGTTTTATTTCAAATCCCCGTGAAGAGCGCATGTTAAAAAGCGCTAATCATCAGGAACGCTTAGCTAAAGCGATGTTTACGTCTATAAAAAATTATTACTTAAAAAACCCACCTGATGATTCGTTATTTGCAAAGCTTAAATCGCAGTACCCAACTAAACATAAAGTTCGCCCAGGTGAATCGCTAAGCCTATTAGCGAGTCGGTATGGTGTATCGGTAGCCAAATTAAAGCAAGTTAATCAACTACGCTCAAACACCTTGTTTATAGGTCAAGAGCTGGACATACCGCAGAGTTGATGTTTATTAAACCTGTACACGTATTAGGGGCCTCATGAGTATTGAAATATTACCTGCACGATTAGCTAACCAAATAGCGGCAGGTGAAGTGGTTGAACGCCCGGCTTCAGTGGTTAAAGAACTGGTAGAAAATAGCTTAGATGCGGGCGCTACGCGTGTGCAAATAGACATAGAGCGGGGCGGTCACAAGCTTATTCGTATTCGTGATAATGGCTCAGGTATTGGCAAAAATGAGCTCACTTTAGCGCTTTCTCGCCATGCAACAAGTAAACTTAAATCACTCGATGATTTAGAAAACATTTGCTCCTTAGGCTTTAGAGGGGAAGCGCTTGCATCTATTAGTTCGGTATCGCGTTTAACGCTTAGCTCAAAGCCCAAAGCACAAGATGCCGCGTGGCAAGCGTTTGCACAGGGGCGCGATATGGACGTGCAAGTAAAGCCGGTAGCCCACCCAGATGGCACAACGATAGAAGTTAAAGATTTATTTTTTAACACCCCAGCAAGGCGCAAGTTTTTACGCACCGAAAAAACCGAATTTAGCCACATTGATGAGCTTATAAAGCGTATTGCACTGAGTCGTTTTGATGTGTCGATTACACTGACGCATAACCAAAAGGTGGTTAGGCAGTACCGTGCTAAAACCGATCCAAATCAAGCGATTACTCGGGTTGCGCAAGTTGCAGGTAAAGCCTTTGCTGAGCAAGGATTGCATATTCAATCTGGTGAAAGCGGTTTACAGCTACATGGTTGGGTATTGCCAGTGGGATCAGCTAATACCACGCAATATACATATGTAAATAATCGCATGATGCGCGATAAGCTAATTTTACATGCTATTCGTCAGGCGTTTGAAGAGGTAAGTGGAGCGCAAGAACTCCCAGGGTTTGTTATTTATATTGATATTGACCCAAGGCAAGTGGATGTAAATGTTCATCCTGCTAAGCACGAGGTGCGTTTTCATCAAGGCCGGTTAGTGCACGACTTTATATTACAGGCGATTAAGCAAGTAGTTGTGCCTCTACAAGGCGAATTTGCAACTAATCAAGCGCCCACAGACGATTACCAATCCTCCGCGTTTATTGAGCAGCCAAATCATGCGGCTAATAACCAGACAGTTCAGCAGGGGTATGATTACCCTAAGTCACAGTTGCAGCCAATAGATTCACAAAACGGTGGTTTTACTAGTCGTGCCTCCTCTAATCGCGCAGGGTCAGGTGGTGGCGCTACGGGGTATGCTTCACCGTCTCAAAAACATGGTGCAAATCATCACGATGTAAATGCATTTTATCAAGGGGTGAGTGAGCAACAAGCCGCTCATTTTGAGCATAGTGTATCAACGCAGCCCGTTACTGATGAAAGCGCTGCACACGCATTAAAAAGTGTGCAGGTATTAAATGTAAATAAAGGCGTGTGTGTATTTACTCAGCAGCAGCAGTTATTTTGTTCACACTATAAGCATGCACTTGTTGATTACTGGCATGCACAAATAAAAGAGTTGGGTAATTTAGAGGGTAAAGCCTTGTTACTACCCGTAAGGGTTAACCTTGAAAAAGCTGACTGCGAACTAATAGCTCAGCAGCAATCGTGGTTTACTTTATTAGGCTTTGAGCTAGTTATTGAAAAACAGTTTGTGATGGTTAAAAAGCTACCCACGTGTTTATATTTACTTGAAGTATCAGCTGCGGTTGAAAACTTGCTTGGCGCATGTAAAACACAGCTCAACGAGTTACAAGCGTGGCTTACATGGCAGCTTGGTTGTGTACCAGAACGCTTTTATGAAAGTAATGCATTTATTGAATTACAAATTAGCTTACAAAATAATCCGCAAACAATTGAACGTTTAAAAGAAAAAGCAGTTAAAATAGACCTAGAACACTATTTAACGCAATTAAATTAAGGTACCCGTGTTGAGCAATTTACCGGTCATATTTTTAATGGGCCCAACCGCAGCTGGTAAAACGGCGTTGGCAATTTCACTGTGTGAGCACTTAAATACAGAAATAATCAGCGTTGATTCAGCGTTAGTGTATAAAGGTATGGACATAGGTACGGCAAAGCCCGATGCAGAAGAGCTTGCTCGTGCTCCGCATCATTTAATTGATTTACTCGATCCGAGCGAAACCTATTCGGTCGCCGATTTTAGACGTGATGCGATAAAAAAAATTGATGAATTCCATCAACAAGGTAAAGTACCAATATTAGTGGGTGGCACCATGATGTACTTTAAATCTTTAATTGATGGATTATCGCCACTGCCAGAAGCCTGCTCAGTAGTTAGAGCAGAGCTTGAATCGCAAGCAAAACAATTTGGCTGGCCACATTTACATCAAGAGCTGGCTAAAGTAGATCCGCAAGCGGCCGACAAAATAAGTGAAAATGATTCACAAAGAATAAATCGAGCTTTGGAAGTTTACCGTATTAGTGGTAAAACAATGACTGAATTGCAAAAGCAAAAGCAGCCAACGTTACCTTATACTTTTCATCAATTTGCGATTGCGCCTGATGATCGCAGTGAATTACATCAGCGAATTGAAAAAAGGTTTAAAATAATGATAGAACAGGGGTTTGAAAAAGAAGTTTCGACCCTATATCTACGTAAGGATTTACACCCCAATATGCCTTCTATTCGTTGTGTAGGTTATAGACAAATGTGGGATTATCTTGCGGGTGAAGTAGACCATGATGAGATGGTTTTTCGCGGCATTGCTGCAACGCGTCAACTGGCAAAACGTCAGCTAACGTGGTTACGGAGTTGGCCTGATGTTACTTGGTTAACAACAGACGATGAAGAAAACTTGCATCGCGTAGTAAGTTCGCTAAGCTAGTAGTAGTTGCGAATTATTTAATTAAATAAGTTCAGCTACTTAAATTATAATAACACCTAGAACGAAGGAACAATAACATGGCAAAAGGCCAATCGTTACAAGACCCATTTTTGAATGCACTACGTCGTGAGCGCATTCCAGTATCAATCTTTTTGGTAAATGGCATAAAATTACAAGGTAAAATTCAGTCATTTGACCAATTTGTTATTTTACTTGAAAACACTGTAAACCAAATGGTGTATAAACACGCAATTTCAACAGTTGTACCTGCTCGTGCAGTCAACTTCCAAGGTGTTCAAGGGAGCGATGACACTGAAGAGCAAGAACCAGGAAATATTTAATTAGGAGCGTAATGCTTGTTTGACCGCTATGAATCCGGCGAACAGGCAGTCTTAGTTCATATCGACTTACCTAAAGATGGCGATCGTGAAGATCTTCATGAATTAGAGTTGTTGGTATCTTCTGCTGGTGTTAGTAGTTTGGCGGTTGTGCAAGGCAGCCGCCAAGCACCACATCCGAAACTATTCGTCGGTACCGGTAAAGCAGAAGAAATAGCTGAGATTGTCAAAATCCACAATGCAGATGTTGTCATCTTTAATCATCAATTAAGTCCGTCTCAAGAACGTAATTTAGAGCGCGTTTGCCAATGTCGTGTACTTGATAGAACAACACTTATTCTTGATATTTTTGCCCAAAGAGCCCGTACCCACGAAGGTAAGCTACAAGTAGAGCTTGCTCAGCTTAGGCATATGTCTACTCGATTAATCCGAGGGTGGACTCACCTTGAGCGCCAAAAAGGGGGAATAGGTTTACGAGGCCCAGGCGAAACACAGCTTGAAACCGATAGACGTTTATTGCGCGCGCGCATTAAAAATATTCGTGCCCGATTAGCCAAAGTGGCTGTACAACGAGAGCAGGGTAGACGTGCGCGTACGCGTAACGAAATTCCTACCGTGTCGCTTGTAGGGTATACCAATGCGGGTAAATCAACCCTGTTTAACCGTATAACAGACTCAGATGTATACGCAGCGGATCAGCTTTTTGCCACGCTTGACCCAACACTACGTAAACTTGATATAGGTGATGTTGGTTCGGTTATTTTGGCCGATACAGTGGGATTTATTCGCCACTTACCACATGACTTAGTGGCAGCCTTTAAAGCAACATTAACAGAAACGCGTGAAGCCGACCTACAATTACATGTAATTGATGTGGCAGACCCGCGCAGACGCGAAAACATAGAGGAAGTACAGTCGGTTTTAAAAGAGATTGAAGCTGATGAAGTACCGCAATTATTAGTTTATAACAAAATTGATGCGCTTGACGATGTAAGCCCACGAATTGATCGGGATGACCAAGGGCAGCCTATAAGAGTATGGTTATCTGCACAAACCGGCGAAGGGTGTGAGCTACTTAGCGAAGCAATAAGTGACCTGCTTGCTAAGAAAATGCTTAGTGGTACGTTATTACTTGCCCCTCAATATGGCCGCTTAAGAGCGTCTTTATTTAGCTTAAGTGCAGTCCATGAAGAGCGCTTTGATGAACATGGTAACTGGTTGTTGGATGTACGTTTACCTATGGTTGAATGGAACCGATTAATTAAAGAGTTTGGTCCTGAAATTGAAGGTTTTATCAATCGCGATTAAAAATTGGCATATAAATGTCGGTTTTTGTATGAGAAACGCGGTAGATTTGATAGATTTAACACAATTTCCTAATTTATTTAGATAACAATGGAGTATAGCTATGGCCTGGAATGAACCGGGTAATAATGGCAATGACAAAGATCCGTGGAACAATAAAGGCGGACGTGATCAAGGCCCACCTGATTTAGACGAGGTGTTCCGTAAGTTTAGCAACAAGTTAGGCGGCATATTTGGCGGTAAAAAATCCGGCAATAATAGTGGCGGTGGACTTGGCGGAGCCGGTATTTCATTTATCCTCATTATCGCCGCAATTGTGTGGGCGTTAAGTGGTATTTATACGGTTAAAGAAGCCGAACGTGGTGTGGTACTGCAATTTGGTAAGTATGACCGTATTGCAGAGCCAGGCTTACGCTGGAAAATGACCTTTATTGAAACGGTTATCCCGGTAGATATTGAAGCTGTGCGTTCATTATCTGCATCAGGGTTTATGCTAACGGAAGATGAAAACGTAGTAAGCGTTGAGTTTGAAGTGCAATACCGTGTTATTGACCCGTACCTTTACAAGTTTAGCGTAACTAATGCTGATAACAGCTTAGAAGAAGCGCTTGATAGCGCGTTACGTTACGTTGTTGGCCATGCAAAAATGGACCAAGTACTGACTAATGGCCGTGAAGTTGTTCGTCAAAATACGTGGGATGAGCTTAATAAAATCATCGAACCGTATAACTTAGGTTTAATTGTGACCGATGTGAACTTTAAAGATTCACGTCCACCAACTGAAGTAAAAGATGCATTTGATGACGCTATTGCCGCACAAGAAGATGAAGAGCGTTTCATCCGTGAAGCAGAAGCGTATGCACGTGAAATTGAACCGCGCGCGCGTGGTCAAGTAACACGTATGACGCAAGAAGCAGAAGGTTATCAAGAACGCATTACACTTGAAGCACAAGGTGAAGTGGCTCGTTTTGAAAAGCTATTACCTGAGTATCAAGCAGCTAAAGAAGTAACGCGCGAACGTTTATACATTGATGCTATGGAAGAGGTGCTTAGCAGCAGTTCTAAAGTCATTGTTGATGTTAAAGGCGGTAACAACATGATGTACTTACCACTTGATAAAATTATGGAAAAGCAAGGTACTGCAACACGTGTAGCTTTACCAAGCTCAAGTGATATTCAAGATTTACGCAATAAAGTAAATACATCACGAAATAGCACTGTGAATAGCGGTAATGACCGTTTTAACAGTGATCGCTTTAACAATAACGGGAGATAAGCGTAATGAAAAACTTTAGTTTAGTCATACTATTAGCTGCCATTGTTATGTCTTTCTCTGCGGTATTTGTAGTACCTGAAGGGCAAAAAGCGATTGTGCTGCTATTTAGCAAAGTTGAAAAAGACAGTGAAGACAAGGCCGTTGTATACAGCCCAGGCCTTCACTTAAAAGTACCATTTTTTAGCCAAGTACGTCGTATTGATGCACGTATACAAACGCTAGATGGCACGCCAGACCGCTTTGTAACAAGCGAGAAAAAAGACTTAATTGTTGATTCGTTTGTTAAATGGCGCGTAAACGACTTTAGCGCATTTTACCTTCGTGCTCGTGGTGATAAGCAATATGCTGAAACACTACTAAAGCAAAAAGTTAATAATGGTCTGCGTACTAACTTTGGTACGCGTACTATTCGCGAGATTGTATCGGGTGAGCGTAGTGAGCTAATGGAAGAGGCGTTAGTACAAGCTTCTGAAAGTGCGCGCGAGTTAGGTATTGAAGTACTTGACGTGCGTGTTAAGCAAATTAACTTACCACAAGAAGTGAGTAGCTCTATTTACCAACGTATGCGCGCTGAGCGTACTGCTGTTGCAAAAGAGCACCGCTCGGAAGGTCAAGAAAAAGCAGAAACTATTCGTGCAAATGTTGACCGCCGTGTAACGGTAATGCTTGCTGATGCAGAGCGTAATGCGCGCTCAGTACGTGGTCAAGGTGATGCAGAAGCTGCCGCTATTTATGCTAAAGCATACAACAAAGATCCAGAGTTCTTTGGTTTTGTTCGTTCTTTAGAGGCGTATAAAAAGACCTTTAAAGATAAACAAGATGTTATGGTACTTTCACCAGATAGTGACTTCTTTAAATATATGAAAGGCGCTGCAGCGCAATAAGCGATGCCTTAATCATTTAAAAAGTTATAAAGCCCCGCCTATGCGGGGCTTTTTGTTAAGCATAATTTAAAACTTTAAATTACTGTTATATATGTGGTTATTTAAAAAGTGTGATGGCCTAAAAAATACGCGCAGAAAAAATAAGCTGAACAGGGGTGATCTTTACTTCCGTTTTCTGGTAAAATCTCGTCCTAATTTTCTCGAAGTGAATTTACAATGGGTAAAAACGTTGTTGTATTAGGCACCCAATGGGGTGACGAAGGTAAGGGTAAGGTTGTTGATCTCCTTACAGACAAAGCATCTTTAGTAGTTCGATACCAAGGTGGTCACAATGCGGGCCATACTTTAGTTATTGACGGTGAAAAGACAGTTCTACACCTTATTCCATCGGGTGTATTACGTGACAATGTTAAATGTGTGATTGGTAATGGTGTGGTTTTATCACCAGAAGCGCTAATGAAAGAAATTGGCATGTTAGAAGAGCGTGGCGTACCTGTACGTGAGCGTCTTTTAATTAGTGAAGCATGTCCGTTAATTCTGCCTTTCCATGTTGCATTAGATGTAGCTCGCGAAACTGCTCGCGGCGACAAGCCAATTGGTACTACTGGCCGTGGTATCGGTCCTGCGTACGAAGATAAAGTAGCCCGTCGCGGTTTACGCGTAGGTGACTTATTCAATCCAGAATTATTCGCAGCTAAACTAAAAGAAGTACTTGAATACCATAACTTCACTTTAGTTAACTACTACAAAGTAGATGCTGTTGATTTCCAAAAAACGTTTGATGATGCAATGGCTGTTGCAGACATCTTAAAAGCAATGGTTGTTGATGTAACTGAGCTTTTAGATCAAACACGTTTAGCGGGCGAACACATTTTATTTGAAGGTGCGCAAGGTACATTACTTGATATCGATCACGGTACTTACCCTTATGTAACCTCTTCAAACACCACTGCTGGTGGCGTTGCGACTGGTGCTGGTTTTGGTCCATTAAACCTTGACTACGTGTTAGGTATTATTAAAGCGTACACTACACGTGTTGGTTCTGGTCCTTTCCCTACAGAGCTTTACGATGGGCTTGAAAAACAAGACCCAGTGGGTAAGCACTTAGGTGATAAAGGTCATGAGTTTGGCGCGACAACAGGTCGTTTACGTCGTACTGGTTGGTTAGATGCTGTGGCAATGCGCCGCGCAGTTCAAATCAACAGCATCTCTGGTTTTTGTTTAACTAAGTTAGATGTTTTAGATGGTTTAGAAACGCTTAAAATCTGTACTGGTTACCAGCTTGAAGATGGCACAGTGACTAATGTAACGCCATTAGCTGCTGAGGGTTACGAGAAAGTAACACCAGTATATGAAGAGATGCCAGGTTGGTCTGAAAACACAGTTGGTGTAACTAGCCTTGAAGGCTTACCAAAAGCTGCGATTGACTACATCAAGCGTATAGAAGAAATCACAGGTGTACCTGTTGATATTATTTCTACCGGCCCAGATCGTGTAGAAACAATGGTACTTCGCAACCCGTTTGCTTAATCACCATTAGTTTAAAAAAAAAGCTGCTTTTTGCAGCTTTTTTTATGCCTAAAATTCACCTTGGAACGATCTTTGTATATTATTTGATAAGTTTTATTTTATACGTGGTAAACATGCGCCTATCTACCTGTAACACTTTTCTAGCGTCTTTGCTCACTCCGTTACTTTTATCTATAAGTAGCAATGTGTTAGCTGAAGAAACGCCCGCTGCGGTGCCGCTTTATACCGAACCGGAGCTGATTGCACTAATAAATAAAAATACACATTTGCAGCGTGTAAAGGCAGACGATTGCCAATTAGTACAAGATATAGAGGCAAGGGCCAATAAAATGGCGCTGCCATCTTACCAATTTTTATATGGCGATATGCTGGCATATAACGTGTGTGCTGAACGCAATGTGGAATTAGGTGTGTACTACATGCGTAAAGCGGCTGAACAAGGCTTAGCGGCTGCATTAGAGCAGCTTGGACGTTATTACGACACGGGTCGCTTAGTGCAGCAAGATAAAGCTATGGCCATTAGCTACTTACGAGAGGCCTCAGCGCAAGGGAACTTAAAAGCACAGCTAAGGCTGGTTAAGCTTTTTAATGCAGGCTATGGAAGCCCACGTGACTTTGAAGATGCGTATCGCTGGTTATTCAATGCCATGGTGGCAGATAAAGCAACCCATAAAAAAATTGAGCGTGCGCTTAGTTTACTCGCTCAAAAAATGCCCGACAGCGTTGTTGCCCGCGCCCGATTGCCCATGTAAGTGCCGATAACGCACGCTATTTAAATAAAATAAAAAAGCCCTAATATTTAATTAGGGCTTTTTTGCAATAACAGGAAGAGGTTAGCTCTCTTCTTTATTTTTTGTTTTAGCGGGGTCTTTTAATACCGACATTTTTGGCGGCTGAAGTGCAAATATACGCTCTCCCTCTTGCGGTGGCTTTTCCATATTACTGGTAAATGGGCGAAGCTTTACTGGCGTATCGTCGTCGTTGTCTTTATCACCTTTTAAAATAAACAACGGGATCGCTTCAGGGTTCATCTCTTGGTATTTTTCCCAATCAAATTCTTCTGAAATACGCGTCGCACTTACTTTACCGCCTTTAGCAATAATACTGCTTAGGCGAGCGTAAGAGCCATCTTCACCAAACAAAATTTGTCTAGATAGGAATGTTGCACTGTCTTTGTTCGCTTTAGCATGCGAGGTAGATGAGCGCAGTGAAAATACATTTTTTTCATTCAACAAGTGAGAAAAATATTGTACACCAAGCGCATTATGGTGGCGGTTTGGTGAAAGTGCTAATACCGTTCTTATTGTTGTGAGCGGCAAGTAACGCTCAGCATGCTCTGATTGTGGGTTACCATAATAACAGGCAAGGCCGTCCATACGAGCCATTTTACAGTTCTCCCATGCGGGGTCTGATAGATGAACAGGAATGCTTTGCTCTTGTAAGCCTTTACCTATAGCGCGAGATACATGGTTTGCACCAATAATCAGTATGGTATTTGGAGAAGGTTGGCGCACGCCCAATAGTTTAGCAACAGGAATAGCGGTTAAGCTTTGCAATACCACAGTGATGATAATAACGGTAAATATTAACGGCACCATTTTTTCTGCATCAGCTACGCCAGCTTCCATCATGCTTAGCGCAAACACCGACCCAACAGCAGCTGCAACAATACCTCTTGGAGCTATCCACGATAGCACCAAGCGCGATTTCATTGGCAAGTCAGTACCAAAAGTAGATATAGCAATACACAATGGGCGCGCTATAAATAACACCACTGCGAGGAATATAAATACGTCGCTGTCTAACATCATCAAGTCAGAAAGCTGTAGCCGCGCAGCAAGTAAAATAAACAGCGATGATATTAAAATCATCGATAAGTCTTCTTTAAACTCAAGTACAGAATCGATTTCTAAATCATTTTGATTAGCAAGCCAAATACCAAATACGGTAACAGCCAATAATCCCGATTCGTGACTTAAGTGATTAGATACCGAAAAGCTAATAAGCACTAAGGCAAGTATGCCAAATTTATGTAATTCAAACGGTAGCCATTCACGGCGCATAAGCTGTGTGGTGATCCAGCCCGCAACAACACCTATAGAAAGCCCTACGCCGACTGTTTTAACAAGTGCAACAATAGTGTGGCTAAGCACTTCTCCTTGGCCTACCAGCATGACTGCTTCAAATACAAGCACAGCAAAAAGAGCGCCGATTGGGTCAATTACAATGCCTTCCCATCGTAATATACGGTCAATATCTTGTGTTGGGCGCATCGAATTAAGTAAAGGGGCGATTACCGTAGGCCCCGTTACTACTAGTACAGCGCCTAATACTGCCGCCACCCGCCAGTTAAGCTCCAGTAACCAATAGGCACTTAAGCTTATTACCACACAGGTGGTGATCATGCCGATAGAGCACAGGTTACGTACGACCTTACTTATGCCTTTTAACTCTCTAAAGTGCAAAGTAAGGGAGCCTTCAAATAAAATGACAGCCACACTCAGTGACACAACAGGAAATAATAAATCACCCAGTAAAGCATCAGGGTCTAATACACCACTAAACGGCCCTAGCAATAAACCGGTAAGCAATAAGAACAAAATAGCGGGTACTTTAAACGCCCACGCTACCCATTGGGCAAGCACCGAACAAAGTGCGATACCGGCTATATAAATTGCTGACATAAATTAAGAATTCCTTATTTATCACAATGTGAAAAGTATAACTTTTGTTAAATATTAATACAGGGGTATACACGTGAAATGTTTAATTTGCTAATAAAATTTTAGCGCTTAATACAAAAATTGTAGGTTAAACTTATTGATTTATTTATAAAAATTGAATTAAAACTTAAAAATAAATATAACTCTTTGATTTTAAATGATTAACCGCTTATAGGTGAGGCGTAGCTCTACTTTAGAGTGATTTTTAGCCTTGATCTTACCCCTTGAAATGTCGTATTATATTTAGAGTTCAAACAATTAGTCATCTAAATATAATTTTGCAAAATAACGGTATGTATTAATACTAGCGTCATATTTGCCCTGTAATAATAGATTTGTACGCTATTTTTACCATTAATTAGTAGCTATTGTATTATTGAATATCTTGGTATGGTTTTTTCAAACAAGTTTATTTAAGCAATTAAGTAAATAAATGTTTGAGTTGAACTATTACTTTCAATGTTTAGCTCCCATCGTGGCGGCTAAATCTCGGTCCTTAAGTCATCACCCTATCTGTTGGTGTATCTGACTTTAGAGGCTCTATGTATGTTGTTAACAAAAAGGCCGCACACAGCTTTTTACAGCGATACATAAACAACACTTTTTATTTTTATATTTAATAGACCTCCATTTATTTTGGTTGGTGCTGTTTCATGTCTTTACAAATCTAAAAGCAATTTTAGGTCGTGTATTTGCGTGCGTTTAAAAAGTGTATAAACAAACAACCTATTCGAAATTGCGTGTTTTTTACGCAATTACCTAGTTTTAGTTCACACTATGTGAATGCAGATAAAATGGAAAGTTGAGATTTTATGCAAAAGTTAAATTGGCGTCGTATTGTTTTAAAAGTAGGTAGTGCTCTAATTGCTCCAGAACAAGATGGGTGCCGTTCACGCTACTTATTAACCATTGCGCAATTTATTGTTCGCTGTCGTGCTCGTGGTATTGAAGTTATTTTAGTATCTTCAGGCTCAGTAGCTGCAGGCTCACACTTATTCCCATCTGACATTCCACGTTCAGTTGTGATGAAAAAAGCGATGGCAGCAGCAGGTCAAACTGAAATGATGGCCATGTGGGATCGCTTTTTCGATTTTCCATCAGCGCAATTATTATTAACCCATGGTGATTTACGTGACCGTGAGCGCTATGAAAGTATTCGCGAAACTATTTTTACTTTGTTAGAGCATGGTGTACTGCCTATCATTAACGAAAATGATGCTGTAACAACGGATGACTTAAAAGTAGGTGACAACGATAACTTATCAGCCATGGTAGCGGCGGCCGCTGATGCCGATGCATTAATGATTTTTTCTGATGTAGATGGGCTGTATGATAAAAACCCAAATTTGCACGACGATGCAGTTTTACTGCCTGAAATAAAATCAATTGATGAGTCTATTTATGCTATGGCAGGATGTGCTACAAGCTCTGTAGGAACCGGTGGCATGAAAACCAAAATTGAAGCTGCCGAAAAAGCAACGTCTCACGGTATTGCTACTTATATTATTAATGGCTTTAAAGAAGAAACCTTTAATAGATTATTGGCAGGTGACAACCCTGGTAGTGTTTTCCTTCCTTATGAAAAACCAATGCAAGAAGCTGTGCACTGGATGACGCATACAGCGAATGAGCAAGGTGAAGTAGTTGTAGATGGCTCGTTTGATGAGTCTCTTGAAGGTGAAAACGGTTGCATACGTGGCGACGAAATAATGGAAGTTCATGGTGAGTTTGCCATTGGCGATACCATTTTAGTTAGAAGCGAGGATGGCACACGTTTAGCAAAAGCCACCGCAAATTATAGTAGTTGTTTGTTAAGCTTTATTGCAGATAACGAGCAAAGTGAATTTAGCGAAAAAATGCAGGATTCTATTGGTCCTGTTATTTCAGAAAAAGATATCGCATTATTGGAGAAGTCATGAGTTTGATTACGGATATTTCACGCCAGGCAGCAAAAGCTGCAAACACACTTGCTTTACTCGACACCGAGACCAAAAACCAAGTGTTAACCGAAATGGCGGCAGCATTACGCGCAGAAAAAGCATTTATAATTAAAGAAAACGAAAGTGATTTAAGCGCAGCACGCGATAATAACTTAGCCGCTTCGATGATCGACCGCCTAACGCTTAACGAAGAGCGCATTGAAGCAATGGCAGAGGGTATTGAAGTTATTGTAAGTTTAGATGATCCAGTCGGTCAGCTACGCGACATTACAGAGCGCCCAAATGGCATTAAAATACGTAAAATGCGTGTGCCATTAGGTGTTGTATGTATGATTTACGAAGCGCGTCCTAATGTAACTGCGGATGCAGGCGCATTGTGTTTTAAATCGGGTAATGGTGTTATTTTACGCGGCGGTAAAGAAGCCCTTAAAAGCTCGCAAGCCATTGCGAGTGTAATGCACGGTGTACTTGAAAAACATAACTTACCTAAAGCGCTGATCTCAGTTATTCCTGATCCAGACCGTGCATTGCTTATGGAACTAATGCAGCAACGCGAAAGTATTGATTTAATCATCCCTCGTGGTGGCGAAGGCTTAATTAACTTTGTTACAGAAAACAGTACTATTCCTGTTATTCAGCACTTTAAAGGGGTGTGTCATTTATATGTAGATAAAGATGCCGACTTAGAGGTTGCACTTAATTTACTATTAAATGGTAAAACACAGCGCACAGGCGTATGTAATGCGCTTGAAGGGCTAGTGGTTCACCAAGACGTTGCTGATGAATTTTTAAATTTATGTGCCGTTGTATTGCGCCAAGAAGGTGTGAAAATTAATGCAGATGAGCAAGCTGCAAAATACTTCGATAATGCTACAGTACTTGCTGATAATGAATTTGGTGAAGAATACTTAGATTTAGAAATTGCTATTCGTGTAGTACCAAGCTTTAGTGCTGCTGTGGAGCATATTGCTCAATTTGGTTCAAACCACACTGAGGTTATTTGTACTAAAAACGATACTGCGGCTGAGCTTTTCCAACGCAGTGTTGATGCATCGGTAGTGATGGTAAATGCATCATCACGTTTCTCAGATGGCTCGCAATTAGGGTTAGGTGCTGAAATTGGTATAGCTACAACTAAACTACATGCCTATGGTCCTATGGGGCTTGAGTCACTTACAACTGAAAAGTATTTAGTTAATGGCGAAGGCCAAGTACGTAAGTAATATACTCCACTTATAAAAAACGCCGATTGTTTAATCGGCGTTTTTTTATGCATTTTGCAAAGTATGGTTTAGTTTTTCTAACCAGCTTTCTAATGGCTCTGGCCGGTGCAGATGGTACCCTTGTAGGATAACCTCAGGGTACTCTTGTAATAAGTCAAAGTGCGATTGATTCTCGACTCCTTCCGCTACCACTTCTAATTGAAACAACCTGCCAAGGCTGACAATCATATCAATAATTAATTTATCGTTGTTATCAGTGGGGGCTTCAAGCACAAATGAGCGATCTATTTTTAGCTCATGAATAGGTAACTGTTTTAAGTAGGTTAAACTTGAGTAGCCCGTGCCAAAGTCATCTATCGATACACGTACGCCCAGCTTTTTAAGGCAGTGTACGGCTTCAATGGCCGCTTCCATGTGATTAAGTAGCGTCCCCTCTATTATCTCTATTGTGAGTTGCTGAGGATTAATATCAACACTTTTAATTTGTTGGCTTATAAAGTTTAAAAATCGCGGTTCATGAAAATGTCGACCGCTTATATTTACCGAAATATTCAAACTTGGGTGGCTGTATTTAAGCTTGGTAAGTAAATTAAGTGCATTAGTCGTAACCCAACAGTCTAATTCAAAAATAACATCAGATTCTTCAGCTATTGATATAAATTCACATGGGCTTATGAAGCCTTTTTGAGGGTGATCCCAGCGCAGCAGTATTTCTGCGCCTTTTAACGTTTGCTTACTATCAAATTGCGACTGCAAAAATATGGATAGCTCATTTTGAGGAATGGCTTTTCTTAAGTCTTGTTCAATTTCAAAACGTCGTTTAGCCTGCTCGCCAAATGTGGTATCAAAAAATGTAACTCTGTTTCCGCCTTTTTCTTTGGCTTTATAGCAGGCTGCTTCACAATTTCTGATTGTCTCAATAGCACTTTCCCATACATCGTCTCGCGGGAAAATATAAGTGCCTATACTAATTGTTAAGCTAACCTCTTGCCCATCAACGTCAAAAGGGTGGTTGACTGCGTTTAAAAGCTCTTGCGCTTTGTTTTCGGCGATTGATTGCGCACGTGTACGCCCAATTCCTTTATCTACGCTACATAAGGCGGCAAATTCATCACTGCCTAAGCGTGCAATAATATCTTTTTTATCTACATTAGCATGAATACGCTGAGCAAGCTCCTTTAAAATATTATCCCCTGCTAAAAGCCCTAAGCCATCATTAATAGAGTGAAAGCTGTCAATGTCGATAATATAAATATAGGCACATGTTTTATCGCTACTGCACTCTTGCAGTTGTTGCTCTAACTGTTTTAAAAAGCCATTACGGTTAGGCAGTTTAGTAAGCTCATCATGCCAAGTTAGGTAATCTATGCGCTCTTGCGTTACTTTTACGCTTGAAATATCACTAAAAACGCCAATGTAGTGAATATTGGTATCTTGCTCGCTCTTTACCTTACTAAGCGTTAATAGCTCGGGGTATAGCTCGCCATTTTTTCTTCGTGTTACAAGTTCACCGCTCCAGTAGCCAGCTTCATATGCGTGTTTCCACACTTCATCAAAGCTAATACTTGGGTGATTATTTTGTTTGATCTCTTTTAAATCCATTTCCAGCGATTCGGCTTCGCAATAGCCGGTAATTCTACAAAATGATGGATTAACCGCGATAATCTTGCCATCGCTATTAGTAATTACAACACCATCGGCGGTACTGGTAAGTGCCTGGTAAAATAACTTTTGCTTAGATGACAGCTGCTTTAGCTCTTCCTCGCGTTGGCTTAACTCTTTTGCAAGGGCTTCTATTTCGAGTAATTTGTCGTGTAAGTCAAAGTTTTTTTCAATGAGCCTGTCTAGCATGCCTTGCGAAGTAATATGTGTACGTATACGCGCTCTTACCAAAGCTAATTTGTAGGGTTTATGAATATAATCAATGGCACCCATTGCAAAGCCTTTCTCTTCAGACTCTTCTTCAGTAAGTGCGGTGACAAAAATAATGGGAATGCCTTTGGTATTTTGTTTAGCTTTTAATCTTTGACATACTTCATAGCCATCCATGCCTGGCATCATAATATCGAGTAAAATTAAATCTGGGCGCGTGGATTCAACAAACACAAGCGCTTGTTCACCACTTGTTGAAATGCGTACATCGTAGTCTGCAAGTAAGCCTTCAACTAATACATGTAGGTTGCTAGGTTCGTCATCAACAATGAGTATCAAAGGCTTTCGCGGTTGGGTTACTGCAGTTTCATTATTGTTAGCGAGAAAGGTTGAATGCACACTAAATCCTTATTCTTTAATAACCCCTTAAAGTTAGTTTATAGTTGCCATAATTGTCTAGTTTTTATAGTTATTTCTGTATTTATCAATAAGTTTAATCACTAAAGCGTAGTTAAAGTTATCTATTGCCTCTTTTAGCTTGAATAATGGATGGGAATGATCGAATTTTTGAAGCGCAATTTCTCTAACTAATTTACTAGGAATAGGACGGGCAGATAACGCTAAAGAATAGATTTCATCAATTAATGTATCTGGATTTTGCCCAGAGCTCATAGCTTCTGGCTGATGATTATAAGAGTTTGTTACCAGTAGCTGTCTTACTGCATAAAGTGCTAAGGTCAATTGTTCATTAAAAACACTAAGATCGGTGCATGCGTTACTGCTCAGTTCTAACTCTGCTTTTTTAGCGCTTTGCTCTAGTAGCTCTAACCCTAGGGTGCCGGCTAAGCCTTTTAAGTTATGCATCGCTCTAGCTAATGTTTTATGCTCATTATTTTTCAAGTGCTTTACAGCTACCTCCATAAAGTGGCTGTAATCGGTATTAAACTTAGTGAATATTGAATTAATGAGTTCATTATTATCTTCAAGATTAGAGCGTGCTACATTGAGGTTTAATGTACTAAACGTATGGGTTTTTGTTAGATGCTTTTCTATGCTGTCACAAAGCAGACCAAATAATAACGGCTTGACTAAATAGTCATCCATGCCTGCTCGAATGGCGGCTTTCTTATCATTAGAAAATACAGCTGCAGTTACAGCAACAATAGGCGTTATATATCCCCTTTGACGCAGTATTCGCGTCGCTTCTAGGCCATCCATCACTGGCATTTGAATATCCATAAAAATAATATCAATTGCGTTTTCTTCTACTTTAATGAGTGCTTCCTCGCCATTACTTGCAGAGATAACAGTCATATTCATTTTAGTTAATAGTGCTTCAAGAATCTCTTGGTTTACAGGGTTATCATCTACTGCAAGTGCGGTGTAACCGGTAAACTGTGGGTAAGACTCTCCTTCTTTAAGCTGTGTTGAGTCGGGTAATAATAAACGCATTAACTGAGAATCAGTGTGAGTATTACCTATTGTTATAATATCAATATGATCGCTATCGGGGACTGCCTGCGGGTGCTCTTGATCGTTAATGAGTAAAATAAGCAGCAGTTTGTGTTTATTTTTTTGTTTTTGTAAGTACAGTTGCTGCAAAATAAAATTATCTTTTAGTTCTTTGTGTGACAACGTCATGATCACAATATTAAAAGGGTTACTCGGTTGAGATATTTTTGCAATTGCACGTAGCGGCTCTTGGGTAATTTCTGCAGTAATATCAGCGTTACTTAATAACTTAGTGAGTGATTTTATTTGCTCAGTATCGGGACTAATTAGTAAGGCATGCTTTTTAAGCGCTTCTTTGCTCGTCATTTTAAACGGTAGTGTAAAATAAAACTCACTCCCGACGTGGGGTGTGCTGCGTACTTGTATTTCGCCGCCTAGTAACTTGGTTAGTTGCTTACAAATAGTTAAACCTAATCCGGTGCCGCCATATTTACGTGTTGTACTGGAATCGCCTTGGTAGAACGAGTCAAAAATTGAGGCGGTTTGCTCTGGCGTCATGCCTATGCCTGTGTCTTTAATACCAAAGCGTAACTGTATTTGCTGCTCATCTTGTGTTGTGGCCTCAATTGTTACTGTTACTTCACCGCGCTCTGTAAATTTAATGGCATTACCTACACAGTTATTAATAATTTGACTCAAGTGCAGTGGATCGCCCATCAGCTCAAGCCCTGCATCAACATGCAATACAAAATTAAGGCGCAACCCTTTTTGTTTCGCATTTACCGAAAATAAATTTTTTACATTAGAAACCACGGTATGCAAAGTAAAAGGGATTGATTCAAGCTTTACTTTGTCAGACTCAAGCTTTGAAAAGTCGAGTACGTTATTAAGTATTTGCAGTAAGTTTTGAGCGCTTGAAAACGCTTTATCTGCATAGTGTTTTTGTTTTGCTGGAAGAGCGCTGCTTTGTAATAGCTGCAGCATGCCTAAAATACCGTTCATTGGAGTGCGAAGCTCATGGCTCATATTAGCTACAAAGTCACCTTTCGCTTGGTTGGCATTTTTTGCTTGGGTGATGGCAAGTGTAAGCTCTTTATTCATTAATTCCATTTTAGAATTAAGCGCTTGGGTTTCTGCTAGTAGCTCTTTTGTTTGTTTGTTTTTTAAATACAGCGCATTAGCCGCGGTAATAACCGAGTTAATTTCATTTTGATGATGCTCATCACTATTTAGTGTTACTTGCTTTTCATTACTCATATCATTTAACAGCTTAGTTAATTTCGCAATGGGCTTAATGACAGAGTTAAATATAAAAAAGGTAATTACTATTATGATAACAGTGATCAGCGCGGCAAAAAGGTTGGCCATTTCGGTACTTTTTAATACGTGGTCTCTTAGCTGCTGCTCGGTCTGGGTGAGCTTTTGCTTCTCTACATCCCTAATTTTTTCGGCTAGGTAAAGCAGCTCGTTTTCTATTCCTGTTAAAACTACATTTATCGAAAACGTATAGCTACGGGTTAAAATAACTAATTGGCTATACGCTTGCTCAAGCTCGTCAGTATTATTAAGTAGGTTAACATTAGCGGTTTCAATACTCGCCAGTAGGGTATTTAAGTGTGCTAGGTTATCTTGCACATTTTGTGCTTCATCATAATTTGGCTTGTGTAAATAATTGGTTGTTGCTTGTTCTATATTGCTAATAGTTAAAAGGGTATTCACTATTTTATTTTGCTTGTTGGTTAGCGTGTTTTTTTTAAGCTCATTAAGTTGTGCTTTTAGCGCTTCAATAGGTTGTTTGAACTGTGTAATGTACAGCTGCTCTCGTTTGGTTCTGTTAACGACTACGCGATTAAATGTATCTTGATAATTATTTAAGTACTCGTTAAGGCGCTTTATATTGTTTTGATAGTTTTCATCATACTCATTTAAATATGTACTTAGCGTATCTAAATCCCTTTTTGCAGCATTTAAGTGCATATTAAACTTTTCAATGGTATTGCTATTAGCATGATCTAGATAAGCAATGGCTTGGCTTTGTAAAGAAATCACATCGTTTTCTAAACGGGTAACAGACTCGCTTTGTAATAAAGCTTTGTGCTGCGCATTTTGCAGCTCAAAAAGTGATTTTTGCGAATAATTGAATAGGTAACTTTGCAAAATTAATAAAGTAATTAATACGCATAGGGCAATTATTATTTTTGATTTTATTGAACGGGTTATCATTATCTGCTTATTAACTCATACCATTTTTGCAAGCTGTAATCGTAAGTCGGCATAACGCTATTCCAAACAGCTACATTGCTTAAGCGTTTTAAATAGCTACCACCATTTCGCTGCTCGCCGGCTTTTACTGCGACTTGTTTTTGGGTGTTTAGTAAGTCAACCGTAGTGGGCTTGCCTAAGTACCAGTAATTCCATTCACTTGGTGAAAGCATTGCTTTTGAGCGTTGTGGGTTACTAATGTAATACCCTTGGCGAGCAATAAATGCGCCGGCCCACCCCGAAAGCCACCAGTTCATGTAATCGTATGCGGCATCTTTTTGGTTATTATTAACCTGTGACGATAAGCACATTACCCCATGCCAGCCACGGTAGCCCTCTTTTGGAGCGGCAAATCGCACGTTAACATTTTGACTATTGAGCGCGGCCACAGCGGGGGAAAACATACTTTCTATGTGCACGCGTTGGCTTTTCATAAATTCAACAGACTCTGGCACCGAGTTCCAATAACCTGCAAAATGCCCTTGGCGTTTATAGTCAATTAAAATACTAAATAAACGGTCAAGCTCGGAGCGAGTAATCGCACCAATATCTTTAAATGTTATTAACCCTTTGCTTTGTGCTGCCAAGGCAAGGTCAAATAAGCCAATTGTGGGTGCATTTACAATGCCTACTTTACCTCGATGGGCATCATCAAGTAACCAGCCCCAACTTTCAGTTTCGTAGGCAATACCAGGCTTAACCTTGGCGGTGTTATAGCCAAAAGAGTCAACATTATGTACATAAGGTAAAAAGCTAATGTAATCGCTTTCGTTAGCGCTTAGAGTGCCGTCCTCTTGTACGTTGAGTAATTTATAAGGGGCGTCGCCTGCACCTAATTTTGCATCGGGGGTGAGCTTCCCTGTTTTGGTAAGAGAATTTATTTCATTAAAGTAGGTTAGTCGTTTTTTTTCTATGGGCTGAATAGACCCCGCCCGCCAAAGCACATTAATACTGTTTGACCATTGCTCGTATAAATCAAATGAGCCAGGGTCCATGGAGGCTTTTTGTAATACGGCAGCACTACCTGCAGGGGAAAATTCTATATTTATGCCTAAATCAAGCATTGCTTGTTTACGAATGGCTTCTTGTAGCGTTACATGTGTTCCTAAGACTCTTAGGGTTACTTTTTTTCGGGCAAAAACATAAGGTACATGCGTAACTACGCCTGCGGTTAAACCGATGACAGCGAGCTTTTTTAATGTGGTGCGTTTAGGGGTATCCATTGTTTAAGCCAAAAGTATCACTGCTACAGATGAGATAATTTATAGCCAACAAAGACTAAACAAACAAGGAATGAGCAAATATAAAAGTTATTGTGTAGAAGATAAAAGAATAATAAGACGATGAAAAATAGGAAGTAATAGAAGAGTAGGAAAGTGGTGGAGCTAAGCAGGATCGAACTGCTGACCTCCTGCGTGCAAGGCAGGCGCTCTCCCAGCTGAGCTATAGCCCCACATATGCTGGTCTTATTGTTTGTTATCCGACTTCGTTTTAATNCTCCTGCGTGCAAGGCAGGCGCTCTCCCAGCTGAGCTATAGCCCCACATTCCTAAATTACATAGTTGTAATTACTTGGCTACTGAGTCCCAAGCGGGGTGAACTTTAAATATTTTTATAAATTTGGTCAAGTATTTTTTAGCAATATTTAACTGTTATCGTTTATTTTTGATAGACTCGAGAAAAATACCTCGCGAAACGACAAAAACAATGAAAAAAAGTATCTGTATACTTGCTTTGCTACTTGCAGGGTGTGCCAGTAATGAAGCGCCTCCTTATGAAATAAATAACAAGCAGTTTTATGAGAACGTGGATGAGCAAGGTAACAAAATATTTGCTTACGTTGTATCGGTAAAGGCTGAGCATCGTAGTAACATAAACTTAAATAACGGCGGGCGAGGCGAAAAAAGACCGAGCCGCTCTGATGTAAAACGTTACATAGAACAAGAACACTTCGAAGACTCTAGTGTGTTAAAACTTAAGCTTGAGGATGAAGCCGTCAGGTTTTTAAACGAAACCCTCAGTGAAAATAACTATTGTGAAAATAAACACGAAATTACACAAGTGCTATGGCGTGACTTAAGTGTGCAGTTAAGAGGGCGTTGTTTGTAGTATGTTGGCCGATAAAGCAAAGCTTGCGCAGTTGTTAGCGCAATTAGGTATAAATTACGATGTAATAGAACACCCTGCGTTACATACCAGTTTAGATGCTGATGCATTTATGGTGGAGCGCCCAGGTACGCGACTTAAAAACTTGTTTTTGCGTGATAACGAGGGCAAAAAACACTTTTTAGTAATTACCGCACACGACAAACAGCTCGATTTAAAAACCCTATCTAAGCAACAGGGGCTTTCTCGGTTGGGGTTTGCCTCTAGCGAGCGGTTAGCACGTTATTTAAAAGTGGCGCCCGGGTGTGTGTCTATGCTTGCTTTAGCAAACGATAAACAAAGCAATGTTACTTTGTGGCTTGATCAAGATATTTGGTTTAACGAGCTGTTTCATTGTCACCCGTTTGAAAACACCCAAACTTGGCTGCTTACAAAAAATGATTTAAATACCTTTTTTGAGCATACAGGGCATCACCCTCGGGTAATGTTTTTACCTTCTCGATAGCCTAAAGTGACTAAGACTAAACCAATAAAACACACACTCAGTAAGCAAAGCATAAATGCAGTTTGCCCTGAGTGTTGATAAACAATACCTGGCAATAACGAGCCCAACGCCCCGCCACTATAATAAAACGATACATACCCGCCATTCGTTACACTTGCAGGCGCTTTGCTAATCTTGTTAACAAGTGGAACTGCGCTTGAGTGTATAACAAACATAGCAGCACAAAATAACGTAAACGCGATTAAAAACACACTCAGTTGCTGGCTTATAAGTAATACAATGCTTAAGTTATACACGATAAAAACCGCAGCAAGTAAATGCCAAGCTGAAGGCACTTTTTTAGCAAGCCAAGGTGTTGCAATAGATGCTAAAGCACCGATTAAGTAGCCGCTGTACACTAAGCCAATATCGCGTGTGTTTGTAATTAAAAAGGTGTTTTGCAAAATAAACGGTAGGTAATTTAATAAGGCTGCAAAGCAAAAAAACATACAAAAAACGGCGCCATACAATTTTAGTACTGCCGCATCTTTTAGCTGCTTAATATACGTTAACGGCGTAAGTGCTGACTGATTAGATACCACAAAGCCCGTGGGCTTTATACTTATAGCCAGGCCAATAAGCACAATCGAAATAACATAATAAAAACTTTGCCAATGCCATACATCACTAAATAAAGCGGCCAATACTCGGCCAAAGTAGCCCCCAGCTATGGTACTGCCTATGTATAAGGTCATATTTTTTTGTAAGGCATCTGCGCTGTAACGTATACCAATAAAGCTTGTCATCGCGGTAAGCGCGGCAGGTAAGGTTAAGCCTTGTATAAAACGCACCAAAAGTAATAGCTCAAAACTTGGCGCTACTGTAAACAGTATGCAGCTCACTCCTAAAATAAACATAGCAATACGTAAAATAATAAGCGGGTTTTGCTTGGCTAAAAATAGCCCATAAACCAAAGGTGCAATTGCTAAAGGCAGCATGGTTACGCTCATTAAGCTGCCGGCAAGCGCAGGGGGAACGTTAAATTCGCTAGCAAATAAGCTCAATAAAGGCTGAGGTGCGTACAGCACAAAAAATATAAACACCGAGCAAATAAGTAAATGAGCAAAACGCATTGTAAGGCTTAAAACATAAGCTGATAAGTTAGCCAAAGTATATGAAAAATGGCTTATATTTCATAGGTTAAATCATTAACAATTGCGCTAAATCAAAGTGTATATTCAGCCCTTTGCTAGATTAATGCTAATAGCACTGTTATTTGTACTCGTTGGTGATTAAAATAAACCTAATATAAGTTTTTAGTGGAACAAAGCCATGGGTTCATTACAAGACCAATTGCTGCAAGCAGGGTTAACAACATCGCACAAAGCTAAAGTTGCTAAGTCAGAAAAACGTAAGCAACAAAAAAAGCAAAAAAAAGGGGCTACCAGTAACCCAAGCGATCTGCAAAAGCACATACAGCAAACTAAATTAGAGCAGCAAAAAAAGGCTGAAGAACTTAACCAGTCGCGCCAAGAAGAGCTTAAGCAACGTGAGCAAGTTGCTCGTGTTAAGCAAATACTTGAGCACCATAACCAAGACTCTATTCGTGGTGAGCGTACCTTTAATTTTACTTACGATAACAAAGTAAAAGGGATAGACGTAAACGAGAAAACCCAAAAAGCGTTATCGGGTGGTCGTTTAGCTATTTGTGTACTGGAAGGGCAGTTTTACGTACTCGATGATGAGCCGGCGCGTAAAGTCGCAGAAGTTGATGAAAAGTACATTGTTTTTCATGTTGAACCTGAAAACAAACCAAAAGATGAAGACGACCCATATGCAGACTTTGAAGTACCAGATGATTTAGTATGGTAAGTGTCTGTTCAGTATTGTTTGCTAAAGTTAACAACAATGGCTGAAAACGTAGTCATGTTTGTTTGATCGCCTAACGTAAATTGATACGTATGCTTTTTACTAGATTGTTTACTACAATCAATAGACTATTTTCTAACCGTCAAAAAGAAGAGTGAATATAATGAGCAAGATGAAAGCACTAATAGTAGGCGCGGGTATTAGTTTAGCCGCAAGTTTTTCGTTTAACGCCGCCGCTGCTGATGGCGAAGCCCTTTACACCCAAAAAATGTGTCAAACATGTCACGGTGCAGAAGGTAAAGCACCTATTATGGGCGCATACCCTAAAATTAATGGTCAAAACAAAGACTATTTAGTGGCCCAAATGAAAGATATTAAATCGGGCGCGCGTAGCAATGGTATGACTGCCGCAATGAAAGCAATGGTTGCAACGGTAACGGACGAAGAGTTTGAAGCAATTGCTGACTACCTTTCAAAGGTAAAATAAAGCACCGCGTTTAAAAACGTATTATCGTTTTAAATTAAAGTGCAGCGTAAACAGCCACACAATTGTGTGGCTGTTTTGTTTGTGTTTGCTATAAAATTAATACTGCTTTAGACTTCTAAACATCTATTCGTACTTGTGTTGTTGTACGTATTTTAAAAGGCTGATTATGATTGATTTACCCCAACTAGATTTAAAAAATAAAGTGTCGGAGCAAGAGTGGCAATTGCGCGTAGATTTAGCAGCTTGCTACCGATTAGTAGAGCATTTTCGTTGGGGGGATTTAATATACACGCATTTATCGGCACGTTTACCTGGCACTGATCACTACCTTGTAAATGCGTTTGGCTTAACGTTTGACGAAGTAACTGCATCAAACTTAGTAAAGGTTGATTTGCACGGCAATATTATTGACGACACCCCCTTTAGCATTAACCCAGCTGGTTTTACTATCCATAGCGCAATTCACGAAGTGCGTGAAGATGCTCATTGCGTTATTCACTTACATACTAAAGAAACCATTGCCGTTGCTACACAAAAAAATGGCCTATTGCCACTAAGCCAATACTCTATGTTTTCGCTCCCTTCGCTGTCGTACCATGGCTATGAAGGGCTGGCTGTAAATGATGACGAGCGCAAAGTATTACAAGATGATTTAGGCAATACCAATCATATGCTATTGGTAAATCATGGTGGCTTAACCGTAGGTCCAACCGTAGGCGATGCCTTTATGCGTTTTTATGACTTGCAACGTGCCTGCGAAATTCAGCTTGCATTACAAGCCAGCTCACAAGAGGTTATTCCGGTGCCGCAGCCAATTATCGACAATATTTATAACCAAGCTAATGTGGTACATAGCGGCAGCACAGGTGGGCAATTAGCGTGGCCTGCCATGTTACGAAAAGCGTACCGACTTGATCCCAGTTTTGCACAATAGCCAGCGTGGCTAATAAGGAATTTTAATGAAAGTAAATCGCGTAGAAGTATTTGATATTCATTGCCCAGAGCGTCCAGCCTGGACGCCGGTTTTTGTACGTATTCATACCGATGAAGGTATTAGTGGTGTAGGTGAGGCTGGTTTAGCTTACGATTTAGGCCACAGCGCAGCAGCAGCAATGATAAAAGAAATGGCTGATGCTTTTTTAATTGGGCACGACCCGTTTCAAACCGAAAAGTTATGGTCGCGTATGTTACGCGAAAGCTTTTGGGGTTTAGGTGGCGGCCCTGTTGTTTATGCAGCAATGAGCGCCATAGATACAGCACTTTGGGATATAAAAGGTAAAGCACTTGGTTTACCGGTATACCAATTACTGGGCGGCAAAGTAAACGATAAGCTGCGTACTTACGCATCGCAGTTACAGTTTGATTGGGACAGCGAATTTAAAGCGTTAGTACAACCGCAAGAATACGCAGAAGCTGCGTTAAAAGCGATTGGCGAAGGTTATGATGCAGTAAAAGTTGACCCTATCCAATACGATAAAGACGGCAATACGTATTACGACCGTACTAAAATAATTTCTCGCGCTGAAATGAAGCTATACCGTGCTCGTATGCAAGCTATACGTGAAGCAGTTGGTGACGAAGTGGATATTATTTTTGAATGCCACAGCTTACCTGGCGCGACCTCTGCTATACAAATTGGTGAAATAGCCGAAGAGTTTGATTGCATGTACTACGAGGAGCCAGTTAACTACTTAAACCATTCTTTACATGCAAAAGTAGCAGATAAAGTGGCAGTGCCAATTGCAGGCGGTGAGCGTTTATACAACCGCTGGGGTGTGCGCCCTTATTTAGAAGATCAAAGCATTGATGTACTTCAACCTGATATCGGTTTATGTGGTGGCTTTACTGAAACTAAAAAAGTATGTGACTACGCCGATATTTTTGATGTGCGTATTCAGGCGCATGTATGTGGTGGGCCTGTTGCTACTGCCGCGTCGTTACATTTAGAAACCGCTATTCCTAACTTTTTGATTCATGAGCATCATACATATGCCATTAAAAAGTGGAACCGAGAGCTGTGCTTACAAGATCCACAACCAAAAAATGGCTTTTTTGAAGTATCAGAAGAGCCAGGCTTAGGCATTGAATTAAATGATGAGATTGTTATGCGCTCGCAACGTGTAGAAATTAAATAATTTAAGCTTTATTTAAAGAGCGTTATTTAAATACTATTGTTTAAAGTAAAAGCCGGTAAGTGATAGCTCACTTACCGGCTTTTTTATAGCTGTGTTTCTCTAATACCTATGAGCAATACCATTTGAATAGTTAGTGGGTTTAATTGGCAAGATTGATTGTACA
Organism: Pseudoalteromonas sp. P1-30; assembly: GCF_001400005.1. Lineage (NCBI taxonomy): Bacteria > Pseudomonadati > Pseudomonadota > Gammaproteobacteria > Alteromonadales > Pseudoalteromonadaceae > Pseudoalteromonas > Pseudoalteromonas sp. P1-30. The sequence continues at coordinate 39,123 of NZ_LKBC01000008.1, forward strand.
CGTAACGCCTTTTATCTCAGCGGTGGCTTTACTATCAAGGTGGCGTATATAGCAGCGATTATTGTTTATCATTAATTCAAATTGATCAGGAAAGTTAAGCTGTTGATTGGCTGTTATATCGCTACGGTTTGTGTTTTTAAGAGTAAAGGTACTGGTGTGAATAAAGATATCGTCAGCAAGCGTTACGTTTTTTATATGCATTAAGCGCTCTATAACACGCTCTACCGCTTGGCTATTTGGCTCGGTAAGTAAGGCGTGGTGCAGCTTAGGAGTAGGCTGCGTGTTAGATGCGCAACCACTTAAAATAGTTAAGATGCCAAGGGCTGATAATTGCGAATGTAATGTCATAGTCATTGCCGCATTTACGTAAGTGGTTAAATTTAATATAGCTTATCTAGGGTATGTTATAAAAATGCTTAGCATTTGCGTAGCTAAGGTTGTGCCATATTTTATTTGTTTTACACAAAGCTTGATGGCTATGCCAAACATCATTATAGCTTGCGTTAATTTGGCAAACCGGAAAGTTACTCGCAAACATAATGCGCTGCTCGCCAAAGTACGAGAGCATAGTTTCAAAACAATCTTGTTGCTGTTGTAAATTCAACGCTAAAAGCTCAAAACCCGAAAACTTAATCGCTATATTATTGTGCGCACTTAGCATGCGAATGCTTTGCTGCCAGTTATTAATATTATTAGGTAGGCCGCCATGGTTTATTATTATTTTTAGCTGAGGCAGCGCCTTAGCGTAACGAGCAAGCTGAGCAGCTATTGCAGTATTTTCAAGCTCAAACTGGGCTTCATAATGCAGCCCTTGCTGGCAAAGGGTTTGCAAATTACTAAAGCACTCTGGGTTTAATAATCGCTGTGCATCTGAGCCTTCGGTGATATCCCGTATGCCTATTAAATGCGGGTGGGCAAGGGCGTTTATTGCTTTTGCAAATTGCACAGGTGCGCAATCTAACTGAGCGTAACTAATGGCTTTAAAGGGAAGCTTTTTTAAATGCGCCGTTAGCCAATTAAGTTCGTTAATGGGGGCGTTGTTATCAAAACCTGCCTCTATATGTACTATACCGGCGAGGGTAAAGTCACTGCTCTCTAGTAGCTCTTTTTCGCTAATAGGTTGTTTTATTAACTCTAAATTTGGCCATGCTGGTGGGTTTTCGCCTTGCAGCCAAGTATATTGCCCCTCGGCAAGGTTAAAAAAATGCACGTGGGGGTCAATAATTTTCAGGCTCATCGGCATGTGCTCATTGTGTGGTATAGCCGCCATCAATATTTTGTAGGCTACCGGTTATAAAGCTTGCATCATCACTTGCTAAAAAGCTAACTAACGCGGCAACTTCATCAGCTTGTCCTAAGCGGTTTAGCGGTTGAAGGCTTGCCTCTTCTGCCACTATATCGGCCTTGTTAGCCCCACTTTTTTTACAATAAGCATCTATCGCGTTGTGAAATAGAGGGGTTTCTATTGTCCCTGGGCATACCGCATTCGCGCGAATATTAAATTGGGCGTAATCAAGTGCTGTAGTTTTTGCCATAGAAGCAAGAGCATGTTTTGTCAGGTTGTAGGCAAACGAGTTAGGCTTACCAATTATTGCCTGATCTGAGGCTATTAAAATAATGGCGCCATTGTTTTGCGCTTTCATGCTGGGTAGTACACTTTGTACAGCCGCATAAGCCCCTTTAACGTTCAATGCAAATAACGCATCGAAAGTGTGCTCATCGGTATCCTCTATGCTAGCACTGAGGTGTTTACCGGCGTTAGAAACAAGTACATCTATGCGTGGGCTTTGTTTACAAATGGCCGTAATACAGGCTTTTACAGCACTAACATTACTCACATCGCATTGGTGAAAAACCCCGAGCTCGCTGTACTCAATATCCAGATTGTGCACCGTGTAGCCATTTTCAATAAAGCGTTTTACAACCGCTAATCCAATGCCTTTTGTACCGCCTGTAACAATAGCAACCTTAGACATACTTGCTCCTAATTTAAGGTGTGTGATTAGTGAGAGTGACCACAGCCGCCTTCAGCGTGAACATGGCCATGCGAAATCTCTTCACTGGTTGCTTCACGAACCGATACCACTTCTAAATCAAACGTTAGCGTTTTGCCTGCAAACGGGTGGTTTAAATCACAATCTGCATTAAAGCGGCCTACTTTAACTAATGTTACCTGATGTTGGCCTTGGTTTGAGTGCACCATCGCAGTCATACCTGGTTTCCACACTTTTACGTCACCTTGTAGGTGCTTAAGCGGAATACGCTGAATTAAATCGTCAACGCGCTCACCGTATGACTCGCTAGGCTCAAGTGTTACGCTAAACTTATCGCCAGCTGCTTTGCCTTCAAGGGCTTTTTCTAAGCCAGGAAGCATGCCTTCGCTGCCATGAATATAGCTAAGAGGCGCGTGGTTTACACTGCTTTCTAGTTGCTCGCCCGCTTCGCTTAATGTGTAATGAAATTCAACTGCTGAATTTTTGCTAATTTGCATGCTTGTCTCTTTAAGTTTTTGACTAAGTTAAAAGCCGATTTTACGCGAAATACCGAGCTTTATAAACTCAGCGTGGTTGAATAAGTGATTTTTGTAGATCTTGCAGTAAATCTTGTTTTTGCTGCGGCTGTTTGGGTTTTTCTGCCTGGGGAATAAATAGCGTTAATTGCGTGCCAGGCTTTAAAATGCTTGAGGCACTTAAGTTGTTCCATTTAGCTAAATCACTGTGCGGCACTTCGTAAAGCTGACTAATGCTCCACAAGCTATCGCCTTGTTTTACTTCATAGCCTATTTCAAGAGTGGGGATCACGACTTCTTGTGGCTCTAAATAAGGACTAATTTGATAATCTATAGTGAGCGATTTTGGGAGCGTTTTAGGCTGTCCAACCAGCAGTTTTTCACCTATGCCTATCATATTATTTTGTTTGCCATTGAGCTGCTTTAACGCGTTTAGCGACATGTTGAAGCGCCTTGCAATGCTGTATAGCGTATCATTTTTTTTAACGATGTATTCGCCTGCAAAATTAGACTTAAAAAACTGACTTTTTAACAGTGCCTCTTGGCCGATAGGTAAAAGCAATGAGTGGGGGCCATTCGGTGAGCTTTGATTTTTTAAATAGCCTTGGTTAAGCGCGTGCAACTGTTTTGAGCCAACCCCAGAGAGCTTAGCGATGACCGAAAAATCAAACTGTTGGCCCACATTCATTTGCGTTGTTATTGGTTTATTAGCCAGTTTAGGACGCTTAAAGCCTTTTTGCGGGTGCTTAACTAAGTAGCTTAGCGCTAACAGTTTAGGTACGTAGTCGGCCGTTTCTTTTGGCAGCTTTAGAGAAAAGTAATCGGTACTTTTACCGCGTTTTTTATTTCGCTCAATGGCTCGTTTAACACGCCCCTCACCACTATTATAAGCCGCTAGGGCGTGTAGCCAGTCGCCATCAAAGCGTTTGTGTAAATAGCTGAGGTATTCAAGTGCGGCATCGGTGGAGGCAAGTACATCTTGTCGGCCGTCATACCACTGATCGGATTTAATCCCAAAATGATGCGCTGTGGCGGCCACTAATTGCCAAACGCCTACCGCTTGCTGCGATGAGGCAATGGTGGGTCTAAAATCACTTTCTACAAAGGGCAGTAAAGCCAGCTCCATAGGTAGGCGCTTTTGCTCAATTTTTTTTACGATATGATACAAATAAGGCGCGGCGCGTTTATTTACCGTGGGTAAATAGTTCGGTTGTTTTAAATACCAGTTAATACGCTTTTTTAAGGCGCGATTTTGATACACCGTAAAATGTAGGTTGTTGGCGATATGCACCCATAGGTTTTTAGCTTTGGTGGGGCGCTTTTTTACAATTGTTTTTTTTGCCTTTACCGGCGGTGCAGTATTGGCTTGCTGTAATTGTTTTGGCTGTACAGGCTCAAGCTCTATTTGGTTTTCGTAGCTTGGCTCAAAGTGAGTAAAAATTTGTGGTGCGTCTGTTTCGGGTTGTGTTTGTGTGCTGTTACAGCCATACAAAAAAATAATTACACAACTTACAAGCAATCCACGCATCTTCATCTCTTATCTACAATCCTTTATTTTATAACACTACTGCGCGTGCTCAATTAACTGGGCGCGCTTAAGCCCAGCCTGTAAAAATAACTGGCTCGACTTTGTATTTAACGCTTCTTGTTTATATGGTGCTAAAACATCCGCAGGGAAACTCTCAGTAAGTTGATCAAGCGTTTGTTTTTTATTTTTTTTCACATGGGTTATTAAATTTGTTAAAAACATTAAAGGCTGCTTAAGTTGCGCTTTTACAAGCGCCCCGCCGTGGCCGGGAAGTATTGTACGCAAATTAGGCTGATTAATATAGCGTTTGAGCAAGGCTTGCCAATTTTGTAACTGGCCGTGGCCGGGGTAGGGTAGCCAGTCAACAATATCGCCGCCTATTAGCAGCGTGCCATTATTGGTACTAAGTGTTAAATCGCCGTTTGTGTGGGCTTTTTCGGGTGTTATTTGTACCGCAAAGCTACCTAAATCAATACTTTGTTGCTCGCTGATTACGGTGCTAGGTGATTTTAAGTGATAGGTTTTCCAACGTAAAAAACGTTGTTTAGCTAAAGAGAGCTTTTCGCGCCACTGTGCTTGCTGTTGCTCGGGCAATGTGGCTAAGCGCTGATAGCTCAGCTCTATACTTTTTTCATAGCCTGCTAACTTATCATCATAAGCCTGTTGGTATGTGGCAAAATTATCGGCTACCTGTTTATGCACTATTAGCTGCGCTTTTGGGAAGGCATTTTGTAATACGGCCATGCCGAGTAAATGGTCGTCATGAAAGTGGGTCGCAACTAAATAACAGAGCGGGGTTTTAAGGTGTTTTTTTAACTGTTTTGCCAGTGCTTCAACGGCTGCAAAGTTTCCGCTTGCATCTACCATGAGTGCGCATTGCTCGCCCTCTATGAGCACTTGGTTGGAATCGTAAAAACGTAGCTTATCTTGTTGTTTTAAAAATTGTACATTTTCGTTTATTTGCTGCCAAGTAACCGCTGCCTTACTAGAGTGAGAAAATAGGCTAAGGGTAATAAAAAGGGCGGGGATTACAGTTACTAAAAGGGGTTTTAATGTCATAGTGTGTCTCTGCGCAGCATTTATTTACCCTCATAATAAACAAAAAGCGCACGGGGCGCTTTTTATTTTTTTATTGGGTCACTCGCCAAGCATTGGCTGAGTTTATCAATGAGTTGATCTTGCTGCTGTTGCTCTACACTGGCATGCGTTTTAGCTTCTAGCAACTCATGGCTAAGTGTAAGTGCTGCTAAAAGTATCGCCTGTTGTTCGTTGCGAACTGATGAGCGTTGCTTTGTTTGCTCAACCAAGTCATTTAAATTTTGTGCTGCTGCTATTAATGCATCTTCTTGCCCAACCGGGCATGCAAACTGCTGCTCTTTACCTAGCAACTCAACTGTGACCCGCTGGTTTTGCAGCTCAGACATTAGCTTGCCTGTTGTGCGCTTTGTAGTTTATCAAGTAAGCCTGTTAACGTAGAGCTGGCATCTTTTTGCTTTTCTTCGTTTTCAAGGGCTTCTAGTTGTAAAATTTCGTTTTCGTCACTTAGTTTTGCGTTTTGCTCTTTTAAGCTAGCAACATCTGTTTGTAATTGGTTGTTGCGCTCGATAAGCGAGTCAATCAGTTGTTCGAGTTGTTGAAGAGTTGTGTTGTTCATAAAGGCGCTCATATAACTGTAATTAATGTCATGCAAATGTAAAGCAAAGTGTGTTGTTTTGCCAGCATTTACGGTGGTTTTAGCACAATTTTATTGTTTATTAAGTGATAATTCAGGGTGGCGGCTTTTTTGTTCATAAATGGTTCACTTAACTGCTCGCTAAGCGGTGTATAGGTTGCCAAAATACAGAGCTTATGGTTCACTGCCGATATTAAATTGCGTATAGCGAAAATTAACAATGCTTAGTTACAGACACTCTTTTCATGCAGGTAACCCTGCCGATGTGCTTAAACATTTAGTACTTGCACAGGTACTTCAATATCAAACCATTAAAGATAAACCTCTCGATTATATTGATACCCACTCTGGTGCGGGATTTTTTGAGTTAAGTTCATCTGACGCCCAAAAAACACAAGAATACAAAGAGGGCATTGCTAAGCTTTGGCAACATAGCAGTGAGCACGAGGCGCTAAACGATTATATTGCATTAATTAAATCGTTTAATGATGGGGACGAACTGGCGTTTTACCCCGGTTCGCCAAAAATTGCTGAGCATTACTTACGTCGTCAAGACAAAGGCTGGTTTTTTGAATTACACCCGCGCGATTTGCAGTTACTTGAGCAAAACATGCAAGGTAAGCGCTCTATTCGCGTACGTGGCGAAAACGGTTTTGCCGGATTAATAGGGCTACTTCCGCCAGCTTCGCGCCGTGCATGTGTGCTTATTGACCCACCTTATGAGATAAAAGACGATTACGATACTGTAGTAAGCACACTAGTTAAGGCGCACCAGCGCTTTGCTACCGGCACATATATGATTTGGTATCCCGTTGTTGATAGAGAGCGAATCAATACGATGGAGCAAGGGTTGATTGAGTCGGGAATGCGTAATATTCAATTATTTGAGTTAGGCACGCAAGCGGATACTGACGTACACGGTATGACGGCATCAGGCATGATTGTTATTAACCCACCGTGGAAATTAAAACAAACTATGGACAGCATATTACCTGAATTAGTTGAGCTTTTAAGTGAGCCTAGCGGGTTTTATAGAAGCGAGCAGTTAGTCGACGAATAACTGCCTGCCATTATTAAAAGTAAAAGCCCAGCTGGGCTTTTATTTAATTAAAATAAACCGCATTAAAGGTGGCAAGCGTATTGCCACTGCTATCTTTTAGTTCTAAAGATTCGCCTTCTATAGCCCACTTTTGCGTGTTATTGAGCATGTTTAACATAGCCGCTTCTTGCTCCATGCTTTGTGAGCACATTTTTTTTGTACTTGCCAATTGGCTAAACGAAATTGAATGTTGATCTGTGCTATAGCTGCCGCTGACGTTATTACACCCTAAAAAGCCGTTAACGCGGTTATCTTTATCAAATTGTATAAATGGCTCTTTTGTTCTTACACTGACTGTTTGCGCGTTAATTGTAACGGCTTTCCAGTATGTATTTGTAAGGGTAACATCGCTTTTAGGTGAGGCGACTTTTTCAAGCTCAATTTCGTGAAGAATCCCCGAGTTTGCATTTTTAAAAGGGTCGTACTGCATTGTGCTGGTATAAAGAACCTTGTCTTTATTAATGATTCTAGCGGTGAGGTTATAGCGGTGTTTATCAACAATGTTGTTGTCATCATAAGCTAGCTCCACGGTATACGGCGGCGCTTTATTTATATCAATTACTTGTTGCGTAATTATTTCGGCTTTTACATCTGCTTTTGACACATCAGATAGCGTTACAATTAGTTGTGAGCCAGGGCGTGGCATACTGCGATCTTTATAGCTCACTTGCGTGGTTAAACCCATAACGCTTTTTTCTTGTACTGTGGGTTGTGATTCGTTAGCAGGTTTTTCACAGCCCGCTAATGTGAGTGCACTTAGGGCTAATAAACCTAAGCCAGTAAATGTACGTTTTTGAAACCTAAATTGCTGCTTTGCCATGCTTGCGCTCCTTATTCCTATATTGCTGGTAAGTGTAGGGGGGAGGAGCTTAATCATGGCTTAATTTTTTTAGGCACAAAAAAAGGCACTAATGCGCCTTAATATAATGCTTTAACGCTATTTTTTTACAAACTTTGTTAAAATAACAATACGTTGGCCGTCTACTCGCCCTTCAATATGTTCAGGGTTATTTGTTAAGCCTATATTGCGTACTGCTGTGCCGCGTTTGGCGGTCAAGCTACTACCTTTAACGTCTAAGTCTTTAATTAAAGTAACCGTATCGCCAGCTTGTAGCACTACGCCGTTACTGTCTATGTGTTTTATATCGTCATCTTCAGCAAGGGCTTTTTTGGCCCAAGTAAGGGTGTCTTCTTCTAGGTAAATCATGTCGAGCGCATCTTGTGCCCAGCCATTATCAACAGCTAAGCGCGTTAGCATTCTGTAAGCCACTACTTGTACGGCAGGTGTTTGGCTCCACATGCTGTCGTTTAAACAGTGCCAATGTGTTGGGGTAAGCTCGCTGTTGTTTTCTATTTGATCTTTACAGGTTTGGCAGGTGTAAATGCATTTGTCTGAATGGGTTTCGGTAACAGGAGGCACTTCGTAAACAGATAAGTGTTCGGTTGCGCTGCATAATTCACACTGGTTATTACTGCGCTCGATTAAGGCTTTTTCAATACTCATAAGGCGTTCTTATATAGGAAGAGGTTTACATTTGGCCGTATTATACCCTAGCAAAGGTAGGCGGCGATACTAATCCCTTAAATTTTGTGCGGGTATTGGGTTAATGTATTTATCTTCAATGTGTTTTATGTAACCACTGCTATGTAAGTGTGCAAGGGCTTGGTTAATTTTAGGCAGTAACGCTTTGTGCTTAGCAAGTAAACGCACTCTTAAATAACCATGCGAATGCTGGGCGCCAAACTCAGTATTAATATTTAGTTGTTTAGACCAATACGCTGCGGTATGAGTACCCATAACGGCAACATTAATACGCGCTTTAGATAATGCAATCATTAGCTCTTTTTCAGAGGGAAAATCGACTCGGTTAAATTTTGCATCATCATGGTAGTAGTAGCCAAGTACTGTACCGACCTCTTTAGAGTATAAACTTTGCTTAGTTTGATACTGCGCGACGTTATCAGGCAGCGCGACAATCATTTCGGTTGCGGGGATCAGCGGCTCTGAAAAAATATAGTAAGGATTATCTCGCTCGCTTTGCGCTAACCATTTTAAAGAAATTACATCAAAATCAATAAAGCCGTTTTCTAAATATTTGGTAATTCGCTTAGTGGGAAGCTCGACGTGATTGGCGGTAATATTTGCTTGCGCCATTAAAGCGGTGATTATTTCTGGCAAAATGCCGGGTTTTTCTGGGTTGCCGGTGTAAAAAGGGTAGTGACTACCTGACGCACTGACATTGTAATTTAGTTCTGGCTGGTTTTGCTGGGCATGAGCAAACGTAGCAAGATGCAAAATAAATAAGGATAAAAACAACTTTAAAAAATACAAATACGTAACCTTTGCTAAACTTTTAACCTTGAGCGTTATGTAATTTAACTCCGCTTGCAATGATCCTAGAATCTTCATAGCAGTTGAATTACAGTGTATAACCTCATTGTAATAAACAGCGCCAAATTAGATAGGTTTTTATTAAGTGAATCCCACAAATATTTTTCAGAACGGACAAAAGCTAACACAGTTTGTTGCAAGGCAACCTATTTTTGATGCGCAGCAGAATGTGTTTGCTTATGAGCTGCTTTATCGTGATTCAGCCCATAATGCATTTCCTGTGGGAACATCTGATGAGCAAGCAACTAGCCGTTTGTTTTTTAATACACTGATGATGCTAGGGCCAGACAAACTTACAGCGCATCATTTAGCGTTTATTAACCTTTCTTCAGCCACTATTTTAGAAAACTTTCCTAAATTGTTAGTACCACAAAATTGTGTGTTAGAAATCGTTGAGCGTACGAACAAAATAGCTGAGGTAACTCAGCGCGTGAAAGCGCTCAAGCAAGAGGGATACAAGTTTGCCCTAGATGATTACGATGGCGACGATAAATGGGCGCCATTACTTGCGCATGTAGATTACATCAAAATTGAAATGGACGATGTAATAATTAAAACTAATATGCGCATAAAAAAAATTAAACGCGCTAATCCGCATGCAAAAATTATTGTTGAGCGCATAGAAACTCATGCGCAATTTCACTCGTTAAAACAAGCCGGTTGCGATTTATTTCAGGGTTACTTTTTTGCCCGCCCAGAGATGATCACTTACAAAGATGTGGAGCCGGGTAAGGTGATTGTGTTTGATTTACTGCGCTTTACGGCAAAAGAATCTTTATGCTTTGATGAAATACAAAAACAAGTAGCCAGAGACGTGGCAATTACAGCGCGAGTATTGAAATTAGCGAATGCCCGCTCGGGCAGTACTAAATTAACAATTACCTCTTTCGCAAGCGGTTGTGTATTTAGGAGAGGACAGCATAAGGCAACTGGTACGCGTGCTGGCGCTGAGCGAATTAGGCGCCGATAAACCCTCAGAACTCACAAAACTTGCCTTAACCAGAGCGCAGTTTATTGCGCTATTGCTAGGGCAAAACCACGCAGAACTGGTTGGTCAGGGCTACTTGGTTGGGTTGTTTTCTGTGATGGATGCAATTTTAGATACAAACCTTGAAGCAATTGTTAAAGAGTTTTCGCTAGATGAAAGTATTGCCCAGGCATTATTAAACAATGAGGGCATTTTAGGGCAAAGCCTTGCGCTTATTAGGGCGTTTGAACTAGATGAAATGGATAAAATAGCGGTGTTAATGCCGGCAATAAACAGTGATTTGCATATAGGTCATATTTTTAATTATGTTCTTGATGCACTGTTGTATAGTGACGAAATTATTGAGGCTATTGCAGAATAAATATGCGTAATTGGTTATCTATTTTAAGTATTGTGGTTGCATTAGGGCTGCTATTTCCTGGTGTTACCAAACCTGTATTATCGATTGAGGGCAACATTGATAAATCGCAACTCGCCAAAGCAGGCATAGAAATGCTGGCTGAGGAAGGCGATGGCCGTACCCGTAGTATGTTAATGATGTTCTCTAGCATGTTAGGACTTGATAAATTAGAGGGTGAAATAAACGCGTACAGCAAAACACAAAGTATTTGGGGAACCGTAAACGAGCTAGCTAATAATAATAATTTATTTGTAGCGGCGTTAGTTGGGTTGTTCTCTATTGTGATCCCAAGCTTAAAATTATTGCTGCAATTACTGTATTGCTGCTTGTCGGCAAGCAGATTTAAAAATAAGTTAGGTGTGGTTATTTGCGCACTGAGCAAGTGGAGCATGGTGGATGTGTTTGTTATTGCGTTAATAGTGACTTATTTGGCAGGCAATGCACATGGCCAAAGTAGCGATTTCCTAATTATGCATAGTACTTTTGGTGAAGGATTTTGGTATTTTAGCGCATATTGTATTTTTGCTATTTTAGCGAGTAGCTTAGTTACACCACCTAAAAAAGAAAATTAATTATTTGAGTTAGCTCAATAACTCAAATATTATTACTAAGTAATTTACTTAATAGGCTTTGTTTTGCAGCGTTTTTACTCAAATTTACTCGTTGTTGTGATGCTACTCACGTTTGTGGGGCAAGCCGTTGCGTCTGTAAATCAGCAGTGCGAAATGCCACATATGAGCCTATCAGCAAAGCATGCCACACATGTAATGAGCGAGAGTAAATTGCATACAGATATGATGGAAATGGATTGCTGCAGTGATGAAGCAGATGTTCAAAATGATTGTCATTGCCCAATAAATGGCTGTGGAAGCAGCTCTATTTTAACGTCCCCGGCCTTATTTACTGCTTTTTCGTTATCGAGTGAAAAAGTTACCCAGCTTAATAGCGGTATTTCCTCCCCCCCTAGTAATACTTTATATCGCCCTCCTATGTTTGCTTAAACGCAGGATAGGTGTGATACCAATCGACTTGATTATTTAGTATTTAGCGTGCCAAATAAAGCGTTAACAGCGTTATAAACCTCTCATGTAGAACACCTACATGCCGATATTTATGCTTTGTTATCACTCTATTTAACTGTCGCTATACATAACGACTAATTTAACACCATTGGTATGAGTGAAATTTAGCTATATTCGCTTAAAACGCCTGTTCTGCTTGTTAATTTAAGATTTTATTTTTAATTTTAGATGGAGCAGGCAATGACCCGCACTGTAATTTTTAAAGCTGTATTACTGAGCGCCACCTTATTTGGTGCTGTATTTAATAGTGATGCCATAGCAAAAGCATCAACCCTTAATTTAACGGATGCCATAAACCTAGCACTCAATAACGAGCCGTGGCTAAGCGCCAGTGAGCAAAAGCAAGCCGCCGCCACAGCGCAAAGTATTGCTGCAGGTACTCTACCAGACCCCGTATTAAGCATAGGTTTGCAAAGCGTACCCGTAGATGGTTTTGCGTTTGATCAAGAAAACATGACGCAGTTAAAACTGGGTATAAGCCAAAGCTTTAGCCGTGGTAATAGCCTGGCACTTAGCCAACAAGCAATAAAAGAAGAGGCACTTGAGCACCCGTGGCTTAGGGCGCAGCGAAAGGCGCAAGTAAAAGCGAGGGTAATGGAGCTGTGGTTAAATGCCTACAGAGCACAGCAAAGTATTGCGTTAATTGAACAAGATAAAGCATTGTTTAGCCAGTTAATTGAAGTTACTGAAGCCAGTTACTCCAGTAGTTTAGGTAAAACCCGTCAGCAAGATATTATTCGCTCACAATTGGAGCTCACACGCCTTGAAGATAAACTGATTGTATTAGCGCAGCAGCTAGATGCCGCTAAACAAGGGTTAGCCCAGTGGTTACCACAGAGCATATTACGCCAACCATTAAGCCTAACTTTTACAGCGCCAGCCCCGCTTACCCAATTTAATAGCTTAGACTTTGATGAGCTCATTAAGTTACTTATGGCGCATCCCTCTATAGTGGCTATAGATCAACGTATAGCCGCTAAACGCACACAAGTGAGCCTTGCTAAACAAAGTTATAAGCCACAACTTGGCGTAAATATGGGTTATGGCTACCGCGCTGATAACCAAGCTGGTGAATCGCGTGCTGATTTGCTTTCGGTGGGGGTGAGTATTGATTTACCTTTATTTACCGATAACAGGCAAGATCAGCAAGTTAATGCGGCTATTGCTAATGCAGAGGCCATTAAAACCGACAAACGCGTGGCGCTACAAAGCCTAAAAGGACAGTACTTTAAAGAGGTTAGTCAGCTTGAGCGAATTGAGCAGCGCAATACGCTTTATCAAAACACATTATTACCGCAAATGTCGCAACAAGCTCAGGCTACTTTAAACGCGTATACCCGTGACGATGGCGACTTTTCTGATGTTATGCGCGCGCGTATTAGTGAGCTAAACGCCAAAATAGATGCCCTTAATATTCAAATAGACAAACACATAATTATTGCTCGCTTAAATTATTACGCAGCCAGTTTAGACTCGCTAGTAATGGCTGAGTTACAAGGATAAAACAATGAAAACTAACTTAAAATACCTTGTAGCGCTGCTTATTGGTGCCGCGTTAATGTTTATTGCTAATCGCTGGTTGATTGATAATACCGAGCACTTAGCCACAACCGCTAGTAATAAAAAAGCGAAGCCGCTGTATTGGGTTGCGCCAATGGACAGTAACTATAGGCGCGATGAACCAGGGCTATCACCAATGGGGATGGAGCTGGTGCCTGTATATGCAAACGCTGAAAAAGACAGCCCAGGTACTATAAAAATATCACCTGAAGTGGTTAACAACTTAGGCGTTAAAACCAGTAAAGTGCAAGTAAAAACACTGCAAAGTGATATTCAAACAATCGGTTATGTGCAATACAATCAAGATCAGTTAACCCATATTCACCCCCGCGTAGAAGGGTGGATAGAAACCCTATTTGTAAAAGCGCAAGGGGAGCTCGTTAGTGCTGGTGAGCCACTTTACACGCTTTACTCTCCTCAGCTTGTGAACGCACAAGAAGAATTTTTACTCGCAGTAAATAGAAAAAACAGCGTATTGATCAGGGCTGCTAAAGCGCGTTTAGAGTCGCTAAATGTGTCTGATGGCTTTATTAAGCGCTTAGAAAAAAATAAAAAAGTGATGCAAAACATTACATTTTACGCGCGTCAAAGTGGAGTGCTTGATGAGCTTAATATCCGAGAAGGTTTTTATGTTAAGCCCAACACCTCAATGATGAGTATCGCTAAATTAGATCAAGTATGGGTAGAGGCAGAAGTATTTGAGCGCCAAGCAGCTTTAGTGAGCAAAGGGCTACCCGTTACAATGACCCTTGATTACATTCAAGGTAAGCAGTGGCAGGGCGTAGTAGATTACATTTATCCAGCGCTGAATGCTCAAAACCGTACTCTACGTGTAAGGCTGCGTTTTGAAAATACCGCAGGACTACTTAAGCCTAATATGTTTGCCCAAGTAAGTATTCACACACACAGTGACTCACCGCAATTAGTTATACCTAAGCAAGCGCTCATTCGTACAGGTGCACAAAACCGAGTAGTACTTGCTCTAGGCGATGGGCGTTTTAAATCGGTGGCGGTAAAAGTAGGGCAAATTAGCCAACATGAGGTGGCTATTCTATCGGGCATTACCAAAGAAGACCATGTTGTGACTGCTGCGCAGTTTTTAATAGACTCTGAATCGAGTAAAGACTCGGACTTTAAGCGTATGAGCGCGCCAAGCACTAACGCCATGAGCGACATGCCTAACATGGAAATGGACAAGGCTGAAGCGGTTCAAACAGCTACAGTAATGGGAACCATAAATAATATAAACGCAGCGCAGCGAGTTATTAATATTAGTAGAGAGGCTATCGCTAAATGGAACAGAGGCCCTGCTACTATGGACTTTATACTTGCTAAAGAGCTTGATATTAGTGCGCTTTCTCCTGATCAGCAGGTTCATTTTACGTTTAGCATTATTGAGGGCGAATTTGTAATAAGCAAAATTGCTGAGCATCCTTCTGACGAAGGCGCAGCTCATCATTCAATGCATGGAGAGTCATTATGATAGCTGCTGTTATTCGCTGGTCGGTTGTTAATCGTTTTCTCGTCTTGTTACTGAGTATTATTGTATTTGGCGCGGGTATTTACAGTGTAAAACAGACACCCGTTGATGCACTTCCGGATTTATCGGACGTACAGGTAATTGTTAAAACCAGCTACCCAGGCCAAGCGCCCCAAGTAGTGCAAGACCAAGTTACCTTCCCGCTCACCACGGCAATGCTGTCTGTGCCTGGCGCTAAAACGGTGCGTGGTTTTTCGTTTTTTGGCGACTCGTATGTGTATATTATTTTTGATGAAAATACCGATATTTATTGGGCCCGAAGCCGCGTACAAGAGTATTTAAGTCAGGTAGAAAGCCGCTTGCCTGCAAGTGCAAAGGCACAACTTGGGCCCGATGCCACAGGAGTGGGTTGGGTTTATTTATATGCGTTAGTCGATAAAACAAATCAGCTCAATATAAGCCAGCTTCGTAGTTTGCAAGATTGGTTTTTAAAATTTGAACTACAAAGTGTTGAAGGTGTATCTGAGGTCGCTGCTGTAGGTGGCATGATAAAGCAGTACCAAGTGGTTGTAGACCCCGTTAAGTTACGTGCTTATGGCCTTCCTCTTAGTTTGATACAAACTGCAATTAGCCAAGGTAATCAAGAAACTGGCGCCTCAGTAATCGAAATGGCTGAAGCCGAATACATGGTAACCAGCACAGGTTATATTAAAAGTGTCGCCGACTTAGAAGCCATTCCATTAGGAATTAACGCCCAAGGAAGTGCATTACAATTACGAGATGTAGCAAATGTACGCTTAGGTCCTCAAATGCGAAGAGGCATTGCAGAGCTAAATGGCGAAGGCGAGGTTGCGGGTGGCGTTGTGGTGATGCGTTATGGCGAAAACGCCCAAGAAACGATTTCTCGGGTAAAAGCAAAACTTGAGTCTTTAAAACAAGGGTTACCCGAAGGGGTTGAAATAATTCCGGTTTACGACCGCTCCACGTTAATAAAAAGCGCGGTCGATAACCTGAGTAGTAAATTGTTTGAAGAGCTCATTATTGTAGCCTTAGTGTGCGTGGTATTTTTATTTCATGTGCGCTCATCGCTGGTGGCTATTATTACCTTGCCTATGGGTATATTAATGGCTTTTATTGTGATGTATTGGCAAGGCGTAAACGCTAATATCATGTCGTTAGGCGGGATTGCTATTGCTATTGGCGCTATGACAGATGGTGCTATTGTAATGATAGAAAACATGCATAAACACATGGAAAAAACGCCACTGACCAAGCAAAACCGCTGGCAAATAGTGACTAAATCGGCCACCGAGGTAGGCCCTGCGTTATTTTTTAGTTTGCTCATTATTACTGTAAGTTTTATGCCTGTATTTATTTTAGAGGCGCAAGAAGGGCGCATGTTTGCCCCGCTTGCTTATACAAAAACGTATGCGATGGCAGCCTCTGCCGGTTTAGCTATAACGTTAGTACCGGTGCTAATGGGCTACTTTATTCGGGGTAAGGTCATTTCTGAGCATAAAAACCCAGTTAATAGAGCCTTGGTTGCAGGGTATAAACCGTTGTTAGCCACCGTACTTAAATTTCCAAAAAGTACGTTATTTATTGCATTTATAGTGACGGTTATAGGCTTTTATCCGGTAAATAAAATAGGCAGTGAGTTTATTCCTTTGCTAGATGAAGGCGACTTAATGTATATGCCTACAACTTACCCTGGGCTTTCTATTGGTGAAGCGCGAAAAATTTTACAGCAAACAGATAAGCTCATAGCCTCTGTACCTGAAGTGAAAACTGTATTTGGTAAAATAGGGCGCGCCGATACCGCAACCGACCCGGCACCGCTGACAATGATTGAAACCTTTATTCAGTTTAAGCCCAAATCACAGTGGCGAGAGGGCATGACGAAGCAAAAAATTAAAGCAGAGCTGGAAAGCTTAGTTACATTACCGGGCCTTACAAATGCGTGGGTTATGCCAATAAAAACGCGAATTGATATGCTTGCCACCGGTATTAAAACGCCTGTGGGTATTAAAATTGCGGGCCCAAGCCTGTTAGAAATTCAAAACATTGGGCAGCAAATTGAGCAATTGTTAAAAGATGTGCCCGGCACAGCCTCAGTGTATTCAGAGCGTGTAGCCACAGGGCGTTATATTAAAGTGGATATAAACCGCGAAAAAGCAGCACGGTATAATCTAAATATAGCCGACATACAACAGGTTGTGGCCACTGCAATTGGCGGCTCAAACGTGACTGAAACAATTGAAGGGCAACAGCGTTACCCGGTAAATTTACGCTACCCGCAGAGCTTTCGTGCTTCGCCTGAAGATTTAAAATTATTACCTATTATTACACCATCAGGCCAACATATTGCACTTGGCGATGTTGCTAATGTATTTATTGAAGATGGCCCTACCGGCATTAAAAGCGAAAACGCGCGTTTAAATGGGTGGAGCTTAATTGATATTAAAGGCAGTGATATTGGCAGCTATGTAGCACAAGCTCAGCAAGTACTTGGCGATAACCTACAATTACCCGCAGGTTATTCAATTACTTGGGCAGGGCAGTACGAATACATGCAACGCGCAAAAGCAAAGCTTACTTATGTGATCCCGCTTACACTCGCGATTATTGTAATACTGCTATACCTTAATTTTAAATGCCTAAGCGAAGTACTTATTATTATTGCCACCCTTCCTTTGGCTATGGTGGGCGGCATTTGGCTAATGTACTTTGAAGCGTTTAACTTTTCGGTGGCAGTGGGTGTAGGGTTTATTGCATTGGCCGGTGTTGCCGTAGAAATAGGCGTCATAATGCTTGTATATTTAAACCAAGCTTATACAGAGCAGCGCCAGCAGTGCGAGCAAACTGGAACAGCATTTAACTTACAAGCGTTACAACACGCTATTATGCAAGGTGCAGGGCTAAGAGTGCGTCCCGTAATGATGACGGTAGCTACCATTATTGCTGGCTTATTACCCGTTTTATACGGCACCGGCACCGGTAGCGAAGTGATGAGCAGAATAGCTGCGCCGATGGTAGGTGGGATGCTAAGCGCAATTATACTTACGTTATTGGTTATACCTGCGGTGTATTTACTGTGGAAAAAGCAGCATATTAGTCAATAGTTGTTGTTCTTTGTGAGTTAAAACTTGCTGAATGTAGGGGCGGTTAAATTGCGGTGTACGGTTTGTACCCTCGTGAGCATGATAGCTGCTCCTAATTCAGCACGCTCTAGTAACACACGGTGGGCAATACCCATTTTATTGCCCTATAAAAATTACCCGTATTTTGTAACTTGTACCAAATAACCCGCCTAGCTCCTGTTTTTTTATTTTTAATGCATTGTTTTTAATTGAGTTTATGTTGGCACGGTTTACGCAACCTATACCTTATACAGTCAACTTAGTAAGGAATGCACATGCAAGTTAAAACAATTAAAGAAGTGTACGATTGGACCGTTCTATTTCACACACAAATGGCGGCAAATTTTTACAGCGTTAAGGAGTTACTTGATGAACGTAACGCGATGCTAGTGGACTATTATTTAGATTATGAAAAAAAGTTAGCTGAAGACTTAGTTGGCTTTAAAGCAATTACAGAGATCAACACCTTAGATACTTACAGCTACGAATACTTTGCAGACAACCCCGAGTTAATTACGTTTAACGATATTAGCAAAGACCAAGAATTTGATGAAAAGGTGATTCAAAACTACCTCTCTAAGCAGCACAAAAAAGTAATCGAACTTTACGAGTACTTATTAGAGCGCGCTGAGACAGAAAACGGTAAAGAAAAGCTCGAGCAAATTTTAGAGCTTGAAAAGCAAGGCGTTAAGCAAATGATGCAAAGCTCAAACCGACATATGGATATGTAAACCTGATAAAATAACCTGGTTTTATCTTTATAGGTAAAGCTTCAAACGCCCTTGGGTTTACCCGAGGGCGCTTTATTATGTGTGCTTTACATGGGGCGTAAGTAAAGCAGCAAGCTCACTTTAAAAAGCGCGGGTCGTAGTTACTTTACTTTAGAATAAACAATGTCACAGGCTTTTAATAGCCTTATAAAATTAAACGCACTCAAACTGAATCCCTGCTTTTTTAAGATAGAGCTGCTCTTGCTCTAGGTCTGCTTGTAGCAATGTATGCTCTTGTAAATAGCTGTTACTAAACTTAATAAATAACCCTAAGTTGCTTGCGCTTATTTCCATATCCGGCTTTAAGCTCACTTGGCGCTTTTGATTAAATAAAATGGCCAAGCGTAAAATAACAATCAGTTTAAGCACGTGCTTTTGAGAAATAGTTAAAAACTCAGGCAGCTCAGTCAGTTTAATTTTTTTACGATAAAAGCGTATAAGTGAGCTTAAAATAAGTTGCTCTTGCTGCGTAAAACCGGGTAATTGACTATTCGCCACTATATAAGCGCTGTGTTTGTTAATCCCTGATGAGTTAATTGATAAACCAATTTCGTGTAATTTTGCTGCCCAAGTTAACAAAGCAATATCGTCGTTATTATCTAAATGCCATACATTTTTTAACTGTTTATAGAGCCAAATAGCCGTATCAGCAACACGCGCTGCATGCGCTTTATCAGCGGTGTAGCGCTCACTTAAATTATTAATG
Source organism: Pseudoalteromonas sp. P1-30 (assembly GCF_001400005.1). Taxonomy (NCBI): domain Bacteria; kingdom Pseudomonadati; phylum Pseudomonadota; class Gammaproteobacteria; order Alteromonadales; family Pseudoalteromonadaceae; genus Pseudoalteromonas; species Pseudoalteromonas sp. P1-30. Next base: position 58,449 of record NZ_LKBC01000008.1, read on the forward strand.
GTGTTTGAGCGAATATCTTTATCGGCCAGCTTTTGCTGCATTTCGTGCAGCAACCCTTCGCGCAACGAAAAATCGCTGTAGGTCAGCTCTTTAATGGCAAACTCTGTAAATATCGCAATTAAAATTGCTAAACCACCACATATACTTTGTTGGCGCTCGGGTGTAAGCCCTGCAATAGCTAAGTTATCAATATGTTTAGCACTAATAAACTGTTGTTTTAACGAGAGTAAATCGTCGTAAGTAATGTTAGGTTGCTGCGGATTTGTGGCGCTTATCATCGCTAAAATTGACTTTATAGTGCCCGACGTGCCAATTACTGTTTGCCAATTTTCGCTTACATAATTAGAAAAAATGGCTTCAAGCTCTTGCTCGGCTCTTATTTGCGCTTTGTTAAAGCGTTTGGCCGTTATTTTTCCATCGCTAAAAAACTGCTTTGTAAAGCTAACACAGCCCATATTACGGCTAGATAAAAGCTTATGCTTAAAATGTTTACCTATTATAAGCTCGGTACTGCCACCGCCAATATCGATCACTAAACGGTTTTCTTCATTATGAACATAATGCGCAACGCCCTGATAAATAAGGCGCGCTTCTTCTTGACCTGCAATTACATCAATATGAAAAGGAAACACAGCGCTAGCTTGGGCTAAAAAGGCGTTAATATTTTTAGCGCGCCTAAAAGTGTAAGTGGCAGCTACCTTTACATTACTTGCGGGGAACTCATGTAAGGTTTTAGCAAATTGCTTTAGTACCACGAGGGCGCGGTCTATTGCAGCTTGGCTTAAGCGAAATTTATCATCTAGCCCATCGGCTAAATAAACGCGTTGTTTTTCTTTGTGCAAAATTTGCAAAGTGCCGTTTACTTCTCGGGCAACCACTAAATGAAAGCTGTTGGAGCCTAAATCAACTGCGGCTATTGAAGGATGATCATTCATTATAATAAGTGTGTTCCCATTTTTTTAGATAATCGTAAATTGCTATCTGCGAGCGAATTTTTTTACGGTTACCCCTTCTTACATAAGCGTTTTTTTGCTCGCTATCAATAATGCGTGCTTTGGTGCGGTCTTTAAATTGTAGCTCTAATATATCAACTATAAGGCGTTTTAACTTAACATCCAAAATAGGAACGCCTACTTCAACACGATGATCTAGGTTACGTGTCATCCAATCAGCTGAAGATATAAATACTTTTTCATCGCCATTGTTACCAAATACCATTACGCGAGGATGCTCTAAAAAGCGATCAACAATACTAATTACCTTAATATTATCGCTAAGTTTAGGCACGCCAGGGATGAGCGAGCACATGCCACGTACAATAATTCTAATTTTAACGCCGATTTGACCAGCTAGGTAAAGCCTGTCTACCAGCTCTTTATCGACGAGGTTATTTATTTTTACCGTTATTTTGCCTGGTTTGTTGTTTTTAACATGGTCAATTTCGTTATTGATTAAATTAAGCAGCGTTTCACGGGCATTAATTGGCGAAAGCATTAAGTAGTCAAATTTGAACGGTTTATAACTGCTTTCTATAAATCTAAATACGCTGTCGCTTTCTTCACAAATACCAGTGTGGCGAGTAAATAGGCTAAAGTCAGTGTAAATTTTGGCTGTTTTTTCATGGAAATTGCCTGTGCCAATATGAGCATATTTTACTATTTGGCCTTTTTCTTTACGGTGCACCACACATAATTTGCTGTGCACTTTTAGTGCGGGTATACCAAAAATTACTTTAATACCTGCACTGCTTAGCACCTTTGCCCATTCAATATTATTTTGCTCGTCAAAACGTGCTTTTAGCTCAACCATAACGGTCACTAATTTACCGTTTTGTGCGGCATTAATTAACGATGAAATCAGCCTAGATTTGCTCGCTACACGATAAATATTAACCTTTATTTGCGTAACCTTAGGGTCGAAGGCCGCTTGGCGCACATATTCAAGCACATGATTAAAAGTATGATAGGGGTAATACAGTAAAATATCTTGCTCGCTAATAGCGTCAAATACACTGGCATGTTTATTAAACGCACTACTTTGCAATGCTGGGAGGGGTTTGTTTTCTAAATATTGGCGCCCTACATTAGGAAACGATATAAAGTCTCTAAAATTACGATAACGCCCCCCAGGAATTAACGCATCATGATGCGTGACACCGAGGCGCTTTTTCATCACTTTTAGCATGTTTTCAGGCATGGCTTGATCGTAAACCAATCTTACTGGCTCAGCATAAATACGTTGTTTTAACCCTTTAGACATTTTATCAAGTAAGCCAGCCTCTAGCTCGTCGTCTAGGTTGTACTCTGCATCGCGAGTTAATTTTATCGCATAACCGGCAATGCTTTTATAAGAAAAAAAGCTACTAAATACATCGTTTAAAAAGTAAGTGATGACATCATCAAGCATTACAATGGTTTTATGGCGGCGGGTTTTTTCTGGAGGCAGGTTTATAAAGCGATCAACCCTGTCGGTGGGTACCTCAAGCATTGCGTAATAACTTTTTTCATCACTCATTTCTACAAATAAGTAGGTCATGGTGTCGTTTATATAGGTAGAGAAGTCTTTGTTCTCGTTTAGCAAAATAGGAGAGGTATGTTGCAGAACGTGATCATGAAAGTAATTTTTTAACCAGTTTAAATGAAACTCACTGAGCTCATCGGGGCGACTTACATGAATGTTATGATGGTTTAAGTCGGTTAATACCTGCTGGTGTATGTGGTTAAATTTTTTGCCTAACTGCAGTACTTTTTTTTGTATTTCACTAAGCAGTATTTCGTCTTCTTCAAAATTAGCATCGGGGAGTTTATTTAATAAAATTCGGCGCTTTACATCAGCAACGCGTACTCTAAAAAATTCATCTAAATTATTAGAGAAAATGCCCAAAAAACGCATGCGCTCAATAATCGGGTTATTTTTATCTTTAGCCTCTTGTAGTACACGCTCGTTGAATGACAGCCAGCTTAATTCTTTTGCAAAATATTCAGTTGTTTGAGGGGGTTCTATATGGGCATTCATATCTATTCCGTTATCAGGATATGTTTCAAATTTAATTTGGGGCTGTGCGTGCGCTTATGAGGTTTACAATGTAAAAAACGATAAAAGTAGTAATAATCAGCCCTTTTTACTCAAACATACGCCAGTTAGATGACATAAAAATGACTACCATGTCATTTTTATGTCAACGGCGTTTGGGCTATGCCTCTTCAATATCTACAATTAAATCACTGGTAATCGATTCAAGTGCATCAATAACTTCTTCTTTATTCATACCACTGGGTAAGGTGACTGTAGCTACGGCACTAAAAATAGGCACTCCCCAATTTGGCGCACTTTGTTGCCTTGAGTTTAAGTGAGTAATGCTAGCGCCTTTGTGGCGTATTACACTTGCCAGCTCCTGCACAATGCCCGGGCGGTCATTGCCAGTAATGACAAAATTTATTTGCTCTTTGCTACTTGGCTCTACTTCTGTGTTGCCAGTTTCAATCCGTACGTCGAGTTTAGGTAAGGCATTTAATGCGTTTTGCAATGCTTCAAAGTGCTCTTGCGCTACTTCTACCTGAATAATACCGGCAAAGTGGCCTAGTAAGTGGCTTAAATTACTGCTCAGCCAGTTACCCTTATTTTGCAAGATAACCGATGAAATACTTTCTACTAATCCGGGCCGGTCTTGCCCTAAAATGGTGATCACCAACTGCTTCATAAATAGCTCTCTCTAAGCCTGAAAATGTAAATGCGTAGGCATTAAGTGTTTATAACGTTTCTATCATTGTAGTGGGTAATATAAACCCATAAAAAACTAATTGTTTATTATTACTTATTTGTGTCTTTATCGTTGAGTTTTTTTAACTTTAGCGCTGCGGTCTGGTTTCGTTATACATAGATTTAGTATTGTCTGCGTTAAATTGTTTGTCCAATAAAAGCACAAATTAGTTCCCATAAGAAGATAAACTCACACTGAATTTATTAACAATTTTATAGCACTTTTGATAATAAGTGTCATTTATGAACCATAACATTTATTTTTTTAATGCTTTGATCGCTATGTACTTTATTTAACCATAAAAGTGTTAACAACTAATGCGCCATAAAAGCATAAATTTAGTCATCTCCAGCAGGGCAGTAAAACGCGTTATTAAATAGCTAAATAGGCACTAATTTAGGGCATTTATATTAAATATTTCCCTTTTTTTGTATCGATTTATGTTGTGGCATATCAGTGAGTAACAATTAAGCAAGCGCTGTCATTAGAAAAAAGGACTGATTTTAAAGCATTTAGGCGGGTATTTATTACATCTGTAACATTACTGTCATCTTGATGAAATATAATTTGCGCAACGACAGAATTAAAGGGTGTTTTGATGACTTCCAATCCGAATAAGCCGACTTTAAATACGGATCGAAGCCGTCTATTTAAAGACCGGTTTGCAAAGTGGGGTATTTCCGCAGGCGGAGTAATGGTATTAATAGCATTGTTATTAATATTCTTTTACCTTCTTTATGTAGTACAACCAATTTTTGAATCAGCAAAAGTAGAAAAACGTAACAGTTTTAACGTTGCTAATGCTGAACAAATTGTGGGCTTAGGTGTTGAGGAGCAAACTGAGGTTGCTTTTTTACTCTCTCAGCAAGGAGAGGTAGATTTTTATAGTGTGCAAGATGGCAGCTTTGGTAAAAAGCTTAAAACATTAAGCGCCGAGCTACCTAGTGATGCATCAAGCTTTGCAAACAGTGCGCCGTTTCAGGGGCATTATGCGTTTGGTTTAGAAAATGGCTCAGTGGTGCTGGTAGCACCTAAGTTTTTAGTTACTTTTCCTAACAACGAAAGAAAGCTAACGCCACGTCTAGATTACCCACTTGGTAAAATGGCATTAGAAGTTGACGAGCAAGGTGCTGCCATTAAGCGTTTTGCATTTAGTCATTACGAAGATAAAACAGCCGTGGTTGCTTTAACCGAAGACAAACGCGTTTTATTTAGCAGCTTTGTTGCTGAAGAAAACATGTTTACCGGTGAAGTAGAATGGGTAGTTGAGCGCACTGAGCTTAATATTGAAGGCCGTGTTGATGAGCTTTTAATTTCGCCAGATACCACCCGCACATTTGTACGTTCGGCGAATCAAATTTATGTTTACGATACACGCTACCCAAGCGAAGTAGAGCAAATTCAGCTGCTTTCGGCTAACGAAGAAAGTGCTAACTTAGTGTCTGCGCAGCTACTTGCTGGTGCTAACTCACTCATGCTTGCAAACGATAACGGTGAAGTATCGCAGTGGTTTGAAGTAAATACAGACAGCGGCCGTGAGTATCAAAAAATTCGCTCGTTTGAAACAACTAAACAAAGCAAGCTGAACATTTTTACCGAGTTTTATCGTCGAACTTTCTTCACTACAAGCAGTAATGGTGAGCTAGGTGTGTATTACACCACAAGTGAGGCAAAACTTTGGCAAGGTAAAGTAAGTGATGGCGAGATTAAAAACTTTGCTATAGCTCCGCGCTCAAATGCTGCCCTTATTTTAGCCGATAACCAACTAACCGTATTAGAAATTCATAATGAGCACCCAGAGGTTACCTGGTCTGCGCTTTGGCAAGAAGTGTGGTACGAAGGTTACCCTGAGCCTGGTTATATTTGGCAATCTACATCAGCAAGTGATGACTTTGAGTCTAAATTTTCTTTGGTTCCAATTTCGTTTGGTACGTTAAAAGCAGCGCTTTACGCCATGCTATTTGCAGTACCCATTGCGCTTTCTGCCGCTATTTACACCGCTTACTTTATGTCGAGCGAGCTGCGTAAAGTGGTAAAGCCAACGGTAGAAATTATGGAAGCCCTCCCGACTGTAATATTAGGCTTTTTAGCAGGCCTGTGGTTAGCGCCACTTATAGAAGAGCACCTACCTGCTATTGTCGGCTTATTGATTTTATTACCGTTAGGTGTGCTAGCAACAGCACTAGGTTGGACTAAGTTACCAGTGAGTATTCGCCATAAAATCCCTGAAGGGTCGCACTCTATTTTACTTATTCCGGTTGTTCTATTAATTGGTTGGTTCTCGTTCGCGATGAGCGAAACAGTAGAGCTTTGGATGTTTGATGGCAATGTACGTCAATACTTAACAAATGAGCTTGGTATGACGTTTGACCAACGTAATTCATTAGTTGTTGGTATTGCGATGGGCTTTGCCGTTATTCCTACTATATTCTCGATTGCAGAAGATGCCGTATTTAGTGTTCCTAAACACTTATCAAATGGCTCACTAGCACTTGGTGCTACGCAGTGGCAAACGCTAGTACGTGTTGTACTACTTACAGCAAGCCCAGGTATTTTCTCTGCCGTGATGATGGGACTTGGCCGTGCAGTAGGCGAAACCATGATTGTATTAATGGCAACAGGTAATACGCCAATTATGGATTGGAGTATTTTCCAAGGTATGCGTACGCTTGCAGCAAACATTGCGGTAGAAATGCCTGAATCAGAAGTAGGCAGCTCGCACTATAGAATATTATTCTTAGCAGCATTTGTACTATTCATATTCACCTTTATTTTCAACACAGTGGCTGAGTTTGTTCGTCAGCAACTGCGTGAAAAATACAGCTCAATGTAAGTGGAGAGACACGACATGGTAAAGCAGTGGTTTAAGTCTGGTTCTCCTTGGATTTGGATGACAGGTGGTGCGGTAAGTATCAGCTTAATTTCAGTTCTCGGTTTATTAGCAATGATAGCTTGGAAGGGATTAAGCTTTTTCTGGCCATCTGAGGTAGTTCAATTTGAGCTAGAAGGGTCTATTTCAAAACAAACCATCATTGGTGAAGTTTACGACCGAGAACTTGTGCCTACAGCGCGTTTAGCTGCAACAGGTATTGATGTATCAGATTTTAATAAAGATGAAGTTGAGCGTTTACTTATAAAAACAGGTAACCGCGAATATGTAGATTTAGATTTTCGTTGGATATTAGAAACCGATATTACTGAGCAAAGTACACCGGCTACGCTTGCTGTATTTGAGCGCAGTAAAAACGGTAACTTTTATGGCTACATAGAAGGTGTAATTAAAGATGGAAAGCCGGTTACTGGCGATAAAATCGAAACCTTACATGAGCTAGTAGAGCGTGCGGTTGATTTAAACGACGAAGCGCTTGATTTACAAAATGGCGACATCGGTCATATCAACTACGAATTAGAGCGTCTTCGCTTACAAGAAAAAGCGTACCTACTTGATGACGAACTAACCGATGAGCGTGTTGCTGAGCTTGCTCAAGCACGTGCCGAGTTACGTAACGAATACGCAGTACTTGAAAAAGAGTTATTTGCACTGCGTAAAAAAGCCAAGCGTGACCAAGTTTTAGTTAAGGACATGCGTGGTGAAGTAGTCACCATTCCACTGTATCAAGTGCTTGATGTTTGGTTGCCTAACGACATGGGCTTTTTCTCAAAGTTAGGTCATTACTTTGTACAACTGGGTAAGTTTGTATCAGACGACCCACGTGAAGCAAACACCGAAGGCGGCGTATTCCCTGCTATATTTGGTACAGTATTTATGGTTATGCTAATGGCCGTTATTGTGACCCCATTTGGTGTTGTAGCTGCAATTTACTTACATGAATACGCAGCTAAAAATGCAGTAACTAAGATGATTCGTATTGCGGTAATTAACCTTGCCGGTGTACCGTCTATTGTTTACGGTGTATTTGGCTTAGGCTTTTTTGTTTACATGTTAGGTGGTAGCCTTGACCAACTGTTTTACCCAGAAGCTGCGCCAACGCCAGTATTTGGTACGCCGGGTGTTATGTGGTCTGCGCTTACATTAGCTATTCTTACATTACCGGTTGTTATTGTATCAACCGAGGAAGGTTTATCGCGTATTCCAAGTACAGTGCGTGATGGTTCATTAGCGCTTGGTGCAACCAAAGTTGAAACCTTGTGGCGTATTATTATTCCTATGGCAAGCCCAGCAATTATGACAGGTTTAATACTTGCTGTTGCTCGAGCGGCCGGTGAAGTTGCGCCGTTAATGCTCGTAGGTGTTGTAAAAATGGCCCCTACGTTACCACTTGATGGCAACTTCCCTTATTTTCACTTAGATAGAAAGTTCATGCACTTAGGCTTTCATATTTATGATGTGGGCTTTCAAAGCCCGAATGTTGAAGCGGCACGCCCGCTGGTATACGCAACGGCCTTCTTATTAGTGTCGGTGATTATTACCCTCAACATAACAGCGATAGGCATACGTAACCATTTACGTGAAAAATTCAGATCGCTTGAACACTAATTAGTAAAGAATTATAGGTAACAAACATGATTACAGTCGCTCCACAAGTAAACCAAGCTAACAAAAGCTTGAAGTTAGACTTAGAAAACTTAACTGATGACCAAAAAGCGTTAGAGATTAAGGACCTTGATCTTTACTATGGTGAAAAGCAAGCGCTTAGCAAAGTAAATATGAATATCCCGAAAGGCCAAGTTACAGCGTTTATCGGCCCGTCGGGTTGTGGTAAATCAACGCTATTGCGTTGTATTAACCGCATGAACGATTTAGTTGATGTGTGTCGTATTGAAGGTGAAATATTACTTCACGGCCAAAACATTTACGATAAAAGTGTAGATGTAGCCGCGCTTCGTCGTAACGTGGGTATGGTGTTTCAGCGTCCTAACCCATTTCCTAAATCAATTTATGAAAATGTGGTTTATGGCCTACGCTTACAAGGTATTAAAGAAAAGCGTAAGCTAGATGAAGTGGTAGAACAATCACTTCGCGGTGCGGCTTTATGGGATGAAGTAAAAGACAGATTACACGATAGTGCATTTGGTCTATCGGGTGGTCAGCAACAGCGTTTAGTTATTGCCCGTTCAATTGCGATTGAACCTGAAGTACTATTACTTGATGAACCAACATCGGCACTTGACCCAATTTCTACTTTGGTTATTGAAGAGCTAATTAACGATTTAAAGAACAAATTTACCGTTGTTATTGTGACACATAACATGCAACAAGCAGCGCGTGTATCTGATCAAACGGCCTTTATGTACATGGGCGAGTTGATTGAATACTCAGACACAAATACCTTATTTACAACGCCAAGCAAAAAGAAAACGGAAGACTACATTACAGGCCGTTACGGCTAGTCGTATACGTTTTAGTGTTGTAAACGAATTTAAGAGAAGGTAATTATGGAACATAATATAAATAAGCATATTTCTGGGCGCTTTAACCAAGAGCTAGAAAATGTTCGTAACCATGTACTTAACATGGGTGGCCTAGTTGAGCAGCAGCTAAGCAGTGCATTAGATGCAGTAAGTCGCAATGATGCTGAACTGGCACAAAAAGTACGCCAGAACGATTACAAAGTAAATGCGATGGAAGTTAGCATTGATGATGAATGTACGCGCATCATTGCGCGTCGTCAGCCTGCAGCGAGCGATTTACGCTTAGTAATAGCCATTGCAAAAACGATTGCCGATTTAGAGCGCATTGGCGATGAAGCAGAGCGCATTGCTAAAGTGGCACTTGATTCATTTACTAAAGATCAGCAAGATTTATTAGTGAATATTGAAAACATGGGTCGCCAAGTTTTAAAAATGCTACACGATGTACTTGATGCGTTTGCGCGCATGGATGTACAACGCGCCTTTGAAGTACATAAAGAAGATGCAAAAGTTGACCGTGAATATGAAGCAATCACGCGTCAAATTATGACTTACATGATGGAAGACCCACGCTCAATTCCTAAAATTATGGATTTAGTGTGGTCTGTACGTTCATTAGAGCGTATTGGCGACCGTTGCCAAAATATTGCGGAATACATTATTTATTTTGTAAACGGCAAAGATATTCGTCATACATCTCAAGAAGATATAGAAAAATCGTTGTAGGTTTTTATCTATCATTCTTTTTTATTAAAGCGGCTTAGTGCCGCTTTATGCATTGTTAGCCATGATGAAATAATAAAAAGCGTTCACAATCGCGGCTAATACTGTAAAATTCATGCTGCAAAGCATATCAATTTGATTAAAGGGTCAGTTATGCCTACAAACGCGTTTTTAGGAGTATTTGCAAAATCTCCTATCAAACCAATGGAAGAACACATCAAGAAGGTTCATCAAGCAAGTAAAGCCTTGATACCTTTTTTTAATCACGTATTTAAAGAAGAGTGGCAGCAAGCAGAAGAGCTTCGCTTAACTATTCGTAATTTAGAGCGTGAAGCTGATGATATGAAAAGAGATATACGCTTACAATTACCGCGTGGTTTATTCATGCCGGTAGAGCGTACAGATCTGCTCGAACTCGTAACTCAACAAGATAAAATAGCAAATAAGGCTAAAGACATTGCAGGGCGCGTAATTGGCCGTGAAATGACAATTCCTAGCGCTATGCAAGCAGACTTTTTAGCTTATCTAACACGTTGTGTTGATGCGACTAAACAAGCATCAAAAGCAATTAATGAGTTAGAAGAATTGTTAGAAACGGGCTTTAAAGGTCGCGAGGTGACTTTAGTAGAAAAAATGCTCGTAGAATTGGATGCCATAGAACAAGACACGGATGAAATGCAAATTAAAGTACGCCGCCAACTACGCGATGTAGAAAGCGAGCTAAACCCAATTGATGTTATGTTTTTATACAAAATAATTGAATGGGTTGGCGAACTTGCAGATATTGCAGAGCGCGTAGGATCACGTCTTGAGCTGATGCTAGCTCGTTAATTTATAAAAATCAGTTCAAACGAAAGATTAAGGTTACACAATGGATATCATTGCATCTTACGGCACGGTATTAGTTTTAATTGCCGCAGCAGTCGGCTTTTTTATGGCTTATGGTATTGGCGCGAACGACGTTGCTAATGCGATGGGTACTTCGGTAGGTTCAAAAGCGTTAACAATTAAACAAGCAATTATTATTGCTATGATTTTTGAATTTGCTGGTGCTTACTTAGCAGGTGGTGAGGTTACATCAACAATCCGTAAAGGTATTATTGATGCTGCGCCTTTTGCTGCTCTCCCTGATTTAATGGTTTTAGGTATGATCTCTGCACTTTTTGCAGCAGGTACTTGGCTATTAATTGCCTCATTTTTAGGTTGGCCTGTTTCAACAACTCACTCAATTATTGGTGCAATCATTGGTTTTGCATTAGTTGCAGTGGGTACAGAGGCTATTCAATGGAATAAAGTAGGTGGTATTGTAGGCAGCTGGATTATTACACCTGCTATTTCGGGCTTTATTGCTTACTTAATCTTTATGAGTGCGCAAAAGCTGATTTTTGATACTGATGCACCGCTTAAAAACGCAAAACGCTTTGTACCTTTGTACATGGGTTTAGCGGGCTTTATTATGGCGCTAGTAACAATCAAAAAAGGCTTAAAGCATATAGGTATTAACCTAGGCGCTACTGAAGGTTATTTAATTGCGATCGCAATTGCTGTGGTTGTAGCTATTATTGGTAAAATTGCGATTTCACGTTTAAATATCGACCCTAAAGCCGATAAACAAATGCAATTTAATAACGTAGAAAAAGTATTTGCGGTATTAATGGTATTAACAGCGTGTTGTATGGCGTTTGCGCATGGCTCAAACGATGTAGCGAATGCAATTGGTCCACTTGCTGCGGTTGTGAACATTGTTGAAAGCAACGGTGAAATTGCTAAAAAAGCGGCTATTGCTTGGTGGATTTTACCACTAGGTGGTTTTGGTATTGTTGCCGGTCTTGCTATTTTAGGTAAAAAGGTAATTAAAACGATAGGTGAAGGTATTACTCACTTAACGCCTAGCCGTGGTTTTGCTGCCGAATTAGCTGCTGCGTCTACCGTTGTTATTGCATCAGGTACAGGTATGCCAATTTCTACTACACAAACCTTAGTTGGTGCGGTATTAGGTGTAGGTATGGCACGTGGTATTGCTGCACTTAACATGGGTGTTATCAGAAACATTGTAGTTTCTTGGGTAATTACATTGCCAGTTGGCGCTGCCCTTGCTATTGTTATTTTCTACGTACTAAGAACCGCGTTTGGGGTTTAACAAAAAAGTACTCAAAGACTTTTAGCTTGAAAAGATCTCAACGCCCTAGGTGTTGGGGTCTTTTTATTTGTGGAAAGAAAAAATGACCAACCTACCAAGTATTAAACAGCTACAGTATTTATTAGCTGTACATCAGCACCAGCATTTTGGCCGTGCAGCAAGTGCGTGCTTTATTGGGCAATCTACTTTAAGCAGTGCAATTCAAAACCTTGAAGAAACACTCGGTTGTCAGCTAATTGAGCGAGAAAATCGCAGCCTTATGTTTACCAGTATTGGTGAAGAGGTCGTGGAGCGCTCTCGTAAAATTATTAACGATACAATTAGTTTAAAAGAGCTAACCAAAAGCTTTTTAACGCCACTCAATGGCAAGTTAGTGGTAGGGGTTATACCCACTATCGCCAGCTTCATAGCGGCGCCTTTGTATCACTTTTGTAAGCAAACCTTTTGTGATTTAGAGTTGGTACTTGTTGAAGATACCAGCGACAAGTTATTAGATAAGCTTGAACACGGCCATATTGATTTAGCCTTATTAGCCTTACCGTACCAAACGGAGAAGTTTCATACTCAAGTATTGGCTAAAGATCACTTTAGTTTAGTGCACCATAAAGATTACAGCCCTGCTAAAGGCGTTGAAGACTTTAACTTGCTACCCGATGCTAGTGTGTTTTTATTAGAGCGAGAGCATTGTATGACGGGGCATGCATTGAGTGCGTGCCACTTAAACCGCTCAAGCTGTATTAATCCTTTTGAAGCTGCAAGCTTACATACCTTATTAAGCATGGTAGAGCATCAGTTGGGGGTTACATTTTTACCGCAAATGGCGATTAATGCGGGCATTCTTAAAGATAAAAACATGATAGCAACCCCATCGCAAGGCGATGCCTACAGAGATATAGGCATATTGTGGCGTAAAACCACAGGAAGAATTCGCGACTTTAAGTTATTCAGCCAACAGCTAGAAGTGTTTTTAGCTCGCCAATGTAGCTTAGATTTTGAGAGTTAAGCCTATTTACCTTTAAGGTTAAAGTGCAGCAGTAATATGCTGTTTTAGGTAAACAGGGTTTGTGCAGTGTGGTTATTGGTCACTATTAAGCACTCGCGTAGCATAAACAAAACAGCAGCCTACAAGGGCTGCTGTTTGCTATGTGTTTGGCTTTCAAAGGGTTCGAGTTCGGGTAGAAAAAGCAAGTAAATCCAAACCACTACATTAAAATACGGGAGTAGGCCTAAAGTAGCAAATACGCCTACTGGGTAGCCCTTTAGCTGCGCGTACCGGTAGCACTGATACGCAATTACACAATGTATTACGAGAAGTAAAATAATCAACTGCGCCATACCTTCCTCCTTAAACCTGACAAGCTTTAACCTCTATGTAATTGCTAGTCATGTATGCTTATAGGTAATGTCATGTTTTTATTGTTAAATCATCAAAATAACAAGACATTTACTAAGTGGTACGTAAAGTATAGGCAATAAGTGCAATAATGATAGTAATAAAATGCTTAAAACTGTTTAAAAATGTTTAGCTGGCGCTAGTGTGTTGTTGGATAAAAGGTTTCTTCTGGTAAATAATTTTAAGCGTCGATTGTACTTTTTCTACAGGCACAGGACGGGCAATAAAATAGCCTTGTCCATAGTCAACACCAATCTCTTTTAGTGCAAAAAATATCTCTTCGCTTTCTACGTATTCTGCCACAGAGCGCTTATCAAGGGAGCGGCTTATATCGTTAATGGCCTTAACCAGTGCTAAGTCAATGGGGTCGTTAATCATGTCGCGTACAAACGAGCCATCTATTTTTACATGCTGTGCAGGTAACTGTTTTAAATAGTTAAATGTACTAAAGCCTGTACCAAAATCATCAATAGAAAAATGACAGCCTAAACTGTTTAGTTTTTCTATCATTTTTCGGGTGGCTTTTAAATTGTTAACTGAGGCTGACTCGGTAATTTCAAAAATAATACGCGAAGGCGGTACGTGGTATTTTTCTAGGCTCGATTCTATATGTGGCACTAAGCGCTCATCTAAAAACGATTGAGCAGAAAGGTTAATAGCCACTTGGTTTAAATCTGGGTGTTCAGCCACGCTAGCAATGGCATTGCGAATAACACATTGGTCCATTAAAAAGGTGTCGTTTAGCAGCTCAAGAGAGGGAATAAATTGATTAGGGAAAATAAGTTTATCGTCTACTTTTAAACGCAGTAACGCTTCAAAATAAGCCACTTTATTGGCTTTAAAGTCCCATATTGGCTGATAGTGCAGCTCTACGTTATCTTGCTGAAGTGCTTGTCGAATCTCATGCCCCCACTCAAGCCCGGTTTGCAAGGTGTTATTTTGCGCATCTTCTTTTGAGTAGCAGTGCACTAGGTTACGGCCTAAACTTTTAGCAATATATAAGGCAATATCGGCTTGCTTGAGGCACTCACTCGGGTCGCAATTTTTAGCCGTTATTTGCGTTAAGCCAATAGAGCAGCTGATTGAATACACTTGGTCTTCAGATTTAAACTCGTGCTGTTCAATCGCGCTACAAATACTCTCTGCAATTAGGTGAGCGTCAAGCAGCTGCGTATTTTTTAAAATAACAGCAAATTCGTCACCGCCTATTCTACACACTAAATGTTTAGCGCTAATGTTTGCTTCAAATAATTGAGCTACATCTTTTAGTACAATGTCGCCTTGTTGGTGGCCTTTGCTGTCGTTAATTATTTTAAAATGATCTAAATCGATGTAAATAAGTGCGTGCTCTACATCACCATAGGTGTGCTTGGTTTGGCATATTTTATTGAGTTGTTGATCAAAATAATAACGATTATGTAAGCCTGTTAGCGTATCGTGCAAGGCTAGGTGGCGCAGCTTTAATTCAGCTTGTTTACGCTCGTGTATGTTGTCGATTGTGGCAGTAATGGTGGCATTATTGCGGCTGTTTTTTATTAGCTGTAAGCGGCATTCCACCCAAATCTGATTGCCATTTTTATGATTAAGTTGAATCTCGACCTGCTGCTGGTGCATGCCGCCATTAAGAATATCGTTAATGGTCGTATTTAGTTTTACTTGGCATTCATCAGAGCAATAATCGATTAATGATTTTTGCAAAGACGATTTAACCCCAAAGCCACTTAGTGTTTCCCAAGCAGGATTGATAAAGCGAATTTTACCTTGTTGATCAAGCTCTAAAACCACCGTATTTAAATGCAGCAAAATACGTTGGTGCGCCGAAAACAGCTCTTTGTAGCGTACTTCGCTAATACTTAACTGTTCAACCTTTTGGGCAAACTCAGCATAACTAACCATAAAGTCTTCACGGCGCGCAGCATGGTCACATACTTTATTTAAAAACGACGGGTCGTATGGCGCTCTTATAAAGTCGGTAACACCGGATAGCAGCAGCTGCTCTGCATAGTCGGCATCGTTATTATCAATAATAGTTACAATGGCTTGTTTAGGGTTATGTTGCAGTATTTCTTCGACTAAAACACTTGAAGTATCTGCGCGCGACGCGGTTGCATCAAGCAGTACAATAGCAAATTGTTGTTGGTTGTAAGCATTTAAAGCACTTTGGCTTGAGGTGACATGGGTAATGGCAAAATTGAGCTTAAGTTGCTCTGCTATTTCATCGGCTTTTTGCGCTATTGGTTCAAGCAAGAGTAAATTAAGGCGGCTGCTTTTTTCTAAATGCGTAGACAGAACATTGGCCAGCACCTGCGGCAGCATATCTTGGTGCTCAAAAGGCAGTACGGCATCTATGCCATAACTACGAGCGGTGGTTTCTGCTATACGCTCACAATAAATAGGGGGGATAAGTAAAATAGGGGTGTTTTTAGGTGTTTTAAGTAAGCCTGAGCGGATCATGCGAGAAAAACGCCAGCCATCTATTTTCCCCACGCTTAAGCCCGTAATAATCATGTTTACTGGCTGCTTTTTTAACAGGGTGAGTGCATCTAGGCTATCTGCGGCTTCAATAAATTCAAATACGTTTAAGTACTCTAAAGTGGCGCGTATAGTGCGGCGTTCTTCGCTACTTGCGTTTAGAATGAGCAACTTCAGCTTATCTGCCACTTTTTTATAACCCCAAAACTAAACCATCATTATTAAGGACAGTAAGAATAATGATATTTACCAATAAGAACAAGATTATTTAAAGTAGTTACTCAAATGTATCTAAAATAGGGTGAATCCTCTCAACTGTGGTAGATATCTTGAGCTTAGCCGAGGATAGATATACACTTGGCGCGATTTTAATGATGTGGAATACCGACTATGCGCGTGGCTGACTTTAGCTTTGACTTACCTGATGAATTAATTGCTCGTTTTCCTAAACAAGACAGAACTAGCAGCCGTTTACTAACCCTAGATGGCCCAACTGGCAATGTTGAACACAAAGTGTTTAGCGACCTACTTGATTTAGTAAACGAAGGTGACTTATTAGTATTTAATAATACCCGCGTTATTCCTGCTCGTATGTTTGGCCAAAAAGCCTCTGGCGGTAAGGTCGAAGTACTTGTAGAGCGTGTAGTTGATGAACACCGCGTACTTGCCCATGTAAGAGCAAGTAAGTCGTTAAAGCCTGGTAACGAAGTTATTTTAGAAGGCAAAGCAAAAGCGACAATGATTGCGCGTCACGATACGTTATTTGAGCTTGAATTTGATCGTAGCCAAAATGTACTCGATATTCTAAACGACATTGGCCACATGCCTTTACCTCCTTACATTGACCGCCCAGACACCGAAGCTGACCGCGAGCGTTATCAAACCGTTTATGGCGAAAAGCCCGGTGCAGTAGCAGCGCCTACAGCAGGGCTGCATTTTGACGATAAGTTAATGGCGGCACTAAAACAAAAAGGCGTAAACATGGCGTTTGTTACACTACATGTTGGCGCAGGTACGTTTCAGCCGGTGCGTGTAGAAAGCGTAGATGAGCATGTCATGCACTCTGAATACATTGAAGTACCTGATGAGGTGGTTCACGCTGTTGCTAATACAAAAGCTAACGGTGGGCGTGTTATAGCTGTGGGAACTACTTCTGTACGCTCGCTGGAGTCGGCAGCAAAAGTACACGGCGGTGAATTAGAGAGCTATTTTGGCGATACCGATATTTTTATTTTTCCGGGTTATCAGTTTAATGTAGTTGATGCCATGGTGACTAACTTTCACTTGCCAGAATCAACCCTCATAATGCTAGTAAGTGCCTTTAGCGGCCAAGATAACATTATGGGCGCGTACAACACGGCTATAGAACAAAAGTACCGCTTTTTTAGCTACGGCGATGCGATGTTTTTAACACGTAAATAAGCACGTTTTTATCCGGTACCGTTTTAAAAAGCCCAGCTCGCACGCTGGGTTTTTATTTGCCTGCGCTAATACGCAGTGAATTTAGCGCAGCTAATAGTAATAACGGGGCAAAAAGGGTAGAATCGAGCGGTTAAATTATAGCTTGTTGGACTGTTTTTCCGACATTGAGGATGATATGAAATTTGAATTAGACCGCACCGACGGAAAAGCGCGCCGCGGCCGCTTGATTTTTGACCGTGGTGTAATAGAAACGCCTGCATTTATGCCAGTAGGTACTTACGGTACTGTTAAGGGCATGACCCCAGATGAAGTTAAAGCCACAGGGGCGCAAATTTGTTTGGGTAACACCTTTCATTTAATGCTACGCCCAGGTACTGAAATCATTAAACAACACGGTGATTTACACGACTTTATGAATTGGGACTTTCCAATTTTAACCGACTCAGGTGGTTTCCAAGTATTTAGCCTTGGTGCTATGCGTAAAATTACCGAAGAAGGCGTGTTGTTCCAATCGCCGGTAAATGGTGACCAAATTATGATGTCACCTGAAAAATCAATGGAAGTACAGCGTGATTTAGGCTCAGACATCGTAATGATTTTTGACGAATGTACGCCATACCCTGCCACCGAAAAAGAAGCAAAAGACTCAATGGAGCTATCGCTTCGTTGGGCTAAGCGCTCTAAAGAAGGCCACGGCGATAACCCATCAGCCTTATTTGGTATTATTCAAGGTGGTATGTACCCAGAGTTACGTGCACAATCACAAAAAGGCCTAGAAGAAATTGGCTTTGATGGTTACGCATTAGGCGGCCTATCGGTTGGTGAGCCTAAAAACGAAATGATGAATATTCTTGATCATTGTGCGTACAAAATGCCAGAAGACAAACCGCGCTACTTAATGGGTGTAGGTAAACCTGAAGACTTAGTTGAGTCTGTACGCCGTGGTATTGATATGTTTGACTGTGTAATGCCTACCCGTAATGCACGTAATGGTCATTTATTTATTACCACAGGTACAATTAAAATTCGTAACGCAGTACATAAAACAGACACTGGCCCACTTGATCCTGAGTGTGATTGCCATACCTGTAAAAATTATTCGCGTGCTTATTTGCATCACCTTGATAAATGTAACGAAATTTTAGGCGCACGACTAAACACAATCCATAACTTACGTTACTATCAGCGTGTTATGGAAGGCCTACGCAATGCAATTAGCGAAGGTAAACTAGAAGAATTTGTTAGTGATTTTTATGCTCGCCGTGGCCAAGACGTGCCAGAGCTTGCAGATATAAATTAAAATTTAAAAATATAGAGGAAGTATTATGAGTTTATTTATTTCAAACGCACACGCCGCTGCTGGTCAACCTGCTGCAAGTGGTGGCTGGGAAATGCTAATTATGTTAGCTATTTTCGGTTTAGTTTTTTACTTTTTAATTTACCGCCCACAAGCTAAGCGTGTGAAAGAGCACAAAAGCCTTATGAGCGCGATGGCTAAAGGTGATGAAGTACTTACCCAAGGCGGTTTAGTAGGTAAAATTGTTAAAATTACTGAAGATAAAGATTTCATCGTGATTTCTTTAAATGAGCAAGCTGAAGTAACAGTACAAAAATCGGCAGTATCTGCTGTATTGCCTAAAGGCACAATGAAGTCACTATAAAAATAAAAAGGACATGCCTGTGTTAAACAAGTTTCCAATTTGGAAGTATTTACTTGTTTTAGCTGTGGTAGCCATTGGCCTTTTATATGCTTCTCCAAACCTGTATGGCCGCGATCCGGCCATACAGGTTTCGGGGGCAAAAGGCGCAGATGTCGATCTCAGTGTAGTAGACAAAGTAAACGCAACCCTCAAACAACATAATGTAACAGCTAAGTCTACCGTGCTTGAAGGCGGCCAAGTATTAGTACGTTTTAAAAATGTTGAAGAACAGCTAAAAGCGCAAGACTTACTGCGTAATTCTCTTAGCGACGATTATATCTCTGCTATTAATATGGCACCTGCGCAACCTGCATGGTTAAAATCATTGGGTGGTAACCCTATGAAGCTAGGTCTTGATTTAAGTGGTGGTGTTCACTTCACCATGGAAATAGACATGGCAACCGCGGTAGATAATCAGCTAGAGCAAATGGAACAAGATTTTCGTAGCGACCTACGCGAAGAAAAACTTCGTTACCGTAGTGTTCGCCGCGTAGCGGGCTCTGAACGTATGCGTGTAGAAATGCGTACCGAGGAAGATAAAGAAGCGGCTGAACGCTTTTTAGCATCGCGCTACCCACTAAACGTATACATTGATGATAGCAGTAACGATCGCGCATTTTTTGCCACTATGAGTGAGCAAAAGCTTAAAGAAATACGTGACTACGCTATTAAGCAAAACGAAACCATTATTCGTAATCGTATTAACCAAATTGGTGTTGCAGAGCCTAACGTACAGCGCCAAGGTGCTGAGCGTATTATTGTGCAACTACCAGGTGTACAAGATACAGCACGCGCTAAAGAAATTTTAGGTGCAACGGCCACGCTTGAATTTCGTGAAGTAGACGAAAACGCGGACCCAAGTGCTGCTGCTCAAGGGCGTATTCCTGCGGGCACAGAAATGATCATGAGCCGTGATGGCTACCCTGTGGTACTTAAAAAACGTGTCATTCTTGAAGGTAGCCATATCACTGGTGCACAATCAGGAAACGACGAATACCAGCGCCCACAAGTAAGCATTACCTTAGATAGCAAAGGCGGGGCAAAAATGAATGCCTTTACCAAGCGTGCTATTGGTAAGCGCATGGCAACGGTATTTATTGAATACAAGCCATCGGGTAAAAAAGATGCGGACGGTAAAGCACTTCCACCTATTAAGGTAGAAGAGGTCATTAACGTTGCGACGATTCAAGCTCGTCTTGACCGCTCATTCCGTATTACAGGTATTGATAACCCAGCCGAAGCCCACAACTTAAGCTTACTATTACGCGCCGGTGCATTAGTAGCGCCAATTCAAATTGTTGAAGAGCGCACAGTAGGCCCAAGCCTAGGTCAAGAAAACATTGAAGCTGGTATGACAGCGGTAGCCCTTGGCTTTGCGTTTGTACTTGCCTTTATGCTTATTTACTACAAAGGGTTTGGTTTAGTTGCCAACATTGCACTAGCAGCTAACTTAGTGCTTATTGTAGGTGTAATGTCGTTAATTCCAGGAGCCACATTAACGCTGCCAGGTATTGCCGGTATTGTATTAACAGTGGGTATGGCGGTTGATGCTAACGTACTTATTTTTGAGCGTATTCGTGAAGAGCTGGCCGATGGCCGCAGCCCTCAACAAGCCGTTCATTTTGGTTACGATAGCGCCTTTAGTACTATTTTTGATGCCAATATTACCACTTTAATTGCTGCGGTTATTTTATTTGCAGTGGGCACTGGCCCTATTGCAGGTTTTGCCGTAACACTGGCAATTGGTATTTTAACTTCAATGTTTACAGCCATAGTTGGTACCCGTGCGGTAATTAACTTATTTATTGGTGGTAAGCGCATTGATAAACTTTCAATTTAAGGAGCGGACATGCAAATTTTAAGTTTGGGTGGTAAAACCCTACGTTTCATGTCACTTCGTAAAGTGGCTATGGGTTTTTCTACGCTATTAATTTTAGCGTCGTTTGCCTCAATTTTTATCAAAGGTTTAAACTTTGGTTTAGATTTTACTGGCGGTACCGCTGTAGAAGTTGGTTTTTCGCAACCTGCAGATTTGAAAAAAGTACGCTCAGTATTAGCTGAAAACGGGTTTGCCGATGCCTCAGTGCAGCTGTTTGGCTCTAGCCAAGATATTTTGGTTCGTTTAGCGCCGCGTGGCAGTGAAGTAAAAGCCGAAGTTATTGGTAACCAAGTTATTACTGCCTTAAAGCAAGCTGATCAGAGCGTAGTAATGCGCCGCATTGAGTTTGTAGGCCCAAGCGTAGGGGAAGACTTAAAAGAGCAGGGTGGCCTTGCCATGTTAACTGCGCTTATTTGTATTTTGATTTACGTGGCATTTCGCTTTGAGTGGCGTTTTGCTGTGGGCGCGGTAGGTGCACTATTACACGATGTAATTATTACAGTGGGTTTGTTTTCTGTATTAGGGTTAGAGTTTGACTTAACTATTTTAGCGGCAATATTGGCGGTAATTGGTTACTCACTTAACGATACTATTGTTGTATCTGACCGTATTCGTGAAAACTTCCGTAAAGTACGCATCGACGACACTATCGAAATTATCGACATGTCGTTAACGCAAACACTTAACCGTACACTTGTAACGTCAATCACCACTATTTTGGTATTGATTGCGCTATTTGTGTGGGGCGGACAAACCATTCATGGCTTTGCTACAGCCCTGTTATTTGGTGTGTTCATTGGTACTTATTCTTCAGTTTACGTTGCAAGCTCGGTAGCTATTACCATGGGCGTAAGTAAAGAAGATTTAATACCAGAGGTAATTGAAAAAGAAGGCGCAGACCTAGACGCATTGCCGTAATAGAGTTAACGCTAAATAAAACCGCTCAATTGAGCGGTTTTTTATTGCGCGCGGCTTTATAGAGCTTGGTTGCCTTTAAGACTAAACGTACACAGCCTTTTAGGCTGAACTTAAAGCCTTGAGCCGGTTATATAATTAAGTCATTACAATAACGTATGAATAGTTAACAGTATATTAGGCTATAAACTTAGCGCTGAGATTGTATCGGCCCTAAATTGAGCAAATTTAATCCTGAAAGGTCAATAGCATCTAATGCCATAAAATTGTCATACAGGCTTGCTACTTTAATGCCCCTATTAAACGACAATCAGGTTTTGCAGTGACGATGCAGCGCAAAGTACTAGAGTACATTTTAAGTAACGGTGAAATAACCACGTTATTTCAGCCTATTTTTGATATAGCTAATCAAACAATTATAGGTTACGAAGCGCTAAGTCGAGGGCCTAAAAACAGCCCTTTGGAAATGCCTAACCGACTGTTTGAAGCGGCCAGTGAGCACGCTTTAATTTCAGAGCTTGAGCTATTATGCCGCTCAAAAGCAATTGAAAACTTTGTAAAGCTTAATCTAAACGGTAAGTTATTTTTAAATGTAAGCCCTAAAACCTTGCTCGACCCTTGCCACCCAAAAGGTGAAACCCTGCACTTAATAGAGCAGTTTGGTTTAGCAGCAAACCGCGTGGTAATTGAGGTAACAGAGCAAGAAAAGGTCGACGATGGTTTTTTATTATTAAAAACAATTGCACACTACCGCGAGCTGGGTTTTACCATTGCCATTGACGACTTAGGTGCTGGCTACTCGGGTTTAAAACAGTGGTCTGAACTATGCCCCGATTTTGTAAAAATCGACCGTTACTTTATTGATCATTGCGATGAAAGCGAAGTTAAAAAAGAGTTTTTAAAATCGATTACGGTACTAGCAAAAGCAACAAACACCGCCGTAATAGCCGAAGGCATAGAAAGAGTAGAAGAGCTTGCCTATGTTGAAAGCTTAGGAATAGCAAACGTACAAGGTTTTTTACTGGAAAAACCAAACTCAAATCCAAGCCTTGATTACAGCTCAGAGCAATTACAAGCATTAAACTTTAAACAGCCAAGCAATACGTTTGATCAATCAATGGCGATTGGCTGGCTTGCTGTTACACAAGAAGCAATAGACAGCGAAACCCGTTGCAAAGACGCCCACAAGCTATTCGAAAAAGACAAAGCCGTGATGAGCCTAGCGGTTTTAAATAAAGCCGGCCAACCGGTTGGGTTACTGCATAAAGATCAGCTCACTGAGGTGTTTGCAGCGCCCTATGGCCATGCACTTTACGACAAGTGCCCCGTAACTGACTTTATGGATAAACAACCTTTAGTGGTGGATGAAAACCAACTTCTTGATACCGTGAGTCAGCAAATTACAGAGCAAGACTTTGATATTCGCCGCCATATTGTGATCACCCGAAATAAACGTTACCTAGGGCTTGCCCCATTGCGTGATATTTTAAAGCACATAACAGAAGAAAAAATTCGTCACGCCCAGCATGCTAACCCACTCACCATGCTCCCTGGTAATGTAGCGATTAATGAGGCAATAGAGCAAAGGTTACGCTCACAAAGTGCGTTTTCGCTTGCCTATATAGATCTTAATCACTTTAAGCAGTTCAATGATTTATACGGCTATGCCAGTGGCGATAGTGTGATTAAATTATTGGCAGATGTAACCGTGCAAGCATGCGAAAACAGTGCTAACTTTGTAGGACATATAGGTGGTGATGACTTTATGGTTGTGTTTGACCAATCAGATGCTGTGTATATTTGTAATACCATAATTGAGCAGTTTGAACTGCAATCACGCACTTTTTTTACGCCTGAGCACATTAAGAGCAAAGGCTACTGGGCTACAAATCGTGAGGGAGAAAAGCAATTTGTACCTTTACTTACGTTATCAATTGGCCTTGTGGAGCCCGACTTACAAGAATGTAAAAACAGCCATCAAGTTGCAGCACTTGCAACAGATGCTAAAAAAGAGGCTAAGCGATATCGCCATAGTTATTTGTTTATTTGTAAGCGCAGAAAGCCTGCGCCTGCCGTAGTGCGCTTAGCACCAGAGAATAAACAGGTGGTATAAAAAATAGGTAATTATTATGTTGCCATTAAAAGTAGTTGTTGGTGGGTTTGCTTTATTTGCGGTTAGTTTTTTTGTGCAAGGGGTAGAAATTGTTAATGTTGCTCAAAAGCAAAGTGTGCAAAATGCCCGTGAAGAATACCTAAGTGAGCTATTAACACGAGCCCTAGAGCGGGCTAATTACCCTGTAGACATAAAAATGCAGCCAGTGAGCTTACAGCAACAGCGTGACCTGATTGAGCTAGATAAAACAGAGCTAGATGTTTATTGGAGCATGAGCAGCCCAGAACGAGAGGCACGGGCAATAGCCGTTAAAGTCCCGCTGTTTAAAGGCTTTATAGGCAAGCGCGTTTTATTAACCAGTAAAAAAAATGTCGAAAAATTTAAAGGCATTACCACTTTAGCGCAATTAAGTGAGCTCTCGGCAGTGCAAGGGCATGATTGGCCAGATACAAAAATAATGGCCTATAACGGCTTACATGTAAGGCCGCTGAGTAACTATCAAGCTATGTTCACGCTCACTAGCCGGGGCAGAATCGATTACTTTCCTCGCTCATTTATAGAAGTTAATTCTGAGCTTGTTGCCAATGCGCAGAGTAACTTAGTTATTGTGCCTAATTTATTTATTAGTTATCCCACCGGTATTTATTATTTTGTTGTAAGTAGTAAGCCAGCTTTAGCGCAAGCCATAGAGCTTGGGTTGCAAAACATGCAAAAAAGCGGAGAGTTTGATGCGTTATTTGATGAGTATTTTGCAAAAGACATAAACTCACTCCCTTTTACAAAGGGTTATACCACGGAGCTAAAGCTCGATAACCCTTACTTTTAAAAACAAAAAAAGGAGCCATAGGCTCCTTTTTATAATAGGGTTACATGCACTTTATTAGCGAAGTAACGCTTCAGGTAATACTGGGCGAATTTCACGGATAATTGCTTGAGTAAGCTTAGGTGCACCACAAATAATGTTACCGCTATTGTTGTAGTTAACGCCACCTGCAAAATCAACAACCATGCCGCCAGCTTCTTTTACAAGTAACTCGCCTGCTGCTGTGTCCCACGGTTTTAAACCAATTTCAAAAAAGCCATCAACACGGCCCGCCGCTACATATGCCATATCTAGCGCTGCAGAACCTGCACGACGAATATCAGCAGTTTGTGTAAACAATGCTTTAAACGCGTCTGTGTATGCATCTAAGTGGTGTTTTTGTTTGAAAGGGAAGCCTGTTGCTAAAATTGAACCAGCTAATTCTACGGTTTTAGTAACGCGTAAACGCTTGCTGTTTAGCTGTGCGCCTTGACCACGAGATGCAGTGAAAAGCTCGCCACGAACTGGATCGTAAATTACAGCTTGGTCTAAACGACCTTTTACTTTAAGTGCGATAGAAACCGCGAAATGAGGGATACCCTTGATGAAGTTAGTTGTGCCATCAAGCGGGTCAACAATCCATTGGTAATCTGCATCTTTGCCTTTGTGCTCACCTAGTTCTTCACCAACAATGCAGTGATCAGGGTAAGATTTTAAAATTGTATCACGAATTACGGCTTCGGCTTCTTTATCAATGTTAGTCACTAAGTCGTTAGTGCCTTTTTGTTGAATTTCAACTTTTGATAAATCTTCACTTGCGCGAAGTAAAATTTTGCCTGCGTTGCGCGCAGCGCGAACCGCAATGTTTAACATTGGATGCATGGTATTACCTTTGGGTTGTAAAAGAACGTTTATATATTTAAGCCGGCGTATTTTAGCGACTTTTGCCATAAAGTAAACAATAAACCCTAAATACTTTTGTGCGTTTTTTGTACGGCCTTGAAATGCATGTAAATTTATTCGTATCTAAGACATGTTGGCGTGTATGGATTGAAATTTGTTCAACCGAAGGGCAACTTAATCACAGCGCGAAGTGCGAAGCCTTGGGGGCTCAATAACTTCCATGAAGCAAAGCTTGCGCGTCCTGCTCACGCTCCTTACCTACATCCTTGTAGGCAAAGCTTCCGCGTCCTGCTAGCAAACATACTGTTGTAAAAATTAATCTTACAAGGGTAGTACTCGCCAATAATAAAAAGTAAAAAAAGTGCTTTACCTAAAGTTAGCTTGAGGTTTTATCTTGTGTTTAAGCAATCAACTAGGGTAAATAATAATGAAATTAGAACACGTACATTTAGTAGTAAACGATATAAATGCCATGCTTAAATTTTACCAAGCAGCCTTTCCTTATTGGTCTATTAGAAGTGAAGGGCATAACACTTGGTATGGTAAACCTAAGCGCTGGGTACATTTTGGCGACGATAACCATTACATTGCTATAAGCGATAATGGCGAGCATAAAAACAGAGATTTGGCAGGGCACCAAGTCGGACTGGCTCACTTTGCCTACGTTACAAACAACCTAGACGCTGTTTTACAGCGCTTAAAACACGCCGGATTTAGCATTGATAAAGAGGGTGCAGAAAACCCATTTAGAAAAAACGTATATTACTTAGACCCAGCCGGGTTCGAGGTTGAGTTTGTGCAGTATATGAGTGACATTCCAAGCGAGCGTAATAACGACTTATAAAATAGGCAGTAACTAACGGTGTAGAAAAGCGCATAATATGGCTTTTCTACCCATTGTGTTTTTACCCGTATTATTTATTACTCACCCCAAGCTGGGCCTTTAAATCATTAGCAAAACTCACAAACTTTTCTTTAATGGTGCGTTTAACTTTTACCTCCACCGAACCTAAAACTGTTTTACCTTCTAGGTTAATTGTGGGGCCTTGGCGCTTATTAAGCGACACCGTTTTGTTTTCAAAACTGCCTAATATACAAAACATTTTAGAAACTACATTAACATGCTCTGGTACGTAAATTTCTTCGCTGCCAAAAATACAATTTACATGCACGGTAACATGTTGGTGGGCAAAAATAGCATCAGTAAAATCTAAAACAATCGACCCCATATAGTTTTGAATGTAAATATCTTTAGTTACCACCCATTGGCCGCTACGCTCGCTTGAGCCTAAAATGCTTCGCAGTGTTAAGTTTTCTTCATCCGCTTGTTGGGCGCTGTAGTTAGGGGCAAATTGCGTTTGCTTTTGAGCACTGTACTGGGTATCTGTAGTAAGGGTTAAATCCTCAACTAAATTAAGTAACGCGGCATTATCGGTTGCTTCCATTGCACTGTCTAAGCGCCTTTCGAAGGCTTCAGCTGAAATAACGCCATGGCTGTAGTTATAAATAAGTTGGTCTATCACTTGTTCGCGAACTTGCTCTATTGGGCGGTCTTCAATTTTTACAGACATGGGAATAATCCTTTTTATATGAGTTACCACTGTACATAGCAAGTGGTGTACCAAAACTTAACTATTTATATATCAATGGCTTATTATTTAATAAATCCGCTTAATTTATTATATTAACGATAGATTAACCAAAACAGCAATATAATCGTTATTTTCACCACTTAAGAAAGTTTTACCTAATAGCCTGTAAATGTTTACTCGGAGGTATTTTTATTTATACCTAATAAAACAGCTAACTCCATGAATTTAAAGTGTTAATAAAGTTGGCCTAAAGCTCGCATATATAAAAGTGTCTTTAATCAAAAGGAGAAAGAT
Source organism: Pseudoalteromonas sp. P1-30 (assembly GCF_001400005.1). NCBI lineage: Bacteria > Pseudomonadati > Pseudomonadota > Gammaproteobacteria > Alteromonadales > Pseudoalteromonadaceae > Pseudoalteromonas > Pseudoalteromonas sp. P1-30. Next base: position 85,930 of record NZ_LKBC01000008.1, read on the forward strand.
TATGAAAACATTCAACAAATCTATGATTGCGGCTTTAGTTCTAGGTACTACAGCTATGGGTGCTCAAGCGGGCACGTGGGAAAATGAGAGTAAAGATGCTTGGATTGATGGTAAGGCAGAAACAGTGCTTCTTATGAACACTAATCTAAACAACTTTGACATTAACACTGATGTAAAAAATGGCAAGGTAGTACTTACAGGTAAAGTAAACAGCGACCTTGATAAAGAGCTAGCTGAAGAACTTGTAATTAGCCTAGATGGCGTATCTGATGTAGAAAACAACCTAACTGTTGTGAAAAACATGGATATGGACGACAGAGATCGTGACACTATGGATGATGACGATAACGACTTAACTGACGCTAAAATCACCACAGTAATTACTACACGTTTCTTATTTGACTCCGAAGTTGACGGTACAGATATCGACGTTGATACCGACAACGGTATAGTAAAACTTAAAGGTTCTGTTGAAACAGAAGCTGAAAAGCAGTTAGCAGTAAAAATTGCTAAAAATGCTGAAGATGTTCGTGACGTAGTAGATGAACTAACTATTGTTGCTGAATAATACACTATACTAAAAAGCCCAGCTTAGCTGGGCTTTTTGCTTGTCATTTTTAAAGGAGCTACATCATGGATATCATTCGTATAATACTGTCGATTTTATTACCGCCACTGGGTGTATTTTTACAAGTTGGTTTAGGTATGCATTTTTGGCTAAATATTTTACTAACTTTACTAGGTTACTTCCCTGGTTTAATTCACGCTATCTACATTATTGCTAAAAAATAATGTGTGGTGTGTTCAATGTGAGCCGGCCACTTTTTTATAATTATTAAAATTGTAAAAAAGCGGCTTACATACTTCTGCGTTTATTTTTCTGTTATTTCCTGCCTATTCGCATGCAAAAAGATTACTATTTAAGCAGTCAGCTTACTGATTGTTAAAATAAAGGTTTTTGCTAGTGACAAGCCTTAAAAAACTTTTTATACTGCAACCCGCTTTAGTCGCTCAGTGGCTAAACGCTTCAAAAATTAACTACCTCGTAGTTATACAAAGTTGGCCCCTTAGCTCAGTTGGTTAGAGCACACGACTCATAATCGTTAGGTCCCCAGTTCGAGTCTGGGAGGGGCCACCACTTTTAAAAGCTTTCCAAGTAAACACCTACTAACAGAAATTACCCTGTGCTACCTCTGTGCTACTTTTAGTTTCGCGGAAAACACCTCTATATTTTTGAACTGATTAATCCCTCACTTTTAACTGAGTTCCACTTCTAATCAGAAAAGCTTGTTGCTATATGATCGGATATTGTTTTGCTTGATAATATTCAACATTCAGGTAAACCGTTCCCACATTAAGTAAATGCTATAATATTCATCGTTCTGAGCAATAGGAAGCGAATTATGGACACTAATGAATACTATTTTCTAAAGAGCTTTTTAAAGCCCAAAAGCTCTTTGAAGGTGTTGAGCATGAGAGATTGGACTAGTTACTTAGGCTGTGATGCAAAGCTTGCTTTAAATAAATTTGAAAAAGAGGGGGTTCTAAAGTCAGCTAGTACACAGGAAGTTGTCACAGCGGCTCACTCTGCTCCAGAGTTAAAAAAGATTTCTCAAAACCTCAACCTACCAACTTCTGGTACAAAACCTGTTTTAGTTTGTAGAATTTTGGAAGTAGAACCAAATTATTTTAATGGCAATTCATTAGAGCATGATTTCTTTGTTTGTTCCTGTGAGGGGGCGAAACAAATTGAAGCTAAAGGAAAAATCATCAAAAATGAGATGAGTACTGCAGTTGAGCTATCAGTAAATGAAGCTCTAAATAGAAACTTTGAATGTGCTTTTGAGCCAGTCAGAAAATATCAACTGAGTTTACCATTTCCATCAGGCTTAGGAGTTGATTGGTCTAACTTTGGTGGTCCAAGAGAAATTTTTATAATTAATAGTATTCTTGATGATTGGCCACTCATCCTTTCTGAGATACAGCCTGATTTAAAGCCTCTAGTGCGTCAAGGAGCAATTTGTATGTTTCTTTGGGGACTGAAGCTGGATGGTGAACTAAGAAAGAAATTAGCTAGCAATGGTACTCACTTGGGCCCTGATGACGTATGTCGCATGATGTTATTCTTTGCACAAAACAAGTTTCGTATATTTGATGCTAAATCAAAATCTGAAGAGCTTGGTATGCCGTATATAATGAAAATTCTACGATTCGAAGGAGATTTTTGCTCTGCTTGCAAAAAACATAGAGTTGGGGATTATAGTCTCAGCGAAGTGCCGGAAATTCCGTTAGCAGACTGTCGGTGCAAAGGTGGTTGTACCATATCGCTATCGGAGGCTCTTGATATAAACAAAGTCACTACAATATGAAAGATCTCGAAGCTGAATTAATGTGTAGTAGCTTCTATTTAACCCTGCTGCGTGGGCTATTTGTGTAGGTAAATTATTTTTCTAGTTTGATGTTCACTGATTGCGTGAGCTTGGCTGGAGTGTAGGCACGAGACTTTTCGATTACCTCTTTTTCGTATTTTTAACACTCAGTGTTTCTTTTATGCTTGTATTTTAATATCGAAAGGCGATGGCTGGATTTGCATATAAAGATTTAAATAGGTGAATAAGTAGCCTCTAGCAATGGCTTGCTAGAGGCTTTAACCAACTAATTTACTTGGTACTTACTGTTAGTACGAATGTAAATAGTGGCTGTTTTGTTGCTAGTGTTCTCAATCGTGTGGGTAAAGTTACCGGTTGATTCTACATAGCTGCCTGCGCTTAGGTTTTGCGCTTTATCTTGCTCGCTTGAGTTGTACTCAACGGCGCCGGCTATAACAACAGCACGAAATTCGCTTGCATCTGTTTTTATTTCACCTTTAAAGCCGGCAGGAAGTTTAATCATTGAGCCGTTCATATCGGCTGTACTTCCCCAAAGGTAGGCGGTTTGCACGCCTTGGGCGTTAATGTCGTTTAAATCGCTGCTGTTTAACCATACTATGTTGTCTGCATGTAGGTTTAACGGGCGCTCACCATTATCAAACTGAGCATTAGTCGGTTTAACTAAGTACGGCCCTGAGTCGATTTCTAAGTAAATTAAGTTTGTTTCAGCATTGGCTGCAGTGGTGTGGTTTTCACCTGCAGGTTGTGTCCAAAACGAACCCGCTGGCATCCACATCTTTTCAGCTGTTGGGTCGTCATTATGCATTTGCCCTTCAATAACGATACCGCGGTAGGTAATGTTGTGAATGTGCGGCGGAGATTCAAAGCCTTTTTTAAAGCGTACTAACATGCCTGTTGCAGTGTCGGTTGTGCGGTTTCCCCATAAATCTGCAGCGCCAGGGCTTTTATCACCACGTAGCGGGTTTAAGTAACCCCAGTCAACATTGCTTGCAGCAACAACTTTTGATGTGCTTTGCTCTGCAGAGGCTGGCGTTGATATAAGTGTTGCAACCAGTGCAAGAGTTGATGCGTTTAGTAAAAATTTCATTTAAAAGCTCCGTTAAGTTGGTATAGCGCTATAGTACGGCTTAAAATTCAGTCAATAAATGGGCATAAGTTAAATACACTTTCGCAAAAACGTGGATAATAACGCTATAGTTACGCATGCTGGTTTATGCAATAAGAGGGTTTGATGAAAATAGCTGATTTACAAGTATTACTCAAAGTGGCTGAGCTGCAATCAATTACAGCTGCTGCAAATCAATTAGATATGAGCTCATCGGCTGCAAGTGTCTCGTTAAAGCGAATAGAGCAGGCGCTTGGGGCACAAATATTTGTACGCACAACAAGGCAAATTCGCCTCACGCCCGAAGGGGAACGCTATTTACCCCTGTGTCAGCAGGCTCTCGATTTATTGCAACAAGGGCAAGTGCTTATTCATGAGGAGCAGCAATCTATTAGTGGTGAAGTGCGAATAGCAGTGTCATCGGAAATGGGGCGCAACCTTATGCGGGTATTGCTAAATAATATTATGGATAAACACAGTGAAGTGACGCTGCGCTTACAAGCAAGCGACAGCCGCGCTGATTTTTACCGTGATGGAATTGATGTTGCGCTGCGCGCCTTAACTAAAGAGGCCGCACAGGAGCTAAATTTATACGGCTTTAAAATTTGTAACATTGCACACGTGCTATGCGCCTCGCCTGAGTACATTAAAAAGCACGGTGAGCCGTTAACGCCAGATGACCTACTGAATCATAATGCCCTTTTATATAAGCTCTACGAGGTAGTGCATGATGGGTGGGAGCTGTATAACGATAATCAAAAATACAAGGTTAAAATGAGCAGCGACCGCGCCGTTAACGATGGCGATATAGTAAGGCGTTGGTGTGTTGATGGCACCGGGATAGCCAAAAAATCGGCCATTGATGTAGCTGAAGATTTATTAGCGGGCAGATTAAAAAGATTAATGCCCGATTACAAAATCCCCCTCACTGAAATGTGGTTAGTACTACCTAGCCGCCAGCTTATAACGCCTGCCATTAGGCTTATTCGTGATGAGTTAAAACACACTATTAGCCAATTAAGAAAAAACCTGATTGCGCAAGGGGTAATTAACGAGCAAGAGTGGCCCGATTCACTCTAGTGCACCTTACGCGAGGTTAGTGCTGCTAGCCTTGCGCCTTTAAAATTTAATTCGCTTTCCTGTGGTTGATTAAATTAAAATACACGCTCTTCTTTTATGTTCTATTTTTCTAATTATTGGGCTTATTGCTCAGCCGATCCTATATTTATTCTAAGCAAGTGTTAGTTAAGTCCTTTATCCATTTACAGGTATCGTATGTTACTTAAACAAAAAGTTTATATTAGTCTTATTTTGGCTATTGTTGTGCCGTTAGCGGTTTCTACATTTTTATTTTCAAATAGTATTCAAAATCATACCGATGAAAAGCTCGCAAAGGTTGATTTACCCACCGCACTGAGTGAAGTAAAAAGCAAAATTGAACTCGAACTTGCCACTCCTATAATTGTTGCCAAAGAAATTGCGCAAAACAGCTTTGTTAAACAGTGGCTAAGTAACGGTGAGAGTGAGCAAGCAAGAACCGATTATATTAATTATTTAGCCAGTATTAAAAAAGATAACAACGCAGTTATTGCTTATATAATTTCCAAAAATACCAACAACTATTACACCGATATTGGCATATCTAGACAGATAGATAGAAGCGAAGATGTATGGTTTGATCAGTTTTTATCTTCTAACAGACCCTTTGAAATAGCACTGGATATAGATAAAACCACAAATAGCATGGTGGTTTTTATTAACTATGCACTGCAAATTAACGGTGAGCGTACCGCCATTACCGGCGTGGGGCGCTCGCTCGATTCTATGATCAACTTAATTAACGAATACCGTATTGGCGAAGCCGGTGTGGTGTATTTGGTCTCTGATGAAGGTGAGGTAATGCTTCACAGTGACAGAAGTAAAATGGGTCAAAAAATTAATATTAACGATATTAAAAATGGCGCCATTATTAGTAAAACAATGGCAGGTGAAGATTATGTTGTGTCGAGTACGCCTATTGAGTCATTAGGTTGGCATTTAGTGGCAGAAGTGCCCGAGCAGCAGTTATACGGGCCAATAAATAGTGCCATTAATAGCAATTTATTATTTGGTGTAATCATTGCCATTATTGGTTTTGCTCTGGCCAGAGTTTTAGTGTCGCAAATATTTAAACCTATTGAAAACATAACTGCTGCAGTGAGCGCGTTAACTAAAAAAGATGGCGATTTAACCGTAAGGCTGCCTACTAACGATAACAACGAAATATCAGAACTTGCCGCTAACTTTAATTTATTTTTAGAGCAGTTACATGGCATGTTTAAGCAAGTGTCGGACTCAGCAAACCATGTTAAAAGCATTTCAGAAAATGTGTTAGTACAAGTACAGGGCGCGGCTAACTTGGCCGAGGTACAATCATCTAGCACGCAAACGGTGGCGGCAGCCGTTAACGAAATGGAAGTAACCGTACAAGACATTTCAAACAGTGCCAGTAACGCCTCTGACATTGCGACTTCAACAGAAGAAGCGACTCATAAAGGAGTAGAGTTTGTAAATAGCACGATAAAGCAAATGGAGCAGCTAGAAAACGCCATGGCTACCTCGGTTGCCTCGGTAACTGAGCTTTCAGGTGAGATAAAGTCAATTACGCAGGTGCTTGATGTTATTAAAGCAATATCGGAGCAAACTAACTTACTGGCACTCAATGCTGCCATAGAAGCTGCGCGGGCAGGCGAACACGGTCGTGGTTTTGCCGTTGTAGCCGATGAAGTAAGAACCCTTGCTATGCGTACTGCAGAGTCGACCGAGCAAATTAACGAAATGATAGACACGTTAAATTCTAAGGCTTCAAGTACGGTGTCGGCTATAGAGCTTGGCAGTAAAAATACCCTAGAAAACGCCGAACGTTTAAAAGTAACAGGGAGTACCTTAACGGGTATATCTCAAGAAATTGTTACGCTAAGTGAGCTAAATAGCTCAGTGGCTACAGCCACCCGCGAGCAAACGTTGGCTACCTCAGAAATTAGTCAAAATGTGGTGATGATTTCTGATTCTGCTGAGCAAACAAAACAAAATATGAAAACCTCAGAGCAGCTATGCAATGGGCTAAATGAAGAGTCGAATATATTAAAAGACTTACTGGGTAAGTTTACACTCTAAAAAGTGACAACATTAAGCTAAAAAACGCGTTGTAACTTAGTTAATCTAAGCTTTGGTTAAGAGGTTTATTATCCAAAGCTTAGGTTAAAAAAACGCGTTTTTAAAAGGGTTAATTTTTACGGTAAATTTCGTGTTGAATGTCGTAAATATTAACGCTTAAGCTGTCAGAATCTCGGCAATAAGTTTTTAAGCACTCAAGCAAGCTCTCGCTTAACATTTGCTTTTGTTCAATAGAGCGCCCGGCCATGATATGCGCCGCAATATGAATAAACCCTTCTTTTCCTTCACCTAGTTGGTATTGCTGATAAGCAATGGCGCGGGTTTTAATGGTTTCTAAGTCAAACAAACCACTTTGAAAAGTCGCGTTGTGCACTTTTTCAACAAGTACTTGCGGTAATACAGGAAGATCTTCAGAGTGTTCAATAATAATGTGCGGCATTTACGCGTTTCCTATTATGAGTTACTACGTGGGCGTACGTATAATTGTACCAAAGCCTGAACTGTGCGCTAACCCCTCAATGGCCTAAATTTAGTTGTATTAATTTTTGATGGTAGTATAAAAACAGTCACGTGAACCTTCGCTTATAAAGCAAAATTAAGGATTAATATGAAATTACCACACCGCTTTAAACGTTTAGCTGTGCTATTAAGTGCAGTGGTTACCTTAAGTGCCTGCTCAGATGATGTTGCATCGGTGAGCTTAGGGCTGTTTACTACTAAAGATGTAGTGGTAAATTCCCAGCAAGACCCGTTAGTAAAAGGGGTTACGTGCCATATTAGCCATATTGAGGCCGACTTAGATTTTTCAGATCCCTCTGATATGTCTATTGCGTGTCGCCAAACTGGGCCAATTACAGCCGATATGTTACAAGCAATAGATCGCAGTAAGTCGGGCGAAGTGGTGTTTAAGTCATCAAAAAGTATTTTATTTAAATCGCTAAAAGTACGCCGTATTTACGATGCACAAAACCGCACATTACTGTACTTATCGTACTCGACTAAGGAGTCGAGCGGCAGCCACCACCACGCACTTTCAACTGTGCCTTTATACAATACACAAGCTTGGAACTGGGCACTTGAACAAAAATAAGAGCACACTATGTTAGCGTTATTTAAATCAAAGCCGCTGCTTGAACAAGCCGAGCAGCAGTGGCTAATTGATACCTTTATTTGGGCGGTAGAGCACTTTGATGCCGCATTTTTTACCAAGCACACGCAAATAATATTGCCAACGGTGGCGCATTTTCCTGATTCGGTATCGAGTATTGAGGAAATGGCCACTAATGTATTTGTACGAGTACGTGATTACGCAGGTATGAGTGCGTGGCCAATACAATTAGTTGCGCCACAACAGTTACAGCCGCAAGTATTTCCGCATTTTGAATTTGATGAACACTTACGTGGAGAGCAAAGCCAGCTTATTGTACCGCCAAGCCATACGATTAATATCTCATTTAACCCTAATCAAATTAATCAGCCGCAAGATTTAGTGGCCAGCTTTGCCGGCACGCTTGCTACTGTATTAATTCATCATGTTGGGGTGTTACCGCCAGGCGGTAAAGACTACTTGCCACAAGCAGCAGATGCGCTGGCCTGTTTTTTAGGGTTTGGGGTAATGATGAGCAACACTGTGTATCAATTTAAAGGCGGGTGTGGCTCGTGCTATAACCCTTATGCTAATCGTGAAGCGAAACTAAGCGAAACCCATACCGTATTTATGCACGCGCTGATTAGTTATTTTAAAAACGATCGTGACTCTAAAAAACATTTAAAGCCACATTTGCGCAGCCAATTTAAAAAAGCCCAAAAAGAGATCAAAGCATTAGTTGATAACTCTGCTAATCCGCTATTGCTTGCCTATGCACCAACTTAAACCGGATACTTGTGAACTACTTAGACGAATTTTTACTGATTGCCATCGCCCACTTTTTTGCAGTAGCCAGCCCAGGCCCCGACTTTGCCGTGGTGCTCAAACAAAGTATACAGCAGGGCAGGCGTAACGCCCTATGGACAAGCGCTGGCGTGGGCGCTGCTATTTTATTACACGTAGGATATTGCGTATTAGGGGTAGCCCTAATTTTAACGCAATCGCCTAATTTATTTATGGCATTAAAGTATGTTGCGGGGGCGTATTTAGCCTATTTAGGCGTACAAGCATTAAGGGCTGCCAAACCACCGGTAAATAAAACAGACAACATAGAAAACAAAACTACCCCACAGGAAAGCGTATGGCATGCATTTAGGCGCGGCTTTTTAACCAACGCGCTTAATCCTAAAGCCACTCTCTTTTTTATGTCGTTATTTACCTTAGTTATTAGTGTAACTACGCCAACTAGCGTGCAAATTGTGTATGGGGTTTATATGGCTCTGGCAACGTGGGTGTGGTTTTCTATGCTTTCTTTAGTGTTGTCAAAACCCAGTGTACGGGCGTTTTTTCAAAAAAGCGGCTATTGGTTTGACCGGGGTATAGGTGTTATTTTAATTGCTTTAGCCATTCGTGTAGTAATTTAACCCTAGGGAGAAGTCATGCCTATTTATACTTTTTCGTTTGGATCGAATATGTCCTCTAACCGCTTGCTTGCGCGTTTACCAAAAGCAAAGCGAGTCGGCACGGCTGTACTAAAAGGCTACGAGCTTACGTTTAATATGCTATTTAAAGATGGCTCGGGCAAGTGCAGTATTCAACAAAGTGATGACAAAAACGCCTTGGTATATGGCGTGGTGTATGAACTTGATGAAGCCGAAAAAGCAATTTTAGACACCATAGAGGGCCCAGGCTACGATTGCGTGGCTATTAAGCCCACTTTGTTAAATGGTGAGCAAATAGAGGCCCACTGCTATATTGCTAACACCCACGAGAACGATGTACTGCCATACGACTGGTATATTCAGCACGTTCATCGCGGCGCGCTTGAGGCGGGCGTACCAAAAGAATACAGTGATGCAATACTTAATCGGCCGCATAAGCCCGATACAAATAAAGAGCGTGCTGATATTGAATTTGCAGTGCACCAAAAATAATAAGGATAATCATGAAACTCACCAAATTAGCCAGTTTAGCGTTGCTTGCCAGTGCCACTTTTAATAGTTGGGCACAAATTAATACCACGGACTTAGAAGAGGTTATTAACACCTCAATGGCACGCTTTGACGTACCGGGTATGGCGGTAGCGGTTGTGCAAGACGATAAAGTTGTATTTGCTAAAGGGTTTGGGACAAGCAACCTCAATACAAATGCAAAAGTGAACAAAGACACACTTTTTGGTATTGCCTCAAACACAAAAGCGTTTACCAGTGCAGCGCTGGCTAAGTTGGTTGATGAAGGTAAGTTAAGCTGGGATGACAGGGTAATTGACCACTTACCTGAGTTTAGGTTGTACGACTCCTACGTCACCCGCGAAATGCGTGTTCGTGATTTATTAAGCCATCGCAGTGGCTTAGGGCTTGGGCAGGGCGATTTAATGATTTGGCCAAGTACTGATAAATCTATAGAGGATATTTTAGCCGGCCTACAGTATTTAAAGCCAGCCAGCAGCTTTCGCAGCCAGTATGCCTATAACAACTTAATGTTTGTAACCGCAGGTGAAGTGGTGGCACGTGTATCAGGAATGAGCTGGAACGATTACATCGAAAAAAATATATTACAGCCTTTGCACATGGATAACTCGCGCGCGGGCTTTTCGCGTATTCCAAAAAGCAATAAAAACTGGGCAATTGGCCACATACCAATGGGTGGTAAGCTCAATCCTTTTTTTGTTAACTACCTAGAAGATTTTAGAGGCGCAGGGGCTATTGCATCAAGCGTAAACGATATGAGCCAATGGTTACTAACGCAGTTAGCTGGCGGAAAAATGCCAAGTGGCGAGCAACTATTTAGTGAAAAACAGCAAGCGCAAATGTGGCACCCGCATATTACCTCTATGGCTTCTAAAAGTGCGTATGAGGCCTATCATCAGCAATTTAGAGGCTATGGGCTAGGTTGGAGCATTGAAGATTACCACGGCTTTAAAAAGCTAGGCCATGGCGGGGGTATTTTAGGTATGGTGTCGCAAGTTACATTATTGCCTGAGAAAAAGCTCGGCATTGTTATTTTATCTAATCAGCAAGCATTTAGTGCACTTTCGGCAGTAACCCACGAAGTGCTTGAAGATGCCCTTGAACTTGAAGATAAAGACTGGGTTGAAGAGTTGGCTAAAAAACATTTTGCGAGTAAACAAAAAGCCTACGCCAATGCAAAACCCGACACCCCAGCAGATTACCAGTCACAGTTACCTAATATAAATTACACCGGCACGTTACATGACGATTGGTACGGCGATGTAATTATTGAGCAACTCGATGGCAAACTACGTATTGATTTTACCCATACCAAACGCTTAAAAGGCACGCTTGAGCATTACACAGGTAATACGTTTATTGTTAAGTGGGATGAAAAGCTACTCGAGGCCGATGCGTTTATTCGTTTTGATATGGGCGCAAACAACCGTGTTAATAGCGCAAAAATGCGCGCGGTATCAACAGCGGTAACAGACTTTAGTTTTGATTTTAGAAACCTAAATTTAAAAGCTAAGTAGTGATGCTATACACCAAAGTCGCAAAGCCACCGTAAGGTGGCTTTGTTATATTAAGCACTCACATTAAAGGAGCGTTTATGCGTACTGCAGTTATTTCACATCCTCATTGCCGTAAACATAAAATGATTGACGATCATCCTGAGTGCCCAGAGCGCCTAGACGCTATTGCCGATAGACTTTTGGCAAGTGGTGTAGATATTGGCTTAACGCATCTACAAGCGCCTAAAGCGCAGCGTGAGCATTACTTATTAGCCCATGATGAGTCATTAGTTAACCTTGTGGAGCGCTTAGTTCCTCAGCAGGGGCTGCATAACCTTGATGGCGACACCTGGCTTTGCCCTGATTCGTTTAAAGCGGTAGAGCGCGCCGTAGGAGCAGGGTTGTTGGCTGTAGATGAAATTCTCGCAGATAAACTCGATGCGGCGTTTTGCGCTGTACGCCCGCCAGGGCATCATGCCAATGCACACGCTTCTTCTGGGTTTTGTGTATTTAATAATTTAGCAATAGCAGTTAAGTATGCTCAAAGCAAAGGCATTAAGCGTATAGCAATAGCTGATTTTGACGTACACCATGGTAATGGCACCCAAGACATATTTATAAACGATGAAAACGTATTACTTTGTTCGCTATTTCAATACCCATTTTACCCAAACACAGCCGTAAAAAATAACAGCCACATAGTAAATTCCCCTTTGCCAATTGCCAGTAGTGGCGATGATTTAAAAGAAGTGTTTAATACCCAATGGTTGCCAAAATTAAAAGCCTTTAAGCCAGAGCTGCTATTTATTAGTGCAGGGTTTGATGCCCACCTAGAAGATGACATGGCAAGTTTAAAGTTTGTAGAAGATGACTACAGCTGGCTTACAGAGCAATTATGCGACGTTGCAAAAGAGAGTGGTTGCAAGGGTGTTATATCTTACCTTGAAGGGGGCTATGCGCTATCAGCATTAGGAAGAAGTGCTGTAGCGCATATAAAAGTGCTTAGTGAGTACTAAGACCAATCCGCAATAATACTTAATTAAGCGAATTGGTATAACTAAGGGTTACAAACCCAGTAAATCAAACGCCTGCTTGGTATTAAGGGTTTTAATTTTGCCAAGGCAGCATTGCCCTTCATTTAATAAATAAGTGGTGACCAGTTGCGCTAGCTGCTCCTGTGAAAGAGGGGCGCATGCAGCGCCTTGCAGGTCAACGTACTCACCTTGCTTGTTCAACACACGCACATTACTAAGCTCACTTTGCGTAACGCTGTGCAAACACGCTTCTTGTTCTTGTTTATCGTGCGCTATTTCAAGCTCATTATAAACAATTAATAACTGTGGAAAGCTGTTTAGCATAGTTACCCTACTGTTACCTCGTATGAGGTAAATTTACGCACATTAATAACGCCAGTATCAAAAATTAAGTACTGACCTTTTATACCTTGCAGCACGCCGCTTACTACTGGGTTTTTATCAAAATTAAACGAGCTAATTTTAGTGGGGTACTCTGTTACCGGAAAGTTTAAATCAACCACGTCTTCATCAAGTTGCTCTATGGCTGTGGCACCAAATAACTCGCTTAGCTCGTTTAATTTATCGCTAATTTGCGGGATCAGCTCTGCCGCGGCGGCTTTAAGGTCAATGGCTTCGTTTTGGCCCTTTAGCATGTTACGCCAATTGGTTTTATCGGCAATAAACTCGGCCAATGCCACCTCAACTAAGCCTGATTGCAAACGTGTTTGTACTTTAAAAATAGGCAGTGCTTGAGTGGCGCCTTGATCAACCCAACGTGTCGGTATTTGCGTATGACGAGTAATACCTACTTTAAGCCCTGAGGTATTGGCTAAATACACATAATGCGGGATCATGCAGTTTTCTTCGCCCCATTGCGGCTCGCGGCAGGTGCCTTTATCGTAATGGCAGGTTTCTGGTTTCATAATGCACATATCGCAGCTAGCAAGCTTGCGCATACACACAAAACAGTGGCCTTGCGAGTAACTCTTTTTGGTTTTTTTGCCACAGTTTGAGCATAAAATGGTACCGCTAAACGTCAGCGTTAACTCTTTACCAATGAGTGCGTTTAGGTCGACTAGGTTGTCGCCCACAGGAAGATGATATTTAACCGGCTCTGTTAAGCTCGATTTTAATTTACGCAAAGTGCCTTGCATCTTTACTTGGCCCCTAAAGATGTTGATATTAAAACGTGGAGTTTAACATCTTTAAACTGTATTGGCTTTTTAAGAAATACAAATAGTCATCTAGGGGAAGTGGCTTAGCGTATAGGTAACCTTGTGCTCTGTCGGCGCCCATTTCTTTTAATAAGTGATGTACATCTTGGGTTTCTATGCCTTCCATAGTTATAGATAGCCCTAGGTTATGTGCCATATCTATAGCGGTTTGCACAATCACTTTATTGGCGGTGTTATTCGTTAAATCAAATACAAACGATTTATCTACTTTAAGCTCCGTAAAGCGGTAATTAACCAAATAACTTAGCGATGAATAGCCAGTGCCAAAGTCATCAAGCACCACGCGCACCCCTAAATCAGAAAGCTCATTAACCAACGAAATAAGCGCTTCGTGGCTTTCGACTAATGCTGACTCCGTTAATTCAAACTTAAGAAGCTGCGCCGGAACTTGGTATTTTATAAGAATGTTTTCGACTTTTTCGGCTAGGTTTTTAATCGACAGATTTTTAGCACTTAAATTTACGCTAATTGGGTGATCGTTATAGCCTTGCTCGGTTAGTTTGACGATATCCTTACAGGCTTGCTCAATAACCCATAAGGTAAGCTCGTTAATAATACCTGTGTGCTCAGCAAGGGTGATCAGCTCTTCTATCGATACGCCTTTAAAAGCCGGGTCGGGCCAACGTAGCAGCGCTTCGGCGCCACATACTTGATTAAAGTTTAACCCTATTTGAGGCTGATAATACAACGCTAGTTGATTGTTTTTAATAGCTTTTTGTAATTTAGCGGCCAGTGCCACATCCATTAATATATTACTGCCGTTAGAGGCGCTTACTACTAAATCGTTATTACTTTTAGCTTTTTTAAGTGCCAAGTAACCCCGTTTCGTCCAGTATTCAAAGTCGTCACTGTGGGCTGCGCTACTAATCCCTATGTTATAGGTAAGTTGTAAGTTTAAGCCTTGAATTTCGTATTGTTTGGGCAGGCTATTTATAACTTTAATTAAGGCCCCTTCAAGTGACTCCTGGTTTTGGTTTTTAGTAGATATGCAGGCAAATACCCCGCTGCCTAAGTCGGCTAAGCGAGGGCTGTTATTAAAATCTGTATCTAGGTTGGTAAATTCTCGCTCATGGCTAAGCTCTAACTCTATTTGCTTAGCCACATGCTTTATTAAAGTGTAGCCCTGTGATGGGGTAATAATGGTATTGAGCGAGTTAAAATGGCGAATTTTAATTAAACACAAGGTAGTATTACGCCCCTGTGCTTGTAAGCTCATAAACGCTTGTTTTAATTTGGCACTGTTAAGTAATTTAGTTTGCTGGGTATGTGTAGCATGATAAAGCGCACGCTCGCGCTGGTAGCGCACTCTATCGGCAAGTGCCATAGCCATTAAAATAACTTCACACAATATAGCCACTAAAAACGCGTGACGAATCGCAAAGCTATAATCCAAATAGCCCGTTAATTCTAATGGCTGTATTGCCGCGCCAACAATGAGGGGAACCCACGAAAAAACGTAAAACTTCGCCCACCTAAAGCCCGTGCGTAGTTTGTTATAAATTAAAATAACACACGTAATATATAACAAGCTTAATACACAAAAAAAGATGGGTGCTGCAATGTACTCGGGTATGAATAAAGTGGTGATTGATAATAAAGATATTAAAATAAGTAGCGCTTTACTCATTTTATAGCGCCAGCATTTGTCCTTGTGGTAGCGCAAAAACATGGTGCAAAAGGCGAGCGTAAAAAAGGCCATTGCGTAGTTTGAAAAAATCACTTTTTCGTGTAAGTACAATTGCCACTCTAGGGGCCACAAGTAAAAGCCAAAGCCCATTACAATGCCCATTAAACACAGCGCACTAATTATATAGCCTATATAAACTAAATAAACGCGGTCTTTAATCCCAAAATAAAGCACTAAATTATACAGAGCAGCCATTAATAACACGCCGGCAAATATGCCCCAAATGCCGGTTTGCGAGCGAACTAAATCAACAAATTCTTTATGGCGATACAAATTAACTGGGGTTTTGCTGATCCCCGTTGTATCTATTTTTATGGCTAAGCGCTCTGTTGTTTTACTCTCAAGTGCAAAACGTATATGCGGTACGCTATATTGGAAAAGCGTGAGAGACTTTACTTTATCGCCTAATTTATAGCTTTCTATAAGCTCATTTCTTTTGTTTAACCGATACACGCTTAGGTGATCAACCATCGGGTTATCAAAATGGGCAACAATGTCTTGAGCATCCAAGCTTTTATTTTCAAGGTCTATAAATAGCCAATAGTTTTGCTGCTTAAAGCTCCATTGAATATCGGTTAACGGCTGGTGGGTGATTAGCTCGGGATTTAAAATAATATCGTTGAGTGTGTGAGATTTACTTTCATCTATGTAGTAGGCAAAGTCTAAATATACAGGCGTAGTTTTATCGATGGTATAGCGAGTCGGCACAACCAGGTTAGAAGCGAGTGTGCTAATAATATAAAATATGAAAATCAGTATGGCTATGGCCGCGGCATGATAACGTAAAGTTTTCGTTTCCAACGTTGTATACTTGTAATAAATCTTTTAATTAGTGTAGCACTAAAAAAGCGCATATAAACTGCGCTTTTTTAGTTAAATTTTTAGGGCCTGCTTATCCTTCAGGATTAAAATTTGTTCTAACTAGGGACGATTTAATCGTGGCGCGAGGTTTGTAACCTAGTGGGCTAAGTAAAAACCGAGCAACAAAGAGTNAACCACACTACATAGGCTCTGCCTTGCCTAAATACCAAACAGACTGCTGCAAATTTAATCTCGAAAGATAAACAGGCCCTAAGTTAAACCAATAATTTAGTTACAGGCTACTGCTCTCGGGCAATCGCTCTGTAAGCAATATCGGTGCGGTACTCCATACCTTCCCAGCTAATTTGTTTTACAAGCTCGTATGCACGTTGCTGTGCCTCGGTAACGGTATTGCCGAGTGCCGTTGCACATAATACACGTCCACCTGCGGTGACAACGTTTTCGCCATCTTGCTTAGTACCCGCATGAAATACTTTTTCATCAGCAGGGTAGTTAACTTTAAGGCCTGATATTGCATCACCTTTAGGGTAATCACCTGGGTAGCCTTTAGCGGCAAGTACAACACCTACGGCTGCGCGCGGGTCAAACTCAATGGTTGTTTTATCAAGCTCTTCGCGGTTTGCCGCTTCAACTAGTTCAACCAAGTCTGATTTAAGACGAAGCATCATTGGTTGCGTTTCAGGGTCACCAAAACGACAGTTGTACTCAATTACTTTAGGCGTGCCCTGGGCATCTATCATTAAGCCTGCGTATAAAAAGCCAGTGTAAGGATGACCTTCGCTTGCCATACCCTCAACGGTAGGAACGATTACTTCGTTCATAATGCGCTGGTGGATTTCGTCGGTTACTACTGGTGCCGGTGAGTATGCGCCCATGCCGCCAGTATTTGGACCTTCATCGCCATTGTATGCACGCTTATGATCTTGGCTTGTTGCAAATGGCAAAATGTTTTTACCATCAACCATAACAATAAAAGAGGCTTCTTCGCCTTCTAAAAACTCTTCGATCACGACGCGGCTGCCAGCCTCGCCAAAAGCATTACCGGCAAGCATATCGCGAATAGCGTCTTCAGCTTCGCGCTCATCCATTGCCACAATAACGCCTTTACCAGCAGCTAGACCGTCAGCTTTTATTACAATTGGCGCGCCTTTTTCTTTTAAATAAGCAAGGGCTGGGTCAATTTGTTCAAACGTTTGGTAATCAGCAGTTGGGATGGCATGGCGAGCTAAAAAGTCTTTAGTAAACGACTTAGAGCCTTCTAGCTGCGCTGCACCGGCTGTTGGACCAAAAATAGCGAGACCGTGTTCACGGAACTTATCTACAACGCCCAATACAAGCGGTACTTCAGGGCCAACAATAGTAAGTTCTACATTGTTTTGTTGCGCAAAGCTTAATAGGCCATCTAGGTCTTCAACGTTAATTGCAACGTTTTCTAGTTTTGGCTCAAGTGCAGTACCGGCATTACCTGGTGCTACAAATACAGTGTTTACTTTCGTGTTTTGAGCGGCCTTAAACGCAAGTGCGTGTTCGCGGCCGCCGCTGCCAATGACTAATACATTCATGGCGAAATATTCCTATTTAAAGCGGTTTTTTAAATTTCAGCGTCATACGGTCGCTTTCACCAATAGCTTTGTATTTATCAGCGTCTTGTTCGCCAAGGCGTAAGCTAGGTGGTAGCGTCCACACCCCTTTAGGGTGATCGGCTGTATCTTTTGGATTGGCGTTAATCTCACTGCTTGCAACTAATTCAAATCCAGCTTTTTTAGCTAAATCGACCACGTAACTTTGCTTCATGTAGCCGGTTGATTTTTGGTCCTCATCAGGTCGGCTTTCATCTAAGCGATGTTCAACTACACCTAATACGCCACCTGGTTTTAAAGCCTTATAAAAAGACTTAAATGCACTGAGTGCGCCTTTAGTGTCTTTGCCCATGTACCAGTTATGTACATTGCGAAAGGTTAATACCATGTCGGCAGTGCCGGCTGGGGCAATATCAGTGTGCGTTAATGGGGCAAACTCAGAAATTTTTACTTTGCTAAAACGCTCATCTTCGGCCACTTTTTTCTTAAAGCCAGCTAAAGAGCGCTGGTAGTAACCTACCGATGAATCACTCGGAAAATGCGCTGCGTAATATAAGCCTTGCTCTTTAAGTGCTGGGGCTAAAATTTCGCTGTACCAACCACCACCAGGGGCAATTTCAACCACGGTCATTGTTGGTTTAAAACCAAAAAATGCCAGTGTTTGCTCAGGGTGACGGTATTCATCGCGGGCGCTATTTTTAGCGCTACGCTCGCTTGATTGAATAGCATGGCTAAGGCTTGACTCATGGTTATGGCTAAGTGCCATTGTTGAGGTCAGCGTAAGCGAGGCAACAAGTAGTGACTTTAGTGCAAATTTCATCGTTTGTTCCTTAACATTTTATATAGGTGTTGAACCAGAATACGTGAATTGATTGCAAACAAAAAGGGCTAAACGTTGTGTTTAACCCTTTGTGTGATTAGTGGCGGAAGTGGCGCATGCCGGTAAATACCATCGCCATGCCAGCTTCGTCAGCGGCGGCGATAACTTCTTCATCGCGCATTGAACCGCCCGGTTGAATAACCGCGGTAATACCAGCGGCAGCGGCTGCATCTATACCATCACGGAATGGGAAAAACGCATCTGATGCCATTACAGAGCCTGGTACTTCTAGGTTTTCATCAGCGGCTTTAATACCCGCTATTTTAGCTGAGTAAACACGGCTCATTTGGCCTGCGCCTACGCCAATGGTCATACCGTCGCGGGCATATACAATCGCGTTTGATTTAACAAACTTAGCCACTTTCCAGCAAAATAGTAAATCTTTAAGTTCTTGCTCAGAAGGCTGGCGCTTAGATACGACTTTTAAATCGCCTTGGGTAACCATGCCTAGGTCGCGGTCTTGTACTAAAACACCGCCGTTAACGCGTTTAATATCGTGGCCAGTTGCTTTGCCACTCCATTGACCACACGCTAATAAGCGTACGTTCTTTTTAGCTTCAACAATTTTTGCTGCTTCGCTTGAAACGCTAGGGGCAATAATTACTTCAACAAATTGACGCTCAACAATGGCTTGTGCTGTTGCAGCGTCAAGCTCGCGGTTAAAGGCAATAATGCCACCAAACGCTGAGGTTGGATCTGTTTTAAAGGCGCGGTCGTAAGCACTAAGAATATCTTCGCCAATTGAAACGCCACATGGGTTTGCGTGTTTAACAATAACACATGCAGGTACATCAAATTCTTTAACACACTCAAGTGCTGCGTCGGTATCTGCAATGTTATTAAACGACAGGGCTTTACCTTGTAGCTGAGTAGCTGTTGCAACAGACGCTTCGCTTACGTTGTTTTCAACATAAAAAGCAGCATCTTGATGCGAGTTTTCACCGTAACGCATATCTTGCTTTTTAGTGAACTGCATATTGATAGTGCGTGGGAATTTAGTTTCTTCAGCGGCCTCTTCAGTGTAATCAGGTACCATTTTGCCAAAGTAGTTAGCAATCATGCCATCGTACTGAGCTGTGTGCTCATACGCGGCAATGGCTAAATCAAAACGTGTTTTGTACGTTGTTGAGCCATTGTTGCTTTGCATTTCGCTAATAACGCGCTCGTAATCGTTTGCGTTTACCACGATGGTGACGTCTTTGTGGTTTTTAGCGGCTGCACGAACCATGGTAGGTCCGCCAATATCAATGTTTTCAATAGCATCTTCAAGGCTGCAGTTTTCTTGAGCGACAGTATTCGCAAAGGGGTATAAGTTAACTACAACAATATCGATAGCAGAGATGTTGTTATCTGCCATTACGCTTTCATCTTGTCCGCGACGCGCTAAAATACCGCCGTGAATTTTAGGATGAAGGGTTTTTACGCGACCATCCATGATTTCAGGATGACCTGTGTGATCTGATACTTCAGTCACTTTTATGCCGTTATCAGCAAGGAGTTTGCAGGTACCGCCAGTTGATAAAATATCTACACCTTGCGCTTCTAGTGCGCGGGCAAATTCAACAATACCGGTTTTATCAGACACACTTAATAGTGCGCGACGAATAGGACGATGAGTATCCATTGTAGTTTAATTTCCTCAGTTAATGAGCTAGCTTAGAAGCGGGCATTTTAACTGATTACTACTCAAAAAACGACTTATAAAGCGCCAATAAGCGTGAGCATTTTGCAACATCTATACTAAATTGTGTGCATAAAAAAAGCACCCTAAGGTGCTTTTTTTGCATGATACCAATTGTATTGGATTAGTAAGCAGTTATAGCGATAGAAAAACAACTCTATAACATGGCAAAAATTTCACAGTGTAGTTATTCTACATAAGAAATTTTTAACGCCGTTATGGGCTTGTTTAGCTCGTTAGCATGCTTACGCTTTCAATATAATTAGTATTAGTTCATGCCGTATTTTTTAAGCTTTTTACGTAAAGTACCACGGTTGATACCTAGTAAAATTGCCGCACGAGTTTGGTTACCACGTGTGTATGTCATTACTTCTTCAAGTAATGGCGCTTCTAGCTCTGAAAGAACAAGGTCGTAAACGTCTTGCACATCTTGACCGTTAAGCTGCTTTAAATAGTGGTGAACAGCTTTTTTTACTGCATCACGCAATGGCTGCGGTTTCTCGTGTGACTGAACATGAGGGTTTGTGATAAATGGAGAAGTCACGTTTTGTTCGAACATTATTTAATCTCTTTCTTTCTTAGTTAGCTGCTAGTGTTTTAAAGTATTGCGTTAATGCGTCAACCTGTGCTTGTGGGTTGTCGAGCGCATTAAATACTCGCCTAAACTGACCGTCACTGTCATGGGTTTGCAAATACCAAGATACATGTTTGCGAGCGATTCGCGCTCCCATTGGCTCGCCGTAAAACGCATGGAGGTTATCTAAATGCTCCATTAAAATACTTCGCACCTCTGAAATAGCAGGTGGTGGTAAGTGTTCTCCAGTTCGCAAATAGTGGTCTATCTCCCTAAATATCCAAGGGCGACCTTGGGCGGCTCGGCCAATCATGATGGCATCTGCACCCGTATAGTCCAAAACCTGCTTTGCTTTTTCTGGAGATGTAATATCACCATTAGCAACCACAGGTATCGACACTGAGCGTTTTATATCCCTAATCGTGGCATATTCTGCTTCACCTTTGTACATACATGCGCGTGTACGCCCATGTACGGCAAGTGACGCAATGCCATAACGCTCAGCTATTCTCGCAATCTCTACACCATTACGGTTGTCCTGATCCCATCCTGTACGGATTTTAAGTGTGACCGGGATATCAACAGCGTTAACCACTGCATCAACTATCTCTTCCACAAGTTCAGGAAACTGTAATAATGCAGAGCCTGCGAGTTTCTTGTTCACTTTTTTTGCTGGGCACCCCATATTGATATCTATGATCTGTGCACCGTTAGCAACATTGAATTGTGCGGCCTGCGCCATAAGCTCAGGATCAGCTCCTGCAATTTGCACCGCGCGTATACCCGACTCACCGCTGTGATCCATACGGTTCATCGATTTTTCAGTTTTCCAAACCTTCGGGTTTGACGATAACATTTCAGACACGGCCAAGCCTGCGCCTAAGCGGCGGCAAAGCTGTCTAAATGGTCTGTCTGTAATACCTGCCATTGGCGCGACTATTACATTATTCTCAAGTTGGTATGAACCGATACGCACTGTATTCAATAGGCCTCTTTTCAAGGGGCGCTAAGTTTACGGTTTTTTTAGGAAAAATCAAAGGCTATAAATTGAACAAAAGTGACTTTTTTTTGCCCTTTTCGTATTGACTTTTGATAACCGCATGACAAGTGGGTCGATTTGTTTGAAATTTAAACAAAAAATAATTTTGTCAAATTATGCGTGCTAATTTTCTAACTGTAAAAAAATAGTAAAGCCTGTTAAATGCAGGCTTTACATGCAAGTTTTGAGTTAAAACTCTAAATTTATAAATGTATGCGGTTAGCTATTTTTTGTACCGCTTACACGGGTCCAATCACCCTCTAGTGCAATATCGTCAAGCTCAATAAAGGGTGCGTAAATATCGGCAACCGATTGGGCTTGCTCTTCTAATATACCCGACATAGCAATTTTGCCACCCGGTTTAAGTAATCCCAAAATTACACTGTGAAGCTCACGCAGCGGCTGCGCTAAAATATTAGCTACTACAATATCAGCACTAAACTCAGGTTGGTTTTCTGGTAGGTATACCTCAAGCTTATCGGCTACGCCATTACGTTGTGCGTTGTCTAAGCTTGCTTCTAGTGCTTGCGGGTCAATATCAATACCTATCATGCGCTCTGCGCCAAGTTTTATGGCTGCGATACCTAAAATGCCCGATCCACAACCAAAATCAACTACCGTTTTGCCGGTTAAATCTTGGCTTTCTAACCATTTAAGGCACAATGCCGTTGTTGCATGTGTACCCGTACCAAACGCAAGGCCTGGGTCGAGCAGTACATTAACTGCATCTGGGTCTGGAATGTCGCGCCAGCTTGGGCAGATCCACAGTTTTTCGCCGAACTGGATTGGGTGAAAGTTATCCATCCACTCACGTTCCCAGTCTTTATCTTCTAGTTGCTCAATTTTGTATACCAGTGTGTCTTTAATTTCATCATGACGCTTAAGTAATGCAATTACCGCGTTCATATCATGATTGGCTTCAAATAGACCAATTACAGTGGTATCGGCCCAAAACTCAACGGTGCCAATTTTAGGCTCATAAATAGGCGTGTCTTTAGCGTCAATAAAAGTAACAGAGGCGCTGCCTGCTTCCATTAATAAGTCACTCACTGCATCTGCGGTAGCAGCATTGGCATTGATACGGATTTGGATCCAAGCCATGGTTGTTTCCTTTAAATAGAAAAAAGGCCGCTACAGCGGCCTTTTTAGTTTATATGAAGCGCTAAATTATTTAGCGTCTAAAAAGCTTTTTAGTAAATCAGAGCGAGAAGGGTGGCGTAATTTACGCAGTGCTTTCGCTTCTATTTGACGAATACGCTCACGTGTTACGTCAAACTGTTTACCTACTTCTTCTAAGGTGTGGTCGGTATTCATATCAATACCAAAGCGCATACGAAGTACTTTAGCTTCACGGGCTGTAAGGCCTGCTAGCACGTCGTTTGTTGCGCCACGAAGAGATTCCATTGTTGCCGAGTCGATTGGCGAATCAATAGTGGTATCTTCGATAAAGTCACCTAAGTGCGAATCTTCATCATCACCGATTGGTGTTTCCATCGAAATTGGCTCTTTGGCAATTTTAAGTACCTTACGGATTTTATCCTCAGGCATCATCATGCGTTCTGCTAATTCTTCAGGATTTGGCTCACGACCCATTTCTTGTAACATTTGACGAGAGATACGGTTAAGTTTATTAATCGTTTCTATCATATGTACTGGAATACGGATTGTTCTTGCTTGGTCAGCAATTGAGCGGGTAATCGCTTGGCGAATCCACCACGTAGCATAAGTCGAGAACTTATAACCACGGCGGTATTCAAACTTATCTACCGCTTTCATCAAGCCAATGTTACCTTCTTGGATTAAATCTAAGAACTGTAAACCACGGTTTGTGTATTTTTTAGCAATTGAGATTACAAGACGTAAGTTAGCTTCAACCATTTCTTTTTTCGCACGGCGCGCTTTTGCTTCACCAATGCTCATACGACGGTTAATGTCTTTAATACGCTCAATGCTTAAGCCTGTGCTTTCTTCAATTACACATAGCTTTTGGATGCAACGAATAATTTCAGGCTTCACTTCTTCAAGTTTAGCTGAGTGTTTTTCGTTAGCATTTATTTCTAGGTCTAGCCACGCTGAGTCAGTTTCGTTATTAGCAAAGTGCTTAATAAACGTTTTCTTAGGTAGCTTAGCAATTTGTACCGCTTGTTTCATGATAAGGCGTTCTTGAATACGCACTCTATCCATCATTTCACGCATGTTGTTAACCATGCGATCAAACTGTTTTGGTACTAATTTAAAAGTTCTGAAAAGCTCGCCAATTTCAAAAATAGCGGCTTGAGAATCTGGGTGCGAACGCCCTTTTTCATCAAAGGTAGCGCGAGCTTTAACGTATAAATCACGTAAGTTTTCAAAGTGAATACGGGCTTCTTCTGGATCTGGGCCTGTATCTACTTCTTCTTCGTCTTCATCGTCATCGCTGTCTTTGTCATCTTCATCATCGTCTTCATCAAGTTGTTCTTCACTTAATTCAGAGCCAATGTGAGTTGCTGAGATTTGCGCTTCGTCTTCGTTAGGGTCGAAAAAGCCTGAAATAATGTCGCTTAAGCGCATTTCTTCTGCTTCAAACTTATCCCACTGTTCAAGTAGGTAAGTAATCGCTTCAGGGTATTCGGCAACAGAAATTTGTACCTGGTTGATACCTTCTTCAATGCGCTTAGCGATTACAATTTCGCCTTCACGTGTAAGAAGTTCAACAGTACCCATTTCACGCATATACATGCGCACTGGGTCAGTTGTACGGCCAATTTCTTTTTCTACAGTTGCAAGGGCTGCAGCAGCAGCTTCTGCTGCGTCTTCGTCTGTCGTGGTTTCTTGCATCATTAATTCATCAGCATCAGGCGCGTTTTCGCTAACCTTGATACCCATGTCATTAATCATGCTAATGATATCTTCTACTTGATCTGAGTCGATTATGTCTTGTGGAAGGTGATCATTTACTTCAGCAAAAGTTAAGTAGCCTTGCTCTTTACCTTTTTGAATCAGAAGTTTTAATTGTGACTGAGGAGTTGGATCCATAGAGATTGTTTCTTCCACTCTGATAAGTTGATACAACAGGCGTCATCATAGAGTTAGCCTTTTAACTAACTTTAATAATGTGACGCAGTGAATAGCACAGTATAACAGTTTAAATCAAGTCTGACTAGCTGTTACTCGCTTTTAGCGCTGTCATAAGTAAATGACATTCTAGTTTTTCATCACTTGATAAGCCCTGTGTCTTGTCCTTTATTAATAGGGTCTCTAGTCGATAATTTAAACACTGATCTTCAATAAATTTAAAAGTATTTTGAAAAACAGTCTCTAAACGCTCATCACTAATTTGGTGCTGCCATGTGGCAAGCTTTACTAGCGGTTCGTAATCCTCGGAATCTCTAAATGATTCGAGTAAAACAGCTGTGTTAGCATTGTCTTTTTGCAGTGCGCGCTCTTGTAAGCGCAGTAGCAAACCAATGCCTGCTATGTTCATTTGCGCCAATTCTGGCAAATGGGGCACACTTTTAGCTAACTGTGGGTGCTGAATTAAAATACCAATAGCTTGGCGCATTGGGGTAATTTTAAATTTTCGTTCAACAGCGTGTTGTTGCTTTGGTGTTTTTAAGCGGCTATTTAGTTGCTCACGCGTACGGCCAATTAATCGTCCTAACTGCTCTAAAATATTTTCTTGGTAAAATTCACTCGGAATTTTTTCAATTAACGGCAAAGCGGCACTCAACAGCTTAGCTTTGCCTGAGTCGAGTGTTAGGTCTACTTCTTGGCTAAGCTTATTAAATAACACTTTGGTAAAATCATCTGCTTGGCTTAAGCGTTGCTCAAACTGTGTTTTACCTTCTTGCTGAACCAGTGAATCAGGGTCTTCGCCGTCAGGTAAAAATACAAAGTGTAATGCTTTGCCATCGTTTAAGTAGGGCAGGGCATTTTCTAGTGCTCGCCATGCAGCGTCGCGGCCAGCTCTGTCGCCATCGTAACAACAAATAACTTTGTCGGTGGTTCTAAATAGCGTATGCATATGCTCGCTTGTTGTTGCGGTGCCAAGCGCAGCTACGGCATATTCAATACCTTGCTCTGCAAGTGCAACTACATCCATGTAACCTTCTACAATAAGTACATGTTCAAGCTTTTTATGTGCTTGTTTTGCCTCATAAAGACCATATAGCTCAAAGCCTTTATGAAAAATGCGGGTCTCTGGTGAGTTGAGGTATTTTGGCCCTTGGTCGGCTTGCATTACACGCCCGCCAAAGGCGATAACACGGCCACGTTTATCACGAATAGGGAACATTAACCGATCGCGGAAAAAATCAAACTGCCTACCTGGTGTTTTTTCTGAGGCGAGCTTAAGCTCGACCAGCTGTTCTTTTTGCTCTTTTGTTCGGCCAAGTTGTTGGCACAGCGCTTCCCATTCGCTCGGCGCATAGCCAATCATAAACTTTTTAACGGTTTCGCCACTTAAACCACGCCCTTTTACATAGTCAATCACCGCAGCAGAGTTACTGTGGTGCTTTAATTGATGCTGGTAAAAGCGTGCTGTGTGTAACATTAAATCGTAATCTGAGCGCTTTTGCGCTGCCGTGCGCTCAGGTGCTGAGCTACTGCCTTTCTTGCGAGGTACGTCTAAATTTAAAAGGCTTGCGAGCTCTTCTATAGCATCAACAAATTCAAGCTTGTCGTATTCCATAACAAACGAAATAGCGTTGCCATTAGCACCACAGCCAAAGCAGTGGTAAAACTGTTTATCTTGAGAAACAGTAAACGAGGGAGATTTTTCGTTATGGAAAGGGCAGCAAGCTTGGTAGTCTTTACCTGCTTTTTTAAGACCAACTTTAGAGTCTATTAGCTCTACAATATCTGTTCTGGCGAGTAAATCGTCAATAAAATTTCGTGGGATCTTTCCAGCCATGTTTTGTAAGTAGTCCTAACAATTGGTGAGGTGTAATTTCAACATAATGCGCGCATTTATAAAAGGGGTATTGGTAAGCTAAAAAGCTACATCATATCCATGGGCAATAATACTTAATCATTTTCAGGTGCTAAACCTGACGCTAACAGCGTGCAAAGCTAGGATATTGAAGGTAGAGCAGTGCAGGCGCAGTAAGTGATAGCCCTAAATAACCCATTTTACCTAGCCCTCGATGTGCTTTTGTAGCTACACAATAAATCACTTAATTACATGCACGATCATTACTTAGAAGCGTTTTGTTTGTCTACTTAAACGAAGAAACCGAGCACTAGGCTCGGTTTGCTTTAATCATACTTTGTGTATGTGGGAGTATTAGGCTGTTAATCGTTGCTTAATTAAACCAGAAAGCTTGCCCATATCGGCACGTCCTTCGGCTTTGCTTTTGATTATGCCCATTACTTTACCCATGTCTTGCATACCTGCTGCATTAGTATCAGCAATAGCCGCATCAATAAGGGCAACTATTTCTTCTTCACTCAATTGTTGAGGTAAAAAAGTTTCTAGTGCTGCGATCTCATTGGCTTCAATTTCGGCTAAATCTTCACGCCCAGCATCTTTGTACTGAGTGTAAGAATCACGACGTTGTTTAACAAGCTTCACTATAACGGAGGTAATACCTGCGTCGTCTAGTGTTATTTGCTCGTCAATCTCACGTTGCTTGATTGCGGCAAGCACCATACGAATAGGGTTAAGACGTTGTTTGTCTTTCGCTCTCATCGCATCTTTTTGCGCATCTTTTAGCGTTATTAAAAGGCTCATTTATACAAGACCTAATACTATTAGTATAATTTAACGCGACGTGCGTTATCGCGAGAAAGCTTCTTCATGTGACGCTTAACCGCTGCAGCTTTTTTACGCTTACGCTCAGCTGTTGGCTTTTCATAGTGCTCGCGACGACGAACTTCTGAAAGGATACCTGCTTTTTCACATGAACGCTTGAAGCGACGAAGTGCTACGTCAAACGGTTCGTTCTCTCTTACTTTAATTACTGGCATTAAAAATTCACCTACCTAAATTATGAGCGTTGCTCAAGTTGATCAAACATTGATCAAGTGGTTCAAAAATGGTGCGGTATTGTAATCCGAAGCAACACCACATGTAAAGGATAATATTAACAGAAATGCAGCGGCTTAAATAGTGTTAATTTGGCTGGCGTTGGTATAGCCTGCAGAATACTTGCCCTGCTTTTTTCTCTTTAATTAACAGCCAGTTATCTGGTTGTGAAAAGCTGCTTAGTTCGGTTTCCACCTCAACATAAATGAGCGCGTCTTCGCTAAGCCATTGGTTATTTTCTAATAAATCACAGCTACTTTGCGCTAAGTTTTTACGAAATGGTGGGTCAACAAAAACTAAATTAAATGGTGAATTTGTATTCTTTTGCTCTAAATATGAGAGTGAATTAGTGTGTTTTACCTGTGCATTTTCAAGCTTTAAGGTACTAATATTTTGCTCAATTTGCTTAGCAGCCGAGGCATCTAGTTCGATAAACGTGGTGCTTTTAGCAAACCGAGAAAGCGCTTCAAAGCCAAGCCCGCCAGAGCCTGCAAAGCAATCGAGTACTGTTGCATCGCGCGTATCTTGCATTAACCAATTAAACACGGTTTCTTTAATGCGGTCTGTTGTTGGGCGTAGCCCTTCTACATTTTTTACCGGCAGTTTACGGCCACGAAATTGCCCGCTGATTACTCTAATAAAGCCGTCAGTAGATTTGCTAATTGCTTTATTTTTCGTTGTTTTTTTTCTCATTTAGGTCACTAAAAAATGGTATAAGGGATCTAGCTCAGATAATATTGTGCGTAGTTTACGTTTAGCTTCATTTTTCAACCGCATTAAAAGTGTTACTATTTAGCACTTACGTTTTGAACGGTTGTTTGGCCGGCACGCTTTGCTGAGCCACACCAAGCTATTTCAAATTTTAGTTTATCAGATTTTTATAAGTGGTTATTAGCAAGTATGGCAAAAAAAAGTAAATTCATGTCTTGGCTCGGTTTTGGTAAGTCAGATAAAAAACAAGCAGAAGCTGATAAACAACAGGCATTAGCTCAGCAACAAGAAGCTGAGCGCTTAGCGGCAGAAAAGGCCGAAGCAGAGCGTGAAGAACAAGCGCGTATTGCTGCTGAAAAAGCACAAGCAGAGCGTTTAGCAATTGAAAAGGCTAATGCAGAGTTGCTTGCAAAAGAGCAAGCCGAAGCACAGGCGCAACAACAAGCACAAGCTGCTCGTCTAGCTGAGCAAGAAGCGCAAATGCGTTTAGAGCAAGAGCGTATGGCTGCACAGCGAGCTGAGCAACAACGTTTAGACACAGAGCGCGAGCAAGCTGAGCAAGATGAAAAATTAGCAATTGAAAAAGCCAACGCTGAGTTGCTTGCGAAAGAGCAAGCTGAAGCACAGGCGCAACAACAAGCACAAGCCGCTCGTTTAGCAGAGCAAGAAGCGCAAATGCGTTTAGAGCAAGAGCGTGTTGCAGCAGAAAAAGCAGAAGCTGAACGTGTAGAGCAACAGCGAATTGCCACAGAACAAGCAGAAGCTGAACGTGCAGAGCAACAGCGAATTGCCGCAGAACAGGCAGAAGCTGAGCGTTTAGAACAAGAGCGTATTGCCGCAGAGCAAGCAGAAGCCGAGCGCTTAGAACAAGAGCGTATTGCACAAGAACAGGCAGAAGCTGAACGTGCAGAGCAAGAGCGAATCGCACAAGAACAAGCAGAAGCTGAACGTGTAGAGCAACAGCGAAT
>NZ_LKBC01000008.1:115340-125018 GCF_001400005.1 Pseudoalteromonas sp. P1-30
TAGAGCAACAGCGTATTGCAGCAGAGCAAGCAGAAGCTGAACGTTTAGAGCAACAGCGTATTGCAGCAGAGCAAGCAGAGGCCGAGCGTTTAGAGCAGCAGCGTATTGCAGCAGAGCAAGCAGAAGCCGAGCGCTTAGAACAAGAGCGTATCGCACAAGAACAGGCAGAAGCTGAACGTGCAGAGCAAGAACGTATTGCAGCAGAGGCAGAAGCTGATCGTTTAGAGCAAGAGCGCATTACGGCAGAGCTTGCAAAAGAAGAAGCTAAACTTGCCGAAAAGCCTAAAAAAGAAGGCTTTTTTTCACGTCTTAAAAAAGGGTTATTAAAAACCCGTGTAAATATAGGTTCTGGCTTTGCTTCTATTTTTAGTGGTAAAAAAATAGACGATGATTTATTTGAAGATTTAGAAACACAGCTTCTTACCGCCGATTTAGGTGTTGATACCACCATGAAGCTGATTGATAGCCTTACTGATGCCGCCGATCGCAAGCAGCTTAAAGATGGCGATGCGCTTTATGACTTAATGAAGCAAGAAATGGCCGCAATGCTTAAAACAGCTGAGCAACCGCTAGAGATACGTGCTGATAAAAAACCATTTGTTATATTAATGGTCGGTGTAAACGGCGTAGGTAAAACGACAACCATTGGTAAGTTAGCTAAGCAATTTCAAAATGAAGGTAAGTCGGTTATGTTGGCCGCAGGTGATACCTTTCGTGCAGCAGCCGTAGAGCAGCTGCAAGTGTGGGGCGAGCGTAACAGCATTCCTGTTATTGCCCAGCACACTGGTGCAGATAGTGCTTCAGTGGTGTTTGATGCATTTCAAGCCGCTAAAGCGCGTAATGTAGATGTATTAATTGCTGATACAGCAGGGCGCTTGCAAAATAAAGATAACTTAATGCAAGAGCTTGAAAAAATAGCCCGCGTAATGAAGAAAATTGACCCTGATGCACCGCATGAAGTTATGCTAACCATTGATGCGGGTACAGGTCAAAATGCAATTAGCCAAGTAAACTTATTTAATCAATGTGTTGGGTTAACCGGTATTACCCTCTCAAAACTTGATGGTACTGCTAAAGGTGGGGTTATATTTGCGGTTGCAGATAAGTTTAATATTCCTATTCGTTACATTGGTGTTGGCGAAGGTATTGATGATTTACGCGCATTTAAAAGCGATGACTTTATTGACGCTTTATTTAGCCAAGATGAGGATGACGCTTAATACATAAAGGGAGCTTGCTCCCTTTTTTGGTCTGTTTATCTTTTGAGATTAAACATGCGCTGCCCTTTGGGCTATTTCTTTTTATTGCTAGGTTTTACTCAGTCCTCTGGGCTATAAACCTTGCGCCGCGATTAAATAGGCTCTAGGCAAAGCAAATTTCAATCCTGAAAGGTCAACAGGCCCTAGCTAAGGAATTCCATTTTACTAATTTGGGACTGGCATAATAAAAAATGATAAATTTTCAGCAAGTAAGTAAAACCTATCCGGGTGGGCATCGCGCTCTCGAAAAAGTTACATTTCATATTAAGCCTGGCGAACTGGCTTTTTTAACAGGCCACAGTGGTGCGGGTAAAAGTACCTTATTAAAGCTCATTAGCTTAATGGAGCGCCCCTCTGCAGGCAACGTGCTAATTAATGGTGTTGATTTAAATAAAGTTAATTCTCGGCAAATTCCTTATGCGCGCCGCGATATTGGTATTATTTTTCAAAATCATCGTTTGTTAGAGCGTTACACTGTGTTTGATAACGTTGCACTGCCGTTGATTATTGAAGGCACTCATCATAAACAAATAGCTAAACGAGTCCATGGTGCGCTAGATAAAGTAGGGCTGTTAGATAAAGTTAAATGTCATCCTTCTACACTCTCTGGTGGTGAGCAGCAACGCGTAGGTATTGCCAGAGCGATTGTAAATTCTCCGCCTATTTTATTAGCTGATGAACCAACGGGTAACCTTGACCCCGAGCTCTCTATGGAAATATTAAGGCTATTTGAAGATTTTAATAAACACGGTACGACAGTACTTATAGCAACACATGACCTTGGCCTAGTGTCGCGTTTAAAATACCGTAGCCTGACTTTAAAAGATGGCCGTATGCTTGAAGACCCACTTGCGGAGGGCACGCTGTGAGCTTGTTATTTAAAGGACGCCAAAACTCAAACGATAAACAAAAAAAATCAGCCATAGCTGGCGGTTATTTTTTTATTATAAATATTTTTCGCCAAGGGGTGCACAGTTTAGGTGAAATGTGGCGTACGCCACTTGCATCATTAATGACAATTGCTGTACTTGGGCTAAGTTTAACATTGCCTGCAACGCTTTATTTAGTCGTAAAAAATGTACAGCAAGTCAGTAGCGGGTTTGAAGAAGCCAGTGAAATATCGCTTTTTGTAAAAGAAAGTATGAGCGAACAAGAAACACAAACCTTAGTAAAGCGTTTAGCACTTTACACCGAGGTAGAAAGTGTTGAATTTATTTCTAAGCAACAAGCATTAACTGAATTTAAAGATGTGTCGGGGTTTGGGCAAGCTTTAGAATACCTAGATAGCAACCCGCTACCCGATGTTGTATTAGTGACACCTACTAAGCGGCATCGCCAGCCTAATGCGGCTAAAGCGCTGCTTACAAAGCTTGAAAACGAGCGCGAAGTAGATTTTGGTAAGCTTGATATTGCTTGGCTTGAGCGCCTAAATGCATTATTAGACTTATTAAAAGAAAGCGTTATCACAATTGCTTTATTACTTCTTACCTCTGTCACGCTTATTATTGGTAATACGATTCGTTTATCGATTATGGATAAAAAAGAAGAAATACAAGTAATGAAGTTAGTAGGTGCTACCAATACGTTTATACACGCTCCGTTTTTGTGGACCGGCATTTGGTATGGCGTTATAGGGGGCTTGTTTGCATTTATTTGTATTGCCTTAATGATGTGGTGGTTAACTAGCGCAGTAAGCAGCGTTGCAGGCGTGTATCAAACAAGCTTTTCGTTAATTGGTTTAACGCTTAATGAGTTTGGCGCATTAGTGTTACTAGCAACCAGCTTAGGCTTTATTGGTTCTTACTTATCGGTTAACCGATATATTAAAGAAATTGAGCCTGATAAAGTATGAGTACAGCTGCTAATGGCTGACTCAAAAATGTCATGTTTGTATATTATTATCCTCAAATGAGATTAGTTGTAAATGCGCTGTTACGCTTGCGCTAATCTCTTGCAATCCCTTAGTTCATCACTTATTCAGTCGCATGTAGTAGACTTAACATACACTAAAAAACCGCTTGATTTACGCTTAAAAAAAGTTTTAAATTGGGGTTAGCACTCTTAGAGAAAGAGTGCTAAGATGGTTTCAAATGTTTATCACCGAGGTGAAAAATGAGTAAAGATTTATACGCAATGGCACTTACAGTTGGGCAACAAAGCGCAAGCATGGACGGCTACCTTCAAGCGGTTAGCACAATTCCTATGCTTAAAGCTGAGCAAGAGAAAGAGCTAGCAACACGACTTCAAGAAGAAGGCGATCTTAGTGCTGCAAAGCAACTCATTATGTCGCATTTACGCTTTGTAGCACATATTGCTAAAAGCTACTCGGGTTATGGTTTACCGCAAGCCGACTTAATCCAAGAGGGCAATATAGGCCTGATGAAAGCGGTTAAGCGTTTCGACCCAAGTGTGGGTGTACGTTTAGTGTCTTTCGCTGTTCATTGGATTAAAGCAGAAATTCATGAGTTTGTGCTTAAAAATTGGCGCATCGTAAAAGTTGCGACCACTAAAGCGCAACGTAAATTGTTTTTTAATCTTCGTAAAAACAAAAAACGTTTAGGTTGGTTTAACCAAGCTGAAGTAAGCACTGTAGCGAATGAGCTAGGTGTGAGTGAAAAAGAAGTTCGTGAAATGGAATCGCGCATGAGCGGCCAAGACATGGGCTTTGACTTAACGGGCGACGATAACGACGACGCACCAACAAGTACATATTCACCAGTACAATATTTAACAGACGGCTCAGCTGATTTAGCTGACGATATTGAGCAGCAACAATGGCAAGAGCAGTCACATACTCGTTTATTTAGCGCGCTTAAAACGCTAGATGAACGCTCACAAGACATTGTAAGTGCACGCTGGTTGTCTGATGACAAAGCAACACTACAAGAGCTAGCTGAAAAATACAGTGTATCTGCTGAGCGTGTTCGCCAGCTAGAAAAAACAGCGATGAAAAAGCTGCAAAGTGCTATGAGCTAATAGCGCAAAAAATGTAAAACTTAAAAAGCCCTGCATTAATATGCGGGGCTTTTGCTTTGTGGCTATGAGTATTTTAATCAACGTTTTAGCTATTTAATATTGCTTTTGTCAGCTTAGTTGTATGGCTTAAATATACTTAAAATATCGCTTAAAGCTACCTAGCGTTGATCCCTTTACCTTGCGCCTGTGCTAATTGTATGTATTTTTTATGCACTAGTTGCGATACCGGAACTAACTCAAAGCCTTGCTCGGTGAGCTCAGGTAGCGCTTGGCGTAAAAAGTCGATTGTTTCTGGGTAGGGGTGGGCAATCGCTATGGCAAAGTGATGTTTAGTCGCTTTATATTTTAGCTCATCCAGCCTTTGCTGCAGCTGCTCATGCGTGGTTATATTGTCTAAAAACACATGGCGGCCAATATTTTCAACCCCGATAAAATTTGCCGCATTTTGCGCTTGGCTTAAGTCGGTAGTACGGCTATCTAAAAAGAATAAATTACGTTTTTTAAGTACTTCCATAGTCCACTTCATGGCTTGGCTTTGTTGAGTGAGTGCCG
Source organism: Pseudoalteromonas sp. P1-30 (assembly GCF_001400005.1). Taxonomy (NCBI): domain Bacteria; kingdom Pseudomonadati; phylum Pseudomonadota; class Gammaproteobacteria; order Alteromonadales; family Pseudoalteromonadaceae; genus Pseudoalteromonas; species Pseudoalteromonas sp. P1-30. Next base: position 120,128 of record NZ_LKBC01000008.1, read on the forward strand.
ACCCCATATGGTTATTAACCCCTTTTACTTGCGGTAAGCTTGCCAACGCGGTGCCTAAAGTTTTTTGTAGCTGTTCTTTATCCATATTTACAGTGAGCCCGCCAGGGCCGAGTGCTTTACCGTTTAAGGCTTGCATAGGTACATGCAATAAAAGCTCTTTATTTGCTTGGCTGGCAAGCGTGGCAAAAATTTGAGAGTAGGGTGTGTGGGGCAAAATTGAATACGACAATTGCCCTGGTAAGGTAAGAAATTCTAAATCTCGCTGATGATAGCCAATATCATCAATTACGATGGCTATTTGCTTTGCCCAAGCAGTGCTAGATACAAAGCAGATAGCCAACAACAGCCATTTTATTATTTTCACGTTTATAGTTTTTATTATCTTTTTAATTTATTAAGGGTATTTTTTAATCTCAGCGCCGGGTAATAAAGCTATCTCAGCAGCCATTTTTAGCGCTAACTGCCTTGAATTTACTTAAAATTTATAGCTAAAGAATAGCAGAATCTAATAGTGTTAATATTTATTCTGTTATTAAATCGCTTACCTAGAGTTTAGATTATTTACTATTGCATGCTAAGTAATTGCTTAGCTTTTACTAACTGCAAGTCGCCCAGTATTTCATGTTCAAATTGTGGTGCATTTTTGTTCTGCTCATTTTTTATTATAACGGCTTTATTTGATTGTGGAAGGGTTGCTTGCGCAATTGCTACATCGGGGGTAACTCCTACGCCTTCAATCGATACGCCCGCAGGTGTAAAGTACTTAGCAGTTGTTAATTTTAGCGCTGTATTACCATCACCAAGTGGGATCAAAGATTGCACCGAGCCTTTGCCATAAGACTGATTACCAACCACTGTAGCACGCTTATTATCTTTTAAAGCAGCGGCGAGTATTTCAGCCGCAGAGGCCGAATTTTCATTAATAAGCACCACAATAGGCAAGCCTTTTAGTATGTCGCCTCGTTTAGCGTAGTAGGCTTGGTTAGCGTCGTAATAGCGCCCTTTAGTGGTGACTATAGTGCCGCTTTGTAAAAATAGATCCGCTACCGCCACTGCGCTTTGTAAAGTACCACCTGGGTTGTCACGTAAATCAATGACTAACCCTTTAAGGGGCGTGCGATAATCATTTTTAAGTGCAGCTACCTGCAGCGCCACTTCATGTAAGGTGTGATTAGAAAAATTATTTATGGCTAAATACCCAGTGCCTGAGTCGAGTAATTGGCTAGTGGCGCTTTCTAAGTTTATTTCTTTGCGGTTTACCGCAAAGCTAATTGGTTGCTGCTGCCCTGCGCGCTTTATTGTTAGTTTAACCGCGTTAAAGCGGGTATCTTTTATCAACGCAGCTACTTGCTCTAAGCTACCTGTTTGCGTGTTTATATCATTAACACTAACAATAATATCGCCCGCTAAAATACCGGCCTTTTTGGCTGGGGAGTTTTTAACAACACCAACAATAGTAATGTCACTGTCAATGTCTTTCACTTCAATGCCCACGCCAGTGTAATGGCCATTTGTATTGTTAAACAAAGCGTCTAAGTCATTTTCATTGAGGTATTTAGAATACGGGTCTAGCTGGTCGAGTAAAATTTCTACTTGCTGATTATTAAAGGCACCCTGTGCACCTTTTGTCAGTGATAAGTCATCAACATAATAGGCTTTAATGTTGAAGAGTATTTCAGAAATTTGCTGACTTTTAAGATCTTTAACTGAGCTGGCAAGTAATGAATTGCTAAAACAAAAAATAGCAATACAGGTTAATGCGCACAAAAAAAACGAATAGCGCGTGCGGGAAGAGGGAAATGAGCGTGTTTGTGGTATTTTTTGAGTCATCAGCTGCTCCTAATGCGGTGCAGCTGTTTTATTCACTTAAATACGTCTGCACCATTTAACAGGATTTACTGCGCGTCCTTTATGGCGTATTTCAAAGTATAGACCAGAACTCGACTGTCCGCCGCTTTGACCTACTAATGCCAGCGTTTCGCCTTCTCGAACCATGTCGCCCACATCTTTTAATAATGTTTGCGCATGGCCGTATAGGCTCATAAAGCCCTCACCATGATCAACCACAATAACCCAGCCAAAGCCTTTAAGCCAATCAGCAAATACAACTTGGCCATTATTAATACTGTTTACATTAGTGCCTTCTTTTGCACCAATTAACACGCCTTTCCAGTCTATGCCGCCATGTTTTCGCTGACCAAATGTGTGTTTTAGCTTTCCTTTGCTGGGCCAATTAAGCTTGCCTTTACTTTTATTAAGGCCGAGTAATTCAATTTTTTGAGTCTTCTCTTGCTCAAGTTCTTCAATGGTGGTGATTAATGTTTGCTCGTTGTCTTTTAAGTAATTAATCGAGCTTTTAGTGCTATTGAGCTGTGCTTGTAAGTTTTTAAGGTTAGTTTGGCGCTCGCTTTGGGCATTTACTAGCGCGCTTTGGCGTCTTTTTTGTTCTTCAAATAAGGCGGCTAATTTTTGTTTGGTTTTGGCAAGTGCAGCTTGGTTTTCTGCAATTTGTTGTTGTAGTGCTTTAAGCTCTTCAATTTGCTCTATGCGCGCTTTATTTAAATAGTTGTAATAGCTTAAGGTACGCTCAAATTTAGCTGTGTCTTGTTGGTTTAAAAGCATTTTGGGGTAGTCGTCGCCCCCAGCCATGTAAGCACTTTTTAGCTGGGCGGCTAAAATGGCTTGAAATTGCACGTGTTGCGCTTTTAATTGCTGTGCTTTTTGTTGCTGTGCTTGTTGTTTTTGCTCGGTTTCTTTTACTGATTGCTCAGCCATATTGAGGGCTTTGGCATTTTTAGCTATTTCTAACTCGTGTTTTTTTAAGTTTTTTTGCAGTGCGGCAATTTTTTTTCGCTGTGCGTTGTACTCTGCTTGGCTTTGCTCTAATGCAGATTGCACTTCAGATAGGTCTTTTTTAGTGCGGTTTTCGTTAGCGGTTGCAGGTGCAACCACTAACGAAACCAGTACAAATGTATAAACACTAAACCAATTTACTGGTTTGCTCATGTGTTATTTCAACGTCATGATTGGCGTACCGGTCATTTCGCTTGGTTGCTCCATGCCCATAAGGTGTAGCATAGTAGGTGCTACATCACTTAATGCTTTGCCTTCACTTGGCGTTGCATCGCGTCCTACATAAATAAATGGCACTGGCTCGCTAGTGTGAGCGGTATGAGCTTGGCCCGTGGCAGTATTTGTCATTTGCTCTGCATTACCGTGATCGGCTGTGATAAGCGCTTCACCACCAAACTCATCTAGGGCTTCTACCACGCGGCCTATACATGCATCAACAGCTTCACAGGCTTTAACCGCGGCTTCAAACACACCAGAGTGACCCACCATATCGCCATTCGGGTAATTACAAATAATGGCATCAAACTTACCGCTTTTAATAGCTTCAATAAGTTTGTCGGTTAGCATTTCTGAATTCATTTCTGGCTGAAGGTCGTAAGTGGCAACCTGTGGAGAAGGAATTAATTCGCGTGATTCGCCTTCAAATTCATCTTCGCGTCCGCCACTAAAGAAAAACGTAACATGAGCGTATTTTTCTGTTTCAGAAATACGTAGCTGCGTTTTGCCATTTTTTTCAAGCCATTCACCTAATACGTTTACCAATGGCGTAGGACCAAACGCGACAGGGGCATCAATATCGGCTGAGTATTCTGTCATCATTACAAATGCGCTTAACTGTGGTGATTTTTTCTTTTCGAACCCATCAAAGCCTGGCTCTACAAAGGCACGGGTAATTTCACGGGCACGGTCGGCTCTAAAATTAGCAAAGATGATGGTGTCGCCATCATTAATTTGTGCTGCTTCAGTGCCTTGTGGCGTGATGGTGGTTGGAGCTACAAATTCATCGTTTTCGTCGCGCTCATAGGCGGCTTCTAATGCCGATACACCATCAGCATAATTAAATTCGCCTTCACCTAATGTCATTACATTGTAGGCTTTTTCTACACGGTTCCAACGGTTGTCTCTGTCCATGGCGTAATAACGGCCCACAAGAGACGCTAAGCGGCCACAATTTAGCTCGGCAAATAAGGCTTCTATACGCTCTATTGATGCTTTAGCACTGCGTGGTGGTGTATCACGGCCATCTAAAAAGCCATGAAAATATACTTCTTTTGCACCGCGTTTAGCGGCTAATTGAATACTTGCGACAATATGATCTTCGTGGCTGTGAACACCACCTGGGCTTAATAAACCCATAATATGCACGGCTTTGCCTGCAGCGACTGCTTTATCGATGTTTTCAACAAGGGCAGGAGTTGAGTCAAATTCGCCATCGTTGATTGCTTTGGTAATGCGAGTAAAATCTTGATAAACAACACGACCAGCACCTAAATTTACATGACCTACTTCTGAGTTACCCATTTGCCCTTCAGGTAAGCCTACATCTAAACCTGAGCCTGAAATTAATGTGCGTGGACGGGTTGCCCATAGGTTGTCTAAAACGGGGGTGTTGGCTGCAAGAATCGCATTGCTTTGCTCATCTTCGCGGTATCCCCAACCGTCTAAAATCATTAATACCAGTGGTTTTTTATGCTCTGTCATAATAGCTCCTGAAAATTAGCACCTGTTGATGGGTACTGTGCGCCGAAAGGTTATCTGGTTAGTTTTAGCATACCGTGTTTTAGCGCCAGAATCAGCACTGAGAACAAGATATTAAATTTTTTACCTACTTTCATATATGGGGCGCTTTATGTGTTTTTAAAGCGCAGCAAACTCGCATTTTAACTTGGTTTGGGTATACTTGCGTGGCTAAAGTACAAAATACCTAGAATATTAGGGCGTGTTGCACTTTGGTGGCTGAATTTGCAGCAGTATGTTTGGTTTTTAGGTAAGGCAGAGCCTATGAAGTGTGGTTATTCCCCATAAATAGGCGATAACG
>NZ_LKBC01000008.1:125052-150669 GCF_001400005.1 Pseudoalteromonas sp. P1-30
GCGCCGCGATTTAATCGCCCCTAGATTGAACAAATTTCAATCCGCAAAGGCCAACACGCCCTAGGTTTAGAACATAATTTCATAGTGGAAGTAGAATGGATCAATATATTGAATTTATTACAAATCATCCTATTTTAAGCCTAGCTTGGGTTGGTCTTGTATTCCTTATTGTAAGCGGCTGGATAAAGAGCAAGTTTTCAGCAGTGAGAGAAATAAACCCACAGCAATTAACACTTCTTATTAATCGTGAAGATGGCAAAGTAGTTGATATTCGTGCTCAAAAAGAATTTAACGCAGGTCGTATTGCGGGTGCTGAACACTTAAGCCCTGAAAAAGCAAAACAATCTGACTTTTCAAGCCTTGAAAAGCACAAGAGCAAACCCATTATACTAGTATGTGCCACAGGCATGACTGCTCAAGGTATTGCTAATGCAATGCATAAAGCAGGCTTTGAATCGGTTTATGTATTATCAGGTGGTATGGGGTCGTGGCAATCTGCCAGCCTTCCAACTACAACAGGTCGCTAATCAGTTTAGTAGTACCGATAGAGGATTTATTATGAGTAATGTTGTTTTATACACCAAAGCGTACTGTCCATTTTGCCAACGTGCTCTTGCACTTTTAAACAGTAAAGGCGTTGAGTACACAAATATTGATATTGGTGTTCAACCAGAGCTTCGCGATGAAATGATTGCTAAAGCAGGTGGCGCAAGCACAGTACCGCAAATTTTTATTAATGATGAACATATCGGTGGCTGCGACGACATGATGGCTATTGAAGCGCAAGGTAAACTTGACGCTAAGCTAAATGCTTAATTTTAATTATAAAAACTAACACGTAGGAAGCACAATGAACGAAGAAAATCAAAACGCAGCAGCACAAGAAGGTGGCGCACAATTTACTATTCAACGTATTTACACTAAAGATGTATCGTTTGAAACGCCTAACTCGCCTGCGATTTTTCAAAAAGAATGGACGCCAGAAGTTAAGCTAGACCTAGACACGCGCTCTAATAAGCTAGACGAAGGTGTGTTTGAAGTGGTTTTAGCACTAACGGTTACTGCTTCTATCGGTGAAGAAACTGCGTTTTTATGTGAAATTCAGCAAGCCGGTATTTTTACAGTTGGTGAGCTTGAAGAAGTACAACTAGCACATATGCTAGGTGCATACTGCCCTAACGTGTTATTCCCATACGCGCGTGAAGCCGTATCGAATCTTGTTAACCGTGGTACTTTCCCACAGCTTAACCTTGCGCCAGTGAACTTTGATGCGTTATTTGCACAATACATGCAACAACGTACTGCGCAAGCTGAGCAGGTTTCAGCAGACGCATAATTTATGAGTACAGCAACTTCAGCTGTTACTGTATTAGGAGCGGGGTCTTACGGCACCGCTCTTGCTATTTGCTTAGCCCGAAATGGTCACCAAGTGACACTTTGGGGTCGCAATAGCGACGACGTTGCCACGCTTGCAGCTGAGCGGAAAAATCAACGTTACCTTCCTGATGTACCATTCCCCGACACTCTTTTATTACAAGCCGATTTACAACAAGCCGTAGCCAGCAGTGCCATTGTACTTGTGGTTGTGCCAAGCCATGCCTTTGCAGATACATTGCAGCAAATTAAACCTGCGCTGGTTGAAGGTGCGCAAGTTGCGTGGGCAACAAAAGGGCTTGAGCCAAATACTGGTCGCTTGTTACAAGAGGTGGCCCTGCAGGAACTAGGTGATGAGATGCCGCTTGCGGTTTTATCAGGGCCAACCTTTGCAAAAGAAATGGCAATGGGGCTACCTACCGCTATATCGGTGTCATCTACCTCAACGGAGTTTGCGCAACAACTTGCAGATTTACTCCATTGTGGGCGCTCGTTCCGCGTGTATAACAACGATGACTTTATTGGTATTCAGTTAGGTGGCGCGGTTAAAAACGTAATAGCCATTGGTGCAGGTATGTCTGATGGGGTGGGCTTTGGTGCTAATGCACGTACGGCACTGATCACTCGCGGCTTAGCTGAGCTAACGCGCTTAGGGTGTGCCTTAGGTGCAAAGCAAGAAACCTTTATGGGTATGGCTGGACTTGGCGATTTAATCTTAACATGTACCGATAATCAATCGCGCAACCGTCGCTTTGGTTTGGCATTAGGTAAAGGTGAAGGGGTTGATGCTGCTATTGAGTCTATCGGGCAAGTTGTTGAAGGCTTTAGAAACACAAAAGAAGTGTATTTATTAGCACAACGCGCGGGTGTAGAAATGCCTATTACTGAGCAAATTTATAAAGTACTTTATGAAAATAAAGATATGAAAGAAGCCGCCATGGCACTATTAGGCCGTGAGCAGCGCGCCGAATAAATGAGCATATAATGCTCACTTTATTAAAAGTATGAACATGCTTTGCTATTAAAAAACCGACGCTATGTCGGTTTTTTATTGTTTGGTACAAGGTGCTTATTGCGCGTTAGGAAAGCCTAGCTGGCGCCATGATTCATAAACAAATACTGCCACAGCGTTAGATAGGTTCATACTACGGCTATTGGGCTGCATAGGAATGCGCACACGCTGATCGTTAGGTAGCGCTTGAATCATCTCATCGGGGAGACCGCGAGTTTCGGGCCCAAATACCAAGCAATCACCGGCTTCATAACTGGCTTCGTGATGAAACTGGCTGCCTTTAGTGGTGCATGCATACACTTTTTTAGGTTGGCACTTTTCAAGGTAAGCTTCAAACGAGGCATGGCGCTGTACGTTACTAAACTCGTGGTAATCTAGCCCGGCACGTTTTACTCGCTTATCGTCCCACTCAAAACCTAATGGCTCAATTAAATGCAATGAGTAACCTGTGTTTGCACACAAGCGTATGATATTTCCTGTATTTGGTGGAATTTCAGGTTGATATAAAACGATATCCAGCATAATGCGCCTTTCTATTAATCTATAATTTGACGAGTGGCAGTATACACGAAACCGGTAAAAAAAATGATATACTCGCGCCATTGAATACCGCAAGTAGTGAATATTAACGTGCATCACCGTAGTTACGAATTTTGGGTTAAAACATCAAGCATAGTTACCATGGTTATGGTTAGCTTAATGATAGCCGCTAAAAGCTGGGCGTGGTTGGCATCGGGTTCAGCTTCTATGCTTGGCTCATTAACCGATTCATTAATGGATATTACCGCCACGGCCATGAGCTTTTTAGTGCTAGGGTATGCACTGCGCCCAGCAGATGACGATCACCGTTTTGGTCATGGCAAAGCTGAAGCCCTAGCCGGACTTGGCCAGGCTGCGTTTATAGCAGGGTCGGGGTGTTTATTGGCGTTTCACGGTATTGAGCGATTATTTAACCCAATTGTGCTTAGTCATTCACTGTTAGGTGTGTGGGTGAGTATATTTGCTATTGCTTGTACGTTAGTGATTGTGTTTTTTCAGATCAAAGTGGTTAAGCATACCGAATCCATCGCTATTAAAGCAGATTCGGTGCATTACAAAGGGGATTTAATTTTAAATGCGGCGGTATTACTTGCTATTTTGCTCTCATACTATGGGGTGTTATACGCAGATCCGCTGTTTGCCATAGGCGTTGCCGGTTACTTACTTTATAACAGTTGGGATATTGCGTGTGAGAGTGCCGATCATCTTATGGATAAAGAACTCCCAGATGATGAAAAGCAAAGTATTTTAGATATTGCTAACGCACATAAAGATGTACACGGTGTACATGATATTCGCACTCGCCAAGGCGGTAAAATTAAGTTTATGCAAATGCACTTAGAGCTTGATGACCATTTAAGTTTAATACGTGCCCACAATGTAGCTGACGATGTAGAAAAGGCGCTTGCCGAGCGCTTTGACTCTGAGGTTGATATCTTAATTCATCTAGATCCGCTCTCGGTGGTACCTAAGTATCAAACGAAGAACAAAACTGATACAAGCGCATAAGCACAGGTTTTCTAATTTCGTCGCGTTCAAACAATAACTCGTGCTTGGCCCCTGCAAAGCTTTTCAGCTCGGCATTAGGGAGCCTATTTACGAGCTTTTGTTGCGCGTTGTTATCAACCACTTCATCGTTTTGTGCGCTGGCAATAAAAATAGGGAGGTTGATTGTGTGGGTATCCACGGCAGACATAAAAGCAAAGCTTGCATTTAACCAACCATATGTAACGCCGCCTAACTGTAAAAGTGGCTGTTGTTGATAAGTGAGCCTAAATAGGTTGTATCGCACTTGGCTGCTGGTTAAGGTATTAAGCGCAAATTCTTCTGGGTTGTAATCGTTTTGCCCTAGCGCATAACTGTAGCCAAAACCGAGCTTTGTGGCGGCACTGGCTATAAATTTAGCTACCGGTTTAGGAATACCTTTAGTGTAAATATCAAACATGGGCGCAGATAAAAACGCGCCGCTGAAAGTATGCGGGTAATTTGCAAAATAATCGTACGCTATAGCGCCGCCCATGGAGTGGGCTAATAATATTTTTTTGCCTTGCCAGTGCTTATTTACAATATGCTGGTTAAATAAATCTAAGTCGGCACTGTAGTCACTAAAGCGTTTTACATACCCCTTGTGCTTATTTTTTAACGGTCGATACGAGCGACCTTGCCCTTGGTGGTCGGCTATAAATACCGCATAGTTATTAGTGTAAAGCTCCCACAGCAGCTCTTTGTATTTTTCAAGCCCTTCTATGCGCCCTGAGCTAATTACTATGGCAGTGTTAGCTGTTTCTGGCACTGCGTAAGCAAAAAACAGTTTACCTTCAGATGCATTAAAATAGTTTTTATTAAGTACATTTTCGTAAAAGTGATTAATGCGTGCTTGGTTACTTTCAAGCGCTGATTCGGTACTGTAAAACATGCTTACTCTTTAATTAGTGGCAGGGTGATATTGGCACAAAGCCCGCCTTTTTCTTTATTAGATAGCGCTAAACTACCGCCGTGGGCAATAATAGCATTTTTAGCGATAGCTAATCCAAGCCCTGTGCCGCCACTTACTCTGTCGCGAGCATCAGATTGCCTAAAAAAGGGCTCACAAAGCTTGCTCAGTTGCTCATTTGGAACGCCAGGGCCATCGTCGCAAATCTCTATATAGATTTGGTTGTTATAGTGTACGTTAAAGCTAATGTTGCTGTGCGCGTATTTTATTGCGTTACGTAATAGGTTTTCGAGTGCGCTGGCAATTAATGATTCATCGCAGCTTAGCATTACATCGGCATTGCCACTAAAAGTAAGTGTTTTAGTATTTTGCTTGGCTTCAAACTGCGCATCGTTTAATACGTGCTCTACTATATCTTTTAACGATTGCTTTTGCTGTGACAGAGTTTGGCTTTGCGCTTCTAAACGCGACACTTGCAGCACGTCGGCAATCATTTTATCAAGCTGGTTTGCTTCTTTTTCTATACGTAATAAATACGACTGGCTTGCCTCGTTGGCTTGCATTTGTGCAAGCCCCGTTGCCATTTTTAAACGCGTAAGCGGGGAGCGTAACTCGTGAGATATATCAGCCAGTAAGCGCTTTTGAGCACTAATAAGTTGCTCAAGCTGATTAGCCATGCTGTTAAAGTCGCGCCCAAGTACTCCTAACTCGTCTTTTCTGCTTGCAGGTATGGTAACTCGCGCTGATAAATCGCCTGATGAAAGCTTTATAGCTGCTTTTTTAAGGCTGTTAATTGGGGCGATTAAATTGCGACTAAAAATAAAACTCAGGATTAAAGAGGCAAAAATAGCCACGAGTACTTTCATCCAATTCGGCATTAACTTAAAGCGCATGAGCAAAGGAGGTTGGTGGTTAATGTCTATTTCGTAGAGGTAAAACTGCCCCTCTGGCACGTTAATATTAACAGGGCCGAAAGCTTGGTATTTTTCGGTAAAAATGACCTGTGGCGCCAAGTTTTGACTAAAGCTAAGTAAGTTTAAATCTATTTCAGCGGGGATCTCTTTATTGCTTAATGCGTCTTCGGGTTGTGCTGCGCCTAAAAATAAAATCTTTCGTTTTGAAAGCCTAGGGTGCGATAAAACATCAGCAAGGGTGCGCTTGTGTTTAGTGGCACTTCGCTCAATACTTTTGGCAGTATAAATTAGGTTTTTTTTCATTGGCCCCCGCAAAGGCTCGGTGCTTACTGCATTAATTGCCGTAATATTGCTTAAAAATATAAGCGCAGCCACCGTGCCTGTTATTGTTAGCCAAAACCAAATAAATATTTTAAAAAATAAATAATGTCGAGGGTGCTTTAGCCATGCAAAGTAATGTTTATTACTCACCTTGGATGAAGACATAACCTGTTCCTCGCATTGTTTTTATTCGCTCGCCTTGAATATGCTCAGCTATTTTTTTACGAATATTGCTAACGTGCATATCAATTGAGCGGTCGAACGAAGCTAAGCGCCTGCCTAGCACTTCTTCACTTATTTGCTCTTTACTGACAACTTCGCCGGCATTTTTAATTAATAACACCAGTACTTCGTACTCTGTGCCAGTAAGCGTGAGGGTGTGCTCGTTAATAGCGGCTTCTCGGGCTGCCAAATTAACCGTAATGCCATTTATATTCATTTTGCTAGGCGTTGCAACGTTTAGGCTATTTATGTGCTCTATACGGCGGGTAATGGCTTTTACACGGGCAAGTAACTCGCGGTGATTAAAGGGTTTGGGTATGTAATCGTCTGCGCCAAGCTCTAAGCCAAAAATGCGATCAAAGTCTTCGCCTTTTGCAGTGAGCATAATAACCGGTGTTAGCTTTGTTTGCCTAAGTTGTTTAAGTACTTCAAAGCCATCAAGGGTGGGGAGCATGACATCAAGCAATATCAGCGCGTAGTCATTTGATAGAGCAAGCTTTAAGCCTTGCTCGCCATCGTGAACGCTTTGTACGTCAAAACCTTGCGCGGCTAAATATTCAGTAAGTAGTTCGCACAAACCTGTGTCGTCATCAATCATTAATAGCTTCATTTCAAACCCTTAGGCAATTTCTATATGGTTATTTTACTTCTTAAATTGTGCAAAAGTGAATCTTTACACAACCTTTACACTGCTTTGCGTTACTTTGCGTTGCAAGAGGTATAGTTAACTCACTGGCTTAGCAGCCACAACCAAATTCAATCCATCCAATATTAAGGTGATGATTATGACTAAAGTAAATACACTTTCAAAATTAGTACTTATTTGTGGTCTAGCAACGGCTACACTTGGCGCCGGTAGCGTATTAGCAAAAGGCGGCATGCACGATAAGCAAGACCATTCTCAAGCGCGTTTTTTATTATCTGAGCGCGGTGCCGACAAGCTTGATTTAACGCAAGAACAGCAAACTAAGCTTGAAGCTATTTTTGAAGCGCAAAAAACACAGATGAAAGCACTGCGCGGCGATGATAAAGAAGCCCGTAAAGCACAGCGTAAGGCTCAAAAAGAGAAAATGGATGCTTTACTTAGCGCACCAACATTTGACGAAAACGCTGCAAAAGAGCTATTAGCTGCACGCCACGAAAAAGGCACTGAGTTTGGCTTAATTAAGCTAAAAACACAGCATCAAGTAATGCAGGTACTTAACGCAGAGCAGCAAGAAAAGTTTGCAAAAATGCAAAAGCGTATGGGTAAAAAACACCGTAAGCAAAGAGATTAATTTATAAATTAAGCACTAAAAAGCCAGCTTAATGCTGGCTTTTGTCGTTTAAGAGGGTGAAAAACGCTTATTTAAAAAAGTCGTCATCGTTTTTAGCCATCATCTCTTCAATATCTTCAATCATATCTTGGCTAATTTGGTTAGCCGAGGTAATAGGCGTTGATATTTTATTGTTCTCAAAAGACCATTCACCTAAATCAATAAGCTGACAGCGCTTAGAACAAAAAGGACGATGTGGGCTTTGCTGTGACCATTCAACTTTGTTTTTACAGGTTGGACAGTTAACAATTGTTGGCATACTTTACTCTCTACAATGTGTTTTAGCCCTAATTAGGGCTATCACTTTTACATATTGGTTACGCGATTAATTTCAGCCAGAGACGTTAAACCATCGGCGGCTTTTCGTAAACCCGATAATCGCAAGTTATTAAACCCAGCTTGTAGCGATACCTCTGCGATTTCGAGCGAGTTGCCACCGCGCATAATAATTTGTGCAATTTCAGGAGTAATTTGCATGACTTCGTAAATACCCACTCGGCCTTTGTAACCATCGGTGCAATTTTCGCAGCCTTTGGGTGCGTATAGTGTCATATCTTCAATTTGTGTTGTGCTAAATCCTTGACGAGCCAACTCTTCTGCTGGCAGTGTTTCAGGGGTTTTACACTTAGGGCATAAACGCCTAGCTAAGCGCTGGGCAATAATCAAACTTATAGAGCTTGCCACGTTATACGCAGGCACGCCCATATTTAATAAACGCGTTATGGTTTCGGGCGCTGAGTTGGTATGTAGTGTAGATAACACTAAGTGACCCGTTTGCGCCGCTTTAATTGAAATTTCTGCGGTTTCTAGGTCACGTATTTCACCTACCATCACTACATCTGGATCTTGACGTAAAAATGCACGCAGGGCGTTAGCAAAGGTCATTTCGGCTTTAGGGTTAATTTGTACTTGGTTAACCCCTTCAAGGTTTATCTCAACCGGATCCTCGGCTGTACTAATGTTACGCTCTGGCTGGTTAAGTATATTTAAACCGGTATAAAGCGATACGGTTTTACCAGAGCCCGTTGGGCCGGTCACAAGTATCATGCCTTGTGGTTGCCCAAGCGCATCCATATAAAGCTTTTTCTGATCCTCTTCGTAACCTAATACATCAATACCTAGCATAGCGCTTGATGAATCAAGAATACGCATTACTATTTTTTCGCCCCATAACGTAGGCATAGTACTTACACGAAAATCGATGCTTTTACGCTCTGTAATTTTTAATTTAATACGGCCATCTTGTGGTTTACGTTTTTCAGCAATATCGAGCCTCGACATTACTTTGATACGCGCCGATAGCTTACTTGCTAAGGTATTGGGTGGGTTGGCAACTTCATGCAAAATACCATCAATACGAAAGCGAATACGGTATTTGTGCTCGTAAGGTTCAAAGTGTAAATCAGAAGCGCCTTTTTTAATGGCATCCATTAATATTTTATTGATATAAACAATGATTGGCGCATCGTCTTTATCATCATCTTTAGGTGTGGTTTCTTTAGGGCCTTCACTATCTAGGTCGGCAAACTCTTTAAATTCATCGGCGCTTAAATCTAAGCTGCCTGCAGCATCAAGTAGTTGCTCAATTTTGTTATCTAGCTGAATATAGTCAACCACGACTATTTCGCACGATAAGCCGGTGCTAAATTCAAAGTTTTCAAAGGCACCGTAGTCAGTCGGATCTGAGGCGGCAATGTATACTTTTCTGCCTTTTTGAACCAGCGGTAAAATATGGTGTTTACGTATTAGTTTTTCTTTAACTAAGTCTTCGGGGATTTGTGCAGGGTCGAAGTCTTTTAAATCAAAATACGGTACGCGGAATAAGTCTATACATTGTTCAGCTAAGTCGTTGCTATCAATTTTTCCACATTTAGATATAAGCTCAGCGGTTGAGGCAAACTCTTGCTGTTTTGCTTTTACGGTATCGGCATCAATGCGGCCAAGCGTTATAAATTTTCTCAATAACGGTGAGTTAATATTCATTGCGCACCTATTTTAGTCCTTCAATAGTTAACAATTTATCAGAAAAAAGCAGGTGATTAAATTCGCTGTGCTTATCAACACCTTTTTTGCTAACCAAATTACGAGTTTATGTTGTTATGACCGCATTAAGGGGCATTAGTTGTATTTTATACTGCATATTGTAGGTAATTTTTATGAAGAACAACAAGTTCTGCATGAACAAGTGATAAATCGCGGTCATTATTTAGAATATCATCGGCTTTTTGTTGTTTTTCTTCCCGTGGCATTTGTGACGCTATAATGCTATTTACCTGCTCAAGGCTAATATTGTCGCGTTTTATAGTACGTTCAATCTGCACAGGCTGTGGTACATCAATCAATAAAGTACGGTTGCAGTATTTGTTAAGTTTATTTTCAAACAATAATGGTGCAACTAATACAACATAAGCACTGGTTGCATTATTTAAATCGGTGAGTATTTTTTCCCGAATAAGCGGGTGTAATAGTGCGTTAAGCCACCCTTTATCATCATTGTTGGTAAATATTTTAGTACGCAGCGCTGCTCTGTTTAATGTGCCATCGGGTAGTAAAATACCCTCACCAAAGTGTTCAATGATTGCATTTAGCCCTGTGCTATTAGGGGCCACTACTTGGCGAGCAATAATGTCGGCATCAACAACGCAAATACCTAGTTCTTCAAACATATTACTAACAGCCGTTTTACCGCAGCCAATACCGCCTGTTAAACCCAATACCCAATTGTTTATTTTAGTTGCTGGCTTATTCATACTAATAACCAATTAAATTAAAATACGCAGCTTGAATTTGAGCGCCCCACAGCAGCGTTATCCAACCCGCGATAGCTAAGTAGGGGCCAAATGGAATGGGTGTTGCTTTGTCTTTATCTTGGATACTTAAAAGGGCAATACCAATAATGGCGCCCACCACGCTTGAGAGCAAAATAATGGTTAATAGTGACTGCCAGCCAAGCAGTGCGCCAAATACGGCCAGTAACTTAAAATCGCCATAGCCCATGCCATCCTTGCCGGTTAATAGCTTAAATAACCAAAATACACTCCACAGGCTTAAATAGCCGCATGCGGCACCCACTATTGCTTCGCTTGGGCTTATTGTTATACCCATTACAGCGGCTATAAGTGCAAGCCATACTAAAGGTAAAGTGAGCTGATCGGGCAGTAGCATGTGGTCAATATCAATAAAGGTGAGCGCCACTAAAATCCAGGTTACAAAAATATATAAAAGGGCGTGCTCAGTAGCGCCAAAGCTGTAGGCAATAACTAAACTTAATAGTGCGGTAATGGCTTCAATTATCGGGTAACGCGCTGATATTGGGTTACTGCAATTAGCGCATTTACCTTTAAGCATAATCCAACTAATAATAGGGATATTCTGCCAAGGCTTAATCGCGGTTTTGCATTTAGGGCAGGTGGAATTAGGTTTTACTAAATTAAATGGCTCACTGTTACTGGCTTGTGTAGGTTTGGCTGTTAGTTCATCTTCTAATAATAATCTACATTCACTTTGCCATTCTCGCTGCATCATTAACGGCAGTCGATAAATAACTACATTTAAAAAACTACCTACACATAAACTGACTAAGCCAACCGTGGTTAAATAAAACCACAATTGGCTTTGCATTACTTCAATAATACTTTGCATTATATACCTAAAAACTATTCTAAAATTAAGTGTCTAAAAGTTAAGTGAAATAATTATCACAAAGAGAAGTTAAAGAGAGTAAATGAGAAGACATTAGCCGCCAACCCTATAAAAAGGCTCTCTTTAATTCTTACAAATTTTTATTAGTTAAATTACAGAGCCTAATTGGAAAATCGGCAAGTACATGGCAACAATTAAGCCACCGACGAGCACACCCAGCACAGCCATAATAAGCGGCTCTAATAAGCTAGATAAGCCATCAACTGCATCATCAACTTCTTGCTCGTAAATAGTCGCTACTTTAGCAAGCATGCCATCAAGCGATCCTGACTCTTCACCAATCGCGACCATTTGAATAACCATGTCGGGGAATATTTTAGAGTTACGCATCGCCCAGTTCATTTGATTACCCGAGCTCACCTCTGCTTTAATATCTAAAATAGCATAGCGATACACAGCATTACCGGATGCACCTGCTGCAGAATCTAGCGCATCAACAAGGGGTACACCCGCAGCAAAGGTGGTCGAAAGCGTACGAGCATATCGTGCAACAGCGGCTTTATTTAAAATCATACCAATTACAGGGAGTTTTAATATAGCCCGGTCTGTTGCATCTCTAAGTTTTAAACTTCTGAGCTTAGCTTCTTTAAAAGCGTAACCAAAGCCAACAATGGCTATTAAAATCATCCACCAATATTCCTGCATAAATTCTGATATGCCGATTACGAATAGGGTAAATGCGGGAAGTTCTGCGCCAAAGCCGTTAAAAATATCTTGAAACTGAGGTACCACAAATATAAGCAGTATTGAGGTAACTATAAGTGCAACCACTAAAACAGCGATAGGATAAAACATCGCCTTTTTAATTTTCGACTTAAGCGCTTCTGATTTTTCTTTGTATAAAGCAACACGGTCAAATATTTTATCAAGCGCACCCGACTGCTCACCTGAGGCAACTAAGTCACAATATAAGTCATCAAAATAACGAGGGTGCTTTCTTAGCGCTTGGCTAAGCGGCTGGCCTGCTTTAACTTCATCGCCAATAGTTTCCATTAATTTGGCAACACTTTTATTTGCAGAGCCAGAGCCAATCATTTCAATAGCTTGAATAAGCGGTACTCCCGCCATTAACATAGTAGCGATTTGTCGTGTGACTAGAGCTATATCTTTTGGGGTGATTTTTTGTAGGCGAGTCCCGAATAATGGCTTAGCTTTACGCTTAACTTTTGATGGGGTAATGCCCTGTTTCCTAAGCTGCGCTTTTACTAAAGCAATACTAGCCCCAGTCATCTCACCCTCTAACTTTTTACCTCTTGTACTTACGCCGATCCACTCGAAGGTATCTTGTCCTTTTTTTTCAGGCTGTTTTACCATTATTTATCTCCCAAAACTATCAGTTTTTTGAGTTGCACTTCTACATAGATTAATCTCAGCTTCATCGATTTCAGAAGAAAACAAGTGACAAAAACTTTTTCTGAGTTCAGCAATTAATTCTTCATTATTAAGAGCTTGCTGGTTATAGAGTATGTCTTTATGTAAGTTAGTTATATATATATTATTATTGTGTTCAGGGAAAACTGATAATTGCCATTTCCCTTTTATGACCCCTCTTTGCTTTGACTTTACAACTTCATGGTATAACTGATTGTTAAAAACTACTTTTCCCAAACTGTCAACTTCAAACAAGTTAGCAGTTTGTTTGACAGTTTTTTCTTCATCGATTTCACCTTGTTTATTGAACATGGGTTTTAATGAACTCTCTAAAGGGATTGGTCTTTGTTGCTGTACTTTGAATATACTTGTACCATCGGAATCACGCTTATTATCAATATCTAATAAATCAATTATTGTAGGCGCAATGTCTGTTAAAGCGTAATTTAACTCTTTATTAGGAGCTGTGTGATTAACTAATGTACCACCCTCATACTCTTTAAAGCTGAAAAGAACTTTAAATTGAGAGCTTGAGATAATTGTTGTCCCGTGGCCAGCTGTATTTGTAAAGTTACTACTGTTTTTTGGCAGATCTATTTTTCTTCCAAAACTTTCTCCGTGATCAGTGATAAGAAAAATTAAAGAATTGTCTAGTAAACCTTCATTATTCAAGTGAGCTATAAACCTTTCAACTTGTTTATCAACAAGTTGAACTGAGTGAAAGTACTTATCATAAGAGCTTCTGGAGTTGTCATTGTTTTTTATTTTATAAGGCCAGTGTGGGAGTGTAAAATGAGAGGCTATAAAGACTGGTAGACCAGTATTGTGTATCTCTCTCTCAAGTTTTAAATTGAACTTTTCCGGTGAATATGTGGACCATACAGCTCTATTATTGTGAATATGAGGCATTAGTAGCTCGAAAAAGGGGAGTTTAGAAGTTAACACTAATAGTGGAAGGTCCGCTAATTTAGAAAATAAAAACTCACCTGCAGTCGCTGGGGGACCAATAATATTATCAAAATAAAGTCGTTGATCAATATGGCTAAAACGTCGTTCATCTAAGGAGAAGTATGTTTTGTAACCGGCTTCCTTCAAATCATAAGCTAGATTTTCTTTTAGATCTAACTTGTCAAAACTTGTAAGGTTCAATCTGGCATGGTTCGTTAGTGGGTAATTACCTGTTAATACGCTAACCCATGAAGGGAAAGTTCTTGCTACATGGGTGTATGAATTAGGTAAGTGTATCGATGAGCTTACAAAGCTTTCGATGAAAGGAGTGTTTTTTTTATTTATTAATCGAACGTTAAGGGAATCTATACCGATAATGACTACGTTTTTGTGTTTAAATTGAGTTTGAGGTTTATAGATTCCCAGGGAGGGTATGAATAAAGAGATTATTGGAAGTAATATTAAAGATGCTTTCACTCTATTTTTTTTTATGATGAATGAATAGGTAATAAAAAAAAACGCTAATAACGACGTGGGAACTAAAACTTTCAATTGACTCCATACGTTATGGCTATAGAAAAGCTCAGGGTATTCATAGCTAGACATCCCCAATATTAATAAAATTACAATTAACCAGGAAAATATATGACAAAATATATGAGATGTTTTTTTTAATAAGATATTTAAATTTGAGGAAATTACATTAGCGATGGTAGCTAATAATAAAATAGATATAAATATTCCTAAAATAAATAAAACAATTTCGAGTATGAAGGGGGGGCTTGAGAGTGCATTTGTTAATTTACTTTTAATAGAATTACCTTTTAGCTCAAAAGGTATTTGATTTACCCACCAAAAGTATAGAGATATAAAAAAAAAGAATGTAGATATACAAAAGTGGATTAGCATAGAGGATATAAATTTATTGAAGAATTATGAATATATTTTGGGCGTTACAAACGCCCAAAAATAATAGAGGTTAGCGACAGTTTGATGGAAGGTATTTATCATCAACTGAACCCTCATCACAGGTCCAAGTGATAGAGCCTCCTGTAGAAGCTATTGTTGGTTTGAACACAACAGTGTCACCAGTAGTAACTTTGTTATTAAAGGTTACAGTAATAACTCCATCTTCTACTCCAACACTCGTTACTGCGTTACCAGTAATCGTATTGGCGACAGGTAAACCAGCTGCCGCATTGTCTTCAGGCCAAGCTGCCTCTGAGACGTAATATTCTGTAACTGCAGCTTTAGCTGAAGCACCTAGAGTTATGCCCTCGCTCACATGTGCACGTTTTGTGTAATCTTGGTAAGCAGGCAAAGCTACTGCAGCAAGAATACCGATGATTGCTACAACAATCATTAATTCGATTAGGGTGAAACCCTGTTGTTTTTGAGTCATTGTTTTCATGTTTCCTCTCCTAAAGGATAATGTTTTGTAAGGTAGTCAGGTTAGTGGCGAGAGTGCCAAACTTAATTTACCTGATTAACTTTACAGATTTACTTAAAAATAAATTTTCACGTACTTTTAGCCTTAGGTATGAAACACAAAAGCTAAATGTGAGTTCATCATGTTGCAACTTGCACAGGCTACCTAAACACAAAGTAGACTAAATATAGGAAACATACTGACCGTTTGCTTTAATCTTTTCGGAATTTTTTTAGATTAAAACAAAAAGCAGTTATTTATTACTATACTTTTCAAGAAAGTAATGCAACAGGGTTAGTCTAACACTTTTTCTATGCTTAAAGCACTTATAGTTTATTCAAAAAGCGACTTTATTTAACAAGTTGTTACAAATTAAGCCTTTTGGGTTATTAAATGCCTTTTTGCTTATTTTGTCAATCAATTAGCGCTATTGAAATTTAAGTGTAGCGTTAAAATCATACAAAACGCATCGATAAATCGATTGATTGTAAATTTTTTGTAAGTGCACCGCTGGATATAAAGTCGACACCTGCTTGCGAGTAAGTTTTAAGCGTTTCTAGTGTCATATTGCCAGAAACCTCTAATTTAGCGCGCTTGTTAGTAGTGACCACAGCTTGCTGAATTTGTTCAACGCTAAAATTATCGAGCATGATTATGTCGGCGCCGGCATTAATGGCTTGCTCAAGTTCATTTAACGACTCAACCTCTACTTCTACGGGTTTTGTAGGGTGGTTTTGCTTGGCTTGTGCGACTGCTTTATCAATACCGCCACACGCTGCTATATGGTTTTCTTTAATTAAAAACGCATCAAATAAGCCTATACGGTGATTTGCAGCGCCGCCGCATTTTACAGCGTATTTTTGCAGAGCTCTGAGTCCTGGTATTGTTTTACGGGTATCGAGCAGCTGGGTTGTGGTGCCGCTAAGCTCTTTTACATAATTTGCAGTTGTGGTTGCGGTACCGGCGAGCGTTTGTACAAAGTTAAGCGCGGTACGCTCTGCAGTTAAAATAGCGCGGGCAGAACCTTTAGCTGTAAATAAGGTGCTATTTGCTGGCACAAAGTCGCCATCATTTACTAATACGTTTACTTCAACGCTTGGATCTACTTGCTTAAACACTTCTATAATGATGTCTTTACCGCAAAAAACGCAGTCTTCGCGGGTAATTACTTTAGCATTTGCGTGCTCGTTTTGTGGAATAAGCTGCGCGGTAATGTCGCCGTCTTGTGCTGATTGATGATTTAGATCTTCATCTAAGGCGAGGGTGACAAGTTGAGTAATAAGCGTGTGCGAAATTGACATATGAAGGCTCATAAGTGTTAATAAATTAAGCAAATTTTACTATGTTTAAATAACTAATAGAAGCGCTTTTAAATGAGCAGGGGTTATTACACCTACATATATAGCATGGCTACTAAAAGTAATGCTACCTGCTGAATGTTAGCTAACCGCAATGGCTATCATTCTTTATATAAATCCTTTAGCATCAAGTTTATGTATACCGTGGTATTAAAATAATGCAGATAGATTCAAGCGGAGTTGTCGCTAATATAACGCAGCGGCCCTGTACGCATTTTGATGATCGCCCTGAAAATACCAATATTTCGCTGTTGGTAATTCATAATATTTCATTGCCGGCTGGGCAATTTGGCACCGAATACGTTGATGCACTGTTTATGGGTGAGATTGACTGTAATGCGCACCCCAGTTTTTGTGATTTAAATGGTCTTAGAGTGTCAGCGCACTGTTTTATAAAACGTACTGGCGAGATTATTCAATATGTGCCATTTAATAAACGCGCGTGGCATGCCGGGCAATCTGAATATGAAGGGCAAAGCGCATGTAATAACTTTAGTATAGGTATTGAGCTTGAGGGTACAGATACCACACCTTACACTCAGGCGCAGTACACCAGCTTACATAACCTAACAAAGGCAATTATGACCCGTTACCCGCTTATCACCACTAAGCGAGTTGTAGGACATTGCGATATAGCACCAGGGCGAAAAACCGACCCAGGGGAAAGTTTTAATTGGCCTGCTTATATAAGCAGGCTAGAACAAGCAAATTAAGTGAGTCGCTATCATGATTTTAGTTTCTATAATTATTGCACTAATACTTGAGCGTTTAGGTGCGCGCTCACAGTATTGGCAAATAAGCTATTACGTTAATGGTTATTTAAATCGCTCGGGTAAATTACTTAGTGAAAACGGATTGTTTAGCTCGGCAATTGGCTTTTTAATTTGGTTAGTTTTGCCGGTAGTGGCTGTTGCGCTTATATATGTACTCTCTGACTTTGTACTTTGGCAGTTAGCTATAAATGTTGCGGTTTTATTGGTTTGTTTTGGTTGTGCTAAGCACCGCGCTTTATATAAGTCGTATTTAAATGCACTAACGCGGGATGATAAAACCGCGGCCTCATTATACGCACTACAAATGGGGCAAAAACACCTAGAGGATGAAGAGGGCGGAGAAACATTTGGGCAAACCTTAGCGTGGATTAATTTTAGATTTTATTGCGCCGTTATTTTTTGGTTTGTAATGCTTGGCGCCCCAGGGGCCGTGTTGTATGCAATAGTGCGTACGTTGGCCGATTTAGTTAAAGAAAACCATAAAGTGGTGTTTGCAAATCGTTTTACGCTGCTGCATAAATTATTATTTTGGCTAGATTGGCTACCAGCGCGTGTTGCAAGCTTTGGCTATTTAGTCATTGGTAACTTTAATAAAGGTACAAGCTGCTGGCTGCATTATGTATTGGATTTTAAAACACCAAACCGCAAAGTAGTTACGTGTACGGCGCTTGCGGCTGAACAAGTAGAACAGCGTTATTACGGATGTGCTATTGAAGCCACTTGTATGATTAAATTAGTTAAACGCAACGTGCTTTTTTATTTAGTACTTATTGCACTGCTTACTTTATTTGGCGGTTTATCGTAGTCGCGATTTCACATCGCGCAATGTACGCCGCGCTTAGGGTGAGTATCGCGGCAAGATAATTGGTCGCGGGGTAAACCCGCTGCTACGACCTTCTCCAATTCAAAAATTAATTTCTTCAATAAATTCAACTAGAGTGAATATTCTAATTCACTCTGGTCAGACCATTTGTTTTCATCTTGTTAACGTTTGAATAAAACAACCTCAATTGTGCATTGTTTGAACTTCGTTCAAAATGCGTTACGCTACTCTAATTGCTCAAATAACCCGTAAATTGACAGTTATTTGCCTTTTTGATACCTTATTGAAAATTTTTGGTATGACCAATTTACCTTTTGGGTAAATCGTCAAGCTCTAGGCCTTAAAAATTAGGCTTTTTAGTATTTATGCAACGTGGACGTTGATTAATGTCTTTAAAGATTAAAGCAGCAAAATTATCTGATGTTATTTTACAGCAACTTGAGAATATGATTCTTGAGGGCTCATTAGCGCCAGGTGAAAAACTGCCGCCAGAGCGCGAACTAGCAAAACAGTTTGAGGTGTCTCGCCCCTCACTGCGTGAAGCTATCCAAAAGCTAGAAGCAAAAGGATTGGTCACTCGCAGGCAAGGCGGTGGCACGTTTGTAAAAAATCAGCTTGAAGAAGGACTCACTGATCCGCTGTTTGATTTGATCAGTAAGCATCCTGAATCACAGTTCGATTTACTTGAATTTCGTCATGCACTTGAAGGGATTGCTGCATATTATGCGGCGCTTCGTGGTACCAGCACCGATTTTACCAAGGTTAAACAAAGCTTTGATAAAATTGCTCAAGTTAATAACGATTTACAATTAAAAGCCAAAGCAATTAATGCGTTTCACTTTAGTGTAGCCGAAGCCTCACACAACGTGGTTTTACTTCACTTAGTGCGAGGCATGCAAGCGCTACTGGAGCAAAATGTATTGCAAAACTTAACGGTTTTATTAAAAAAACCAGATATTAGCAATCAATTAGCCCAGCACCGGCGCTTATTAATGGATGCCGTAATTGAGGGCAATCCAGAACAAGCCCGTTTAGCAAGTAATGCCCATTTAGCCTTTATTGAAGAAGCATTACTTGAAGCGGGTAAAGAGCATTCGCGAATTGAACGTAGTTTAAGACGCACAAAACAAAATTAAGCTAATACGCTGTACTTAGAACACACTAAATTAGGTATACGTGGTATTAAATTAACAACATTCGTATTTTAAACATAAGGAAACCTCCATATGTCTGAAGTCAATAAAATTGACGTAGACGCGCTAGAAACACAAGAGTGGTTACAAGCTCTTGAATCAGTTGTGCGCGAAGAAGGTGTTGAACGAGCTCAGTATTTACTTGAGCAAGTGTTAGAGCAAGCCCGTTTAGACGGCGTTGATATGCCAACTGGCACAACAACTAACTACGTTAATACTATTCCAGTAGATCAAGAACCGGCGTACCCAGGGGATGTAAACCTTGAGCGTCGTATTCGTTCGATTATTCGTTGGAATGCAATCATGATTGTATTACGTGCATCGAAAAAAGATCTCGACTTAGGCGGCCATATGGCGTCTTACCAATCATCAGCTGCGTTTTATGAAGTGTGTTTTAACCACTTTTTCAAAGCGCCAAATGAGGTAGACGGCGGTGACTTAGTTTACTACCAAGGTCATATTTCTCCGGGTATTTATGCGCGTGCATTTGTTGAAGGTCGTCTTACGGCTGAGCAGCTTGATAACTTCCGTCAAGAAGTAGATGGTAAAGGTTTACCATCATACCCGCATCCTAAATTAATGCCTGAATTTTGGCAGTTCCCAACGGTATCTATGGGCTTAGGTCCAATTGCGTCTATTTACCAAGCACGCTTTTTAAAATACCTAGACGGCCGTGGCTTAAAAGACACTAAAAACCAACGTGTATACGCGTTTTTAGGTGACGGTGAAATGGATGAGCCAGAATCACGCGGCGCAATCTCTTTTGCTGCACGTGAAAAGCTAGACAACCTATGTTACTTAATTAACTGTAACTTACAGCGTTTAGATGGCCCAGTAATGGGTAATGGTAAAATTATTCAAGAACTAGAAGGCCTATTTAAAGGCGCTGGTTGGAACGTAATTAAAGTTGTATGGGGTAGCGGATGGGATATTCTGCTAGCTAAAGATACATCAGGTAAATTACTACAGTTGATGAACGAAACAATTGATGGTGATTACCAAACATATAAAGCGAAAGATGGCGCGTACGTACGTGAGCATTTCTTTGGCCGTTATCCAGAAACAGCTGCACTTGTTGCAGATATGACTGATGACGAAATTTTTGCGCTTAAGCGTGGTGGTCATGAGCCATCAAAACTGTATGCTGCATTTAAAAAAGCTGAGCAAACCAACGACCGTCCTACCGTGATTCTTGCTAAAACTGTAAAAGGTTACGGCATGGGTGAAGCGGCTGAAGGTAAAAACATTGCGCACCAAGTGAAAAAAATGGACATGAGCCATGTTGAACACTTACGTGACCGTTTAGGCCTACAAGATTTAGTATCAGAAGAGCAAATTAAAGATCTTCCATACTTAACGCTTGAAGAAAGTTCAGAAGAATACAAGTACTTACACGCACGCCGTGATGCACTTAAAGGTTACACACCTACACGTATTCCTAAATTTACTGAAGAGCTAAAACTGCCAGAAGTAGACGCATTTAAGCCGCTACTTGAAGAGCAAAAACGTGATATTTCTACCACAATGGGCTTTGTACGTGCACTTAACGTGTTACTAAAAGACAAAGGCATTGGCAAAAACATTGTGCCAATTATTGCTGATGAAGCACGTACATTTGGTATGGAAGGTTTATTCCGTCAAATCGGTATTTACAATCCACATGGCCAAAACTACACCCCTCAAGACCGCGATATTGTTTCTTACTACAAAGAAGCTACATCAGGCCAAGTACTTCAAGAGGGTATTAACGAGCTAGGTGCAATGTCGTCATGGGTAGCTGCTGCAACATCTTACAGCACTAACGATTTACCTATGATCCCATTCTACATTTACTACTCTATGTTTGGTTTCCAGCGTGTTGGCGACATGGCATGGATGGCGGGTGACCAACAAGCACGTGGTTTCTTATTAGGTGCAACAGCAGGTCGTACTACGCTAAATGGTGAAGGTCTACAGCACGAAGATGGTCACAGCCATATTCTTGCAAATACGGTTCCTAACTGTATTTCTTATGACCCAACGTACGCATTTGAAGTAGCGGTAATTATTCAAGATGGTATTCGTCGTATGTACGGTGAAAACCAAGAAAACATTTACTACTACCTAACGCTTATGAACGAAAACTACCATCAACCAGCAATGCCAGAAGGCGCTGAAGAAGGTATTCGTAAAGGTATTTACAAGCTTGAAAGCTACGAAGGTAAAAAAGCCAACGTACAGTTATTAAGCTCAGGTACTATCATGACTGAAGTGCGCAAAGCTGCAGCCATTTTAAGCGAAGAGTACGGTATTGCTTCTGATGTTTACTCAGTAACATCATTCAATGAGCTTACCCGTGACGGTCAAGACGTTGAGCGTTTCAACATGCTTAACCCAGAAAGCGAGCAAAAAACGCCTTACATCACTAGCGTATTAAACGATTCAGTGACTGTTGCTGCGACCGACTACATGAAAAACTACGCAGAGCAAGCGCGTTCATTTATTCCAAGCAGCAACTATAAAGTGCTTGGTACAGATGGTTACGGACGCTCTGATAGCCGTGAAAACTTACGTCGTCACTTTGAAGTTAATGCAAGCTACGTGGTTGTTGCTACGTTATCTGAACTTGCTAAACGTGGTGATGTTGAAAAGTCAGTGGTTGTTGAAGCAATTAAAAAGTTCGACATTGACACAAACAAACTAAATCCACTGTACGCATAAGAGGTTTGCAATGAGTATTGAAATTAATGTACCAGATATCGGTGGCGATGACGTAGAAGTAACCGAAATCTTAGTAAGCGTTGGCGACAAAGTAGATGTTGATCAATCGCTACTAACCGTTGAAGGCGATAAAGCATCAATGGAAGTACCTGCTGCGCAAGCAGGTATAGTCAAAGAAATTAAAGTAAGCGAAGGCGACACGGTAACAACAGGGTCGTTAATCATGATTTTTGAAGGCGAAGAGTCAGGTTCACAAAGTGAGCCAGAAGCGCCAGCTAAAACTGAGGCGTCTGCACCTGCAGAGGCTTCAGGTTCTTCAACTAAAGAAGTAACCGTACCAGATATTGGTGACGACGAAGTTGAAGTAACAGAAATCATGGTCGCTGTTGGTGACAGCGTAGATGAAGAGCAGTCAATTTTAAGTGTTGAAGGCGATAAAGCATCTATGGAAGTACCAGCTCCTTTTGCCGGTACTGTAAAAGAAATTAAAGTAGCCGAAGGCGACAAAGTAAAAACAGGCTCTTTAGTGTTTGTTTTTGAAGTAGCTGGCTCAAGTGCACCTGCATCAGATGCGCCAAAGCAAGAATCTGCGCCAGCAGAGACTACTCAAAGCGCCGAGCCTAGCACAAAAGAAGTAAACGTGCCTGATATTGGCGATGATGAAGTTGAAGTAACTGAAATTATGGTTGCTGTTGGCGATACGGTTGAAGAAGAGCAATCTATCTTAAACGTTGAAGGCGACAAAGCGGCAATGGAAGTACCAGCCCCGTTTGCTGGTACCGTTAAAGAAATTAAAGTGGCCGCTGGCGATAAAGTCAAAACTGGCTCACTTGTGTTTGTTTTTGAAGTTGCAGGCAGTGCGCCAGCAAAAGCAGCAGCCCCGGCTGAGCAAAAGCCAGCAGCACCTGCAAAAACCGAGTCTGCGCCAGCTCAAGCTGCACCTGCGGCTAAAGCAAGCAACGAAAGCTTTGAAAACAACAGCGCATATGCTCATGCATCGCCAGTTGTTCGCCGCTTAGCGCGTGAGTTTGGTATTAACTTAGCAAACGTTAAAGGCTCCGGGCGTAAAAACCGCGTAGTAAAAGAAGACGTGCAAAACTATGTTAAAAACCTAGTTAAGCAAGTTGAATCAGGCCAATTACCTGCTGGTAAAGGCAATGCGGGCGGTGGTGAGCTTGGCTTAATTCCGTGGCCGAAAGTAGATTTTGCTAAATTTGGTGAAATTGAAGAGAAAAAACTATCGCGTATTCAAAAGCTGTCGGGTAAAAACCTACACCGTAACTGGGTGCAAATCCCACATGTTACACAGTTTGACGAAGCTGATATCACAAGCCTTGAAGTGTTCCGTAAAGAACAAAACGTGTTAAGCGAGAAGAAAAAGCTTGGCGTTAAAATCACACCACTTGTGTTTGTGATGAAAGCGGTAGCGAAAGTACTTGCTGAGTTCCCAACGTTTAACTCGTCATTGTCTGAAGACGGTGAAAGCCTTATCCTTAAAAAGTACATCAATATTGGTGTGGCAGTAGATACCCCAAATGGCTTAGTTGTTCCAGTATTTAAAGATGTGGACAAAAAAGGCATTATTGAATTATCTCGCGAGCTGATGGATATTTCTAAAAAGGCGCGTGAAGGTAAGTTAACGTCATCTGATATGCAAGGCGGCTGTTTTACTATTTCAAGCTTAGGCGGTATTGGCGGTACGGCATTTACGCCGATTGTTAATGCACCAGAGGTGGCTATTTTAGGTGTATCTAAATCTGAAATGAAACCTAAGTGGAATGGTAAAGACTTTGAACCAAAATTAATGGTTCCGCTTTCTATGTCGTACGATCACCGTGTGATTGACGGTGCTCTAGCTGCACGCTTTACAGCAACGCTTGCTAGCTACATGAGCGACATACGTCAATTAGTGATGTAATCGCTACAATATGAACAAAATCAAATCCCAGCCAGTTGTTTTTAGCTGGGATTTTTACTATATGCAATGATACAATCTTTGCACTATTTGTGAATTGCTCTGATTTTCTGCCCATGCAGAAACATGGCAGTTAAATTTTAGGGCAGTGTCCCGTTCAAACAATTAAGGTAATAGCATGAGCAACGAATTAAAAACTCAAGTTGTTGTACTAGGCGGTGGTCCTGGTGGTTACTCTGCGGCTTTCCGTGCTGCTGACTTGGGCTTAGAAGTTACATTAGTAGAATCGCGTGAAACATTAGGCGGCGTATGTCTTAATGTTGGTTGTATTCCTTCAAAAGCACTTTTACACGTGGCTAAAGTGATTGATGACGCTGCAGAAATGTCATCTCACGGTGTTACTTTTGGCGCTCCGCAAATTGATTTAGACAAAATTCGCTCTTGGAAAGAGTCGGTTGTTGGCCAGCTTACAGGTGGCTTAGACGGCATGGCTAAGATGCGTAAAGTTAAAGTTGTACCAGGTTACGGTAAATTCACTGGCAGCAACACTTTAGACGTTGAAGGTGCTGACGGCACTACAACTATTACATTTGATAACGCAATCATTGCTGCGGGTTCTAAACCTGTTAGCTTACCGTTCATCCCAGAAGATGACCGTGTAATTGATTCAACTGGCGCATTAGAACTTAAAGACGTACCAGAGAAACTACTTGTTTTAGGTGGTGGTATTATCGGTCTTGAAATGGGTACGGTTTACCGCGCACTAGGTTCTGATATTGATGTAGTTGAATTTGCAGATCAGTTAGTTCCGGCTGCGGATAAAGATATCATCAAGGTTTACCAAAAATACGTAAACAAAAAATTCAATGTTATGCTTTCTACTAAAGTTGTTGGCGTTGAAGCGAAAGATGATGGCTTATACGTTACTTTTGAAGGCAAAAACGCACCAGCTGAGCCAGTACGTTACGACAAAGTACTTGTTGCTGTAGGCCGTACGCCTAACGGTAACTTACTTGATGCTGATAAAGCAGGTGTTAATGTTGATGAGCGTGGCTTTATTAATGTTGATAAGCAATTACGTACTAACGTAGACCATATTTTTGCAATTGGTGATTTAGTTGGCCAACCTATGCTTGCGCATAAAGCGGTACACGAAGGCCATGTTGCAGCAGAGGTTATCTCTGGTCAGAAGCACTTCTTCGACCCTAAATGTATTCCTTCAATTGCCTACACTGATCCAGAAATCGCATGGGTAGGTGTGACTGAGAAAGAAGCAAAAGAGCAAGGCTTAAGCATTGAAACTGCGGTATTCCCGTGGGCTGCATCAGGTCGCGCAATTGCATCTGCACGTACAGAAGGTCAAACTAAGCTTATCTTTGATAAAGACAGTGGCCGTGTAATCGGTGGTGCTATGGTTGGTATTAACGCAGGCGAAATGCTTGGCGAAATCGGCTTAGCAGTTGAAATGGGCGCAGACGGTGAAGACTTAGCGCTTACTATTCATGCTCACCCAACATTGAACGAGTCTATTGGCCTTGCAGCTGAGATTTTTGAAGGTTCAATCACTGATTTACCAAACAAAAAAGCAGTTAAAAAGAAGAAGTAATTTAACTTTTTAATTGAGTGTTAAAAACCCAGCTTTTGCTGGGTTTTTGTTTTTATAGCCGCCAATTAAAAAATAGATAAAACAAAACTAGCTTTTGTTGGTATCGTTTTTTATTTTGTGATCTGACTCCATAAAAGTAGACACCTATTTAGGAGTCAGTTCTCATG
>NZ_LKBC01000009.1:0-65796 GCF_001400005.1 Pseudoalteromonas sp. P1-30
GTACTGTAGGTGCTGGTGTTGTAGCAACTATCGTAGAGTAATAGTTAACATTTAAGTTAATTAATACTAAAAAAGCCCGAGCTTAGCCTCGGGTTTTTTAATGCCTGAAGAAAAGTGTTTAGTTTTCAGTTATCAGCTTTTAGTAGCTTGGTGTTAAATTATACTTAACACATAAAAAAGCACGACTTTAGGCCGTGCTATTAATTAAACTTTTTGACAGCTTACAGCTTACAGCTTACAGCTTACAGCTTACAGCTTACAGCTTACAGCTTACAGCTTACAGCTTACAGCTTACAGCTTAGTGCTTTTTCGCATATGCTTCGGCTTGCTTCCAAACCCTTAGCGTATTTTCGCTTAAAATCTTTTTAATGTCTGAATCGCTGTAACCTCTGTCCATTAAGCCTTGCACTAGGTTAGGATAGCTAGATACATCCTTTAAGCCAATCGGTAACGAATCGCCAACCCCATCGTAGTCAGAGCCAATACCCACGTAATCAATGCCAATAAGCTCTACAACGTGATCAATATGATCAAGTACTTGCTCAAGGCTTGCAAACGGGAATGGGTTTTTAGCGCGGTACGCTGCATCAAAGTCTTTACTTGGCTTAGTGCCTTCTTTTTTAACGGTCTCTTTAGTGCTTTTAAGGTCTTTGTACCACGCACCGGCTTTAGAGGTTACAAAGCTTGAGCCAAAGTTAATTTGAATAACCCCGCCATTCTTTTTAAGCGCTAATAACATGTCATCATTCATATTACGCTCAAAGCCTGGCGTGTATTTGCGAAGTGAAGAGTGTGAAGCAATAACCGGCGTTTTAGATAGCTCCATTACCTGATAAAACGCATCATCTGATATATGTGATACGTCAATTAGCATACCGACGTTGTTCATTTCAGTAATTAGCTTTTTACCAAATGGGCTTAAACCTTTCCATTTACGGCGAATATCGTACGACGAGTCAGAAATATGGTTGCTTTGCGAGTGCGCAAGCGTGATGTAGCGTACACCTCGGTCAAAAAAGTGCTGAAGGTTTTCCATTTTTCCTTCAATTGGCGAGCCATTCTCCATGCCCATCGCAATTGACAGTTTGCCTTGCTCAAATTGCGCTTCTATATCCGCTGTTGAGCTAGCAATAGCAAATTTTTCAGGGGCGCGCTGTGCAATGGCTTCCATGCTATCAATCATTTGGTTGGCTAGCTGGTAGCTTTTACCTTTGCCTTCAAATTCTAAGTGAGCAGGAATATAAATCGACATAAAAGGGGCGTTTAACCCCCCTTGTACTGCGCGAGGGTAGTCAAAGTCGCCGCCGTCGGTGGCTTTAGTTACATCAACCCATTTTTCGTGGATACGATAAGGTACATCAATATGGGTGTCGATTAAAATAGTGTCTTTTGCTAGTTTTACTGCTTTGTCTGACGGGCTTTTTACTTGCTCTGCAAAGGCTTGTGGTGTTAAAGCTAGTGATATGGCTACCACTAGAGTGCTGAGTTTTATCATGTTTTGGCTCTTTGGGTAAAAAGCCATTGTGTACGTTCAGCTCAAAAGTTACAAGTGTTAGGCGCTAATCAAACTACTGCGCTTCATGCTCTTCGCTTTGCAGTGCTTTAAATTCATTTTTTGAGATAATAGTGACTGACTCATGTAGCTCAGAAAAAAATACCATGGCTTCACCATTTCTAAGCTGCTGATTAACCTGCGCTACTTTACTTTGAATACTCACTTCTTGCTCACCGTAATCGGTGCCTTCACGAAGCACGTAGCTTTCAATTAGGTTATAGAGGGTGTCTTTATCAAGTTGTTCAAAAGGGATAATCATAACTGCTTACTGCTCGCTTTAGTGGGGACGTGCTGGCCAAAATAATGAGGGACGGCTTGTTCAAGCCAAAATACCGGCCTAAACGGATTATTACCGCTAATAAACCCTACGTGGCCGCCTTTTTCAGAGACGCTCAGGGTAACATGCTCACTCACATCTTGCCTACTTGGCACGGCTTTAATCGACAACATTGGATCGTCCTTGGCATGAATTATTAACGTAGGAATCGCAATATGCTTTAAGTAAGGCATTGCGCTGGCTTGGCGATAGTAATCGTGTGCGTTTTCAAAGCCATGCAGTGGAGCGGTTAGTTGATTATCAAACTCTAGCAAATCGTCAATTTTCATTAACTGCTCAGAGGTAATAGGTATTTGCTGCTTGATTTGTGGCAATTTACGCTGCATTGATTTTTTCATTCTATCGAGCAAATATTTTTGATAAATTTTGCCTAAGCTTTTACGAATAACATCGCTTGATGATGATAAATCATAAGGCGCCGAAACCACGGCTGCAGCACTTAACGGGCAGTTTTCGCGCTCTTCGCCTAGGTATTTAGCCAGTACATTGCCCCCTAATGAAAAACCAACAGCCATAATAGGGCGGCTGGGAAATTGCTCCCTTAAATGATTTATAAAAAAAGCTAAGTCGGCGGTATCACCACTATGATAAGCACGCGGTAAGCGGTTAACTTCGCTTGAGCAGTTTCTAAAGTGCATAAGTACTACGGCATAACCTTGCTTTTTTAAGGCTTTCATCATGCCTTTGGCATAAAAGCTATTTATGTTGCCTTCAAGGCCATGTAAAACCACAGCAAGGGGAGCGTTTTCGTTATGAGGCAGCGACCATGCAAGTTCAATAAAATCGCCGTCGGGCGTATCAAGTTGCTCAAGTTCGTAGGACGTATTGTGAAATGGACGGAAAAAACGCGGCATTATGGTTTGAACGTGACGATTGGTCATCCACCATGCTGGTTTAAACTTATTGATCATGTTTGTACTACGCACTATGAAAAAAACGAAACGTTAGTGTACCAAATTTTTCGCTTTATAAAATAAAAAGCGCCTAATCAGTAACCTGAGTAGGCGCTTTGTGCGTCGTGCTTAATGATGCTCGGGAACTTCAGCCTCGCTAATTTTTTTAATAAAGTAAAAAGCGTAAAATAGGCAAAGAGAAATCACGACGCCTAAAATCCCAAAAGACATAAATAAAACTGGGTCGCTAAAAAAGTCTCTAAAGAATACGTTCATGATTAATCTCCTCGTTCAGTTGATGGAGACATCATAAAGTGACTTTGCAAAGCATAATGTGATCGAGATCAAACAATTCCCCTGCGTGGAAAAAGTAACCAAGTAAAGTTGATGTAGATCATGTTTTTGGGGTTATTCAGTTCCTACTACAGCGCCTATAGGCTTTGAATAATCAATTGGCTTAAAGATCTTTTGCACAAAGAAAATAGAATGAACATTTAGAAGAGGGTGTAAAAACTGACAGCCTAAGTGGCTTTCACATACAGCTCGATATTGTTTGGCTTTACAGCTTCTAAAAAGCTAAGTTTATTCGCTGTATCAATCAGTATTTGCTGTTGTTGCTTTTCAAGCTTTAGCTCTGCGCTTAGTAACTCTTCACGTATTTTTGCGTAGTCGCTAATAGTATGTTGGTTGGCTTTTAAATACTTGCGTGTGGCACGCAGAGGTTTAAGTGCTTGTGTATCAAATTCATTAACTGAGTCTATTAAAACACTGAGCTGCTCGGCATTAATACTTAGCTTAAGTGAATCTAAGTACAGCAAAAATAAGCACAGATTAACGTTTTTACCTTGCTGGTTTTGCAGTGCCAGCAAGGTTTGTTGTTGCCCTGGCTTTGCGTAAAAAGCGCAGGCAAATTGCCAAAAGTCGTTTTTATTGAGCAAGTTCATCGGCAAAGGCCTGTTCTTTTTCTTCCATTTCTTCAAGCGCCATCAGTAACTCTTCTTCAGTGTCGTTTACTTTAGGGGTAAGCGTGGCTTGCTTAGCAATTAACTCTTTTAATTGCACTTTATTGTCGTCGTTGTAGAGTGTATTGTCGCCAAGGGCTACTTCAACTTCGCTAAGCTCTGCAGTAAATTTATCGAGCTGCTTTTCAAGCTTTTCAATTTGCTTTTTAAGCGGTTGAATGGCTTTTCTAAACTCAGCTTCTAGGCGCTTTTGCTCTTTACGATTAACGCTTGGGTTTGCTTTTGGCTCGTCAGGTTGCTGGCTTTTAGCGGCTTCTTTATTGGCATTGAGTAACCATTGGTAATACGCATCTAAGTCGTAACCAAACTGAGTGACTTTGCCATCATCGACTAAATAAAATTCATCGGCGGTGTTTTTAAGCATGTGGCGATCGTGCGATACGGTAACCATGGCGCCTTCAAAGCCTTGCAGTGCCATCACTAGCGCGTGGCGCATTTCTAAATCAAGGTGGTTAGTTGGCTCATCAAGTAGTAGTAAATTGGGTTTTTGATACACCAACATGGCTAGCACTAAGCGGGCTTTTTCACCGCCCGAAAACGGCGCCACGGGTTCAAGTGCTTTATCGCCAATAAATGCAAAGCCACCTAAAAAGTCACGTAATGATTGCTCTGTGGCTTGTGGGTTTAAGCGTTGAATATGGGTCACTGCGCTGGCTTTTAAATCAAGCGATTCAAGTTGGTGCTGCGCAAAGTAACCTATATTTAAGCCATGGTGTTGAACCACTTTACCTGCTTGCGGCTCAAGCTCGCCCGCTAATAGCTTTATAAGCGTTGATTTACCCGCGCCGTTACGACCGAGTAACGCAATACGGCTGCCAGGAACTAGGTTTAGCGCGATATTATTTAAAATAGTGACATCGCCATAACCTGCTTTTGCTTTATCTAGGGTCATTAGCGGGTTAGGCAGGGCTGTTGGCTCGGCAAATTCAAAGTCAAATGGTGAGTCGGCATGTGCAGGTGCCAGCTTTTCCATACGTTCGAGTGCTTTAACACGGCTTTGTGCCTGTTTGGCCTTACTGGCTTTGGCTTTAAAGCGAGTTATAAACTGCTCAAGATGGGCAATTTGCTCTTGTTGTTTTTCAAACATTGCTTGTTGTTGTAACAAGCGCTCTGCTTTTTGGCGTTCAAACTGTGAGTAGTTACCTTTGTACACATTAATAAGCTGTTTATCGACATGCCAAATTTGATCAACCACGGCGTCTAAAAACTCGCGGTCATGAGATATAAGTACCAAGGTGCCTGTGTAGGCGCGTAAAAAGCGCTCAAGCCAGTAAACGGCATCTAAATCAAGGTGGTTAGTAGGCTCATCGAGTAATAGTAAGTCGGCATCGCGAATAAGTGCTTGTGCAAGGTTTAAACGCATACGCCAACCACCAGAAAATGCGCTTACAGGGTTTTCTATTTGGTGATTAGCAAAGCCTAAGCCGTGCAGCAATTCGCCCGCTTTTGACTCTATGCTGTAGCCTTTAATATTTTCAAGCTGAATATGTACTTTGGCTTGGGTGTCACCATCGTTTGTTTGCTCAGCTTCACGCAGGGCAATGCGCAATGCATAGTATTCAGGGTGACCTTGTAGTACGTAATCAATGGCGCTTATTTCAAGGGCTGGGGTTTCTTGTTTCACAGAGGCAATAGACCAATCTTTAGGTATATTGCAATCACCCGCATCGAGTTGCAGCTCAGATTTTAATAAACTAAATAAGGTAGATTTACCACAGCCATTAGCGCCCACTAAGCCCACTTTGTGCTGTGGAAATAAAGTAGCCGAGGCATTTTTTAATAAGGCTTTTCCGCCACGAAGTAGTTCTATTTCTGAGATTTGGATCATGAATGCGTTACTTTACTGTGCCCTGGTTAAGTTAGCGCTATCATACCATAGAACGTATTGCTCTTATCAAGCGTATCAACATAGGAAGTTATACGATAAAATATGTGCAGTTCAAACCACAGGAAAAATGTTGTGAGACAAAAGAAGCGATTTATTGCTGGTGCATCGTGCCCTGAGTGTAAAGCCATGGATACCATGATGCTGTACAGAGAACATGATGTTGAAAAAGTAGAGTGTGTAGAGTGCGGCCACAAAATGGCGCAACCCGATAACGCTGTTCAGGCATCTACTCGCCAATTTGAACAAGTAATTGGTGTATTTAAACCGGGCGATTAACCCGGTTTTATTTTGTCGTGTGCTTAGTAATGTGGCGGAGGCGGCTCTTGCATTTGCGACATTAGCGACGGCTGCTGCGCTTCTTTAAGTTTTTCTGCTAGTAACTCAGTTTGGCGCTTCATTTTTGCAAGCTGCTGTTGGTGTGCTTTTAGCTCGTCATTTAATATTTCTATTGTTTCGTCTTGAAAAGCAACTTTTGCCTCAAGCTCCATTAAACGATTTTCAATTGTGTTCATTTGCTTCTCGTATTGTAAAGTGCTCTGCAATTCCGCTCGAGCTCTCGGTTAACAACGACTTGCCGTTATCTATAAACGTTACATCTAGCACCACAGCCGATTTAGGCTTACTGCCTTCACGTGGTGTGACTTGCCAAGTTTGAATTTTCTCTCCGCTGGGTAACTGCCATAAGTCAACGCGCTTATTAGGCGAGCCTGTGGCCAGCAATGTGCCTTGTTCGTTAAAGCGTACCGCAGTAAAAATTTTCTGACGCGCAATATACGCCAGTTTACTCACAAGATCACCTGTAGTCAGCTTCCATACATGTGCTTGCTTCATACTATCTGCGGTAAATGCGTAGCGACCTTGTGGGTCTAGGGTTACTTGGGTAACACGCGTCGGGTGATTAAAGCGATGAATTACTTGCCCTGTACGTGTATCCCAAAAATAAGCAACGTAATCGTTTGAGCCGCTTAAGGCATAGCGTCCATTAGGCGATAAATCAACGGTGTTTACTTTGTCTTGGTGGCCTAAAAACTCAATGCGGCGTCCGGTTTCTAGGTTTAAAAATACCACTACGCCGTCGCTTCTGCCGTATAAAACACTGCGGCCTTGGTTACTTATCGCAATATCGCGAATAGTGGCTTGTTGAATTTTATAATAGCCGCGGTTTTCGCCGCTGCTAATATCCCACACGGCAAAGGTGGTTTTTTCGGCGGTAACGGCCACGCTATTATCAAAGGCAATAGCCACAGCATACACTAGGCTTTCTTGTGATTGCTGTTGAAACCATTGATATTTTAGTACCTGCTGTTGATTATCCCACAGGGCGACCCCATGGTGAATGGAGGAGACTAGGCTGTATTTACCATCGTTAGATACTGCCGAGGAAAACGCACCCTGTGCTGCGTGTTCAAAGCGTTGTGCAGCTTGCTGTTTTTGATCGCTACAAGCTAGGGCTAATAAACAGCTAAAAGCGATTAAAAAAGTACGAAATATCGACATATTACAGGTATTTCCTCTTAACTCTTAGTGACTGAGAGGTTAGACTAGGTCACGTTGAAGGCCTAGGGTGTTTGTCTAATCACTATAATAGGTTAGGTTTTAATTTAGTTAGTTATTAAACAAGCAGCCTATCATGTAGGCCGTTAATCTTTAACTAGTAATAATACAATAAATGACAACTGCAAAGTGTGTCGGAGATTTAAAATGAAAAAGACGATTAGATTGTCATTGATTGCAGCGTCGGTTTTAGCGCTTACAGCTTGTAATCAAGAAGCAAAACAAGAACAAGCTGAAGTTAAATTAGACACTGTAGAGCAGCAACAAGCATACGGTATTGGTGCATCAGTGGGTAACTTTTTAAATAAAGACCTAGCTGATAAATCAGAGATTGGTATTGAACTAGACCAAGCACTATTAATTCGTGGTTTTGAAGACGCGCTTGCTGGTAATGCAAAAATCGATGAAGAAAAAATCCGTGAAGTGCTAACTGAGCTAGATACATCAGTGCGTGCAAAGCAAGAAGCTAAAGCTAAAGTTGAGTCTGAAAAAAGCAAAGAAGCAGGTAAAAAATACCTAGAAGAAAATGCTAAAAAAGAAGGCGTAACAGTAACTGAGTCAGGTCTACAGTACGAAGTACTTAGCGAAGGCGAAGGCGAAAAGCCAGCAGCAACAGACGTAGTTAAAGTACATTACAAAGGTACTTTATTAGACGGCACTGAGTTTGATAGCTCTTATGCGCGTAACGAGCCAACTACTTTCCCTCTTAACCGTGTAATTGCGGGTTGGACTGAAGGTTTACAGCTTATGTCAGTAGGGTCTAAGTACAAGTTCACTATTCCTTCTGAACTTGCTTACGGCGATCGTGACCTAGGTAAAATTCCAGCTAACTCAACGCTTGTTTTTGAAGTAGAACTACTTGAAATACAAGATGACGAAGCACCTGCGCAATAAGCGGTAGCTTATAACGCAAAAAGGGACCATAACGGTCCCTTTTTTGTAGGCAATTTTATTAATCTGTGTGGTTAGAAAACAAATTATCTATTAGCTCATCTTCTAGTTCAAAACGCGCTTCTAACGTTTCGCCAAGTACCGACAAATCGTTATCAAACTCTGCTAATAAGTCTTCTTTATCTACTTCTGCGTATTTATCGTTAAAATCTAAAGCAATATCTGTTGTGCTAGAAATGCGCGGGTAAATTGTATTTGCCAGCTCTTGGCTTTCAAGGCCCTTGCTTTCGCAGGCTTTTGCAATGTCATCGTACACTTCAAAATGGCCGGCAGATAAGTAATCCATTAAAATTTGGCAAAATGATTGAATTTGTTCTGGCTCTGGTAAGGCGTGATCTTTTTTGTCGTATGGCGAAAACCCAGCCATTTTACAATAAAGTACAATTAACTCTTGGCGCTCGTTTAACCATTTATCAATGACAGTATGGCTACCACCCCATTTTTGTTGAGCTTTCTCTACGCGCGTCAGCATTACTGTTCTCCTAAGCTGGGTCACTTTTATGGTTAAATTTAAATTTTCTTATACATCAAGATATATTTTATTTAAGTGTATATCAACAAGTAAAAGGTATGAGCTGGTGCATGTGTGTATTTATTGTAGGTAAATTATTATTTTATTGCAGGCAAGAAAAAACCACCGGTTAAGGTGGCTTAATTTCTTGTTTTGGCCTGTTAATACAAGCTTTCTTATTGTTATAGAAGATTTTTGTTATTTTTATTATAAATATTTTTGTTATTGTTGTTTAAGATTTTTATTATTGTTCTTGTTAACGCGGGACAAACAATACCAAGGTTTTTGTTATGTTGCAAACATATTAACAAAAAGTTTTTATTGTTAGTTCTTTTTGGTTATTTAACACTCAAATGTGACTAAATAAGCAACAAACTAGGTTCTGTTAGCTGTAACACATGTTTTAAGAGCTTAGCGATAGAGAGCCGGAGAATATGGTGGTACAATCTTGAACAATTTCTATAGGCCTCAGGATTATTTACGCTATGAGCGAATTAAAAAACGACCGTTATTTACGTGCACTTGCAAAACAACCCGTTGATGTAACACCGGTATGGATGATGCGCCAAGCAGGACGCTATTTACCAGAGTACCGTGCTACACGTGCACAAGCGGGCGATTTTATGAGCCTGTGCCGTAATGCTGAGCTTGCGTGTGAAGTAACACTACAACCACTTCGCCGTTACCCGTTAGATGCTGCTATTTTATTTAGTGACATTTTAACTATTCCCGATGCTATGGGTTTAGGTTTGTACTTTGAAACCGGTGAAGGCCCTAAATTTGAAAACCCTATTTCGTCACTTGCTGATGTTAAAAAGATTCCTAAGCTAGACCCAACTGACGAGCTCGGTTATGTAATGAACGCAGTAAGTACTATTCGCCGTGAACTTAAAGGCGAAGTGCCACTAATTGGTTTTTCGGGTTCACCGTGGACACTAGCAACTTACATGGTTGAAGGTGGAAGCAGTAAAGTATTTGGTAAAATAAAAAAAATGGCGTTTGCAGAGCCGCAAACACTACATTTACTACTAGATAAACTAGCTGATTCAGTCATTGATTACTTAAACGCACAAGTAAAAGCTGGTGCGCAATCGTTAATGGTATTTGACTCGTGGGGCGGCGTATTAAGCCCGCGCGATTACAATGAATTCTCACTGCAATACATGCATAAAATTGTTGATGGTTTAATTCGCGAATACGACGGCCGTAAAGTGCCGGTAACGCTATTTACCAAAAATGGTGGCCAGTGGATTGAAGCAATTGCAGCAACAGGCTGTGATGCAGTAGGTCTTGATTGGACTATTAATATTGGCGACGCTAAACGCCGTGTAGGCGATAAAGTTGCATTGCAAGGTAATATGGACCCGTCAATGCTTCACGGTACGCCTGATCGTATCCGCCAAGAAGTAGGCACTATTTTAGAAGACTTTGGCACAGGTGATGGCCACGTGTTTAACCTAGGCCACGGTATTACACCAGATGTAGACCCAGAAAACGCCGGTGTATTTATTAATGCAGTACATGAGCTAAGCGCGCAATACCACAAATAACAGCAGTGGTATTAATAGCTATTAAAAAGCCCGCTAATTAGCGGGCTTTTTGCTGTGTAGTAATCGGGTTAAGTAAATAACCTATTTAATCCATTTAACGCCGCAACACGGTAGGCTTCTGCCATCGTTGGGTAGTTAAATGTGGTATTTACAAAGTAGTCAACAGTGTTGCCTGCCCCTTTTTGTTCCATAATGGCTTGGCCAATATGAACAATTTCCGAGGCACGCTCACCAAAGCAATGCACGCCAAGTACTTCTTTTGTTTCACTGTGAAACAATATTTTTAAGCTACCAACTTCTGTGCCCGCAATTTGCGCACGAGCTAAGTGCTTAAATTGAGCACGACCAACTTCATACGGTACTTTTGCAGCGGTTAGCTGTTGCTCTGTTTTACCTACCGAACTCATTTCAGGAATGGTATAAATACCGGCCGGTATATCTATAATTAGCTTATCTTCGCAATTACCGCAGGCAATAGCATCGGCAGCTATACGGCCTTGATCAAATGCAGCACTCGCTAAGCTTGGGTAGCCAATTACATCACCTACTGCGTAAACGTTATCTACCTCGGTTTGGTACATTTCGTTGACTTTAAGCTGGCCTCGACCATCGGCTTTTAAACCAATAGCTTCAAGGTTTAGCGTATCGGTATTACCTGTGCGCCCGTTAGCAAATAAAATACAGTCGGCTTTTACACGCTTGCCCGATTTTAAATGCATTACAACGCAATCTGAGCGCGTTTCTATACGGTCAAACTCTTCGTTATGACGAATAACAATACCGCTGTTCCAAAAGTGGTAGCTAAGCGCGTCAGAAATTTCTGCATCCATAAAGGCTAATAAGCGGTCGCGTGTGTTTACTAAATCTACCTTAGCGCCTAAGCCTTTAAAGATTGAAGCGTATTCACAGCCAATAACACCCGCACCGTATATAAGTACACGTTGTGGGTCGTGCTCTAGGCCTAAAATAGTATCGCTGTCGTAAATACGTGAATGGCTAAAGTCGACCTCAGGTGGGCGGTATGGGCGTGAGCCAGTAGCAATTACAATGGTTTTAGCGGTAATACGCTCTGCTGAGCCATCAAGACGCTTAATTTCAACCGTGTGTTTATCTACAAAGCTCGCATCGCCTTGGTACATATGAATGCGGTTACGGTCGTAAAAGCTGCTACGTAAGTTTGACTGCTTAGAAATAACAGAACTTGCATGACTTAAAATATCAGGAAACGTTAAGCGGCTAGGGCGCTCGCCAACATTAAAAAGTGGGTTTGCTTTGTATTCAATATAGCGGCTAACCGAGTGGCGTAATGCTTTTGAAGGAATTGTTCCCCAATGTACACAGCCACCGCCAACAGCTTGTTGGCGCTCAATAACCGCTACTTTTTTATCGTTTTTAGATAGGTTCATGGCGGTGCCTTCACCGCCAGGGCCCGTACCAATAATTATTGCGTCATATTGGTAAACTACGGGTGCTTTTTTTTGTTCTGGTTGTTTGGCCACAGCCACTCCTAAATTAATTAAAAGAGGCTTTTAATAACCTCGCATTAAGTGCTAGCCATGCCTGTTTTTGATTTTCCCAGGCGGCTTCCAGCTCATGGTATTGTGTCATTAATGCTGATTGTTCACACTGCTTTGCCATGTTATTTTTTTTAGCTTCTAACACTTGTTTTTGTAGTGAACAGTAATTTTGCAGCTTTTTCAGCAGTAAATCGTACTCTTGTTGTAATAATGTAAGCTTATCTTGCGCTAAAGGCAATTTTGAAAGGCGCGTTTGCGTTTTACTCATTAGCGTTTCGGCTTTGGCTTTTTCTATGCGCTCAACCGGGGTGCGCTTTAATTTACTGGCTAAACCGAGCGCTGCTAAAGAGCGGATCATCCATTTTGTTGGGTCGTAATGAAACCACTTAATACCGTTACGGTAATCGCTTGCAAAAATATGGTGGAAGTTATGGTAACCCTCGCCATAAGTAAATAACGCTAAAAAGCCATTATCGCGTGCGGTGTTTTTTTCAGTGTATGGGCGTGAGCCCCAAATATGAGCCAATGAATTAATGAAAAAGGTAAAGTGCTGGCTCAATACTAAGCGTAATAAACCTGCAAGTAGTAGCATACCCCACACATCGCCTACTAATAAACCAAGCACAAGCGGTAAACCGACATTCATGGCTATAACAAGCTTTAAGTAGTGTTTATGCTGCCACATAACAATTTTATTGCGCTGTAAATCGCGACAATTACTGTAATCGTTATAACTGTCGCCTTGGTAATCACGGAGCATCCAGCCAATATGGCTGTACCAAAAGCCGTTAGTTGCGGCGTAAGGGTCTTTTACTGGGTCATCTACTTGGCCGTGGTGTATACGGTGATCGCTACTCCAGTGCAACGCACTGTTTTGCAAAGCAAATGCGCCACCAAGAGCAAAAATAAATTCTATTGCAGGGTGTACGTTATAGGCTTTATGCGCCCATAATCGGTGGTATCCGGCAGTGATAGATAGGCCTGCGTAAAACATACAGCCTACAAATGCAATCCAATGCGCGCTGGTAAATCCGTAACTAATGCCGTACCAAGGTACAAGTGTGACAGCCGCCAAAAAGGTTAGGCTAAAAAATAGGACGTTTGTCCAAATAATCGGTGGTTTATTCATCGTTTTTACTCTCAGCGTACAACTGTAAGCTAAAATAGTGTTTCAATCTCTTGGCGTCAAGTATTAGACTAGACAATTCGGCTAATTATCATTAAAACTTCATATAAAATTACTCAGGGAGCTGTGGATGTCGGGTGTTAGAGCACAACAGAAACAAAAAACACGACAAGCCTTAATTGAGGCGGCATTTAATCAGCTTAGTGCTGATCATAGTTTTTCTAATTTAAGCTTACGCGAAGTTGCCCGCGAAGCAGGTATTGCCCCCACCTCTTTTTATCGCCACTTTAAAGATATGAACGAGCTAGGTTTAACCATGGTAGACGAAGCAGGCTTAACCCTTCGCCAGCTTATGCGCCAAGCCCGCAGACGTATAGCCAGTGGCGGCAGCGTAATAAATACTTCGGTTGTTACCTTTATGGAGTTTATTGATAACTCAAGCAACCAAT
Organism: Pseudoalteromonas sp. P1-30; assembly: GCF_001400005.1. Taxonomy (NCBI): domain Bacteria; kingdom Pseudomonadati; phylum Pseudomonadota; class Gammaproteobacteria; order Alteromonadales; family Pseudoalteromonadaceae; genus Pseudoalteromonas; species Pseudoalteromonas sp. P1-30. The sequence continues at coordinate 13,354 of NZ_LKBC01000009.1, forward strand.
TTAGATTACTGCTGCGAGAACGTTCTGGCACCTCAAAAGCCTTTAGAGCCGCCGTAGCGCGTGAGGTAAAACACTTTATTTTAGAGCTTGCGCATTATTTAGAAAGCGAAACCAAGTGCGATTCAATCCATGCTTATATTCAGGCCGAAGCCATGGTAACACTGGTATTTAATGCCGGCGCTGAAGCACTTGATATAGAAGGTCAACAACGCGAAGAACTCATTGAGCGGGTTATTTGGCAGCTACGTTATATTACCCGCGGTGCAGGTCATTATATTCGTGAAACAAATAATCAGGTTTAGCTTAAAAAATTAGCAATAAGTTAATCTAAGCACGCAAGTTTACTCAACACATTAATTTAAGCTAAAAAGTGTAGCTGTGTGATTTATAAAACCTGAATATGCTATTTTAAGGTATATAAATTTCTTTAATGTGGGGTTTTTATTCCTTTGTTTGGAATGTTTATGCTTGCACCAACTGCTTTGTAATGTTAAAAATAGGCCTCACTGAACACACACACAAGAAACAAGATGCAAAATATTCGTTTAATTACACTAAAACTTAACCTCTTACTGCTATGGTCAGTGAGCGGGGATTAGTGTGTTTGCATCGAGTTAAACACTAAAAACCCCGCAATTGCGGGGTTTTTTATTATCTCGCGGCTGGGATAAATTGAAATTTGGGTAACAGAGGAATGAGGGGCAGTTATGCAAGACAAAGATAAAGTATGGATTTTTGATACCACCTTACGTGATGGCGAGCAGGCACTTAAAGCAAGCCTTACAGAAGACGATAAAATTCAGCTAGCGCATACTATTAGCCGCTTGAACGTGGATGTGATGGAAGTGGGTTTTCCGGTTTCGAGCCCCGCTGATTTTCGCTCGGTACAACGTATTGCAACCGAAGTTAAAGGCCCAATTATTTGTGGTTTAGCACGTTCAGTAGCAAAAGACATTGAAGCCTGTGGTGAGGCACTTCGCACAGCACAGCAAAGTCGTATTCATACTTTTATTGCCACAAGCCCTTTGCACCTTGAACACAAATTACGTATGAGCCTAGACGATGCAACGGCCATGGCGGTTAAATCAATTAAATTAGCGCGTAACTACACTGATGATGTTGAGTTTTCGTGTGAAGATGCAGGGCGTACGCCGCACTGGGATTTATGTAAAATTGTTGAGCAGGCAATTAACGCCGGTGCCTCTACTATTAATTTACCTGATACCGTTGGCTTTGTAACGCCAGACGAATACGCCGCAATGATCCGCCATTTAATGAATAACGTGCCGAATATAGATAAAGCGCGTTTAAGTGTACATTGTCATAACGATTTAGGTTTAGCTGTAGCTAACTCGGTAGCCGCGGTACAAGCCGGTGCTCGCCAAATTGAATGTACAATAAATGGTATAGGTGAGCGTGCGGGTAACTGCTCGCTTGAAGAAGTGGCGATGATCATGAAAATGCGCAAAGACCACTTAAACGTTCACACCGATATTAAAAGCGAAGAAATTTATCGTGCATCTCGCCAAGTGGCAAAAATATGCAATATGCCGGTACAGCCAAATAAAGCTATTGTGGGCGAAAACGCCTTTGCACATAGCTCGGGCATTCACCAAGATGGCGTATTAAAAGCGCAAAATACTTATGAGATTATGTCGCCAGAAAGCGTCGGTGTGCCAAATAACCAGTTAAATATGACCTCGCGTTCGGGTCGTCATGTTATTGAGCACCGCTTAGAAGAGTTAGGTTATCAAAAAGCTGACTACGATATGGACAGCTTATACGAAAGCTTTTTAGCGTTAGCTGATCAAAAAGGCACCGTATACGATTACGACCTTGAAGCCATGATTTACTTTAATCAAATTAACGACAAAGACGAAAAATACCAATTAGAGTTTGTAAACTCAGCGTCTAACTCACAGTCGGTAGCCAGCTCTACCATTGGAATGTTAATTGATGGCGAAGCAAAACAAGAAGCGGCTACAGGTAATGGCCCTGTTGAAGCCTCATTTGCGGCTATTGAGCGCTTAACTGGTATGAGCGTTGAAATGATTGAATACAATTTAGAAGCCACTGGTCAAGGCGCAAGTTCGCTTGGTCAAGTAAACATTATTGCTAAATACGATGGTCGCCCTTATCACGGTGCGGGTATTGCTGCGGATGTGGTAGAGGCGTCGGTACGCGCCATGATCCGTGTTTACAACTTAATTTATCGTGCACAAAAAGTGTCTGATTTAAAACAACAAAGGAAAGCAGGATGAGTAAAACAAACTACAGCGTTGCCGTATTAGCAGGCGACGGTATTGGCCCAGAAGTAATGGCAGCAGCAGAGCAAGTACTTGATGCTGTAAGCAATAAGTTTGGTTTTACCCTGAACCGTCAGCATCATGCTATTGGTGGCGCAGCTATTGACGAATTTGGTGAAGCATTACCACCAAAAACGCTAAGTGCGTGTGAAAACGCCGATGCCATTTTATTTGGCTCAGTAGGTGGCCCAAAATGGGAAAACCTACCCCCTAACGAGCAACCTGAGCGTGCATCGCTTTTACCGCTTCGTAAGCACTTTGGTTTGTTTTGTAACTTACGCCCAGCACAACTTTTACCAGCGCTTAGCGCAGCATCGCCATTACGTGCAGATATTAGCGAAAAAGGCTTTGATATTTTATGTGTACGCGAGCTTACAGGCGGCATTTACTTTGGTGAAAAAGGCCGAAGCGGCGAAGGCGCTGAAGAAGCTGCATTTGATACACAAACTTACTCGCGTAAAGAAATTGAACGCATTGCCCGTTTTGCCTTTGAAGCAGCAAAATTACGTAGTAACCATGTAACGTCGGTTGATAAAGCAAACGTGCTTGCATCAAGCGTATTATGGCGTGAAGTAGTTACTGAAGTAAGCAAAGACTACCCAGAAGTAAGCCTAGATTACATATACGTAGATAACGCAGCTATGCAATTAGTTAAACAGCCTAGCCAGTTTGACGTGCTACTTTGCGATAACTTATTTGGTGATATTTTGTCAGATGAGTGTGCAATGATCACAGGCTCAATGGGCTTATTACCATCGGCCAGCTTGAATCAATCGGGCTTTGGTTTATACGAACCAGCCGGTGGCTCAGCACCAGATATTGCAGGCAAAGGCGTTGCAAACCCGATTGCACAAATTTTAAGTGCTGCACTTATGCTACGTTACTCATTAGGGCAAGACGAAGCTGCGCGCACCATTGAAAAAGCCGTAGCCGAAGCCGTAGAAGCAGGCGTTGGCACGCCAGATATCTACCCACAAGGTGGATACAGCACAAGCGATGTGGCAGCTGCCATCGTTTCACGTATTTAATTATTAAAGCCGCAGCACCGTTATGCTGCGACTTAACAAAGTAGGGAATTAGCAAGTGGCCCAAACGTTATACGACAAAATTTGGCAAGCACATACCGTTGCCAGCATAAACGAGCAAACTGATTTACTTTATATTGACCGTCATTTAGTACACGAGGTGACATCACCACAGGCTTTTGCAGGCCTACGTGAAAAAAACCGTACGGTACGTTGCCCAGAAAAAACCTTTGCAACAATGGATCATAACGTATCGACTAAAAGCCGATCACTTGATGCCGCAAGCGAAGTATCTAAAAACCAGTTAATGGCACTTGATGCTAACTGTAAAGAGTTTGGCATTGTACTTTACGATTTAAACTCAATTAACCAAGGCATAGTGCATGTAATGGGGCCTGAACAAGGTATTACCTTGCCTGGCACTACCATTGTATGTGGTGATAGCCATACTTCTACGCATGGCGCGTTTGGCGCATTAGCGCACGGTATTGGTACTTCTGAGGTTGAGCACGTATTAGCAACGCAAACGCTACAGCAAAAAAAGGCAAAATCGTTAAAAATTCAAATTAACGGTGTGCTTCGCCCAACTGTAACCTCTAAAGATTTAATTATGGCGGTTATTGGTAAGTTAGGTACAGCTGGCGGTACAGGTTATGTTGCTGAATTTTGTGGTGAAGGCATTGAAGCACTTTCAATGGAAGCCCGTATGACGCTATGTAACATGAGTATTGAAATGGGTGCAAAAGCAGGTTTAATAGCACCAGATCAAATCACGTATGATTACTTAAAAGGTCGCCCATTTGCACCTAAAGGCGCTGACTTTGACGCTGCAGTTGAATACTGGGAAACCTTAAAATCAGATGAAGGCGCAGAGTTTGACTTGAGTGTTGAGCTTGAAGCTGACGACATTCAGCCGCAAATTACGTGGGGCACAAGCCCAGAGCAAGTAATTGGCGTTGATGAATGCATACCAGATCCTGACCAAGAACCAGATTTAATTAAAGCTGATGCTATACGCAGCGCACTTAGATACATGGACTTAAAAGCCGGCGATAAATTATCAAGCGCGAAAGTAGATACAGTCTTTATTGGATCATGTACAAATAGTCGTATCGAAGATTTACGTGCCGCGGCAAAAATTGTTGAAGGCAAGCAAGTAGTCGCAGGCATTGAAGCACTTATTGTACCGGGCTCTGGCCTTGTTAAAAAGCAAGCCGAAGACGAAGGCTTAGCCGATATTTTTAAAGCGGCAGGTTTTGAGTGGCGCGAGCCGGGCTGTTCAATGTGTTTAGCAATGAACGACGACCGCTTAGAAGCGGGCAAACGCTGTGCATCTACGTCTAACCGTAACTTTGAAGGCCGCCAAGGCCGTGGCGGGCGTACGCACTTAGTAAGCCCTGCAATGGCAGCGGCTGCTGCAATACATGGTCACTTTGTTGATATAAGAGGAGAAGCCTAATGAGCGTATTTTTTAGTGGCTTAATGGCCCCACTTGATAAAAACAATGTAGATACAGACCAAATTATTCCTAAGCAGTTTTTAACATCAACTAGCCGTGATGGCTTTGATGCAGCACTGTTTTACGATTGGCGTTACCTAGAAAACGGCGAACCAAATCCTGATTTTATTTTAAACCGCCCATGCTACCAAGGCGCGCAAATATTATTAACGCGCGACAACTTTGGTTGTGGCTCATCACGCGAGCATGCACCATGGGCGCTTAAGCAATATGGTTTTGAAGTAATTTTAGCGGAAAGCTTTGCTGATATTTTCTTTAATAACTGTGGCAACAACCAAATGCTAGCCATTGCGCTACCCGCTGATACGCTTGAGCAATTGTTTGTACTTAGCGAGCAACACGACGATATAAACATTCAAATCGATCTTGAAAACCAAACACTAACAAGCGATAAGTTTGCGCCAATTAGTTTTGATATTCGTAAAGACGTAAAAGAGCGTTTATTAAGTGGCTTAGATTTTATTGGTGTGACCGAAACGCTAAATCCACAAATTGATGCGTTTGAAAAACAACTTGCTGCTGAGCGCCCTTGGCAGTAACGAAAAGCAATTAATTACATATGAAAACAAAGCGCGGCTGAGTATATAAGCCGCGCTTTTTTTATGTTTAACTCTTCAAATTATTAATGTCTAAAATCTGTCATTAGCGCAGGTATGCCTGGCAGCATACCAACAATAGCCATAACGGTAGTTAAAATAACAAACATAATTAGCGGAATAACCCAACGGCTCATTTTAGTTAAATTAGCACTGCGCTCTTTACAGCCAATTAAGCCTAAGTTATCAAGCAGCATAGTCAGTGACCAACCAAAAGCAGGGTTAACCAAGCTTGACGCAAATACAACAATAGCGGCCGATTGCGTTGTCTTACCTTCGCGTGTCATTTCCATACCCGCCTCAAGCAGCGGAATAAACACACCTACAATAAGCGCAACACACAGCACAGGTTGCCAAATGGCTAAATCCATTGGGTAGCCCCATAAACCCGCAATAATACAAAATACGGCTGTTAAAATGGCGCCCGCCGGGATAGGGCGTTTAGCAATAGCGGCAGGGACAATGTAAGTCCCCCACGATGAGGTAAAGTTAGCACCACCGGCCAGCGAGCCAAAGGTTTGTCTAACCGATGCGCTTAGCATGGTGTCGTCTATGTTCATTTGAACTTTTTCAGTGCGTTGCGGGTAACTAATTTTTTGAAATACTTGATGCCCTAAAAAATCCGGTGACCACATAGCCACAGCCAATACCGCAAACGGCAGCACAACCACAAAGCTTTCAAGCGTAGGTAAGCCAAGCATCCAGCCTGTGTTTTCGCCCCACCAATAAGCTGGGTTCATATTTGGTAAGCCCGGCGCAGTATTAAATTCAAACGGCGCACCGAGTGCAAATGCAACCACACCGCCAATAAGGCAGCTAAGCGGCACAGCCAACCAGCGCTTTTTAAAGTGCTCAAGTAACGCATACAATAAAATGGTCGCCAAAATAACAATAAATGCAATGTGCGCCATATCAATGGCCTCAGCCCATGCAAACAGCTTTTTAACCTGCGAAATTGTGCCAATAAAGCCTAAATATATAAGTAAGCCCCCGCACACGCCTTTACTGGTTAAGCGTGCCAGCAAGCTCCCTCCTTTGGTTATGGCTAAAATAAAGCCAAAGGCACCAATCAGTAAGCCAAATGCCATAGGGTGGCCGCCAGCGGCAACCACAATAGGAATAAGAGGAATAAGTGGCCCATGAGTACCCGCTAAGTTAGCGGTGGGTAAAATAAAGCCTGAAAACAAAATAATAAAAATAGAAACAATCAGTAATTCATAGCGTACGTTTTCTAACACAAACGCATCGCTTAAACCCAGTGGCGCTGCAAAAGTAGCGGCAATAGCACCCACCATAACGACTTTACCAATGGTGCCCGCCATGGCAGGAATTGTGTCTTCAAATTCAAAGCGGTAGTCTCTAAATGGTAAATTAGGCCGCCAGCGCTTAGGCTGCATAATTTGCAGCTCGTGCTCTAGGTATTCGTCGCGGGTATTAAACTCTGAACTAGCTTTATGCTTATTTTGATAGCTGTTGGCATCATCTACGTGGGATGCGCTTGTTTTTCCTGGCTCGTTACCCTTTGGGGTTACTGACATAGTCCCTCCTGTTACTCGTTGCTTATTTATTAATACGGCTTTTGTTAAAGCAAATGAATAGTGAACAAGCAGAGTAGATCAGCTTTTACTCAGGAATGTATAGGCAAAAGGTCGTGTATGGCTTTATTTTATGCTAAATCATTGTGTTGGCATTCTTAAATGTAAAGTATATTTTGTTTAAAATCAGTATGTTGATTTGTTTTTTTATGTGTTCTAATTTGGTGAAACATTGCAAAAACAAGGCTGTTATCCTTTAGTCTAAGTAGTGGTTTATGTATTTTAATTGAACTGAAATAGCGCATCTGCTAGGTTCAACGGTTACTCAAATAATAAGAAATTCAATGCAAATTCAATCTCCTAAATCAATTGGTATTTTACTTGGTACGCTTTACGGCATATTTATGCGGCTGTTTGTGGAGCTGCTTGATACTTATAATTTAAGTAGCCTTGTATCTATTTCATTTATGTTTTTAGTGCCCGTTGCAATTGGCTATATTCGTATTCATTTTGAATTTAAAAGTTCAAATACATTAACTAAAAGGCAAATGGTGACAATTGCTTGGCAGCCAATTTTTGTTTTTTTACTTGTAAGCGTTATTACACTGCTTGAAGGCAGTATTTGTGTGGCAATGGCTTTGCCTGCCTTTATGCTCTTTGCAAGTATGGGTGGCTTAATGGCAGGCTTTATTAAAAACCGTCAAACAAAAAACGCTAACAGGCCTTTACTTTCAATAGTTTTGCTTCCTGTATTGCTCTCACCTATTGAGGTAAATTATTTACACTTATCAAAAACGTATGAAGTCACCAACTCTATAGTTATTGAAGCGCCTATAAACCGTGTGTGGCAGCAGCTTGCTAATGTAAGCACCATAGAGCCACAAGAATTGCCATTTTCGCTTACCCAATTAATAGGTGTACCTAAACCTTTAGAGGCAAATATGAATGCTACGGGGGTTGGGGCTGTTAGAACCAGTAAATGGCAAAAAGGAGTTACATTTAAAGAAGTGATTACGGATTGGCAGCCAAATAAACAGATGCTTTATAGATTTGAGATAGACCCTGATGCTATTCCCGATGATGCACTCGATAAACACGTAAAACTAGGCGGCGAATACTTTTCACCTCTGTATGGTGGGTATGCGTTAAGTGAAGATAAAAGCGGCAATACGATTTTAACTTTAAAAACGACTGTGCAAGATAATACAAATTTTGGTGTTTATTCGCGAATATGGGGTGAGGTGATTTTTCAAGACTTCCATTATTCACTTTTAACATTAATGAAAAACAGAGCAGAAAAGCCACTTGTCGCAGCTATTTCCCATTATTAACTTAAACCGCTATGGTATTAAAAAACTATTATAAGAGTACTTTATGAAATTATTAACGGCAGCAACGTTATTACTTGCCTCATCAGCGGCTATCGCGCGTCCTGCGCCTTTAGTATCTATACCTACACACGATGCGTTTTTTAATAATATAGCTGCGCATTGTGGTAAAGCGTTTGAGGGCAAAGTAAGCGTAGATAACGCAAAAGGCCCAAGCTCATTCGAGAATAAAAAACTAATTATGCATGTTCGTAAATGCACAGATAGCGAGCTACAAGTACCATTTCATGTGGGAGATGATGCATCGCGTACATGGATCATTACTAAAACGGGCAGTGGTTTGAGCTTAAAGCATGATCATCGCCATGAAAATGGCAGCGACGATGCTTCAACTATGTATGGCGGTCATACCCTTGATGCGGGTTTTGCACAAATGCAGTCTTTCCCGGCCGATCAATACTCTAAAGAGTTATTTGTAGCACAAGGTATTGCACAGTCGGCAGGTAATACATGGCAAATGTATATTTATCCTGAAGTATTTACGTATCGGTTAATTCGCCAAGGGCGCGAGTTTAAGGTGGACTTTGATTTAACTAAACCAATTACTCCACCAGCAGCGCCGTGGGGCTACGAAAAATAAACTATTTTTCTTTTTTCTCGGGTGCGTCACATTGTAGTAAAACGTTTAATGGTGGTTGATAAGCGCGTGGTTTGATAGGAAAACGTTCGTACTCTTGCACGCCTTCAAGCACTTTTAACATAAAGGTTCTGCCGCGGCATAATCTGTCTGCGTGGCGCAGTAAAAACATACTTTGATTAGCAAAGTGTTTGTAATCGTCTGATTGTATTTCTATTTTATAGTTGTCTTCACCAATTTTGGTTTGGTAGTAATGTACTTTGTTATCAAAGTCGTATGACTTTTCTTTTTCGCCCACTTCTGCAAAGGCGCTCCCTATACCAGAAAAGGCTAGCAATGCAGCGCCAACAACTAAATGCGGTGTGTATAAGCCTTTCATAAAAATGTATCCTTTAATTTGCGAACTTAATACCCATTAATAAAGCATTAAGTGCGATGTATTTAAGTTAAGTTTAACACCCAAAAAGAGAATATGTGATGTTCAAACAAATAAAACAACTGTTTGCCGCTTTTGACGAGCAACAGCCAAGCATAGAGCAGCATGATCTAAAAACAGCGGTTGCTGCGCTGCTTATTGAAGTAATGCGTGCTGATTCTAAGCTCGACCATAATGAACAACACACCCTGACTGTAACCTTAAAAAAATACTTTAATTTAACAGAATCGGAAGTTGATGAGCTCACCAACAATGCCGCTGGTAGCTTAGATGGGGCTATTGATTACTTTCAATTTTCTAAGCAGATTAACGATCACTGCAGTGCGGCGCAGCGCATTGAAATAATTGAGCTATTATGGCGATTGGCGTATGCCGATGGAGAGATAGATCCTCAAGAAGAGTATGTAATACGCAAAGTGGCTGGGCTTTTATATGTAGCGCACACCGATTTTATCGCTGCTAAATTAGCAGCGACACAATCGTAAAAATTAGCTTAATTTACTAGCAACAGAAACGAGCTGCTGCGTTAATACGCTCACTTTTTCTGCAGTGGTTGGGTCGCTAATTTTTCCATCTTCGTCAAATACAGTAAATGCAGATGGGATAGCGAGCTGATCGGCAAGTACTAACGAGCCAATCCCGCTTAAAATATCGCGTACATGGTTTAAGCCGCGCAAACCACCTAAACCACCTGGTGATGTAGCAAATAACGCCACTACTTTGTTGCGAAATGCGGGTACTGCGCCTTGCTCAGTTCGCGATGCCCAATCAATTGCATTTTTAAGTGCAGCAGTAATTGAGCCGTTGTACTCTGGGCTTGCTAGTAAAATACCATCAGCATTACGCAGTTTATCTTTTAATAGTTGTGCATCGGTAGGTGTGCCTTGCGCTTCAATGTCTTCGCTAAATAATGGCAAATTTAACTCGGCGAGTGTAATTACTTCCACTTCAGCACCGGTTTGCAGAGCAAAACGAGCTGCTTCGTTAATGAGTTTTTGGTTAAAGCTATCTTTACGCAGGCTACCCGCGAGCGCGATAATTTTTGGTGCTGACATGATTAAGACCTTTTATTAGTTGGGTATGACACTAATGTAGCAAATTTTTGCTTGTAGAAAACCCGAATAAACGCAACACTTATGTGCGTATATGCACATAAGTAGAAGGCGGGTAGCGTGGCAATAAAATTTGACGACTGGCAAGACGTAAAAGTTGCCTTTGAAGTGGCAAGGCTAGGTACTTTGACCGCAGCAGCAGAGGCATTAAGTGTGCACCATAGCACAGTGTTGAGACGCATAAATAACTTAGAGAAAAACTTAAATGTACGGTTATTTCATCGCCATGCGCGCGGATATAAAGTAACCGAAAGCGGGGCAAAATTATTTGAAACCGCACAAGCAATAGATAACTCACTCGAAGGTTTACATAATGCCATTGCCGCAGCCGATAGTGAGCTCAGAGGGAGCTTGTTACTGACTACCGTAAGTGGTTTTATGGATATGCTAAGCAACGTGTGTGAGCAGTTTCAAACATTGCACCCGCAAGTGCAGCTAGAAGTGATTTTAGAGCAAAAGCGCCTAAGGCTTGACCACGGACAAGCTCATATAGCAATACGTGTAGGCCCTAAACCTGATGAAGGCGACTATATAGCGCAGCACTTAGCTAAGCTATCGGCCGGCCTCTATGCCCACAAACGTTATATTGCTAAACACGGCATGCCAAAAACCTTAGATGACTTAAAGCAGCATAATTTTATATCGGGTATTGCGGGGTTTAATGCGCGGGTACCGTACTTTAGCTGGGTTGATGAGTTTATTCCTCAGTCGCAAATTAAATTAAGAGTATCAGAAACCTCAGAAGCGGCGCGCGCGGTTATTAAAGGCTTAGGCATAGGGGGGTTGCACCAAAGCGCGATAGAAAATAACCCCGACGTAGTGCCTATATTGCACGACAAATTACATTGGGAGTTTGACTCTTGGTTGGTTACTCACCATTTAGTACACCGCACGGCCAAAGTGCAAGCCTTTGCTGCGTTATTAAAAACCTACTTTAGTAACATGCCACACGTTAAATAGTTTTTTTAACCTCAATACCTAAACGCTTAGCAAGGCGTACAAGGTTTGCTCTGTCGAGTTCCAGCACTCTTGCAGTTGCTGCCCAGTTATAATTATGCTGCTTTAGTTGCTCGGTTATAACTGTAAATTGCAAAGATTCAACGGCCTGCTTTAATGGCTGATGATGAGCAATGTGGGCGGTAATTGGCGTGCTAACGTGCGCGGTGTTGTTTGGTTGTTGGGCTAAATCGCAGTGCTCGCTTGTAATTGTTATTATTGGGTTTTGCCACTGGCTTTGTTTAGCTTTTAATGCGCTGCGGCTAATAACATGCTCAAGCTCGCGTACATTACCAGGCCAACTGTATTGGTTGAGCAATACTTGCGCTTCAGTGCTTAGCTTTAATTGTTTAATACCTAATTTACGGGCAGTTTGTTCAATAAAATAACCAGCCAGTAAAGTTATGTCGTGCTCGCGTTTATTAAGTGGCGGCACGGTAATAGGGTAAACACTTAGCCGGTGATATAAATCGGCTCTAAAGCGACCTTGTGCTACCTCATGTTTTAAATCACGATTAGTGGCTGCTATTACCCTTACATCCACATATTTTGGCGTGTCTTCTCCCACTGTTTGTATTTCACCACTTTGCAACACCCGCAATAATTTGCTTTGCATAGCCAATGGTAGCTCACCAATTTCGTCTAAAAATAACGTGCCACCATCAGCTAGCTGAAACTTACCTTGGCGGGCATTTTGTGCGCCAGTAAATGAGCCTTTGGCGTGGCCAAAAAACTCACTCTCTGCAAGGTTTTCGGGGAGTGAAGCACAATTTAAGTGAATCAGCGGTTGATCTTTTCGGGCAGAATTTAAGTGAATATTACGCGCTACTAGCTCTTTTCCTACGCCCGTTTCTCCTAACACCAATACACTAAAATTAGAGGCCGCTACGAGTTTTATTTCATTTTTAAGCGTTTGCATTACAGGGCTTTGGCCAATAATTTCGCCGCCATCGCGAGTAAGCGCATCACGCGTTAACTCTTGCACAAGGGCGTTTGAATGCTGTGCATGGTGTTTGTAGTGGGCAAGCTCCAGAGCCGTTTTAAAATGTGCACTACACAGCGTTTGTAATGTGCTGAGCGTATCTGCGCTAATACTGCAAAAGGCATTTGCGTTTAAGCTATCGAATGTAAGCACGCCTAGCAAAGTGCTTTTATCGTAAAGGGGTAAACCTAAGCAGGCATGCACAGGAATATCGCCCGTTTTGGCCAGCAGCAGGCCGTCGTATGGGTCGGGCAGGGGGCAGTCGTGTGCAAACTGTAATGCGTGGTTTGCACTACAAATGGCCGCTAATCGAGGGTGCTCTGCTATTTTAAAGCGCCTACCAAGGCTATCGGGCATCAGACCTTTGATGGCTAAGGGCTTAAGTTGCTCGCCCTGCACAACAAGTAACGCACTGGCATCGCTAGGTATTACACGTTCAACCGTTGCCAATAATTGATCAAAGCTGTGCTCGTGCAGCGTGCTTTGGGCAAGCTCTAAAGCCACTTGGGTAAGGTTGAATTGTGGGTTCATGTCAAAATGACCTATTTGTGTTTTTATTATTTAAATTAGAGTGTGTCATAGAGACTCAATTTGTAAAGTGTTTATATTTAACTTGCTGAATATTAATGTTTTATTTTATTGGCACGCTATGTGTAATAGCTAAGTAACGTTAATGGTTACTGAGGTAGTTATGAACACACTTACACTAAATAATGTAAACAACCAGGTTGAGTTAGGCGCATTTTTTAAATCGCTATTATTTACTGCTAATGCAGTATTAGGGCTTAGCGCTATTTGTATGGTTGTGAGCATTTTAATTAGTTACCCGTACGCAGAGCACTTTTCGATGCAGGTACAAATATCAGCGCATATTAGTACGATTGTAGTGGCAGCTATTTTAAAAGTTAGTTATGTGCTGCGTTGTGTTGCGCAACATGGTTTAGGGCAGGAAGTACGCTAATGCGCCCACTAAATTTAACAGAGCCAATGCCAGCGCACATAGCTATTCATCACGTAACAAAATGGCCGTTATGGATGCTTGCATTTAGACCCTACTTTTTAGCAGGCGGTTTGCTGGCATTTTTATCGATAGGGTATTGGTTACTTATTTTAACGGGCTATGCTAGTTGGCACTTAACCATGCCAGCCACACTTTGGCACGCGCACGAAATGCTATTTGGCTTTGCAGGAGTGGTAGCCGTCGGTTTTTTACTTACGGCGGCACAAAATTGGACGGGCGTTGAAAGTATAAGTGGCAAAGCACTTATGCTACTTACTTTTGTATGGATAAGTGCTCGTTTAGCATTTTTTATAAAGCTGCCTGATTTTGCTAATGCTAATTTATGGCTTGTTACTTTGCTACAGCTAGCATGGTGGCTTGGGGCAATTACGGCACTGGCTAATATGCTATTAACAGCACGCAGTAAAAATAATTACCCGTTTTTAGTTATTTTAAGCGTGTTGTGCGCCCTTAATACTCTTTATTTACTCCTTGTTTTAAATAACAACATGCAGCTTGCATTAGCTGTGGTTGACACTGCGGTACTGGTTGTCAGTTTACTGGTCGGCATTGTAGCAGGGCGGGTTATTCCTTTTTTTACTGCTAAAGGCCTAGCGCTTAGCGAGCAAGTACGCACTCCTAAAATTGATAAAGCACTGCTGTATTTATCAATTTTGGCAATTACTTTATTTTTTATCAGTAAATTATTTTTAAGCTCAATTAGCCCTGCATTCATTGTTGCAATAGTGGCTGTGCTTCACTTAATTCGAGCAAAACTTTGGTGGCATGCAAACGTGCTAAAAGTGCCTTTATTATGGTCTTTGCATTTTTCTTATTCTGCTTTAGGTGTTGGCTTAATGATGATTGAATTTAGCTTTTACACAAGCGTAATACCTTTCAAAGATGCGCTCCACCTTATCACTATCGGCACAATAGGGATGATGATTTTAGCCATGATGACCCGTGTATCGCTAGGGCATACAGGGCGTACGCTTAATACACCTAAATATATATCTGTTGCTTTTGCGCTTGTGCTGGTGGCAGCTATTACTCGCTCCATACTCCCTTTAATTATTGCGCCACACTTTGCTTGGCAGATCAGCGCCTTGCTGTGGTTAGTGGCTTTTTTGTTATTTTTAATTTACTGCACACCTATATTAACGCGGCGTCGTGTTGATGGGCGCCGTGGTTAGTTTACCTACAGGACTACATTATGTTATCTGATAAAACCATTGAGATTGTTAAAAGCACTGTTCCGTTATTAGCGCAAGCCGGCACGGTTGTGACCGATCATTTTTATAAGCGACTATTTAGCCATAACCCAGAGCTCAAAAATATTTTTAATATGACTAACCAAAACACTGGGCGCCAGCAATTTGCTTTGTTTAACGCATTAGCTGCATACGCCCAAAACATTGATAACTTAGCGGTGTTAAAAGAGGCATTAGCGCGCATTAACCATAAACACACCAGTTTAAATATTTTACCAGAGCACTACCCCATTGTTGGTGATCACTTAATTGGCACCTTAAAAGAGCTAATACCAGAGCAGTTTACGCCGGATGTAGAATACGCTTGGCGTGAAGCATATGCACTGCTTGCTGATATTTGTATTACCGAAGAAGTGGCTTTATATGAGCACAGTAAAAATACACGCGGTGGTTGGGCGGGCACGCGCCAATTTGAAATAACCAACAAACAGGTTGAATCAGCACTCGTCACAAGTTTTACACTAACGCCTATCGATGGCAAAGCGGTGATTACCCATAAACCTGGCCAATATTTAGGGGTTAAAGTTAAACCAGCGGGCGCTGAATATGAAGAAATTCGCCAGTATTCTATTTCACAAAAAGCCAATGGTAAAAACTACCGTATTAGCGTTAAAAAAGAGCTACAGCCAAAGCCTGGCATGGTGTCTAATTATTTACACTCACTAGCTCAAGGTGACATAGTTGAACTGTACCCGCCTGCAGGTGATTTCTTTTTACGAAATAGTAAAAACCCAGCGGTACTTATTTCAGCAGGTGTAGGGCAAACCCCAATGCTTGCGATGCTCGAAACGCTATTAAGCGATAACCCTAAGCAAAATATTATGTATTTACATGCGTGCGAAAATACGCAGCAGCACTCATTTGCACACTATTTAAATGAATTAAGTGCGGCTTATAACAGCTTGCAAACTATTACGTGGTTTAATCAAAGTAGTGATAGGGCTGATTTTACAGGGTTAATGGACTTAGCTGCCATAAAAACACAGTTACCTCTTACAAATGGCGATTTTTACTTATGTGGCCCCGCTGGGTTTATGGCGTTTGTGAAAAGCCAATTACTGGCACTCGGTGTTAAAAACGAGCATATTCATTACGAAGTGTTTGGTCCGCATCAAGACTTATAAACCAAGTGAAAAACGATAAAGGCACATAGCATAAATGCTCTGTGCCTTTTTTAAAGGTATTTTATTGTGCTTTACAGCTTACGTTTTTAAGCTCAATAGACATATCTTTTTTAGGATAATAAAGCACGCACTGCTTGCCGATTATTTGTAAAACAAACTTTTCTGGCTTGATATTATGCGCGCCCATTATGGGCATACCATTTGAGTCTTTACTATTTCCATGGCTTAATAATAGCTCGCTGCGTTTAGTAAAAACGGTGTCGGCCAGTGTAACTAGTGTGCCGCCCTTTGCTTTTATAATCGCTTGCTGGAGCGTGGCTATAACGCCTGGGTTTACCTCGGTTAGTAGTGCAGGCTTAGCAGTGGCATTACTCATACTGTTACAGCCTCCAATAAATAATAAGGTTAATATTGCCAGTAGTTTAGCCATTACTTATCCTTATTTAACGTAGGCCATGTTAAATCCATATTGCCACGGTTAACGTTATTAGGTGCGTTTAAAGGTAATAGCTGCTTGCTATCGCCAGCAGCGCTTTGTACTTGCGTTTTAATACTCGCAGAGGCAGTGCTAACAGGGCACGTGCCGTTATTATCAATATGATAAAGCGCAGTAGAGAGTATCCCTTCGTTTGGATCGCCTAATTGATTATCAAAGTCGTCACTGACTACACAGCCTTTTACATCAGCATCAAACTGTGGTGTAGGCGTTGGCGTAAAGCCTGCTGCATATTCACCAAACCCTTTACTGTTAATACCGCTAAATTGAATGGTGTAATAGGTGGTGCCACAGTTATGTGTTGGGGTAAAACCGTATGGTTTACCGCAGGTTGTGTCGCCAATGAGCACCACCTCGGCGTCAATGCCTTTTAAGCCATTAATAAAGGCTTCTGAGGCTGAACACGTACCCGATGTACTAAGCACATATACCTTAGATAGGTTTAAATCGGGGAGGCTTTCGCCAGTGCTAAAAAAAGTTGAGTAATCAATTTCTTCATCTATAAACGGAAAAGGCGACTCTACCGGTTGTTTATCGTTTTGCTGAGTTTGGTAATAAATACGGTTTTGAATGTTGGCGCTGCCCGCCACCATGTAAGCCAGCTGCGAAGAAAGCGCTAATAAACCGCCTCCGTTATATCTAAAGTCGATAACAAGCTCTTCTACGTTATCGGTTTTAAATTTATTAACGGCAGCAATTAACCCTTCTTGGGCAATACCTATATGGCTATTAAACTGCATGTACCCTACGCTAGTGCCATTTGCAGTGGTAATGGTTTTTACGTTTTGAACCGGTGTTTGCTCTATGTTGCCGGCAGTTACGTTAAAGGTTTTTTCAGCGCCATTGTTACTGCGCACAACGATGGTGTGCGAGTCGCCATTAGTGGGGCTAAATAATCCTTCGTTTAAGGTATCTACGCCTGCTTGTGTGCTGGTATTAATGCTTACGCCATCAACTTCAAGTACGGTATCGCCACGTTGAAAACCAATTTGGCTTGCTGGTGAGTCGTCTTCTAGGTAGGCAACACGTAAAATTCTATCAGCTGGGTCGCCAATAAATGCCCAATTTATACCATAGCCTGAGGTTACACCTGATTGCGCTTCTTGAAAGTAGTCCTCAGAAGGCTCTGAAAAATGAAAATTATCTTTTTTAGCACCAGAGTCGGTTAGTTCTTCGGTTTTTAGTTGGGCAAAATAATCGGCCACTGTAGCAAAGTTTTCAGGGTCGTTATCGGCTATTTCATCATACCAAAGGTAGGTTTCGTCGCTCCACGAGCGAAGCCAAAGCTTTTCGTAAAGGGCCGAACCGGCTTGGTCAGGGTAGGGCTCATTATTATTAAACGGATCGTTACCTGTGCGTGGGTTTTCGCAAAAGTTTTTTAACTCCTCCGATGGCTCAAATACACCTGCCGTCCATGTCGGGGCTGTGTTTGCAGGAGGTGTGACGACTGGGTCGGGCGTTTCATTCATGCTGCTACCACCGCCACAGCCCACAAGCGTTAGGCTTGAAAGTGCAGCAATAATAGCGAGTGTTGCTTTATTATTTTTAAACATACAAAACTACTTTTTGTAAATAAGTTGTTTAAAATACTACAACACCCGCTCATTTATTCAACGTATTAGGCCCTAAATTATGTAAATGAGTGTATACACTTAGGTGTGCTACAGCTTACTTGCGCTGTTTTTATCTGCAAATGCTTGTTTTTGCCAGGCATCAAATAGTTTTTGTTGTTTAGCTGATATTTTTAAGCCGTATGTTTTTTGCATATAGGCGTAGGTGTCGGCAATGCGCTTACGGGCATAAAAAGGAGGCTCTACAACGCGTTGTTTAAAATTAACCTTTACTTGGCAGCGGCCATATTGGGTAGCGTTTTCGCTAAGCATACCAAAGCGATAGTTAGAGCGATCTGCGTTAATTTCGCCAATTGCGGGGGCTAAATTGTTTATATCGGCTTCCATTTTTCTAAATTTAGCACTGACCTTGCGACAGTTTTTACGACCACCGTTTTGCCAGCATTGTAGCTGGTGACCAAATTCCCACGCCGGCACTATATGCTCCCACTCTATACGCAGTGCACGTACATTAACCTTGCCAGAGGAAGTTAACGTATTACGTGGAATATAACCACAGTTGCTAGGGTCGGGGATTAGCTTTTTACCTTGTTTTTTAATGTCGCAGCCGCAGTAAAGGCTTTTGGCGTTTTCGGGTAGGGTTTTAATTAAGTGCCTTTTAGCCGTTGAAAAACGGGTAAATTCTTCACTCGATGCAGAAAAACAAATACAACAAGCCACAAAGGCCAAAATAAATTTAAGCATATCCATCACATACGTGAACTACAGGAGGCGCTAGTCTAAAGTTTTGCTGCTAAAAGATAAAGCCTGAACAAATTTTAATCCGCAATGCTTAGTACACTCTATACTGATATAAAAAATAGCGAGGAGATGACTATGCTAGGTGCTTTTTCAATAAGTTTAACAGTTAAAGATATTAGAGCCTCAAAAGCGTTTTACGAAAAGTTGGGCTTTAGCGAGTTTGCAGGTGAGATAGAGCAAAACTGGCTAGTGATGAAAAACGGTGAGCATTTAATTGGCTTGTTCTCGGGTATGTTTGATAAAAACATGCTGACCTTCAATCCTGGCTGGGATCAAAACGCACAAACCGTTACAGAGTTTAAGGATGTTGATGCGCTTAGCGAATATTTTCAAAACGCTCATATCCAGGTTGAACCTGTGGGTGATAAAAGTTTTATTATTACCGACCCAGACGGCAACCCTATTTTGATTGACCAACACGTGTAAGTTTTTTTAGCCTAACGTTTTGTATTAATAAAATAATACCGCATAAACAAAATAGTACGCTGGTGGCTGCAAAACTGATGAGAAGCGGGTTGTTAAAATCTTCACGCTCGTCGTAATCCATTATGTGTAGCATCCAAAAAAAGTCGAATATGCGCCATAATGTGCTGCGAACGGTGATAACTTTGCCGTTAATTGCGTTTAAATACAGCGTAGTATTAAAGGTGTCGTTAAATTGTACTTGCCACACATTTTTTTTGTATCCCACCTCTCGAGTGCCTTGTTTTAAAAGTGTAGTGCTAATTGGCTTAGCGTCGATGAGTAAATGCGCTTGTGCATTAGCGGTAATTTGTATTTTGGTGGGTGGCTGAAAAGGGCGCCCCGTTAAACCATTAAAGCTTTGCTGCTCGTCAGTATTAATAACAGTAATAAGCGGGGTCGTTAAAAAGTGCTCAAACACTATTTGCGTGGGGTTAGGTACTTGGGCAGTAATATTATCGAGTGATGTGGGGTAATCTGCTTGAGTAAATGGGTTTGTAAGTATGCGCTTAGCAAGGTGCTTACCGTGTACGTATTCAAGTGGTATCGCGCTCATTACTAAGCCGCCTAAAAGCCAAGCTAAAATTTGTAAGGCAAGTAAATAGCCTAGCCACTTATGTAGTTTTCGAGCGCGCTTAAATAGTTGTTTTTTCATTTTGTGCTTCTTATTATTTTTAGCGTTAGTGTATTACAGCAGCCCATGCTTTTACTGCGGCATTTTGTCGCAGTTATTCATAAGCTTACTCTAACTTTATAAAAATAATAAAAAGGAGCGGTAAAAAATCAGTGAGGCTGTGTTTAATGCTCACGTAAGGCATTTATTAGCCCTTGTTTGCTCATTTTTGAGCGGCCGCTAATGCCGAGCTCTTTAGCTTTATTGTACAGCTGCTTTTTAGTGCGTAGCTCATACTTTGAGGCTTTGCCGCCTTTGACAGCAGTTTTATGAGTATTGCTATTAGCAATGCGCGCGGCTTTTTTTTGCTCATGCCTTCATCTCGAAGCGCATCGTACTGATCGTCATTTTTAATTTGCGGGCCATGACCTACCATAATTGTCCTCCTGAAGCGTTTAATTACACAGTGTGTGTGTATAACTTTCATACATAAACGGTAAAATTAAGCGTAACTAGCCTAACCCGTTTTATAAGGCAAATTAGGTGCCAATGGCGTTTAAACAGGTATTTTCTATGAATAAAGCCATGTTTAGCGCTTAGTTGATTTGGTATAAAAGTAAAACTGCGTTAAAGTTTGCGATGAAACTATAAGAGGGTAAAAAGCAGACAATGTCGGAAATTCAATTTTTAAATGTAGATCTAGAGCTTGAGTCTAAACAAGATATTAGCGCCCTGGTGGCAGACTTAAAGAAAAACGCGATGGTTTTGCATTATGACAAAGACGAATATCGTCAATTGGCGCGTATTGAAGCCTCAGGTGATATAACCACGCCAGACAAAGCAATCAACCACTTATGTGAATTAATAGAGTCGTGTTCACGTAATGCGCTTAAGCAGTGGCTAAGCTGTTCGCGCAGAACGTTTGATATAGGCTTTGAGTCGGGCACGTCACCTAAGTGTTTTAACCAAGCTCTACATGCAGATACACTACTACGTATATCTGCAATTGGCGCTGGTATGGAAATAACGATTTACCCTATCGAAAAGTAGCCATAGTTAATTATTTGCGCTCGACAACCGCTGCGGTCATTTTTGATACGCAGCAAAGCTCGCCGCGGCTATTGGTTATTTTTATTTCCCATACAGAACTGCGCTTACCAATATGAAATGCACGAGTAACGGCGGTTAAAGTGCCATTTCGAGAGGCCTTTAAGTGGCTGGCGCTAATTTCCTGTCCAACACAATAAAATTTTGTAAAGTCCACTACAAAGTTAGCGGCGTAGCTTGCTACGGTTTCGGCAAGTACCACATTTGCGCCACCATGTACCATACCAATAGGATTATGATGCTCAGGAATAGCAGGCATGGTAGCCACTAGGTAATCATCTCCTATTTCGGTTATTTCTATGCCCATAGTTTTCATTAGCGTGCCTTGGCCGTTTATTCCCTCATCTAACTGTTTGCAAAGCTCTAATGTAATGGGTTGATGCCAAATACTCATAATTACTCCTTTATATTGAAAGCAAATTTATAGCATTTTAAATACTGAACGTCTGTAATTACCTAAAATTTATCCAGGTGCGGTGTATTTAGCTATTTTAAAGCACAATTTAAATTTGCGATTTTTATTTAACTGTATATACTCACAGTTAAATGTACTGTATGGAAAACCAGTTGTATGCGACCATTAACTAAACGCCAAGCTCAAATACTCGAACTAATAAAAGTTTTTATTAAAGACACTGGTATGCCTCCTACACGTGCCGAAATTGCGCAAACACTCGGTTTTAAAAGTGCCAATGCCGCAGAAGAGCACTTAAAAGCGCTTGCCAAAAAAGGTGTTATTAAAATGAAACCAGGCGCAAGCCGTGGTATTCAATTGGTTGAAGAAGAAGAGCCAGAGCAACTAGGGCTACCATTAATTGGTAGAGTTGCAGCGGGTTCGCCTATTTTGGCGCAAGAACATGTTGAGAGTCACTGTAAAATAGACCCACTTATGTTTAAACCAGCCGCCGACTTTTTACTGCGTGTTAACGGCATGAGTATGAAAGATATAGGTATTATGGATGGTGACTTACTTGCCGTACACCGTACTCAAACTGCAGAAAACGGCCAAGTTGTGGTTGCACGAGTAGATGAAGACGTAACCGTAAAACGCCTAGAAAAAGCAGGCCGAAAAGTATTATTACACGCTGAAAACGAAGAGTTTACGCCTATAGAGGTAGACCTTGAAAACGAATCTTTTAATATTGAAGGGTTAGCCGTTGGCGTAATAAGAAATGCCGACTGGATGTAATTTTTAACTATTTTTAAGTAATATCTATAAATGCGCACTTTTTAGTGTGCATTTTTGTTTTAGAAACAAACCTTCCACCATCTCAAAGCGCCCTAAAATTATTTAGGCTGTAAACTTTTTTTCACTCATACTTTTATCTTCCTAGGCGTGTTACATCCCTTAATTTTGCTCGTGTCTTGGCTGTTAAATAACAATTTAATACGCCGTCATTTAGTCAATCTTAAAATATCACTTGATTGTTTTTTATACTAAAACTTGCTTGTTGTACGTTTTTTAGCTAATCATTAATGTGCTGGACTAACAATAACTCACAGCTTTTTAGTTATGAGAACACACAATATACACAAACCTTTTGTTGTCCTAGCGATACCAATTAAAAATAAGATTGGTTAAAAAATAAAAATAACGAATTGGCGTTTAAGCCGTATGCCTCTTCGCTTTGCATTCGCAATAGCATCAAAGGAGCCGTCACATGGGTAAACTGACCTCTACCTTGTGGCTTGTGTTGATTATGTTCCCGCAGCAAGTGCTGGCTAATAGCCAATACAATATGCGCAAGGGCGTAACCGATATAAGTAATAATGTATATCAGCTACACATGACCATATTTTTAATATGTTGTGTGATTGGGGTGATAGTGTTCGCAATAATGTTTTGGGCACTGATTCATCACCGTAAATCTAAAGGGGCAGTTCCTGCCCAATTTCATGAAAGTACCAAAGTAGAAATTCTTTGGACTGCCATTCCGTTTGTTATTTTAATTGCCATGGCAATCCCTGCCACTAAAACCCTCATTGCGATGGAAGATGCCAGTAAGGCCGACTTAACCATTAAAATTACAGGGTCACAGTGGAAATGGCATTATGAATATATGGGAGAAGACGTAGAGTTTTACTCTATTTTATCTACCCCTCAAGACGAAATAGCCAACCTTGCTAATAAAAACCCTAATTACTTACTTGAGGTTGATAAACCTTTAGTACTGCCAATTAATCAAAAGGTGCGTTTTTTAATGACCTCTGATGATGTTATTCACTCTTGGTGGGTACCCGATTTTGCCGTTAAAAAAGATGCCAATCCGGGGTTTATCAACGAAACGTGGACCAACATTAACGAAGAAGGTATTTACCGAGGACAGTGTGCAGAGCTGTGCGGTAAAGATCATGGTTTTATGCCCGTGGTGGTTGAAGCTAAATCGCAAGAGGACTTTAACGCATGGCTTGCAGATGCTAAGCAAGCTAAGCAAAAAGCTGCACTTGCTGATGCCGCATTGCTTGAGACAACAATTCCTAAAGAAGAGCTAATGACACTAGGTGAGCAAGTGTATATGGCAAGTTGCGCTGCGTGTCATCAACCTACTGGTATGGGGTTACCGGGAGTATTTCCTGCGCTAAAAGGCAGCCCCATTGTTTTGGGTGATATAAAAGATCACATTGATGTAGTGATTCATGGCCGCCCAGGAACTGCAATGCAGGCATTTGCAAAGCAGCTCTCAATTAAACAACTTGCAGCGGTAATTACCTATAAACGTAATGCGTGGGGTAATGAAACGGGTGATGTCATCCAACCTAGTGAAATTCAGGCAGCACTTGATGCGGAGGCGAACTAATGAGTAGCATAGTAGAACAACCTAACGCCAATGACGCTCACCACGGCCATCACCCAGCCAAAGGTTTTAAACGTTGGTTATACACAACAAACCATAAAGATATTGGCAGCATGTACTTAATTTTTTCGCTGACTATGTTTTTAATTGGCGGTGCAATGGCCATGGTTATTCGGGCTGAGTTATTTCAGCCAGGATTACAATTGGTAGACCCACACTTTTTTAACCAAATGACCACAGTACACGGTTTAATTATGGTGTTTGGTGCTGTAATGCCAGCCTTTACGGGACTTGCTAACTGGATGGTACCGCTTATGATTGGCGCGCCAGATATGGCACTGCCCAGAATGAACAACTGGAGCTTTTGGATTTTACCCTTCGCTTTTTTAATTTTATTGGCCTCGTTATTAATGCCTGGAGGCGGCCCCGCATTTGGCTGGACGTTCTATGCGCCGCTTTCAACAACGTACAGTAACGACAACACCGCAATGTTTGTGTTTGCAGTGCACATTATGGGGATTAGCTCAATTATGGGCGCAATAAACGTTATTGTGACCATTGTTAATTTACGTGCCCCAGGCATGACATGGATGAAGCTACCATTATTCGTTTGGACATGGCTAATAACCGCATTTTTATTAATTGCTGTTATGCCCGTACTGGCCGGAGCGGTCACTATGGTGCTCACCGATAAATACTTTGGAACCAGCTTTTTTGATGCGGCAGGTGGCGGCGATCCGGTGATGTTTCAGCACATATTTTGGTTTTTTGGCCATCCCGAAGTGTACATCATGATTTTACCCGCCTTTGGTATTATTTCGACCATAGTGCCTACATTCTCACGTAAAAAACTATTTGGTTATGCCTCAATGGTTTACGCAACCTCCTCTATTGCATTACTGAGCTTTATAGTGTGGGCGCATCATATGTTTACGACCGGTATGCCCGTTGCTGGCGAGCTATTTTTTATGTACGCGACCATGCTGATATCGGTGCCTACAGGGGTAAAAGTATTTAACTGGGTAGCCACTATGTGGCGAGGGTCAATAAGTTTTGAAGTGCCCATGCTATTTAGTATTGCCTTTATTGTGCTGTTTACCTTAGGGGGCTTTTCGGGGCTGATGTTGGCTATAACCCCTGCTGATTTTCAGTATCACGATACTTACTTTGTGGTGGCGCACTTTCATTACGTGTTAGTTACGGGGGCAATATTTTCGATTATGGCGGGGGCTTATTATTGGCTGCCTAAGTGGACGGGCAATATGTACAACATTGCCTTGGCTAAGTGGCATTTTTGGTTATCGCTGGTAAGCGTAAATGTATTGTTTTTCCCTATGCATTTTGTAGGGCTGGCAGGCATGCCGCGCCGTATTCCCGATTACGCCCTGCAATTTGCTGATTTTAACGCAATCATAAGCATAGGTGGGTTTGCCTTTGGTTTATCGCAGTTACTCTTTGTGGCTGTGGTAATTAAATGTGCCCGAGGGGGCGATAAAGTCCCTGCAAAAGTATGGGATGGTGCTGAAGGTTTAGAGTGGGAAGTGGACTCTCCTGCGCCGTATCATACTTTTTCTACGCCGCCGGAAATTAAATAATGACACATGCACCGCTATTAAAGCGCCTAATTCTTATTTGTATAGGTATGTTTGCTTTTGCATTTGCCTTAGTGCCCTTATATGACGTGTTTTGCGACATAACTGGGCTTAATGGCAAGCCATCACTTGAGCAAGCTAAACAAAGTACACAGGTTGCACAAAATCGAGAAATAGGTGTGAGCTTTACAACCCATGCGCAAAGTGGTGCGCCGTTTATTGTTAAATCTAAAGAATACAGTGTTGATGTGAAACCAGGTGCCATGCGTGAGGTGATGTTTAGCGCAAAAAACACCAGTGATATTGATAAAGTAATGCAAGCGGTGCCTTCTGTATCGCCCGGAAAGGCAGCCAAGTACTTACATAAAATAGCGTGCTTTTGCTTTGATCAACAACCCCTAAAAGCGGGTGAAGAGCTTGAGTTTAAGCTGCTGTTTTATGTTGATACTGCACTGCCGAGCGATGTAGAAGAGCTAACTTTATCTTACACCGTATTTGATATTAGTGAGCAGCTAGTAGCAAGTAATAACTAGCCTGCATGTCTAGTGTAAAACTAGGAGCAAGTAACATGAATCAAGATTATGAAAACTACTACGTACCCGAGCAAAGTCCTTGGCCCATAGTGGGCGCGGTGGCGTTATTTTTTATTGCAGTGGGTGCGGCTTTAACAGTCATGAACTTAGAAAGTGAAGGGGGCAGCGGTGTGTACTTGCTATATGCAGGCATTGCAGTGCTGCTGTATATGATTTTTAGCTGGTTTAAAAATGTAATTAGCGAGTCTGATCAGGGCTTATATTCAGCGCAAATGGACCGCTCATTTCGACAAGGAATGAGCTGGTTTATATTCTCTGAAGTTATGTTTTTTATGGCCTTTTTTGGCGCATTATTTTACGCCCGCATACTGTCGGTGCCTTGGCTTGGCGGCGCTGGGAATAATGCGATGACCAACGAGGTGCTTTGGCCTACCTTTGAGGCCGTATGGCCACTACTAACCACACCAGCAGGTGAAACCACGCAAGCTATGGGGTGGCAAGGCTTACCCCTTATTAATACGCTTATTTTATTAGCGTCTTCGGTTACTTTGCATTTTGCTCACGTAGCCATTGAAAACAATAAACGTAAACCGCTAAAAGTGATGCTAGGGGCAACCATTTTATTGGGTGTGTGCTTTTTAGCATTGCAGGTAGAAGAATATATTTATGCCTACAACGACTTAAACTTAACACTAGATGCAGGCATTTACGGGAATACATTCTTTTTGCTGACAGGTTTTCATGGCATGCATGTGACCCTTGGCGCCATTATTTTGTTTGTTGTTTTTGTGCGTATTTTAAAAGGCCACTTTACGAAAGATAAACATTTTGCGTTTCAAGCAGCGGCTTGGTATTGGCATTTTGTTGATGTGGTGTGGCTGTGTTTATTTGTTTTTGTGTATGTGTTGTAACGGCTAATGGTGAGTGATTAGCCTTTATAAAACCAAGTTTTACAGCGGCTATCACCATCACCAAAACCACCACAGAAAACAGCACGCGACGGCCTAAAAAATGCGACATAGGCCGACCGCCAGATTTATCGGTCACCATAATAAATAGCGCTCTAAACAAGTTGAAAAGTATAAATAGTAACAGCAGCACAATAATAATTTTAATAATCACTGGGTTGACCCTTTATGCAGTTAATTTTAAGGCGTAAACAAAAGCTTAGCTCATTTATCGCACTTTGCGTTGTGGTAGCTGTGGTGCTGGTATGTGTACGTTTAGGGTATTGGCAATTAGCAAGGGCTGAGCAAAAGCAGCAACAGCTAACAGCTATAGCTAACATGCAAACCCAAGGCGTAATGAGCTGGCAGCAATTACAGGCAATGCCTTCAAAGTGGAATAAAACAGGTGTAGTGGTTGAGCTTGTCGGAAAAATAATAAATCAGCAATACTGGCTTTTAGATAACCAAGTTTACCAAGGGCAAGTCGGTTACGATTTATTGGTTTTATTTAAGCCAAGCCAAGCAAGTGGCGCTTTACTCGTTAATTTAGGGTGGGTAAAAGCGCCTATTTCACGCAGCGAATTACCTAACATTCAACTTCCTAAACGTAATATTACCTTTAAAGCGCAGATAAAAGAGCGAAATTTAACGAGCTTTAACTTACAAACCAATGCGACAAAACAAGACCTTCAAAAACGAATCCAATCAATAGATTTACAAAAGCTAAGTGAGCAGAGTAATCAATCGTTATTTAATTTTATGGCTTATCGTCAAGGTGCAGGAGATGCGCTAGCTATACCGCATTATAAAGCGGTGGTGATGAGTCCGCAAAAGCACCAAGCGTATGCAGTGCAATGGTTTTTAATAGCCTTAGCCTGTGTAGTGGTGGCCATTTTTGCCAGTAAAAAGAGGACTAACAATGAAAAATAACCCCTTAGTTTTGTTTGTTGTATGTTGCGCTGTACCGCTAATACTTGCATACGGTGCGCTAAAGCTAGACTGGTTGCCAAGCGCCATTACCAATAATGGCGAGTTTTTACAGCACGAAGTAAAGCTTGAAAACTGGCAGCAACATAACCCTAAGCAATGGACAATTGCGCTTAATTACTCCAATAAATGTAACGCTTCGTGCAATGAACAGCTCAATGCGCTTAATAACTTATATATCGCCTTAGGAAAAAATCAGGGCAAGGTTGATATGGCTGTAATGGGAGCGCCTAAAGTTAAAAACATTCCTTGGAAAACCTTTAACGCGCAACAAAATTTGCAGCCCGCTAGCCTATATTTAATCGATCATATGGGGTTAGTGGTGCTTGAGTATCCGTTTAAAGAGCAGCCACAAGAAAACCGTTTAGTGCAAAAAGGTTTATTAAAAGATTTAAAAAAACTACTTAACTATTCTCGTTCAAGCTAATTAATAGGGCATTGTTAATGGGAGATTCCTATGTATAAAAATTATAAAAACTGGGTACTTGCAACGGGGTTACTTGCGCTGTTGGTGGTAGGGCTAGGTGCTTATACACGTTTAAGTGACGCAGGTCTTGGTTGCCCAGATTGGCCCGGTTGCTATGGCTTTTTAACTGTACCAAAGCATGAAGCCGATATCGCACTAGCTACCCAAAGTTATCCAGATATGATGTTTGAAACCGCCAAAGCGTGGAAAGAAATGATCCACCGTTACTTTGCAGGCGCGCTGGGGTTGCTTATTTTAGCGCTATTTGTATTGGCTTTTGTAAAGCGCCATTACTCAAACACGCCGGTTAAGTTACCGCTAGCCTTATTATTGTTAGTTATATTTCAGGCTGCGCTGGGTATGTGGACCGTTACTATGAACTTACAACCGCTCATTGTAATGGGGCATTTGCTGGGGGGATTTAGTATTTTATCGCTAATCACTCTTTTATACCTACGTTTAACTACTAAACCCATAGAGGGCGGAGATAGTAGCGCTAAAGGCTATTTTTCATTGAGCTTAGTTGCATTGGCTGTGTTGGTTATTCAAATTGCATTAGGTGGGTGGCTTGCAGCAAATTATGCGGCGCCACACTGTAATGGCCTACCGCTATGTAGTTATGCGCAGCCATTTTCACTCAGTAGTGTGTTTCAGTTGCCGCTTGAGCACAGTAATTATGAGTACGGAGTGCTATCGCAACAGGCGCGTATGTCTATTCATCTACTACACAGAATTTGGGCGCTAGTTACATGTATTGTGTTGGCGCTAATTATGTGGCGTATATACAGTCAGGCGCAATCTGCAAAAATAAAACACTGTACTGTCAGCGTGCTTGTTGCGCTACTTTGCCAAATTAGTTTGGGGCTTGCGGTGGTGCATTGGCACTTTCCGCTTGGAGTGGCGCTGGCGCACAATTTAATGGCAGCTATCTTGTTATTGACTATGGTTAGGTTGTGTTACTACCTAAAAGCACGCACTTAAAGGGGAATAATTATGGCACTCACACTCGACAAAAAAGAACTACAGGTTATTAGCGCACACCCTTTTATTCAGCGTGCTTATAATTTACTGCAAGATTACTTAGCTATTAGCAAGTTTAAAGTAGTGGCTATGTTGGTACTTACTGCTTGGGTTGGCTTGGCACTGGCGCCTGATGTAGGGCGAGGCATTGCGGTACAATTTATTAGTTTATTAGGCATTGGTTTGCTCTCTGGCGCTGCGGCGGTAATAAATCATGTTGTTGATAGCGAAATAGATACAAAAATGGCGCGTACACGCCACCGCCCTGTAGCCAAAGGCCGGCTTAGTAAAACCCATGCGCTAAGCTTTGCAGGCGTGATAGGGGTTGCTGGTTTTATAATGCTAATGCTTTGGGCAAACACTCTAACAGCCGTACTTACTTTGTTTGCATTAGTTGGGTATGCTTTTATTTATACCTCTTTTTTAAAGCGTGCCACACCGCAAAACATTGTAATTGGTGGCTTGGCTGGGGCAATGCCGCCTTTATTGGGCTGGGTTTCTGAAACCAATCAAATGGCAGCCGCGCCATGGTTACTCGTAATGATTATATTTACGTGGACCCCACCGCATTTTTGGGCACTGGCAATAGCACGCAAAAGCGATTACGAACGCGCTAAAATTCCTATGTTGCCAGTAACTCACGGTATCGATTTTTGCAAAACCTGTGTTGTGGCTTACACCATATTACTGGCGCTTGTATGTGTATTACCTTATTTAATTGGTATGTCGGGCGGTATTTATTTAGCAGGCGCATGTGTGCTCAATGCACTCTTTTTGTATAAAGCGGTTAAGCTTAAATTAGCCCCTAGCGATGATACCGCAATGGACTTATTTCGCTTTTCAATTGTGCATTTAATGGTACTCTTCGTGATCTTATTTATAGATAAATGGCTCCCTTTATGAAGCAGTTACGGATTAGCTTAGTTGTAATTTTTTCGTTTTTATTAGTCGCTTGCTCAGAACAAAATAGTGCACCCGATGTGCAAGCCTTAGTGTATGAGCAAGCAAAGCCTCTTTCTGATTTTACACTTAACGACCAAAACGCTGAGTTAGTCACCAAAGCGCAATTTTTGGGGCAGTGGAACTTAGTGTTTTTAGGCTATACCAGTTGCCCAGATATTTGCCCATTAACGCTTGCTAAACTAAACAGCGTGTATAAAAAGTTACATAACGAATACCCACTGCAAATTTGGTTTATGTCGGTAGACCCTCAACGCGATACGCCGGTAAAGCGCAAAGCGTATATTGATTATTTTAACCCTGACTTTTTAGCTGTTTCGGGTGAGCACAAAAACCTATTCCCGGTGGTTAGAGAGCTTGGTCTAATTTATGCCATTAGTGACTCGCAAGAATCAGAATATGCGGTCGATCATAGTGCTTCGGTGGCTTTAGTTGATGCAAATGGAGCGGTAAGAGCCATATTTAAGCCTGAATTCCAACAAGGAAATGTGCCCCTTATTAATACCACTCAACTTATTAGCGAATTTAAACAAATAGCGGATTACTATAAAAACTAGTTTTAAACTTTTCACGCATTTTAAAAGGAGCTTAGGCTCCTTTTTTGCTTTTTAGCGCCACTTTTAAAAGTTTTATTAATTTTTTTGAGCCTTTTATGGCAATTTTAATAACTAAGGCTAAGCTTTTGTTATGAATTGAATTGACAGGGAAAGTCCTGAAAAAATGCTAAAACTTCCAAGCGAACTTGCGATTATGCAAGTAGAGACTCTTCACCAAGATTTATTACAAGAACTCAATAGCAACAACGATATTTGTTTAGATGTCAGTGAGGTTGTTTCAGCCGATACCGCGTCAATTCAACTTTTGTGTGCCTTACAAAAACACCTACTTACCATACATCATAAAATTGTATGGGTAGGCAGCAGTGATGCACTTCAAAACGCCATTAATCAACTTGGCTTAAGTCAATATTTAACACTTGAAAGTAAAGGTTAGAGGTTTATATGAAGAAAATTTTAGCGGTTGATGATTCTGCGTCAATGCGTCAAATGGTGAGCTTTACGCTTAAAACCGCAGGTTTTGATGTTACCGAAGCAAAAGATGGCAGCGAAGCCCTCGCGATTGCCAAGCAGCAAAGTTTTGATGCGGTAATTTCAGATGTAAATATGCCCATTATGGATGGCATTACGCTTATCAGAGAGCTCAGAGGCCTTTCTGATTACAAGTTTACGCCGCTACTTATGCTAACCACAGAGTCAGGATTAGATAAAAAAGTAGAAGGTAAAGCAGCTGGCGCAACAGGCTGGATTGTAAAGCCTTTCAACCCGGATCAGTTACTAGCGGTACTTAAAAAAGTAATTCGTTAACTGAGGAGTGCGGCGTGAGTATAGATTTAAGTCAATTTTTTGAAGTGTTCTTTGAAGAAAGTTTTGAAGGCCTAGATACAATGGAGGCCGAGCTATTAAATTTAGAGCCCGGCGAAGAAGACTTAGAAACAATAAATACTATTTTTAGAGCTGCGCACTCAATTAAAGGGGGCAGTGGCACCTTTGGCTTTAACTCTGTTGCTGAGTTTACCCATGTGCTAGAAACCCTACTGGATCAAATACGCCAAGGTGAGCGCGAACTCACCACCGAGCACGTTAATTTATTGCTTAAAGCTGTTGATTGCTTGCGTGGGTTGCTCGGTGAGCTGCAAGCAGAGCAAGAGCCTGATTTATCACACGCTACAACCTTAAAAAAACAGTTTGAAATTGTACTGGAAATGCAAGCTGATTCAGCCCCAAGTGAGGCAAGCGAAGTAACGGCTGCTGCTGAGGTAAATACCTTTCAAATTGATTTTAAACCGCATCATCACCTTTTTAAAACAGGCAACGAGCCTTTATTTATGATCAGCGAACTAGCTGAACTCGGCGAGCTTGAAACACAGGCCTTTTTAGACGATATCCCAGATATTAAAGATTTAAGCAGTGACGAGTGCTACTTACACTGGCGCTTTTTTTTAAATACCAGCGAAAAAGAAGCCGCCATTAAAGAGGTATTTGAATGGGTAGAAGATGATGCCGATATAAAAATAGAGCTTTGTGGCGGGTTATTTGATGAAGACACGTCTCACACCGCAAACGCTGATGAAAAGAGCAACGACAGCACAGCTCAAACACAGCCTATTAGCGATGCTAAAAAAGCACCCGACAAACCTAAAAGCAAACCCACAGCCGATAAAAAGCCAACATCAGCACCAGAGTCTACCTCCATAAGAGTAGGAATAGACAAAGTAGACTCGTTAATAAATATGGTTGGTGAGCTGGTGATAACACAAGCCATGTTAAATCAGTTGAGCGAGCAAGAAATTAGCGAATCAACCATTACGTCATTACAAGAAGGTTTGGCACAACTGGCGCACAATACCCGAGACCTGCAAGAAAATGTTATGCGTATTCGTATGTTACCGATTAACTTTGTATTTAGCCGGTTTCCGCGTTTAGTACGCGATATAGCGCAAAAACTAAATAAGCAGGTGGAGTTAAAATTATTAGGTGAGCAAACCGAGCTAGATAAAACGGTAATGGAAAAAATATCTGATCCTATGGTGCACCTAGTCAGAAATTCGCTCGACCATGGCCTTGAAACAATTGAACAGCGGGTTGCCGCAGGTAAAGACCCAGTGGGCACCGTGACCTTAAATGCCTTTCATCAAGGCGGTAATATCGTGATAGAAATAATGGACGATGGGCAGGGCTTAAATACGCAAAAAATTAAAGAAAAAGCCATTGCTAATGAGCTGATCACCGCTGATTGTAATTTAACAGATGATGAAATTAACGAGCTTATTTTTATGCCTGGCTTTTCTACCGCCGATGCGGTTAGCGACTTATCTGGGCGTGGTGTAGGAATGGATGTTGTTAAGCGCAATATTCAATCTTTAAATGGCTCGGTTGAGGTTTCATCAGCCCCTGGCGTTGGCTCTACCTTTACAATTAGGCTGCCCCTTACGCTTGCCATTTTAGATGGTCAATTAGTTAAAGTTGCCCAGCATACTTATATTATTCCGCTTATTTCTATTGTTGAATCACTACAGATTGATATCACTAAAGTAAGCCGAGTGGGTAAAGACTTAGATGTACTAAGGCTGCGTGACGAATACATTCCTATTTTACGCTTATATCAAATTTTTAATCATCAAAACGCCATAGAGTCATTAGACAAAACCTTGTTGGTGGTTGTTGAAACCGACAACCAAAAAGTGGGTTTGCTGGTAGATGACTTACTTTCGCAGCAGCAGGTAGTCATAAAAAGTTTAGAGGCTAATTACCAAAAAGTAGATGGGGTGTCTGGAGCAACTATTTTAGGCGACGGGCGTGTATCGTTAATTGTTGATATTAGCGGCTTAATAAAATTATCAGGGCTTAAAAAACCAGGTAGCCAAGAGCTAATCATAGAATCTAAAACACCTCTGGAGGCTTCATGATTAGTGAACAAAGCGAGCTAAACAACAAAATTCATTTAGGGCAACAGCAAGGCGTTAAGCAGTTTTTAACCTTTATTATGGCTAGCGAAGAATACGGCGTAGATATATTAACCGTGCAAGAGATCAGGAGCTGGGAAAAAATTACCGTACTGCCCAACGCGCCGGATTTTGTTAAAGGAGTGATAAACCTTCGCGGCACCATAGTGCCAATAATAGATTTACGCTTACGTTTTGGCCTGCCAAGCACTGAATATGGGCCATTAACAGTTGTTATTGTTGTAAAAGTTATTTTTGAAAACGATTCAAAAATAATGGGCATCGCAGTAGATGCGGTGTCAGATGTTTACAGCATTGCAGAGCAAGACGCCAAGCCCGTCCCTAGCCTGTCTGATTCGAGTAATTGTGAATATGTCGCAGGGTTGGTGAACGTGGGCGAAAAAATGGTCTCGTTAATAGATTTACAAAGAACAATGGATATATAGCCACAGCGCTATGTAGCAACAAAAACAAACATAAAGGTGGTGATGGGCATGGGATGGTTTAGTAATCCGAAGCAGTCAGAATCAAGTAATGACTTAATCGTTAATGCATTAAATAAATCATTAGCGGTTATTGAGTTTGAACCCAGTGGCAGAATAATTACGGCTAATTCAAACTTTTTAAATGCAATGGGATACCGTTTAGAGGAAGTGCAAGGGCAGCACCACTCTATGTTTGTTGAACCAGATGAAGCACAAAGCAGCGAGTATAAAAATTTTTGGCAACGTTTGCGCGGTGGTGAGTTTATTTCTAATGAGTTTAAGCGTCTTGCTAATGGAGGGCGAGAAGTATGGATCCAAGCTACCTATAACCCAATTATTGATAGCCAAGGGCAAGTGCTAAAAGTAATTAAATTTGCTACCGACATTACCGAACAAAAGAAACAGGCCGCTGAAGCGCAAGGCCAACTTGAGGCAATTAGTAAATCTCAGGCGGTGATTGAGTTTAATCTTGATGGCACAATTATTACTGCCAATGACAATTTTTTAAATGGTTTAGGCTATCAACTTAGCGAAATAAAAGGCCAGCATCATAAATTATTTGTCGACCCAGAATACGCTAAAACAAACGAGTATAAACAATTTTGGGATAAGTTAGGACGAGGCGAGTACGACTCGGGCGAGTACATGCGAATAGGCAAACAAGGGCAAGAAATATGGATTCAAGCCTCTTATAACCCTATTTTCGATTTAAACGGCAAGCCTTATAAAGTTATTAAATACGCCAGTGATATCACCGCGCAAAAACAGCTAGAGCGAGAGTCTAAAAAGGCTGCCGATTTAGCAAGTGCGTTAACTGTTTGCCAAGCCAATGTGATGATTGCCGATAAAGACCTAAATATTGTATTTGTAAACGATCAGGTTAAGTTAATGCTCAAAGCGCGAGAAACTGAGTTGCAAGGTGTGCTACCTAGTTTTTCTGTTGATAATTTAATAGGCACGTGTGTTGATGATTTTCATAAGCACCCAGCTCATCAACGCGAACTATTAAAAAACTTAAAACAACCTTATAAAACTGAGTTACGTTTAGCGGGGCTTATTTTTAGTTTAATTGCTACACCGTGGATAAACCATGAAGGTAAGCATTTAGGCACCATTGTTGAGTGGGAAGATATTACCGATAGCGTAGCAAAAGCAGAGCAAGAACGTGCTGAAGCACAAGAAAACTTACGAGTAAAACAAGCCCTTGATACCGTAGCAACAAACACCATGATAGCCGATGCTTCAAATGTAATTGTATACATGAACAACGCGGTTAAATCGATGATGAATATTGCTGAAGATGATTTGAAAAAGGAGCTGCCAAACTTTGATAGCACCAATTTAATGCAGCAAAACATTGATATATTCCATAAAAATCCGGCTCATCAACAAAACCTACTAGCTAAGCTTACAACAACTTACCGAGCCGAAATAAAAGTAGGCGGGCGTACCTTTGGTTTAGTTGCAAACCCTATTTTTACACCAGAACAAGAACGCATAGGCACCGTAGTTGAGTGGGAAGATAGAACGGGCGAAGTTGCAATAGAAAAAGAAATTGCACAATTAGTCAGCGATGCAGGTAATGGCGATTTAGAAACCCGAGTAGATGAAAAAGGTAAAGAAGGCTTTTTCTTACGCTTAGCGCAGGGCTTAAACAGCTTAGTTGAAATTGTGGATGATGCCGTTAGTGATACCGCGCAAATGCTTGATGCAATGGCCAATGGCGACCTATCAAAACGCATAGAAAAAGAGTATCAAGGCTCGTTCGATAAGCTCAAGCAAGATGCTAATACCACAGCAGATAAATTGACCGATGTGATTAACCGAATTAACTCATCGGCCACGTTAGTAGCCAGTGGCGCAGAGGAAATTTCGCAAGGCAACGCTGATTTAAGCCAGCGTACCGAAGAACAAGCTTCATCACTTGAAGAAACCGCCTCAAGTATGGAAGAAATGACCAGTACCGTAAGGCAAAATGCAGATAACGCAAAAGTCGCTAACGATTTAGCCGAAGAAACCTGCGAGAAAGCAATTCAAGGTGGTGAAGTAGTTAATAGAGCTGTAACGAGTATGTCGGCCATTAACGAGTCGAGTAAAAAAATTGCAGACATTATTGGCGTGATTGATGAAATTGCCTTTCAAACTAATTTACTGGCACTTAACGCCGCCGTTGAAGCAGCTAGAGCGGGTGAGCAAGGCCGTGGCTTTGCCGTTGTTGCTGGTGAGGTGCGTAATTTAGCGCAGCGCTCAGCTGGAGCAGCCAAAGAAATTAAAGAGCTTATTAGAGACAGCGTTGCAAAAGTTACCGATGGCTCTGTGCTTGTAAATGAGTCGGGCGAAACACTCAGAGAAATTGTTTCAAGCGTACAACGTGTTACGCAAATGATTTCGGATATAACCGAAGCCTCTGAAGAGCAAAGCGCAGGTATTGAGCAAGTTAATAAAGCGGTTGCCCAAATGGATGAAATGACCCAGCAAAATGCGGCACTTGTAGAAGAAGCGTCTGCGGCGGGCGAGTCAATGGCTGAGCAAGCAAACGAGATGCGTCAGTTATTGCACTTTTTTTCACTCGGGCAGCAAGGCATAAACACATTGCCAAATACGCACTTTGAACGCTCAGCGCCCCCTGCGCGCCAACCTAGTGGCTATTTAAAAAATACCCAACCCAAAGGCGAAAACTTTATAGACTCAGCAGATGAATGGGAAGAGTTTTAGTCATTACTGGCTTGCTAGTTAATATCCTAGCAAGCCTGCTTTACAAGGGATGGTATGACAATGAAAGAATTTTTATGTACCGATAAAGATTTTAAAGACATTGCCACTTTAGTTTATAACGCGTGCGGAATTGTGCTTGGCGATCATAAACGCGAAATGGTGTATTCCCGCTTAGCAAGAAGGGTAAGAGAGCATAAACTTAAAAACTTTTCTCAATACTTAGAGTACTTACACAATAATAAAGAGGCTGAGTTTGACGCATTTATTAATGCTATTACCACTAACTTAACCTCCTTTTTTAGAGAGCCCCACCACTTTGAGTTTTTAAAAAACACCATAGTGCCGCAGTTACTTAGCAGTAACAAAGTAACAAAACGAGTACGCGTATGGTCAGCGGGTTGCTCTACAGGCGAAGAGCCTTACAGCTTAGCAATAACCCTTGCCGATTTATTCCCAAGTTCTTGGGATGTAAAAATTTTAGCAACCGATTTAGATTCTAATGTATTAGCCAAAGCACAAGCGGGTATTTATACCGCGGCTAATGTAAATGGCTTAGAAAACAATGTACTTAAAAAGTGGTTTCTAAAAAGCAAAGATGGGCAAACATATAAAGTAAAACCACAGTTAAATAAGCACATTTTTTTTAAACGCCTTAACCTTTTACAAGAATGGCCTATGAAAGGGCAGTTTGACTTAATTTTATGTCGTAACGTGGTTATTTATTTTGATAAAGAAACAAAAGACACCTTGTTTAAACGTTATGCAAATGCACTTAATCGTGACGGTTATTTGTTTTTAGGGCACTCAGAGAGTATGGGAAAAGAGCATTCTGAGTTTAAAAATTTAGGGAAAACCATGTATCAAAAGCAACACAATGCACGCACAGTTTAGGCCGGTGCTCCCAGGGTTTGAACATATAAAACGTTACTGGGATGCAGGGCGCACAAGCGTGGTGGCAAAAATATTACCTGGCGAATTTTATGTATCAAAAAATGATGAGCTTATTTCCACAGTGCTTGGGTCGTGCATAGCCGCGTGTGTTTACGATGAAAAAGCCGGTATAGGTGGCGTAAATCATTTTATGTTGCCGGTAAAAAAAGGCCTAGAATCAAA
Source organism: Pseudoalteromonas sp. P1-30 (assembly GCF_001400005.1). Lineage (NCBI taxonomy): Bacteria > Pseudomonadati > Pseudomonadota > Gammaproteobacteria > Alteromonadales > Pseudoalteromonadaceae > Pseudoalteromonas > Pseudoalteromonas sp. P1-30. Next base: position 51,386 of record NZ_LKBC01000009.1, read on the forward strand.
CAGTGCCCATAGTTTGAGCTGCCGCTACGGAAATTGGGCAATGGAATACCTGATCAACGAAGTACTCAAAGGTGGTGCTGCGCGAAAAAATTTAAAAATAAAACTCTTTGGTGGCGGCAAAATAATTAGCGCAATGACCGACATAGGGATAGGTAATATTAGCTTTGCCAATGCGTATATTCAGGAAGAGTCGCTCAATCTTGTTGCACAAGATATGGGGGGGCCGTGGCCTCGAAAAATTTTTTTTCATCCGCATACGGGCAAAGTCCACGTAAAAAAGCTGAAGAATTTGCACAACAATACAATTGAAAAACGCGAAGTGCGTTACCTGCAAAACCTTAAGCAACAAGATAAAGCCACCGAGACTAACATAGAGCTGTTTTAGGAGCCGTAATGGTTAAAGTTCTGATAATAGATGATTCACCACTGATAAGGCGTTTGCTGAGCGAAATATTATCTCAGGCTAGCGATATCGAGGTTGTTGGCTGTGCTGAAGACCCTTATCAAGCACGAGAAATGATTAAATTGCTCAATCCGGATGTGCTTACCCTCGATGTAGAAATGCCAAAAATGGACGGCATTAGCTTTTTAAGAAACTTAATGCGCTTAAGACCTATGCCCGTTGTGATGATTTCTACACTAACCCAGCAAGGCTCGCCTATCACCTTAGAAGCGCTTGAGCTTGGTGCAGTGGATTTTATTGCCAAGCCAACTGTGAATGTTAAGCAGCAAATGAGTCAATATGCATATGTTGTGCAGCAAAAAGTGCGTGTGGCGGCAGGTGCAAGGGTAAGAAGTTTTAAAAAGGTAAGCACCGTAAGTGAGCCTTTACCTAGCAATGCACAATTTTTATTAAACAAGGTAATAGCGATAGGGGCTTCAACAGGGGGCACAGAAGCAATAAAAGAAGTGCTTATAAAAATGCCGACCAATTGCCCTGCGATTGTGATTACCCAGCATATTCCTCCGGTATTTAGTACCTCGTTTGCCCAGCGTATGGACCGCACCTGTGCAATTAACGTAAAAGAAGCGCAGCACGGCGACAAGCTCACTGCGGGATGGGCTTATATAGCCCCAGGTGGTTTGCACTTAAGCATAAAAAAAAGAGGGGCAAGTTTATATTGCGAGCTTGATGATTCTGAGCCTGTTAACCGCCATAAACCGGCAGTAGATGTATTATTTAACTCTTTACTTGAGTGCGGCGCAAAAAACATTGTGGCAGCGTTACTAACCGGTATGGGGAGCGATGGAGCAAAGGGCTTGCTTAGTATTAAACAAGCGGGTGGTTACACCATTGCACAGGATGAGTTTTCTTCTGTGGTGTGGGGAATGCCCAAAGCGGCGGTTGATTTAGGTGCCGCTCACGAAATTGTTGCGCTTGATAAAGTGACCCAGCGCTTATTGCATCAGACTATAAAAGTGTAATTGCTACTGAATAACCCACGGCTGCGAAAACCAATAGTAACTACCAGGGTGCTCAATAGAAGGGGCGGTACAATTAAAGCGTGAACGGCCTTTATTTAGCGCCTTTGGCGAGTCAATTTTTACAGTTGTGTCGCTTACCCAAGTTAACTTAGCCTGCCCAACACTTGATACATAACACGCAAACTGACTTTTATGAAAATCACCCATTTCAAACTCAATGCTGAGCGTTGGTGGGTTTTGTGAGGTTACACTGTCTTGGTAATCTAGGGTTTTAATACTAAACGCCCGAGAGTTTAATTTTGTAATTAACGTATCTAATTTACTGTAAAAGCCAGAGGCTGGAAAACGCGGTAAGCGGGTAAAGTTAGCGTTTTTATTTACAGCGCCTGAGTGCTGACCAATGCCAATAAAGCCAAGCTCTTCTACAAGCGTTTGTAGTTTGTTATTAAACTCACCATACGGGTACGCTAGGTATTTATAGTCGTGGCCTATTTCTTCTTTAATACGCTGTTGAGAATGCAAAATATCTTGTTTTATACGTGCTTGCCACTGTGCATCGCTCTCATCTTTTAGCTTAATATGCAGGTAGTCATGCTGGGCAGTGTGATTGGCAATTAACGCCCCTTTGCCTGCGAGCTCTTTTAATTTATCCCACCCCATTACGTAGCCTTTGCCTTCATCAATAAGGGTAGGGTTTACAAAAATAGTATAGGGGTAACCAAATTTTTCTAAAATAGGCGCAGCTTGTTCGTAGTTATTGTTGTAACCATCGTCAAAGGTGATAGCGACTGTTTTCTCAGGTAATGTTTTGCCTTGTTGTATAGCGCTTATTAGCTCATTTAGTGCAATAACATTAAAATTATGCTCTTTTAAGTAGCTCAAATGCTTGGTAAACGTATTTGCGCTTACACTGGTCACAGCGGGAAGGGTTTCGCTTACATGGTGATACTGTAAAATAACCGCCGCATGAGCACGTACTGATAAACAAATGAGAGTAATTAAAACTAAATGAAACAATTTCTTAAACATAATAAGGCACACCATAAAAGCTTGCTGTTGCTAGCGGGTCCAATGATATTATCAAATATTACTGTCCCACTGTTAGGAATTGTTGATACCGCTGTTATTGGCCACTTAGGTAGCGCACATTACTTAGCGGGCATCGCACTTGGCTCAGCTGTTATTTCTATTTTATTTTGGCTCGCCGGTTTTTTACGTATGAGCACCACAGGGTTAGTGGCCCAAGCATACGGGCAAAATAACTTAACACAGTTGGCAGCGCTTTTAAAACGCAGCTTATTGCTTGCCGTGTGTGTGGCGTTAGCGCTTATTGCCTTATCGCCCTTGATAAAACAAGCCATTGCATTTTTATCAGGCGCAAATAGTGAGGTTCTTGCTCAAGCATATCAGTATTTTAGTATTCGTATATTTAGTGCCCCTGCCGCACTTTGTAATTTAGTGCTGCTTGGCTGGATGCTTGGCGTACATTATGGGCGAGGGCCATTTTACTTGCTGTTAGTGACCAATATTACCAACATAGTGCTCGATATATATTTTGTGGTGTATTTAGACTGGGCAGTAGCGGGAGCTGCGTGGGCGTCGTTAATTGCAGATTACAGCGCGTTGGCTTTTGCGTTGCTACTAGTGATTAAGCTCGCTAAAAAGCAAGGCGTGGAGCTAAGCGTGCCCAACTGGCTCAGTGTTAGCAAAATGGCAGAGCTACTTAGTTTAAATAGAGATATATTTATTCGCTCTTTAATTTTGCAATTATGCTTTAGCTTTATGACCTTTTATGGCGCCCGCATAGGCGAAACAACGCTTGCAGCAAATGCCGTGTTACTTAATTTTTTAATGTTAGTAAGCTTTGCACTTGATGGAATAGCCTATGCAAGCGAAGCCAAAGTTGGTCAAGCTAAAGGTCAGCGAAGCGTTAATAACATTAGATTGTGGGTAAAAATAAGTGTGTTTTGGGGTATGCTTTTTGGCGTGTTATACAGCGTATTTTTTGCTGTGTTTGGCAGCGCTATTATTAAGCTTTTAACCAATGTACCCGAGGTGATAGAAGCTGCGACAAATTACTTACCGTGGGTAATAGTATTGCCTATGTTAGCAATGAGCTGTTTTTTGTTTGATGGCGTATTTGTAGGGCTCACACGGGCAAAAAATATGCGTAACAGTATGATTCTTTCAGCTGCTGTTGGCTTTTTTGGGGTGTTTTGGGTGTTTATAGAGTGGCAAAATAATGCGTTATGGCTGGCTATGAGTTGCTTTATGCTTATGCGCGGCGTTACGTTAATTATTAAGTATTTGCAGTTAAAAGCAACTAATCAGCTGCTAGATTAAGCGAACGTGTCATTTCCATAGGTCGGGGTCGTGATCTTTTGGCCCCATATCTTTTAAAACTTGCGAGAAACGATTGGCAAAAATACCGCTATAACCCCATGCAGCAAAAAATAATGCCGGGATTAAAATAACCACACCTATAATTTGTAAACTAAAGTGAGTGTAGTAGCCAAGGGCAATAAATATCACGGCTAGCACAAACAGTGCTAAGCCGCGAAAAAAGCGCGTTAAACTCAACTTAGGGTTGCTCCCTAAGCGATAAATAAGCGGCTTTAACATTATTGCTTAGTAATAAGAGTGATCGCCCGCTTGGTGCTCGGTAATGTCGGCAACACCGGTGATTTCATCAAACTTTACAATCATTTCTTTCTCGATGCCTTCTTTAAGCGTTACATCGATCATAGAACAGCCATTACAACCACCACCAAATTGAAGTACTGCAATACCTTCAGCGGTTACTTCAACTAGGCTTACTTGGCCACCGTGGTTAGCTAGCTGTGGGTTTACTTCGGTTTCTAGCATGTGTTGAACACGCTCATTTAGCGATGCGTTATCGCCTAGTTTACGTGCCTTTGCATTAGGCGCTTTTAAAGTTAACTGAGTGCCCATTTTGTCGGTAACAAAATCAATTTCAGCTTCTTCTAAAAAAGGAGCGCTTTCTGTATCTACTACGGCATCAAAACCATTAAAGTTAAGACGAATATCGCTGTCTTCTACGGCGTCTTCTGGGCAATAAGAAACACCACATTCCGCTTGTGATGTACCAGGGTTTACAACAAACACACGAATATTAGTTTGTTGTGCTTGATCTGCTAAAAGTTTAGCAAAATGCGCTTGTGCTGTTTCGGAAATAGAAATCATAAAACCGTCTATACTTGACTAAATTACTCGGATACTGCATATCATACTCCGCTCATCGTGTTGCGGCTAGTGTTGAGCGTAAAAAGTTGGCATCTATTTTAAGCAATGCTAGCGTGCAAATAACAAACATTTTTAGAGTGATTTATATGCGCTGGATAGTAACTATAATGGTGGCAATGCTTAGCTTTTCAAGTATGGCAAAACCACTTTCGTATTATTTTGAACAAGATGTAGAGTTTGATAAAACAATACCCACCCCACAAGACGTACTTGGTTACGAAGTAGGTGAGTGGCATGTAAGGCACGACCAACTGGTGCGTTACATGGAAATTCTAGCGCAAAAAAGTAATCGTATAAATTTTGAAGTAATAGGGCGCACACACGAGCAACGTCCGCTTGTGATGCTAAGTATTAGCAGCGCTGAAAAACTAGCTAACTTAGAGCAAATTCGCCAAGCGCACTTAGCCCGTTTAACAAACAGTGAGCAAGCTAAAAACACACAAAATGAGCCTGCTGTAGTTTGGATGGGATACAGTGTGCATGGCAATGAGTCATCAGGCAGCAATGCCGCTTTATTGGTTGCGTATTACCTTGCTGCAGCGCAAGGCCCAGAAATAGAAAAACTATTAAATAATACCGTTATTTTGCTCGACCCATCACTTAACCCTGATGGCTTGGCTCGCTTTGCCAATTGGGCTAATAGTAATCGGGGGATGAACTTATCAAGCGACCCTAAAACGCGTGAACACGTAGAAAGCTGGCCAAGTAGCCGTACAAATCACTATTGGTTTGATTTAAACCGCGATTGGTTATTACTACAACACCCAGAGTCGCGTGCACGCATTGCTAAATTTCATCAATGGAAGCCAAATATTCTTACCGATTTTCATGAAATGGGCCCAAACAGCAGCTACTTTTTTCAACCTGGCATTGCCAGTCGCAAGCACCCAATTACCCCAGATGAAAACGTAACGCTTACTAAAGCCATAGCCAATTACCATGCTAAAACTTTAGATAAAAATAATGCCCTTTATTTTACCGAAGAAAGCTTTGACGACTTTTATTACGGCAAGGGTTCAACCTACCCCGATGTAAACGGCGGTATAGGTATTTTATTTGAGCAAGCCAGCTCGCGTGGGCATGTACAAGAAACCATAAATGGTACGCTTACGTTTCCTTTTACTATTAAAAATCAGTTATTAACAAGCCTATCAACCTTTAAAGCAGCGGTAGATAACCGCGAGGCGCTATTAACCTATCAGGCAAAATTTTATAACCAAGCAGTTGATTTAGCACATGATGAAAGTTTTGAAGGCTATGTGGTTGAGGGCGCTAAAGATAGCACCCGGATTAAACTATTTTTAAACCTGTTAAAGCAGCATCAAATTAACGCCTATCCACTTACAAAAGCGCTAAAAGCCAATGGCAAAAACTTTAGCACCCAGAGCTATTTTGTGCCGTTAGCTCAGCCACAGTTTCGTTTAGTAAAAGCTATTTTTAGTGAGCAAAAAAGTTTTGCCGATAACACATTTTATGATGTGTCAGGCTGGACACTCGCCCATGCTTTTAATTTAGAGTTTGCACAAGTAAAAAGTAGTTGGGGCTTAGAAGTAGCCAGCACTGCGTGGCAAAAAGCAGTTAAACCATCATTTGCTGCGTTAAAGCAAAGTTATGCATTTGGCTTTGCCTGGGACGATTACTTAGCGCCTAAAATGCTAAATAGCTTGCTAAAGCAAGGCATTAAAGCGCGTGTCGCGTTAAGCGCCTTAACAGCTAAAAGCAGCACCACCGAAATAGACTTTGCACCTGGCAGCATTATTGTCCCCGCAGGGCTGCAAACAAACCCTGATTGGGTGGCTATTTTAAACGATGCTCAAACCCAGTCTGGTATTGCGATAAAGCCTATTACCACTGGTCTTACAGGGAAAGGCGCCGATTTAGGCTCGCGCACTATGGCGGTATTAAACGAGCCAAAAGTACTGCTTGTGGGCGGTAAAGGCGTAAGCCAATACGAAGCGGGTGAAGTATGGTATTACCTTGACCGCTTTGTTGGTATTTCTCCGACCATAGTAGAAATGGAGCGTTTAGGTAGCTTAGATTTAAATAATTACAGCCACATTGTACTAGCTAATGGCAATTATTCGGGCTTAGCCGATAGTGATAAAGTTGCTATTAAAAGCTGGGTAAGAAAAGGCGGCGTAATTTGGGGCCACAAAGGCGGCGCTAAATTTTTAGCTGATCAGCAATTACTCAAGGCTAATTATTTATCTAGGCAAGATGTAGCCAGCGCTTTTAATACTCAAGGGCTAAATTACGCAGATAAAGATCATTTAGCTGGGCGACAACGTATAGCCGGCGCTATTTTTAATACCGATGTAGACACCACGCATCCACTAACGTTTTCGCTTAATCGTGAAACGCTGCCTGTATTTAAAAATAGTACCTGGTTATTAGAAAAATCATCCGCCCCGTTTGTAAACATACTCACTTACCCGCAAAAACCACTATTAGCAGGGTTTACCGATGGCGTAAATGAGCAGCAAATTGCCGGTGCAGCAGCCATGATGGCCCACTCATACGGGCGTGGCAGTGTTATTGCGATGACAGATAACCCTGTATTTAGAGGATACTGGTACGGCACAAGCCGATTACTCAGTAATGCTTTATTTTTTGGCCACACATTTAGAGTAAGAGGTGATTAACTACCCCTTTAAAGTGGCGTTAAACACGTAGCAAAAGCCCAGACTTGTTTAGCGCCCGCTTGCTTTAATACCCGGGTAGCCGCGTTAAGCGTGGCGCCTGTGGTCATTACATCATCTACAATAACCACCGTTTTACCGCTCATATCTTGTGTACATACAAAGGCATTTTTTACATTTTTAACCCGCTTAGCTCTAGATAATTGTGACTGTGCTTGCGTGGCTTTATTGCGTATTAGCGCATTACTTATACAAATATGTTTTGCCAAACACGGTTGCCACACTTGGCTTACCTGATTAAACCCGCGCGTTAAAAAGCGCCCTCGGTGCAAAGGTAAAATAATAGCTATGTCGGGCTGGGTAGTTAAATTTTCAAAAAACACCGTTAGCTGGCGTTTAATTACTTGTTGCAGCGCTTTTTTATAGTGAATTTGATTATTAAATTTGAGCCGTTTAAGCCAATGCTCAAATGGGGGCTGATAAAAAGCACAGGCAAAGAGCTTATCAAACTCGCAATGCGGAAACATTTCTACAATATCCGGGCGGTGCAATAAATTACTGTGCTTATTTAAATCAAACACGCTTAAATCCGCTAAGCAATAGTCGCACAACCCCTCTTGAGCACTAATAACTCCCTGACACTGCACGCAATAAGAGGGGAATAACCAATTAAAAAATGAGTGTTGCATTGGCTGCTCCTTGCGTTGCTTTCGTCAATGTAAGCGTTATGATGTGGCTAAGTTTGGTTAAGGTTAGGCAAATATGCAAAGCGAGTTAGTTTTATTACATGGTTGGGGCATGAACCAAGGCGTATGGCAATTAGTGCAGCCAGAGTTGACGTTTTTATACAGTGGCTCGGTGCGCAGTATTGATCTGCCTGGCTTTGGCAACAGCAATAGCTGCCCAAGTCCTTATAATTTACACGATGCAGCTGAAATCGTAAGCGAGCAACTTAGCCCTGGCTCTATATTAATGGGCTGGTCGCTAGGAGGATTGTTTGCACTTTATATTGCTAAACATTGGCCAAATAAAGTATCAAAAGTAATTTTAGTTGCCTCAAGCCCTTTTTTTGCCGAGGCAGATGATTGGCCTGGAATAAAAGCCAGCGTGCTTGAGCAATTTAAAGAGCAATTAGTTAATCACCGAGAAAAAACCATAGAGCGCTTTTTAGCTATTCAGGCCATGGGTAGCGAGTCGGCACGCGATGATATAAAGCAGCTAAAGCTCTTGCTAAATCAGTACAGCGCGCCTAAAAGTGAGGCATTAAGTGCGGGCTTAAATATTTTACAAAATGATGATTTACGCAATGTATTTGCGCATTGCCCAGTGCCTGTAAAAGCGATATTTGGCCGTTTAGATGCGCTGGTACCTTACAAAGCAATTAATAAAATGGCAGCACTAAATACTGAGTTTGAATACGAAGTACTAGATAAAGCCTCCCATGCACCGTTTATTTCTCATAAAAAAGAGTTTTTATCTGCCGTTAAATCAATGCTTTAAAATAGCCTAAAGAAAGGTACTGTTTAAAGCTTTATTTTGCCCATGAAGTGAGCGATAATTAAACAATATTTATTTTTTGGAGGTACAGCATGGCTATTGGTTCAGTATTTAATAGTGGTGTAGAAGGGTTTAATCGTGCAAGCCAAGGTATAGAACGAGCAAGCGCAGAGATAAACCGTGCCACCATTGAAGAGCAAGACGATACGCAACTAGCCCAACAGCGCCAGTTAACAGCTGCGCGACCTGAAGAGGCTGTAACAGCGCCTGTTGCACAACCAGCTCGGGTTGACGAAGCGCTTGTTAATTTAAAAGTTGAAGAGTTTAATGCCAAGGTAAACACGCAATCTATTCAAACAGCAGATGAAGTGCTTGGTACGCTAATCGATATTAAAGTTTAAACGTTATGAATATTGTCACGCCATTTCCGTCTATCAATATAAACACTGCCAATGTTTATACGGAAACCGCTCGGCGTGACAACCAACTGCGCGAAGTTATTCCTGCCCCTGCACCCAATAGCGCCAGTAATACCGAAACCAAAGCACAAAGCGATGCTGATAAAGCAAAACTGCCAAGCAGTGCAGAAGCCGCCACCTATGATGCAACCGGTAAACTCAGTGATGAGCAAGCTGTTGAGCAGCGCCAGCAAGGCAGCGAAGATTCAGATAGCGAACAGCAACAAAACCAACAAGCAAGCGAAGACACCCCCGAAGAAGAGCAAGATCAGCAACAGCTAGAATTAGAACAACAGCAAATCGAAGAGCTTAAAGCGCGCGATACTGAAGTGCGTGTGCACGAACAAGCTCATGCATCGGTGGGTGGGCAGTATGCAGGCTCACCAAGTTATGAATACCAACGTGGACCAGATGGCACTAATTACGCTGTTGGCGGTGAGGTACAAATTGATGTATCTGAAATCCCCGGCGATCCGCAAGCCACTATAGATAAAATGCAAACGGTACGAGCAGCCGCACTTGCCCCTGCTGAACCTTCTAGTGCCGATAGAGCCATTGCCGCTGATGCAACCCAAAAAATGGCCGCAGCGCAAGCTGAATTATCAGCCCCTGCTGACGATGAAGCGCAAGCACAAGAGCCACAAAGTGCGTTGTCAATAAACGAAACCAGCACCGCTGAGTCTCAAAGCGATACTAATACCGAGCAATCACGCGACCCAGAAGTAGACGCACGAGCTGGCCGTATAGCTAATTTTTATCAAATGACTAGCTCACCCCAAAACGAGAGTGGTTTTTCTGCGTTTGGTTAACACCAGCTAAGCATAATTAAAAAAGCCGCTCACTGAGCGGCTTTTTAGTTTAAGGAGTCATCACTTAATGAAGCAAAAGGGTATTATTTTTTTACCTTTGCATTAGCAAATGCATCGGCAAAGGCATTACCCATCATGGCGTTACCGTTATCGCGCTTTGGTTTTGCTGCACGCGGTTGCTGGCCCTGATTACTGCGTTGCTTTTGTGGCGCGGCAGCGGGTTTATTGCTTGTGTCTATTTCATCATCTAAGCGCATAGTAAAGCTAATGCGTTTACGTGGGGCATCTACCTCAACCACTTTTACTTTTACAATGTCACCGGCTTTTACTACTTCGCGCGGATCAGAGATAAACTTATTAGTAATTGCCGAAATATGCACTAGGCCATCTTGGTGAACACCTACATCAACAAACGCACCAAAGTTAGCAACGTTAGAAACCACACCTTCTAAAATCATACCGGGTTTTAGGTCTGTGATTTTTTCTACACCGGCTTTAAATTCAGCAGTTTTAAACTCAGGACGAGGATCACGCCCAGGCTTATCTAGCTCTTTAATGATGTCGGTAACGGTAGGTAAACCAAACTTCTCGTCGGTGTAGTCATTAGCAACCAGCTTATTTAAAAACTCGCTATTGCCTATTAAGCTATTTACATCAAGGTTGTTACGCTCACAAATAAGTTTAACAACAGGATAAGCCTCAGGGTGAACTGATGAGTTATCAAGTGGGTCTTTACCCTGATTAATACGCAAAAAGCCTGCTGCTTGTTCAAACGCCTTTGGTCCTAAACGCTCAACTTTTTTAAGTTCGCTACGCTTAGTAAACGTGCCGTTAGTGTCGCGGTAATTTACTATATTTTGCGCTAAGGTTTTATTTAATCCCGATACGCGAGTAAGAAGCGGCACCGAGGCCATATTTAAATCAACACCCACAGAGTTTACACAGTCTTCTACCACTGCGGTTAGTGTTTGGCCTAATTGGCTTTGCGAGACATCGTGTTGGTATTGGCCTACACCAATTGATTTTGGCTCAATTTTAACAAGCTCGGCAAGTGGGTCCTGCAGGCGACGCGCAATAGATACCGCGCCACGTAAAGACACATCTAAGTTAGGAAATTCATTCGCTGCAAATTCAGACGCAGAGTAAACAGACGCGCCGGCTTCGCTTACCATAATTTTGTTTAATTTAAGCTCAGCATTGGCCTTAATAAGTTCGCCTACTAGCTTGTCAGACTCGCGTGATGCGGTTCCGTTACCAATCGCAATAAGTTCTACTTTATGCTGGCGACATAGTTGCTCTAATGTACGTAACGATTTTTCCCAGTGATTTTGTGGTGCGTGAGGGAAAATAGTTTGGGTTGTAAGCAATTTACCTGTGCCATCGACTACGGCAATCTTACAGCCAGTTCGCAAACCAGGATCTAGACCAAGCGTGGTACGCGGCCCAGCAGGGGCGGCCATAAGTAAGTCTTTTAAGTTTTTAGCAAATACATCTATAGCGCCGGTTTCGGCTTTTTCTCGCATGGCTGCTAAAAATTCATTTTCTAGGTGTAGGCCAAGCTTTATTTTCCATGCCCACTGCACAACACTTAATAGCCATGCGCTAGCTGCTTTATATTTCACATCTAAGCGGTAGTGATCAGCAATCATTTGCGCGCATAGCTGGGCTGCATTTTCGCTGCTTGGCTCTGGGTTAATACTCAGCTGCAAAATACCTTCGTTACGCGCGCGCAACATAGCAAGTGCGCGGTGAGAAGGGACCTTTTTAAGAGGTTCTTGATGGTCAAAGTAGTCGCGGTATTTACTACCGGCTTGCTCTTGACCGTCAATAAGAGTGCTTTGTATAGCGCCGTGTTGGCTAATGTGGCTTCTAAATTTAGCTAATAACTTGGCATCTTCTGCAAAGCGTTCCATTAAAATAAATTTAGCGCCATCCAGGGCTGCTTTGGTATCAGCAATGCCTTTGTCGGCATTTATAAACTGCTGCGCTTGTTGCTCTGGCTCTAAGTTTGCGTCGTTAAATAGCGCATCGGCAAGTGGCTCAAGGCCTGCTTCAATGGCTATTTGCCCTTTGGTACGACGTTTAGCTTTATAAGGAAGGTATAAATCTTCAAGCTCAGTTTTACTTTGTGCGCTGGTTATATCGGCACTAAGTGCTGGCGTTAATTTATTTTGTGATTCGATGGTTGATAAAATAAAGCTGCGGCGCTCTTCCAGCTCTCGCAAGTACGACAAACGTTGCTCTAAAAGGCGTAATTGCGTGTCGTCTAATCCACCGGTAATTTCTTTACGGTAACGCGCAATAAAAGGAACCGTTGCGCCTTCATCAAGTAATTTTGTAGCAGCAACAACTTGTTGCTGTTGTGCATTTAGCTCAGTGGCTAAACGTGCAGAGATATCGCTCATGCATAAACCTTTTAATACAAAAAATAAAACCAGAAAATCCCTCTGGTACTGTTATACCCAGCTTATTAAAGTTGCTATTTAATGAGTTTGGTAGGTATTTATTAGTTGAATAATATCACAGCAGGTTGTAATAAAAAGCTCTTAAAGCAAGCAATTTTGCTTGCTTTAAGATGGTTGGCTTGGCTGAGCTTACAAAGCGTAAAAGCGCGCTTTAGTGAGGGTGCTCTACGCTTTCTAAAACATCACTAAACGTGTGAGCAATAGGGGTAATATGCACTGGAATGTGTAACGTTTTAGCTATTTGACGCGCCGAAATTAACCCGCATATTTCGTTATTAGTGGTTGTTGCTAATAAAAACATGCTGCCTTGATGCTCCATTGTTTGTAGTGCATCGCCAATACTTGCATAGCTTAGGCTTTGCATACTTACGCCATTAAGTTGGCTAATAGGTGTCATAATGTAGCGTAAGCTCACTTCATTGCGGCTGGTATTTAAACGCTGTGCAATGGCCGTAATTTTAGCACTTTGTAGGTCGGCACTTGAAACAATACCAATTAATTTTTGCGCATCATCAGTCACCAATACATAGTCAGAATGCTCTGCTAGTACTTGTTTAAGCGCCTCGCTAATAGGAGTGTCGTATTGAGCGCGAATTGGCGTTTTTTGGGTAAAGTTATTGATTACGGTTAAAGCCGGAGATGTTAAATCAATAGTGGCTTGTTGATCTTCAAACGTGCTTGCAATAACGCCATGAGAAATATTTTGGGTACGTAATTCTTTAAAGTTAGACATAGTAGTCACCTTATTAGTTATAAAATTTAATCAAAAAGTAAAATTGTGAATTAAATTAAATAGCTAGGTGGACCACGTTGATATGCCGTACTAAAAGGACGGTTTAGGTTTGTACTTTGGTAAAAAGATGAAACAGCATTAGGTAGCGGTTGAAACAACCTAATAGCAAATGCATTAACATGAGAATCTAAGTCAATGTCGGGGGTTGCTTGGTCAGGAAATTCACAAGCGATAAAATGATTAGATACACTGGCGTTATCTATACTTACTTCGGTGGTATTGGCATGCAGAGTCAAACTCACACTCATTAAAAGTGCAAACAATACGGCATTACTACATATGCGCTGTACTAAGTTTGACATAGCCACTACCTTAAAAATCAGGTTAAAGATAAACCTGCTAAACCAATATATATCCTAATGAGATATATTACACAATAAAAAATTTACCTGATCTGAATCAAAGTAGTTATTTATTAATAATGTTATGGGGGGACTATTTTTGATATTCAATACTATTTACATACCATTCTTTTTTACCTTGCGGTGTAGGTACCTCAAAATCATCGTCTACTTGTTTTTTTATCAGGGCGCGCGCCATAGGTGAGTCAATTGATATGTAGTCTTTACGGTCGTATATTTCATCAGGCCCTACAATTCTAAATTTTTTAACCTCGCCTTGCTCGTTTTCTATTTCTACCCATGCGCCAAAAAATACTTTACCGTCTTGCTGCGGCGAGTAATCAATAACTTTTAAATCGGGTAGGCGTTTGCGCAAATACCGAACACGACGATCAATTTGGCGCAGTAAGCGTTTATTATATTGATAGTCTGCATTTTCTGAGCGATCGCCAAGGCTTGCCGCCCAACTCACTATTTTAGTGACTTCAGGGCGTTTAACGTTCCATAAATGGTCGTGCTCTTGCTGTAATTGTAAGTAACCTTCGCGGGTTATTAAATTTGTTTTCATGGGCTTTTATTCATTAACTCTAATGCTGTGCACGTTATTAAAATTGCTAAAATTTGTCGAGTGTAAACTTTAGGGCGTGTTGTTCTTTGATGGTCGAATTTGCAGCAGTATGTTTGGTTTTTAGGCAAGGCAGAGCCTATGAAGTGTGGTTA